>JBBANM010000018.1:0-85072 GCA_040401995.1 Saprospiraceae bacterium
TTAATGCAATTGTCAATATCCCCCAGCCGCCAAAGGAGGCTGGATAGTTACAAAGATTTCATATGGATTGTGGGTTTAAATTAAGTCATAAGTAAACGTAGAACCCTATTTATTTAGTGGCTGGAATACATTTTTAGCGATTATTTCATCCTTCTACCCAATCTTAGATTAACAATGAGGAACACAACTCCCAGCGCAACAAAAGCCAGGCCTTTGTACAATTCGTTCCATTCGCTGTCGAAAAAACGCGAAGCAGCCAAGCCAAGGATAAACAACATGCCCAAATTGAGTTCAACTAAGCCAGGTTTGGCAATGCCTTGACGTATAAAAGCAATACCCACTGACAACCCATATAAGTTAGCAAAAATCAAAGGAATATGGTTGATGTAGGGCTTTGTGATATTATAAACATTGGGGTCGAGTCGATAAAGCGTAATGTAGGTCAAGGCAAATACCGGAAAGAGAATAAGCAAAGTCTCGCCGATTGTGGTCATTGGGGACTTGCGGAAATAATTGACAATCAGAACCAACCACAATAAAAAGACAAGGAACAGCTGGCATAGCAAGCTCCAGCCCCAATATTGCCCAGAAACACGCCCGCTCCACAATGCATCGACGCTAAATGCTTGGATGCTCATGTCTTGACTTAAAACTAAGGTATAAATAAAAACACCCAGGTAACCCGTTAAGAATAAAGGGCTTAACAATCCTGGTTTTTCATTAGTATAAACCCATCTACTGACCATCATGTAAACGCCTAACGCCAAAGTAGGGGTAAGAATGCTGTACTCTGGAATACCGCCGGCATAATTGGGAAACCAGGCAAACGGCCAGGTTAAAGCCAGCGTCAATACCAATAAATTTCTCCGAATAGGTTGTTGAATGGGTTGACGCAAATTCAACCATAAGTGGGGTGTTAAGGCAAAAAACAACAACCAATAGATCATTTTTTCATTGCCAATCGCATCGGCTTGCCATACCAAAGCTCCAATGAGATACACGATGGCCGCTAAACTAGAATTGGCGACATAGATAATCGGCAAACTAGCAACCAACCAAATCAGGATAGTATCCGGTTGTTTTGATTCCAATTGAAAAGTTTGGATCACCAACCCAAGAGATGCTGCTACCATCACCATAAAAAAACCGGAAGCCCCTTCACGCCAGGCAATACTTCTCAATTGTTGAACATAAGCATAGACAAACACGCTAAACCCAGTTACAATGGGCAAAAAGCTCATCACCTGTTTCCAAAACAGCGAAAAATGCTCCCATTGGTTGGCTAAAATCAACAGCAGTCCGCCGCCAATCATCAAAGCTCCTAAAACGCTCAAGGCAACAATTCCTGGACTCCAGGTTTCAGCTGTCTTGGGTTCATTGGTTTCTTCATCTAAAGCGTATTGCGATAGAATGCGATCGCTTTGCTCTGAGGTGATGATCTCGTTTTTTACCCAAAGCGGGACTTCATTGGCTAGCCAAGTTAGATGCTCTTTTGTCATTGGTTTTGGGTGTTAATGGCTTATCTTTGATTCGCCTATTGGAATGGAACGCTGTATCAAAAAAGGGATAGAAGCTTTTGCATACAACCGATCCTTCACAATAGATTTTGTGTACAATTCATCTCCAATTTACCATGCGAACACTACTTTACCAAATGTTGGTTGTATTCCTTTTTTTCATGCACCATACTATTCATGGTCAGGTTACTCCGCGCGACCCTTGGAAATTCCTCGAACCCTCTGATACTTTTAATAAAAAACGTTTTTGGCTTTTAGCAGGAACTGGTGCGGCGGCGTATACTGCGGCATCAGTAGGATTATACTCCTTCTGGTACAAGGATTACCCGCAGAGTAAATTCCATATTTTCAATGATTTTGGCGAATGGGAGCACATGGACAAAGCCGGGCATATGTTTACGGCTTATTTTGAATCCAATTTGGCTTTCAATGGCGCGCGCTGGATCGGTATTCGCCACAAACCAGCTGTTTTGGTTGGCGCAGGTGTCAGTACCCTCCTACAGTCTACTATTGAAGTGATGGATGGTTTTTCCAGCGGCTGGGGGTTTTCGCTCTCCGATGTTACTTTCAATACCTTGGGAACTGGCGTTTTTGTCGCTCAGGAATTACTCTGGGAAGACCAGCGCATTCAGATTAAGGTTTCCAATAGTCGCCCCAATTACAACAACGACATCATTCGGGGCAATCCTTCGGGCGCATTAACGCAGAAACAAATTGCTCATGGCCTTTTTGGCAATACCTATTCCGAAGCTTTCATTAAAGACTACAATGGGATGACGGTTTGGGCATCGGTGAACCCCAGCGCTTTTATGCATTTGAGTCCCGAAAGTAAATTTCCGCGTTGGCTCAACATTGCGTTTGGCTATGGCGCCCAAAATGTCTATGGTGCTTATGGCAATGCCTATACCGATCCGCGGGGGAACGTTTTCTTCCTAAACGATCAGCAACGGTATCAGCAATATTATTTGGCTATTGATGTAGACTTGCGCCGCATCCGTACCAAAAGCCGTTTGCTGAAAACGATCTTCACGGGGCTTTCTTGGCTGAAATTCCCCGCTCCTGCCATAGAGTGGAATACCTTGAAGCAAAATCGGTTTCATTGGATTTATTGGTAATATACCTTACATTTAGGGCGTTAGTCCCTAAAACTTTATTTTACTTAAAACCCTGATGCCCATGGCACAAGATTCAACCCAACCATTAGAACGTTTCAAAGGCGTTTTCAACCAAGTTTTTCGCACTGCTACCAGTTTTGGTAATCCAGCTCAATTACTACCAACTATCTTGTCTTTTGGTACGGAGTTGCTTTTCCGTTTTATCCGTTTAGGAAAAATGGTACGCCAAAAAGTAGAAGAGCAAACCGGCAAGTTGGATACCCAAGTGCGGGCTCAAGGGATTTTCCGCAATCCCATCAGCATTGAGCTAACCGTTACCGAAATCAGTACTTTTTTCAATGGTGAAATCCAAATCCTTTATCCGCGCACCGCTGCCCAGTTTCAGAAGGAAATCGCTATCCTCAACGACTTAGATCATCCGCATTGGAAAGAAAATTTGCGGTTTCTGCGCATCGCCCGTACCTATATCCATCATTACATGGACAACAAAGAGCTGGATGAATTTCCGGAATTGCAAGAATTGATTGGGGTATGGCAAGATCCTGCTGGTGTGCGCTACTATGATCTTGCGCTGCAAATAGCCCAGCTTATTCCTGGCGATTCTTTTTCTTTGGAAGAATGGCGCGATGTTATTCCCAGCTACACCAAGATGATGCTGCAATCAGAGCGCTACAAAATTCTTACCATCAGCGAGCAAAACTTGCTGGAACTCAACAACCAAATTCGCAGTCTTAGTTGGGATGCCATCACTGGCGGCAGCAACAATACCATCAATCTTACCCTGAATTTTTTGGTACAAGAACGCACGCTGGTCATCAACAACCAAGTCAATGAACTCAACCAAAAACTCAAAACATTGTCAGCGCCGCCGGTTGATCCAGTAAAAGTTCCGGAAATTAACCAAATCAATACCCGCGTTCAACAGCTGAACGAAGCCAAGAAAAAAATCGCCGCATTGGCTAGCGCCGCCGGTTAATGATTTTTTTATCTTCCAAAACGATTTCCAAAAAAGCATTCATGAAAACTCCAATATATACCCTATTTTTTTTGCTCTTGCTGAGTTTGGGTTGTGCACGAAAAACCCAAATCATTGAAAGCCCATACCATCAGGCGCTCAATGCCTATTACCAAGGGTTACAAACCAACAACTTAAAACTAGCCGAAAAAAAGCTCAATCTTTTGATGGTCAATTTTTCCGATGATGCTAATGCCCGTACCTTATACGCCCAAGTATTGCTGGATAGTTTGCGCAAAATAGGTGGAACCAATCTGCTGTTGCAACGTCGTATTGTGCAAAACTTGCAGATTTTAGCCTTTGACCCGCCTTCCAAAGAAGATCCAGGTACTGGTTGGGTATTGCCGCGAACGTATACCTTATTTGGCGATTTGCTATTGGTACGTACCCAAGAGCAATTATCACAAGCAGGCGTCGACCCCACCTGGAAAGGGTATTTATTGGCGCGGGCTGCTGAATTCTATTATCGTGCGGCTTATGATGCAGCTACCGACCCCAAGGCTGCAGTTTCCAAAGGTTTGCTAAGAGAACGAGAAAACGCCATTAGTGGATTCTTGCAAGCCCAATTTGGCGTTATTGAAGCATTAAAACGCTTGGATGGCGCAAACACATCACCCCAAATCAGAAGACTAGTGGATGCCTCTACACAATTAGCTTTGCGTTTATCCGAAAACAACTTAAAAGATTTACCAGCCGGTAATCCTGCGTATTTGCGTTTGGAAAAATCGTTTCAAAAAAACCTGAAGACACTAGAAGCCAATATGGTCATAACTACTTTGATGCCGCAACTTTCAAAATCCTGCACAAGCGGAACCACCAGTGAGCAGGAAAAAGCTTGGGTCGACATCATCGCACACCTTCAAAAAGCGGCCATCCACAACGAAATCTACAACATCATTGCGGATAACCCAGAAAATGATCTTACCCCAATCCGGCTTTTGGATAAGTATTTGAAGAACAAAAAAGTATTTGATTGCGCGCCTCCTTCGGAAGATTGATTGGTTGTAGAAGAGGATTGGCTTACTTCACCCGCTTATTGTATCCAATGTGAAACAACGCGTCGCCTTGGGTGACTACTGGTGAATTAGAATGGCCAATAATCCAGCCATCTTTTTTGGCACGTACCGGGTAGCTGTCCTCCCCAAAAGGGTCGTTGATAGTGCCCACGATATCCCCTTTCACGATGGGTTCGCCCGAGCACTTGATCCAACGAAAGATGCCCGATCGATTGGCGCGCATCCAGGAGGAATGGTTTAAGGTCTCGGTGGGGCTCGCCGGTGGGGCATCGGGCAACATCCCGCGATTGACCATCACCCGCCGCAGGCCATTGATGCCTTGTTGGATAGAAAAATCGTCGAAACGCAGGTTTTCTCCGCCTTCAAAAACAATAATAGCTTTATTAACATCCAGCGCCGTTTTACGCAAAGACTTGGGAATGAGCTTACTGGCAACCGTAAATGGAGCTGCAAAGGTAAGCGCTAATTCCCGACTTAGGGGATGCTCTAAATTGTAGCGAATTTGCGGATAGTTGTAATGGTTGCGTCCTCCCGTATGAAAATCAACTCCAAAATCAACCAAAGGCAATATCTGGCGGGTGAAAAGGCTGGCTACCCTGGCAGCCATTGAGCCATTGGGGTTACCAGGAAAACTACGGTTGATGTCTTTTCCTTCTGATACGTCTCGGGAATAATTGATAAAGCCGTAAACATTGAGCAAAGGAATAGCAATAACCGTTCCAGCATATAAATTTTCAAAAACACCTTGCTCTATCGCTCGACGTACAATTTCAACGCCATTAACCTCATCGCCGTGCATTCCGCCGGTGACGGCCATACATGGCCCTGGTCGCGGACCGCGATAAACATGCGCTTTGATTGAAATGACATTACCGGATGGAATACGACCAACTGGAATTTTGACAATGGTATTCTGACCCGCCTCAACAATGGTGTTGTATACTTTTATGAATTGGGACATTTTAGGGAGATAAATTAAGAAAAAAGAGGATTGTCAGAAGCTAAGCGCTTGTGTTCTGGCAATCCTCTTTACAAGACTATACGATTACTTTAAGCTTCTTTTTATTTTTTGCCAATACTTTACGCTCCACGAAGGAAATGATTTTACTGGCCACATCTACTCCGGTATACGATTCAATACCTTCCAATCCTGGAGAAGCATTTACCTCCATAACCAAAGGTCCCCGAGCGGAGCGCAGAATATCAACTCCAGCTATATCGAGCCCTACAATTTGAGCGGTTTTGCAGGCAACATAGGTCTCAAGCTCTGTTAACGGTTCCGATTGGGCAGTAGCACCACGATGCAAGTTGGAACGAAATTCACCTTCCTTTGCCTGGCGTTTCATCGAAGCCACTACCCTGCCGTTGACTACAAAAGCGCGAATGTCGGCGCCACCAGCCTCGGCTATAAATTCCTGCACGATGACCCGTTCTTTTAGCTTCAAAAAAGCTTCAACGGTAGACTCGGCACTGCGGTACGACTCGGCCAATACCACTCCGATGCCATGCGTACTTTCTACCATCTTAATCACTACTGGCAGCCCGCCAACTTGATCAATAAAGCTTCCAGCCTGTTGCCCCTCCGCTACAAAAGCAGTTGCCGGTACATCAATACCGGCCAAACGTACCCGTTGCAAGCAGCGCAATTTATCGCGCACCAGCAAAAGGCCTTCTGGATTGAGGGTGGAAAAAATTTTCATCAATTGGAACTGGGTAACCAAGGCGGCGCCTTCAGGAGTGAACGAGGTGCCAATGCGAGGAATGATGGCATCTAAGTTGCTCAACGGACGATCGTTGTAATACACCTCGGCGTGGTCATGTTCAATCACCAGATTACATTGATTGGAGTTGATGATCTCCATGATGTGCCCTCTGCTCATTCCAGCTCGATACAACGACTGGGTAGAGTAGAGCTCTGGCGAACGGGATAAAATTCCTATTCTCATTGTTGCTTTCTTAACTAACTGCCACTTTTATTCAATACACGGGATTACTTTGAAGGTGTTTTTTCGAGCTCAAAAAGCAACTATGCCTAGCTGATTTTTTTTCAAGAAGAAACTCCATCAATTAGAACAAAATTTCAAAAGGACTTTCTGTTCGGGGGCAATTTACAACTATTAGCGAAAGAAGCAATTTTTATACTCGCCTTTTGGACGTACGGAAAAAAGGCTGTCAGATTCCCTTAATTTCCTTGGTTTTAAAAAAACTAATGGCCGTTTTTTGAATTGAGCTTATCTTGTGGCAGCTCTGTTTTTTGTCTTTTTTGCTGACTAAAATCATTGATTAATTGCTACCTAATGAAAAAAATAATTTGGGCGTCTTGCCTCCTTGTTATACTTAGTAGCGCCGCCGGTCTGCAAGCCCAAAGTTATTCGGTTCCCTCCTTGCGTTCATTTTCTGATAGCACTCAGATCAGTTTATTGACTTGTTCGCCCGGCGATGAATTGTACAGCACTTTTGGTCACAGCGGTATCCGTCTTACTGATCGAGCAACCTATACTGATCTGGTGATTAACTATGGTATTTTTGATTTCCGCACCCCCAATTTCTACGTTAAGTTTCTTCGCGGTAAGTTATTGTATCAGATGGGGGTGCAGTCTTTCAGCGATTTCATGTACGAATACCAATACTTAGGCCGAACCGTAACGGAGACCCGCTTGAACCTCCCCGTTGCCGCCAAACGCAAACTTCTACTGTTCCTGGAAAACAACTATCGCCCTGAAAACCGCGAGTACAAGTACGATTTCTTCTTCGACAACTGCGCCACCCGTATCCGCGATGTGGTGGAAAAATCACTACTTAGCCCTGACAAACACTCCTCTGTTTCCATTCCACGTATGCGCGATGCAGTAGAAAAATCGCTGCCCATTACCTATTCCCCACAGGATACCGTTCGTAAAATCAAACACCTCCGTCAACTACTCGACGAATATTTGGGTGCTATGCCTTGGTCTGATTTTGGGATTGATTTGGTTTTGGGGCATCCTACCGATCAGTTAGGCACTTTTCGCAATGAGATGTTTTTACCCGATTACCTCGCCAAAAATCTCAGTAAAGCCAAATACCAAGGCAAGCTAATAGCCGAACCTACCCAAACCATCCTGCAAGGCGGGCCGCTTTATATGAAACCAAGCTATTTCCCCAAACCGGGCTTGTTTTTTAGCCTCCTAGCTCTGATTTTTTTAGGCGTGAGCATCTGGGGAAACAAGCGGGTAAAAAATATTGCCGATGCCTTCTTCTTTGGGGTTTTAGGACTCGCAGGTTCCATTTTATTGTTCATGTGGTTTGGAACCGATCACATTGCCACCAAAGACAATTGGAATTTAATCTGGACCAACCCCTTGTATCTTTTTGCACTAGGGTCATTAGGGCAAAAAAGACGCTATTGGTGGTTGATTCTGGGCGGGTCTACCATCGTAGTCTTGCTTTTTTTCCCTTGGTGGCCACAGCAATTTAATCTGGCCATTATTCCAATCCTTTTGATTACGGTTCTGCGCAGCGCCGATCGCTGGTTCAGAGGCTGAACAGGGGATGCAAATTTGGGACCTAAACCATATTCTAACTGACAATTAACTTTTTGCCGTTATTTTCTGGCTCCTCTTTTGGAATTTCCCATTGATCTAACTATATTTACACCTCATTTCATCATTTGAGTTGATTGAAGGCTTTGAATCGAGTTGAAAGTTCTTGTATTCAAGGTTTTACAAAAAGCTCTTTTTAAAAATTTTGGTAATGTTTGCAATCGTAACGATAGCTGGTCAACAGTTCAAAGTTGAGGAAGGGCAGGAGCTCTTCGTCCACCAGCTAGCCGCCGCCCAAGGCGATACGGTCACTTTTGAGCAAGTTAACTTGTTGGAAAGAGACGGTAAAACGGAATTAGGAAAACCGTTTGTCGGCAACGCAAAAATCAATGCTACCGTAGTGGAGCATCAGAAAGGCGATAAAGTAATTGTGTTCAAGAAGAAAAGACGCAAAGGCTATCGCGTAAAAAATGGCCACCGCCAATCGTTCACTAAAATTTTGATCAACAGCATCGTTGGTTAAAATAAAAAAAGACAACAACCATGGCACATAAGAAAGGTGTAGGTAGTTCCGATAACGGCCGCGATAGTAAAAGTAAGCGCCTTGGCGTGAAATTATTCGGTGGTCAGTATGCCAAAGCAGGTAACATTTTGATTCGTCAGCGCGGTACTAAATTCCACGCTGGTGAAAACGTATACCTAAGCCGCGATTTTACCATCCATGCTGCAATTGAAGGCACGGTTGAGTTTACGCGTTCAAAAAAGGATCGGGTTTTTGTTAACATCAGACCTTTGGTGAAAAAGAATGGCAGCCCACTTCCTGAATTATCGGTATCAACTGATGTTCCAGAAGTTTTGGACGTTCCAACTGCCAAGCCAGTTGAAGTAGAAGTTCCTGTTTCAGTTGCTCCTACTGTTGATTCCACCACTTTTGCCTTTGCAGGCAAAAAATGGAAGATGAACGACCTTAAAATCGTTGAAGGTATTGGTCCAAAAATCGAGGAATTGATGCACGCTGCAGGCATTACTACTTGGGCTGAATTGGCTGAAGCTGATTTGGACAAGTTGAATGCAATCCTCGACGAAGCAGGTTCTCGTTACCGCATCCACGACCCAGGTACTTGGGCAAAACAAGCTCAGCTAGCTAACGATGGCGCTTGGGATGAATTACAAGCTTATCAAGACCACCTTAAAGGCGGCAAAGAATAATCCAAGGATATAATTTATTGTATAGAATGGGGCGGAGTAATCTGCCCCATTTCTCGTCATAATATTTTAGTTTTCATAGCTTTATAATTGGCCCTACCTCCTCAAAGAGATAGGGTTTTTTATTGGATTAGCCCCACTCCCGAGGCCGCAATCCATCCGCTATCACCATTGTACAAATGCACTTTGTACCAATCCGCCAATTCGTCGTCTAGGTATACCTTGGTCCCTTCGTGGAGTTTACGAGCCACTGCACTCGCCGTTTCCGGAGCGCGTTTGAGCGGGATTTCCGTTTTTAAAACAATCGCTGCTCTTTTCAAATACCTGTTCCGATAACTAAACCCGCCGGGTAAAAAAAGCAACACTGCCAACAAGGTCAACCCTACCCCACCAAAGAAACCTATCCGTCGCTGGGTTCTATCCTTTCCCAATCGCCAAATCAATAAACCCAATATCCCCAACCACCAAGCTCCCAATCCTGCTTGTAGCCATTGGTTGCTGGATAATACCCACTGAGGATTAAAAAACCATTCCCACCACTGCGGATCGGTAGTTTCGTCTAGTTGATCAACCAGTTGGGAACGCAGTAGGGTTAAATTGTTTCGCGCAGCCGCATACCCATTATCGCGCAATAAAGCTTTTTCATAGCATAACGCCGCTTTACCCTTTTCTTTGAGCTTGAAGTAGCTATTGCCTAAATTGAAATACAGCCCTGCATCATCATATCCCCCAGCGATCAATTGTTGATATTCAGCTATCGCAGAAACAAAATCACCCTGTTGATAGGACTTTAAAGCTTGGGTAAGTTGGGCATTGGGGGCTTGGGCGCCACTGTATACTCCCCAACAAAGCAGGATGCACAAAAACCAGTAACCTTTCATTTGTTTTCCAAAATTAAGTATATCAACGATTTAGATTGAGTTGTGGCGGAGATGGCGCAGCTACCATTATTTTTTTGGTCATGAAAATATCGGCCCGCGTTCTTGGGCGTTGCTCTGTTTCCCACCGAAAGCCGCCTAGTTTTAGTTTTTCATGATCCGCCTTGCGCATCGGGGTAAGCACCGCTTTGGGAGTGGTGATAAAGGTGATTTTTCGAATCTGGTTGCCAGGGTCAATCCGGATCACCATTTCGCTACACGATGTTTTGTTCACCCCCACATAGGCGCCTTTGTCGTCTTTGATGTAGTAGACCACCTCGGCATTGCCATAACTATCCATGCGCCGCAAACTGCCGTCGTAAAAACGGGCTACAATGTTTCGCCCTTTAATCTGGTTGTAATATTCGCCGTCGGTTTGGTTGATGATCAAAGCGTTGGAACGCATCAAAATGCGGTCGATTTTTTTATTGCTCAACAATACTTTCAGGGTGTCCGCGGTAAACTGACTTGTGTCCGACCAAATCACCGGTTTTTTGTAAAACGTGAACAGCGAGTCGAGCGAAGAATAAGCCAGGGAGTCGCTTACCGCCTGAAAGTTTTTCTTATAAATCCGCACATTATGATAGGCCAACAAAATCCGATTGCTGTCTTTTTGGATGGTATCCCGTTTTGCAATGGCGGTATTGGATCGGCGTTTTTTTGCCGCATCTTGCAGCGTGGGGATATGAGTCAGGGAATCGATTTTTGCCACCATTCGCAAAGTCGCCATTTTTTGCTGCGCCTCAGCCGATACCGTATCGCGGTATACCAAAAGTCCGATGCCATTATTCCGATCTTCCACTATCTTTTTAGCCCGCGCAATGCTGTCTTGTTTTGCCTTGGATTGGACGATAGGGCGAAAAGAGATTAGCGTATCCGCCGAAAGGAACATCGAATCTTGATCCACCAAGGAAATCATTTCCGGCCGCCCCTTGATACCGCCGGATGCTTTGAGGTAATCGGTATCTTTATTGTACAAGGCCTTGGCGCATTCGATGGATACCTTGCCCGAGGTATCTTGCCAAAAAACGTTACCCGTGGCCAACCCAACGCCGGTTTGGTCACCAAAGTCTACTTGATCGGCGAGTAAAATCTGTGGTGGATTGCTGATCTTGGAACGACCACGCGTGGCAAAGGTGCTGGTTTTACGGTTATAGCGGATCACTTCCGAGGTGATGTCTTGCTTTTTTTCCTGGTACTTGGCTTGCCCACGCATGAAGAGGGTATCCTGCTGTTCATTGTATTGGATGTAATCGGCCAGCGCCAGTCGGGTTGTATCTTGAACCCGCGCTTTCCCATCTAAGGTATACAATTTTGTAGCCGCTTCGTAGCGAATGGTGTCAGCTTCAGCCTCCTGCAGGCCTTTGGTGTATTGGGCATTTTTGGCAAATTTTGCCACATTGTTGTTGGTATCGTAAAAACCGGCTTCGCAATAGATCTTGCTGCTATCGGTGGTGATCAGAGTTGGGCCATGGAAAAAAATGGTTTTGCTCTCGGTGTTGTATTTGAGGGTATCGGCTTTAAGTTTGAATTTGGCGTCCACCACTTTCACATCGTCTTCAAAATAGATTTCGTGCTGTTTGACGTAATAGATGCCTTTTTTACTGGTCAACTGAGTAGAGTCATTGGCCAAAGTGGCGCCATTTTTATAGGTAGCTATCTTGTGCGCTACATCATAGTCAAGTCGGTTGGTGAACAAACGCTGTCCGTTGTTGTCGAGCACCACATCTCCGGTTAAATTCGACAACTTGGTAAGACCGTCGTATTCCGCTTGGTTGGAAAAAATGGTGAGCGAATCGCCTTGTTGAATGATTACGTGGCTGTAAGCATATACATAAACACCATTAACGATGATCGCCGAATCACAGGAAATAAACACACTGTCTTGTTTCATCAAAACATGTCCCAGCAGTTTTTGAATGTCTTCTTTTTTCTGCTTGATTTCTTGCTGCATAACCCGCAAGTTATCAGCCCAGCGCACATCAACTCTTTTGGCGTTGGGATCTACTGGCGGCGGAGTTACAATAGCGGGTTGCTTCTGAGCGCTAAGCAAGGTAGCCATCCCAAAAATCAATACCGACAACCCTAACCAATGCCGCCAATACAATGGCATATTTTGTTTTTTCAATGCACAAAAAATTGATCCTTCAAATTCAGTGAACGGTTAAACAATAAGTACTCCCTTTTGCCTTGCTCTTTCACCGCCACTCTTCCTATCTTTTTCGTTGCAATGCACCACATTGCGCCTCAAAAGATAGTCGATTGGCAGCAAAATAGCGGCGGCGAAAAAGCGACCACTTATTATTCACCCGTTCCCTAGACGCTTCCAAAACTAATAATGCTGCTTTCTTAACAGCTTCTTATGACTTCCAGCAGCATCCTATTCCAACAACAACCGAGCCGCTTCTTCGCCTACCAAGGTTCCGATGGCCACGCCCATGCCGCCCATTCTGACGGCTACCGCCAAATGCGGCCCCAATTTCCGAATAATCGGCGATTTTTTGTCGCCTAATCCTAAAATTCCACTCCACCAAGCAGCTACTTCGGTTTTTTGGCCAGGTAAAATGACTTCTTGTAGCATACGTAACAGCGCTTCGCGGATCATAGTATTATCGCCAAACTGGTCGGTTTGCTCGGTTTGCGGGTCTAGATTACGACCGCCCCCCAGCAAAATGCGGCCATCAATGTTTCGAAAGTAAAAATACCCCCGGTCGTAATGAAAACTCCCCTCGAAAGGCAAATGTTCTACCGGTTTTGTAATCAGCACTTGGTTGCGGGCGGGCGTCACTTCCAACTCAGGAAGCAAACGCTGGGCAAAACCATTGGTACACACCAGCAATTTTTCAAACGATAGTTCCCAACCATCCCCAGTTGTCAAGGTAACACCTGCGTTGGTTTGCTCCAATTGTTTAATTTCTAGACCGTTCACCACTCGGATACCCGCCGCCTGTGCTTTGTTCAACAAGTGTAGCATCATTTGGCCGGTGTGAATTTGCCCTTCGCTTTGATTGAGGATCAGCGATGCCGTATGTTGAAAACCAAAGTTTCCCAAGCGGTCAGTTGCCAATCGATAGGTATCGGAAAGTCCAGTAATGCCCTGCATCCGGCGATTGAATCCTGGTATGGCATCCAAACAGGCTTCAAAAATAGCCTTTTCATCCGCCCGAAACAATTCATAACCACCCAATGGCTCATAGCGCAACGCTTGGTCGCCAATTTTTTCCCGCAAACGCCGTAGGCCTTGGTATCTTCTTGCTACCAAATCCCAAACTGCCGTTTCCTCCATTCGGGTTAAATCATCCAAGAGCTCCGTTACACTACCAAAACAGGCGAAACCAGCGTTGCGGGTGCTAGCGCCCGCCGGTAACGGACCGCGCTCAATCACCATAATGCGGAGCGAGGGATCCATGGCATGGAGTTCCAAAGCGGCGTTGAGCCCTACGATGCCGCTCCCCAACACTGCTACCTGAAAGTCTTTGAAGAAAGACTGCTGCTCCCAATAACTTAAATGATATGCGGTCATAGTGAATGAAGTGGACGTAATAATAATGATGAATAAATTAACCGTTCCATGTAAATTAGCGCAAAATTGCTAAATATGATCCAAAGAATTCAATCCATTTTTTTGCTCCTTGGCGGGGGCGCTTTTTTGAGTTTGCTGGCCTTGCCCTTTGCAACTACTGCTAAACCAGTGGCCACCTCGGCTTTTTTTGCCGATAGCGCCTATACCATTCAAGACAATATCGGTTTAATGGTGCTTTTTATTGGTGCCGGCGCGTTAGCCATCATTGGGATTTTCCTATTCAACAACCGACAACTGCAAATGCGCTTGACCATATTTTCAGCCATCGCAGCCATCATTGGGATTGTTTTGACGGTTCTTTTTTTTCTACAAAATAGCAACAGCGCTGGCAATCAACCCATTAATGACGGACTTGGCGTGTATCTAACTCCGGTGGGATTGGCGTTGATCTTTTTGGCGTATCGTTTTATCAATAAAGATGATCAAACGGTAAAATCGATGGATCGTTTGCGGTAGGCAGGAAATTTGAAAAAAAAGGAAAGCGCTTATCCAGTAAAAATGCTCGATAAGCGCTTGTAACTATCCAGGCGCTATCTTATTCCCGAAGGGAATGTATATTTATAGCACGGTCTAGGGTCTTTTTTCAAAATCCCGAAGGGATTATATGTTTATCCTTGGCATAAAGAAGATAAACATATAATCCCTTCGGGATTTTGAAAATAATGGTACTATGTACTATAAACATACATTCCCTTCGGGAATCTTAAGGGCGGTTAGATAGTTCTAGGCGCTTTTAATTTAAGCCTAAATATTGATTTTACATCTTCCCTTTCCAGTATAAAATTTTAAAAAATAGAAATTTAGTTGCTTGATCAAAAGTAATTTCTAATTTTGAAAAAATTTTCCATTTGAAAAGGCTTTATTCCATATTGCTGCTCCTCGCTTTTCTCTATGACACCATGGGGCACTATGTGGTATTTGCCATCCAGCAAATGGAATTAAATCGGGAATTATCAAAGTTAAAAGAGGTCGTTTCCGATGATGAGCTGCAGGTTTTGAAAGTACCCGTTCTTTTGTACCACCAGGCCGACCGCGACTTAGAACCAGTGGAAGGCCAGTTTGAATACAAAGACACTTTGTTTCAAATGGTGAAGCAAAAATTGCAAAACGATACGCTTTACGTCTACTGCCACAAATACAAAAAGACTCAAGTCATCCATAACGATCTGGCCAAAAGCATCAAAGATCGGCTGATCGACATCAGCGAGCACTCGGGCAACCACAAAAACCCGCTCAAGAACTACATCAAGAAATTTGTTCCTTATACTGATTTCGCTTTAGTAGCCATTACCCAACCCTTAGAAGTACGCGTTTCCATTGCTACTTCTGCTGCTGATTTCAGCTCCCTGAAGCCTGAGATCGACTCTCCTCCTCCCGAATTGGGATAATCCTTCTTTTTTTTGACCTTATCAAACTGGTAATTTAGTTATTGCCAATATACTGCGCATTTACCATCATGATCCTTTGTTTCAAATGATGGGACAGTATAAATTGATAGGATTTAACGCCGATATTTTGGATTTCAACGACTTATTTTTGAGCCGCAATGTGATAGCATTGTACCAAAAAAAATAAGAAAACTGAACTTTAAGAGATCAAGTTGAAAATATCGATTTATTAGGTTTAACTACTTATCAATAGCATTGCTTTGGTCAGCAAAATTATTGCATTAAAAATCAACAGATTAAATCAATTCAGGACACCATCCTGTCCTTTTATTGAAAAGTTGATTCATGTCAAGCATTTGAACTTGTACCATCCGAGAAAACGAACAGTGATCGGAGCAAGAACTTTTGCTTGAGAAAAAAACAATAAAAATGAGCAAAGGCTTGCTCATTGTCCCATTTTTAAATTTTAAACCATCATCATGAATACTAGCAATTTCATAGTAATCATGGGTATTCTGCTCATGATTACAACTGCTAATGCCCAAAATACATCTTCTGACTCCATTCGTTCTCTCCAGCTCAAACAAGTGACCGTTAAGGGTTATCGCAATCAACAACGCTTGTTGGGGCAACTACCGGATGTGCAGGGAACATACCTCAATGCAGGTAAGAAAAACGAAGCCATCAATGTACAAGAATTGCCGGCCAACTTAACCGAAAAAACGGCTCGACAAATCTTTGCCAAAATACCCGGCGCTTTTGTGTACGACATGGATGGCTCCGGCAACCAGATCAACATTGCTACTCGCGGATTAGACCCACACCGCAGTTGGGAATACAACATTCGTCAAAACGGCGTAGTCATCAATTCGGATCTGTACGGTTATCCAGCAAGCCATTACAGCATGCCCATGGAATCCATTGAACGCATTGAAATGGTGCGAGGTTCTGCGGCTTTGCAATACGGCGCTACGTTTGGCGGTATGATCAACTACGTCACCAAACAGGCCGACACTACCCGCCGTTTTTCTTTTGAAAGCATCAATGCCGGCGGTTCATTTGGGTTGGCCAGTACCTACAATGCCATTGGTGGAAAAATTGGCAAATTCCAATATTATGCCTATGCCCAATACCGGCAATCGGATGGATATCGCAACAATGGTAGATCACAAGCCAATGCCCAATTTGCCCGTTTGCAATACGATTTTTCGAAAAAATTCATGGCGCGGGTCGAGTTTGGGCGCAGCAATTACCGCTACCGTTTGCCTGGCCCTTTGACCGATAGCCTATTTTACGCTGATCCGCGACAAGCAACGCGGAGCCGCAACTATTATCAGCCTGATATTTACGTGCCTTCGATTACCTTGGAATGGAAAATCAATAAGCAAACCACGCTAAATCTTGTCACCTCGGCCGTATTGGGTACGCGCAGCAGTGTGTTGTTTGACAACTTTGCGAACATACCTGATAAAGTAATCGATCCTGTCAACAACTTATACAAATCCCGTTTTGTCGATATCGATCAGTTTAATAGTTACACTTCTGAATTGCGTTTGCTGCACCATTATCAATTGGGTGGCCGATTGAAAAATGTGTTCGCCGGAGGAATGCGGTACATCAATAACGACTTACATCGTCGGCAACGGGGGCCAGGTACGGGCGGTACAGATTATGACCTAAGCGTAACCGGCCCATTTGCCCGCGATTTGCATTATTTGACCCAAAACGTGGCTTTTTTTGCCGAAAACCTCATCTATCTGACGCCAAAATGGTCCATTTCGCCGGGAGTAAGGTTTGAGCAAGGAGTGACGCGCATGACCGGTTATTTAAGCTACCTTGACCCCGCAGAAGTACCCAATACCATCAAGCATCATTTCCCCTTGTTTGGTATCACTTCTGAATACAAACCCAATGCCCGCACCCGCATTTATGGCGGTATTGTGCAAGCGTATCGCCCGGCGTTGTTCAAAGACATCATCCCCACTTCCATTTTGGAAAGAGCCAATAAGAATCTAAAAGATGGCCAGGGTTACAATGCCGAATTGGGCATCAGTAGTTCTGTAGGCAACTGGTTGAAATTTGACATTACGCTGTTCCAATTACTGAACCAAAACCGCTTGGGCAATTCCCTGCTCACTGAAAATGGCAAAAGCTACATCTACAAAACCAATATTGGCAACAGCATGCACCGCGGGGTAGAATTTTACATGGAAGCCACCGCGATCCAGCACCCCAACGGTTATATTTCGGTGTTTACCTCCACCAGTTATTTGAATGCGCGCTACCAAAACGCTTCCATAGCTGCGGGCGACAAAAACATCAATATCAGTGGGAATCGAGTGGAAAGTGCGCCGCAATGGATCAGCAGGAATGGCTTGCAAATGGCTTACAAAAGCTTAGCGGCGGTTTTACAATACAGCTACGTAGCCGCTACTTTTGCTGATCCTTTGAATACCGTAAAGCCCTCGGCCAATGGCGCGGTAGGACTCGTGCCTGCATATGGCATTTGGGATTTCAATTCTTCCTACCGTTTCAATTCGCGTTTTCAGCTAAAACTCAGCGTCAACAATTTGACGAATTTGCAATATTTCACCAAGCGGCCTTTGTTTTATCCCGGCCCGGGTATTTGGAGCTCGGATGGGAGAAGCGTAGTGGTGTCTTTTGGGATAAAAATTTAATTCATGCGAATAATGGGTCAACGTTTATTAAATTTCAAAAGCATAATAAACCTTGACCTACAATGCATTACAAGTCAATTTCCTAGACAATAGAACCCCATAATTCGCATAATACAGTTAAACCTAAAACAATGCAAAAGTTATACTACATCGGAATCGCCGGATTGGTCTTTTTTGAGATCCTCAATGTGTATTTCATCATGCCCATGCCCGGCAGTCAGGAAATGCGCAGCATTGACGTGGCCTATTTCTTGTATTCCTGGCGCTGGGTGTTCCGCAGCATTTTTGGCTTGCTGATTTTGAGCGGCATCCTACAAGCTTTTCGTTTCCAAAAATGGGTGGCCATTCCCTTCCTTTTGCTGGCCACCATTGTGACCTACGCGTTCAATTTCAAAATGACCGCTGATCACATGTTTTTACAACCCCAAACCCTCCGCATGAATAAGGCGGCCGAAAGTAAAATTCCAACTCATAAACTGGTGATTGGCGTAGTAAAAAACGGTGAAGCCCGCGCCTACCCCATCCAATTCATCGGTTATCACCACCAGGTGCTCGACAAAATTGCTGGTCAAGCCATCATGGTCACCTATTGCACAGTTTGTCGCACCGGTCGCATTTTTGAACCGCTGGTCAATGGAAAACCCGAAACCTTCCGCTTGGTAGGGATGGATCATTTCAATGCCATGTTTGAAGACCATACCACCAAAAGCTGGTGGCGCCAAGTAAGCGGTGAAGCGATTGCGGGTAAACGCAAAGGCGAAGCGCTTCCCGAAGTTTTTTCCCAACAAATGACCCTGGCCGAGTGGCTGAAGCTGTACCCCAATAGCTTGATCATGCAACCCGATCAGGTTTTCAAGGAAGAGTACGATGACATGAAAAAATACGACAAAGGCAAAGGAAAAAGCAGCCTTACCAAAACCGACACCCTATCCTGGAAAAAGAAATCTTGGGTGGTAGGCGTAGTAGTAGGTAAAGAAAGTAAAGCCTTTGACTGGAACCGCTTAAAAAAAGATAAAACCATCAACGATGAGGTGGCGGGCACGCCGATCGTCATCGCCTTGGCTGCGGATACGGCCAGCTTCTTTGTTTTTGAACGCCCCAATAGCAACCTACAATTCCGCATCCATCACGATACCCTTACTGCTGGGGATCAACATTTTGACTTGCTCGGCGACCCATTGGGTGGCAACCAAGCTTCCGCTCCCTAATTGAAAAAAGTAAAAGCGTACCAAGAGTTTTGGCACAGCTGGCAAACGTTTCATCCCAACACAGCCCGCTAATAAACAAGCATTTTATTGGGCTTCATGCCTGCACGATATTTTTATCTAAGTTTGGTCTAGTGAATTTCCCCCGCTTTTTGGTGTTGCCAAAAAGCGGGTTTTTTATTTTTAAGTGGTAGGAATACGGCAAAAAAAATTAACTATTCAGCCACTATTAAGATTCCCGAAGGGAATATATGTTGATAGAATATAGGATCCGTATTTTCCCAATCCCGAAGGGATTATATGTTTATCCTTGGCATAAAAGATAAATATATAATCCCTTCGGGATTGGGAAAAAAGACCTTAGACCGTGCTATAGATATACATTCCCTTCGGGAATAAAATAGCGCCTGGATAGTTACAAAAAAAATCCCCTGCAAACCTAGAGGCTTACAGGGGAAATCATTGTTTGCAGAGAAGAAGGGACTTGAACCTTTATTTTTCGTTGTTCGTCATTCATTTAAAAAAGCCCGTAAATAAAGGATTTTAGACAAAGAAAGCACAAAAAGAGTCAAGTAGGCGCAATAAAGCACAAAAAAAATGGTAACTATTTAGGAAACAAGCTATCTTTGGGGAAACTTAAAGGCAATGGCGAAGAAAGTCAATTTCAACCTCAAACACAACCCAGGCCAAACTGATAGCCTTGTTCTTCTTCGACTCAATTTTAACGCAAAGCGCTTCCAGATAAGCACTGGAATAACCGTTCCAACAAAACACTGGAACCCCAAAGCCCAAAGGGTTAAGGAAACCCAAGCCTTCCAATTTTACAAGCAGATAAACCAGCGCTTAAATAGCCTGGAAGCAGATACCCTTAAATTATTCTTCGACTATACCGCCCAGGGTATTACCCCAACGGTGGAACAGTTCAAAAAGGACTGGTTGGCTAGAAATAACCACATTCAGGAAGAAGAATCTGAACTAATACCATTCATCAAACAAATCATTGAAGAACGTAAAGGAATGAACAGGCCAGCAGGTAGTATTCAAGTTTACAATAACTGTTTAGGACACCTGGAAAGTTACCAAGCCGCAAAAGGAAAGCCGCTTACTTTTGAAAGTTTAACCAAGGCATTTCTGGCAGATTTTACAGCGTACCTTTTCAGTAAGAGCTTTTCAGATAGTTACACCCACAAAATTCTAACTACCCTAAAAATGTTTGTTCGACAGGCAGACGAAAGGGGGATTTATAAAGACGCGCCACTGCTTAAAGCAAAACTGGAAGTAAAAAAAAGGGAAGGTGATAACGTTTACCTGAATGAAACAGAACTAAGGTATTTGTTCAATATGCCATTAGAAGGCAGGCTGGCCAATGTGCGGGACTTATTCCTTATTGGTTGCCTTACTGGCCTTCGGTTTAGTGATTATTCCCAAATCAAACCAGAAAACATTCAGCCAGTGGAACACCTGGGTAAAACGGTTGAATGTATTGTGATAACTACTCAAAAAACCAAACAAAAGGTAGTTCTTCCAATTACAAACCCCATGCTTCGGGGTATTTTAGAAAAGCATGGCTGGAAAGCACCTAAACGCATTTCAGGCCAGAAACTAAACGACTACTTAAAAGAGCTTTGCCAGAAGGCAGGCTTTAACCAAGACATTGAAATCAACGAATATAAGGCAGGAAAGCACGAACGTAATACTTTCAAGAAATTTGAATTGGTAACCAGCCATACAGCCAGAAGAAGCTTCGCCACCAACGCATTCAAAAGCGGTTTACCTGTTGCTAACATTATGGCTTTTACCGGACATACGACAGTAGCAAGCTTCATGAAGTACATTAAGGTAACCACAGAAGAAACAGCTGTGCTTTTATCAGAACATGAATTCTTTACCGGAAAGCCGAAGCTGAAGGTGGTAAGCTGAAAAAAAAAGTTCTTTTCAGCCTACATATCCTACACTTCCTACACTGATTTGAAAATTGTTACCTGGGGACATACGCCCAGCCGTACTACTTGAAATAAAAAACCCGCCCTGCATAGCCGGCAAGCATCAACAGAGCGGGAATTGACAAACAATTTTTAAGACTACAAATTTATGAAAGTTCAGTATTCTTTACCTAAAGATGAAAGATTCTTTGGCGACTATGCAAGTTTAGCGCCCACATTGGTAACACTGGGGTACTTAGCCCAAGTTGTAAACGCCTTAACTGAATTTGGCGTTGTTTATTCCATTGTTAAAGGCAGCCTTCAGGATTTTTTCCCGAATTACGCCCCAGTAGCTGGGTTATTTGGCGCAATTATAGGAACCGCCTTCCTTGAAGTTGGGCTAAGAAAATTTATCCCTTACTCTGTTCGTGCGATTCTTTACGAACGCTTTGCTGGCCTTCATTTGTTTATTTCCTGCTTTATCTTTGCCATAACTTTTGGCCTGCTGGGTTCTGGCCTTTTCTTATCATTTCATGGTAGCAAAGAATTGGTAAGGGTTACAGCATCAAAGCCGAAGCTGGAAAGCCTGGGCAGAACAGATAGTACTTCAGCATCACAAAAAGCCGAAGCCTTCAGGCGATATTCAGCCGACAGCCAGGAAGTAACAAAACGGTTTACCCCCATCAATTCAGCACTGAAAGCCAAGTATGCAGCCCAACTTCAGCAGGAACGCCAACAGCTGGCCAGATGGGAAGCAGAGGGTATAACATACCGTGGGAAAACAATGACAGCCAAGGCCAGAATAAGTGCAATACAAGCCCAAGAAGCCAGCGAAATAGCCAGCCTAGAACAAAGAAAGGCTGAAGCCCAGGAAGCATCCCTGAAGACGAGAAACATATCTTTAGCCGCAATTGAAGCCGAATACAGCCAGCAGCGCCTGAAGATTGAACAAAAGAATAGCCACGCTAAAGCCAGCACCGAAAACCAAGTCAATAATTATAGTGGTGGGCTTGCTTGGTTTACCGTCGTTTGTCACTTGGTTTTATTGCTTTCGATAACCATTCACGAAATCCACAAAAAAGGTTCAGCCATTGAAGAAGTAGCACTTCCCAATCAATATTTCTTCAGTCAAAGTATTGCCGCTGAATTCTGGGAAATGGTGAGCGACAAAATAAACTATCATCTACGTGCCTTCATTCGTAAACAGGCAGCCCGAACGCCTGAACCGCCAGCACCCGAAGAACCGCCCACACTTTGGGAAATTGCCCAGCAAGGAATGAAACGAAAAACCCCAGGCCAGGAAGCAGGTAATGAGCAGCAGGAAGAAACTGGATATAGTTCTTTGTTCGAAGGGGTATTTTCCAGAAACGGATACCCTTTACAAAACGGACACAGCACCGGGAACGGAATACACATAGATAATTCAACCACTACCATAACTGAACCCCAGGAACGAAGGCCAATAGGTTTTAATACGCCTATAATGCATTCCATTAATAACGAATTGCATTATGAAACACCCGAAGTATTAACCGAAGTAGTGGAAGTGGACAAATCAAAAAAGCCCTGCCAACACTGCAAAACGATGTTTAGGCCAAAAACAACATGGCAGAAATTTTGTACGACTGATTGCAGGGAAGCATTCCACGAAGCTAAGCATGGCCAGCCCTTTAAGCCTGGGGAATATCACAAGGGCAGAAAGAATTCTAACAGCCAAAAGGGGAATTAAACTATTTTCAGAAAAAGGGGGGAAGCCGCTAAACTTTCCCCCCTTCAAAAAAATCGATAATGGACAAAGCTAAAATAACTGAAATAGTACACCAAGCATCCTTGGATATAAAAACCTTGTTTCCGACTTGGTACGCGAACAGAGAGGTTGATAAAACCATCATCACAAGTAAAATAGATGAATGGGAAAGATACATTGACAAAAGGCAAAATGAAATACGCATTGGTATAATCACCAACGTAAGGCTTACCGAAGAACTTACGGAAAACATTGAAAAAGCATATAATCTATTTCATGAAATCTCAAAAGAAGGTGAGTCAAATACACACATTATTAGCGACATGCCTCATAATTTCATTGAATTCATATTGATTTGTGACATAAAATTATGCCAGAGTTTCCTGGATTTTATAAATAGTACCCATCCAACACCAAAGCCAGCTCGACAGGAAGCCACAACCAAAATATGGGCTTTGAACCTAACTGAATTGCAGCAAAAGAAGTACGAAGAAACACTGGGGATGGGAGCGCTAATGTTAAAGCTTCAAAGTGGACGCCGAATAGGTGGAGAAAAAGCCCTGGAAGAAGCCCTGGAGCGCGCTGCAAATGAAAAGCGGGAAGTATTTGGCCACACATTAGCGAACCACAGTGCAAGCCTTCCATTTGAAGCCCAGCAAGCCCTGGCTGAAGAACTGCTTACCTTCTGTCAGGGGGAATACTCCGAAGAAGATTGTGCCTATTTAAGAATAAGCGTTGCAAGGTTTTTTCAAAAGAATTCCCCGAAGCCAGAAAAGCAAGAAGCCAATACTAAGAAATGGGCTTTGTTCTACTGGTTCCTAATGGACGCTAATGTGATGCCTGAAATTAGGGGTGCAAAGAAAAGCCTTAAAGAATTAGCCCAAAAGCATAACCTGGGGGAAGATAACTTTTACCAAACGTTTAATGCAGTCAATCAAGATAGAGCTAAAAACCCTATGAAGGTTGACATTCTAAAAGAAGTTATTCCAATGCTGGAGGAATACCCAGAGGCAAGGGCTAAAGCTGAATTAGAGCTGAAAAAGTACGCCAAAGAATAAAGTTACCCCATTCAGTTACCCGGTAACCATAGGTAACCAGCACATAACAGCCTCATATTGCACAAAAAATAGCGCAATATGAATTCTACACTGGCAGTAATTGACACCGAAGTATTCTTCCAACGACTGGAAGAAATCATTGAAGCCAAACTTCAAAAATTTCCAGAACAACAGCCGGAAGGGGATGCCCTGCCCGAACTGCTTACCCGTAGGCAGACAGCCGATTTTTTGTCTGTTTCCCTGGGGACGCTGGACAACTTGGCCAGGGCTGGAATAGTGCAAAAGCATTACCTGGGCAGTTCGCCAAGATTCAAGCGGGAAGAAGTTCGAAAGGCTTTCGAAAGCTGGAAGAAATACCGGCATGTTTAACAAACTTCAAAATTTTACAGCAATGGACAACAGTAGTATAAAAATAAACATACCTCATGGTCTAGACTTAAATGAACTGGATATGAAGCCGGGGGAAGGCACAAAAAGGAAGGCAGAGCTTTCGATTATTAGGGGCAAACCATTAGAGGAAACCCAAACTAACGTTTTCCCAATTGAAGTATTCCCCTTGCGCGTTCAACAGATTATTTCAGATACAAACGAAAATTTGAATTTTCCCATTGACTTTATCGGGGCTTCAATACTTTTTGCCGCTTCGGTTGCAGTTGGAAACACGTACAGGATTGAAGTGAAAACAGGCTGGGTGGAAAGCGCGGTTTTATATCTTGCTATTGTAGGGCGTGCAGGAACAAATAAGAGTCATCCGCTAAGTTTTGCATTAAAACCGATAATTGAGCAAGACAGTATAGCTTATCGGGCATACGAACAGCAAAGGCAGGAATTTGATAGGTTAGTGAATCTTTCAAAAAAAGAAAAGGAAGTACAAGGGGTTGATGAACCTTTAAAACCAGTTTGGGAAAAATGTTTGCTTTCTGACTTCACACCGGAAGCCCTGGCCGAAGTTCATAAATTCAATCAAAGGGGTATAGGCGTTTACGTAGATGAGCTGGCCGGATGGTTTAAAAATTTCAATCGGTATTCCAAAGGGAGCGAAATGGAATTTTGGTTAAGCGCCTGGAATAGTAAGCCAATAAACATAGACAGAAAAACAGGCGAACCAGTATTTATACCCTTGCCATTTATTTCGGTTGCCGGAACAATTCAAAATGGGATACTTAATGAACTTGCAAAGGAAAGCCGAACGCAAAACGGGTTCATTGATAGGATACTATTTGTAATTCCCGATGGCATAAAAAAAGAGTATTGGAACGATACAGATATTAATCCCGCTACAATTGAAAGCTGGCATAACATAATTTCAACCCTATTAACCCAATCGGTTGCCACAGACGACAATTTAAACCCAAGCCCCCAAGTATTAAAGTTTACACCCGAAGCAAAGCTTTTACTATTTGAGTGGCAAAAAAAGAATGCGGACGAATGCAACAACGCGGAAAACGAGGCAATAAGTGGTATTTATTCGAAGCTGGAAATGTACGCTATCCGATTGGCTTTAATACTCGAATTGCTAAAGTTTGCTTGTAATGAAAGCACCAAGGATGCAGTAGGTATTGATTCCGTACGTGGGGCTCTAGCACTGATAAAATATTTTAAAAATTCAGCGATGAAAGTTCATTCGATTATTTCAAATACCAGCCCGCTGGATAAACACCCATCCGACAAACAAGCTCTTTATAAAGCTTTGCCTGACAATTTTACAACTGAAATAGGTTTAAAGATAGCCGAAGAGTTTGGGGTTGCAGAAAGGACTTTCAAACGGTTTTTGAACGAAAAAGATTTATTCGAACGCATAAGCAGAGGGGAATATGAAAAACGAAATTATTAATTGGCATTTGGCATTTGCGGCACAAACGACACGAATGGCACAAACAAAAATGCCACTTATGCCACTAATGCCACTTGTGCCAAGTGCCAAACGGTTTTAAAGAAATAATACTCGATGGATACAATGATTCAAAATAGCATTCTAAACGTGGAAGTTTCTGCCTGGGGTTCTTACTTTGAAGCCAAGAACCCAAAGCCTGTTAACCTCATGCAGTGGTTAAATTCTTCCAAATACGCCGTCCAGGTGACAGCAATACGGAAGGCAGTCACTAAGCAGGAACGCGACGCAATGAAAGCCAAGCTTCCTGCCATCACGCCCAGTGGAACGTTCAGCAGTCGGGAAGAAGGTGGGCTACTTCAGCATTCTGGTTTAATTCAAATTGACATCGATTCAAAAGAAAATACCCACATCACCAACTTCGGAGAATTGAAGGAACAGCTGGCCAATGTACAAAACATCGCCTACCTGGGGTATAGTGTTTCAGGTGAGGGGTTCTGGGGCCTTGTACCAATACTTTACCCGGATAAGCACAAACAGCACTTTACAGCCCTTAAAAAAGATTTCCTGGCCTGGGGTATAGTTTTGGACGAAAAACCCGGAAACGTGGCCAGTCTTCGGGGTTATTCCTGGGATCCTGAAGGGTATTTCAACCACAATGCAGTGCCTTATTCAAAATTGCATGAAGCAAAGCCTGAAGCCTACAAACCTAATCCTTCAGTGCGTTTTGAAGCCAGTTCTGAAAGTGAAAAGGTGGAAGCAGTACTTAAACAAATTGAAGGTAAAAGCTTTGATATTACCGAAGGTTATGGAAATTGGTTTTCCCTTGGTTGTGCCCTGGCCAACGAATTCCACGAAACGGGAAGGGACTACTTCCACCGGATAAGCCAATTTAACAAAGCATATAGCCAACGGGAAACTGACAACCAGTTTAACCGCTGTCTAAGCGGAAGGTATAGATTCACCCTGGCCACATTCTTTGAGGTAGCCAAACAGCATGGGTTCACCTGGAAGGAAGTTCTGGTTAAACCAAGTGCCAAGCCAGCGCCCAGGGCAACCAGCGCCCAGGACATTGCACCGAAGCCCCAGGAACAGGAAGCGTTTGGCCTTCCCCCTGGAATGAAGCTAGTAAACAAGGTTCTGGAAGTTGATGGCCTTCCTTTTGAATGGCTTAACAAAGAAGAACGAGCCGACGCGAAGGAACGAATGAAAGGGAACGAACTTCAGATAATGGAACAACTTAACCAAAATCTAAATTGATATGAAAGCTAAAGAGGGTTTACAAGAGTTTACAGATACCGAAAAAATCAATGAGGTACTTTTACTCAAACAAATTACAGTTGAAGCGCTTAAACCGTTAAACGAAGCTGAAAAAAATCATTTATTTGGAATAATCGCCCGAAAACTTCACGCGCTGGAAGGTGTGGAACGCGATGAGTTTTACACAAAAATTGAACCCATCTTACATGAAACAACTAGAAATGAAAGTTGGGAACGTAACCATAATTCAATAACCTGGGCTATTTCAACACTGATGCAGGAGTATGGACGTATGCCAAGCAAAACAGAAATAGCAACCAAAACAGAGTTGAGCCGTCAAACCATACATAAGCACCTCAAGGAATACGCGAACCACCCACAGTATTTAGGCCAAATTGAACAATTCAGGTTTATGACTTCCAGAGTTTTGGCAAAGGTTTTTAAGTTTGCCGTGAATGGCGATATTGGAGCAGCCAAGCTTTACTTCAATGTAATGGGCTTCATGAATAACGGACAAACCCCGAACAGTACTTTGATACAGAACCAAAATAACTACATTCAAATAAATGGGAGGGTATTAAGTCAAGAAACAATTAAGCACCTCAACGCCGAACAACTTAATACTATTGAAACCATTCTAAAAACAGCTTTACCACAGCCCGAAGTTTTGGAAAAGGGATAAGCTGAAAAAATAACGGGTAGAAAAATATAGTAAACTTTTGTCCATTGCCAGCCCTGCCATTTCGGTGGGGCTTTTTTGCTTTCAATATTGGTTTTCTAGCGTATATTGGGTTATTGTTAAGCCTTAACAAAAAATAATGATATGAGTAAGCTTATTAAATCTTGCCTTGGTATTTCCGCAGTATTGATTCTAGTCATTTTCGGAGCTTATAAATGCAACCAGTACAACTCTTCATTAGACAAAGAAATCGATGAAGAATCTAAAGAAAGGTTCTTCAGTGAAAACCCTAGCCTGAAGGATAATGATTTCAATGAATTATCAACTGAAGATAAAAATCTTTTTCTCGAACAAATTCTTAAAGGTGATTTTGAACCTTTCTCTCGGTATGCTGCGGAAATTGAATTTAGGCTAGGAACAGGGTTCAAGCAATTCATTAAGTTTCCTCAAACATTGGAGTATGAAACGGTGTCAGGTTGGGGGGAATATGCTGGTTTTGTGTCAAACAGTAAGATAGAAGATGCCAGTAATGGTATTCTTGTAACTTCTGGTGGTTATAGGGCAGAAAACAAGTTAGGTTTAAAAGTTAGGGGAGAGTATACCATAAGATATAAATTTGACGGGAAAAAGTTAGAAATTTTGAATGTAACAACTGAATAATTGAAGCACTGAACCTTGTTATAAATTTTGTCCATTGCAGTTACTTGGAGAGTTCGTGGCCATAGTTTATCTTCACTAAGTGGACGCGAAAAGTGCGCATATTTCTGTGTTATGGGCAAGTTTAAAAAACGACACAGCGGACAGGGACAGACACGAGAACCGCTAAAATATTTTTCTGATGCCTGACAGTTTTACGACTGACAACAGCGTATTGACTTTTCCGACAGTCATAAAAAATCGGACGACAAATTTTTAATCAAATAATTTAAAATAAAATACAATGAAAAAAATAATTTTAATACCAATCATTTTTTTGTTACTCGGCTTTTCAACTTCAGTATACAGCCAGACAACGACTGACACTTTAACAACATCTAAATATGTCTATTGTGAACTTATTGGAATGGCGAAATTTTTAAGCACGAAGGTTACTGTTGCAGTTGACTATGGTGAAGAGAGAAGCTTTTTTCAGGACACAAGAATGAGAGACGAACAAACAGGTAAAGTCGCATCATTTAATTCTATGGTAGACGCTTTAAATTATATGGGGACGAAAGGTTGGGAATTTGTGCAAGCGTATGTTGTAACGACTGGCAACCAAAATGTTTATCGTTGGTTGCTTAAAAAGAAAAAGGTATAACATAAACAGCGGACAGAAAACCAGCCCATAACAGCGGGTTTAAGAAATTGGCGGTTCAGTGGTTAAATGAAGTTTTGTGCTTCGTATCAAGTTCATTGCTGGCAGACAGTTTTGTGCTCCGAAATCGCCAACTTCTTAAACCCGCAACCCGTTATCGGCTATTCTGCGACCGACCGTTCAGACACTAACTGACAGAGGATTTTAAACTTTAAGACAAAAGCCATGAGGACAAAAACAATTAGACACTTAATTTTTTTCGCATTGTTTGCAGGACTATTTTCTTGTGGCGACAGCAAAACTTCGGACAATCAAGTAGTGACACAAGCACCTTTTGCACCATATAAAATCTTGCGTACAGAACCTTATGAAACGAGTGGCAAAGCTCAAATCAAATGCTATGCTTATTTGACTACTGACACCATTACAACAGACAAATTATCTGTGACATTGACTAAAATATACGATGGAGTAAAAAATTACAGCGACTTCAAAAGCCATTCCTCGCCAACTGTTGTTGCAGTTTATCTTTTTACAAGTGCGGACAAGGCGACTGACATGCCAGAGGCTTGGATAGCTATGTTAAGTAAAACCCCATCGGAAAATGAACCGAGAATTACCTTTGACGACTTTGAAGTAAAAGCTATGGTTGGTGCTACTGACAATCAAAAAGACGAAGACGAAATAAAATATGAGCAAATCAGTGAGTATTTAAAACAGCGTAACACTGACCTTTGCTTTATTTACAAAACCCTTTACGATATGGAGGGACAAACCATTAAGCAAGCGGACATTAAGTATCCCGACTTTGGCATAGATCATTCGGAGTATCAAGGCAAACTTTACGCAGAGGAAAAAAAGAAACTGTTCAAAAAGTATAACATCAACGACAGCGTATCAACTACCATCACCGTTTTCGGTATGACTTACTGTAAATAAAACTTAACAAAACAAACATTTAAAGACGCTTATTGAGGTAATGGATTAAATTAAGCATGACTTGAAGACTAGAAGAACCATTTAGCATTCTTTAGCCTAAAGAAGTTATGAATTTATTCAGGAAACACCCAAAACACCTCAAACTAGTAACTCAAAAGGTAACTCTAAAAAGAAAAGCCTCGCAAATTATTGATTTACAAGGCTTTCTTTTGTAACGATGCAGAGAAGAAGGGATTCGAACCCTCGATACCCTTTTGGGGTATACACGCTTTCCAGGCGAGCCTCTTCAACCACTCGAGCACTTCTCTAAAAGGTTGTTTTTTTCGGAAACCGTGCAAAGATACTGCGCTTACTGATCTTTTGCACGTTTTTTTGGAATATTCTTAATTCGCCGAAGATACCGGCACAAAAAGCGCCTCCGCATTGGCCGTCGTAATACTGGCCGCCTCTTCCAACGACACCTTTTTAATCTCCGCCAAACGCTCCAATACCTTGGTCAGGTACGCGCTTTCATTGCGTTTGCCGCGGTAAGGCACGGGCGCCAGGTAAGGCGCATCGGTTTCGAGCACCAAATAAGACAGATCAATTTGTTCCACAATCGCATCCAAACCCGATTTTTTAAACGTCAATACCCCGCCGATGCCCAGCAGAAAGCCCATTTCAATGGCAGCTTCTGCCTGTTCGAGGTTGCCGGAAAAACAATGAAAAATTCCGCGCATGCGCGCATGACGCACCTCGCGCAACAAATCCAAAATCATATCAGTTGATTCCCGGGAATGGATCACAAAAGGGATGTTGTATTGTTTTGCCCATTCTACTTGGGTCAAAAATGCCTCTTCCTGCTCCGCCACAAAGGTTTTGTCCCAATACAAATCCATGCCGATTTCGCCGATGGCATAAAAAGTACGCTGCGACAACCAGTTTTTGACAATCGCCAATTCTTCGCGAAAGTTTGCCTTCACCGAGCAAGGGTGCAAACCCATCATGGGATGACAATGCGCCGGAAAAGCGGTCTCCAAAGCCAACATGCCCGCAATCGTTTTACTATCCACATTGGGCAGGTAAAAATCGCTAACGCCAGCGGCAATGGCGCGTTCTACCATAGCGGTGCGGTCTTCAGCAAATTGTTCGTCGTACAAATGGGTGTGCGTATCAATAATTCTCATGGCGAATTTGAAAATTTGCTGCAAAACTAGGTTATTTTGCCCAAACAAATGCAAAGCCAATGAGCAAAAGCAGCAAGTACTATGTAGTATGGGAGGGTGTTAACCCCGGAATTTACGCCTCTTGGGCCGATTGTCAGGTGCAAATCAATGGTTATCCGGGCGCGAGGTACAAGTCATTTACCTCCAAAGAGGAGGCGGAAGCCGCTTTTCACGGAGCAGCAGCGGATTATATTGAGGTAAAAAAAGGCGGCGAAAAAAAACCTACTCCTAAGCCAGTCTCTAGCGCTACCAACAAAAAGATCATTGCCAATAGCATCTCGGTGGATGCCGCATGTAGTGGTAATCCGGGAAAAATGGAATACCAGGGCGTAACGACCAGCGGTAAGGATCACCTTTTTCACAAAGCTTTCCCACTGGGCACCAACAACATTGGCGAGTTTTTGGCTCTGGTGCATGCTTTGGCTTTATGCAAAAAAGAAGGTTGGGATTTGCCAATTTACTCCGACTCGCGCAACGCGATCAATTGGGTGAAGGCCAAAAAATGCAAAACCACCTTGGTACACAACAACAAAACCGCCGAACTACACGAGGTGATTCGTCGGGCCGAAAAATGGTTGGCAGACAATATCTATTCCAATAAAATCATCAAATGGGAAACCGAGGATTGGGGGGAAATACCCGCTGATTTTGGGCGGAAGTAGAGCCATATTGCAATGTGGCTAACAACATCAGAATCAATTTCTTATAATTGTGGTTCAGCACAGATTCGGTAGAGCCACATTGCAATGTGGCTCTACGGTACTGGAGCCTATCTCCTATAATTGCGGTTCAGCACGGATCTGGTAGAGCCACATTGCAATGTGGCTAACAACATCATAATCAATCTCTTACAATTGTGGTTCAGCACAGATTCGGTAGAGCCACATTGCAATGTGGCTCTACGGCTTTCGAGCATATCTCTTATAATTGTGGATCAGCATAATATTGTATGCCACATAATGACCAAAAAAAACCGCTTCAGAACCCGCAAAACCTACTTCAACACCGCAAATTTCAATTTGTAATCGGCCTGTACCTTTCCCTTCCGGATATTCTCCAATCGGTTGCGGATCATCGAGCGTTTGATCGGTTTCAGGTGCTCCACAAACAGGATACCGTCGGTATGATCATATTCGTGTTGGATCACCCGGGCGTTGACGCCGTCAAACGTTTCGGTATGCTCTACAAAATTTTCATCTTGGTAACGCAAAGTGATCACTTGCGGACGATCTACGTCGCCGCGAATGTCGGGAATGCTCAAACAGCCTTCTTCGTAGGCCCACAGATCACCGCGTTCTTCAATCTTTTGCGCATTGATGAAGACCTTCTTGAAACCTTCAAACTTTTTCTCCCGTTTTTCGGCCAGTTGAATGGTGTCAATCACAAAGAGGCGAATCGATTTACCAATTTGCGGCGCTGCCAAACCCACTCCTTCTGCGTGGTACATCGTTTCCCACATATCATTTATCAACTTGGCCAATTCTGGATAATCTGGCCCAATTGGCTCCCCCACTTTCTTCAAGGTTGGTTGACCGTAAGCATAAATCGGTAACAACATCAGTTTTCTTTTTATCAATCGAAATACAAATATCGAAAGATTTAAGTTTTAAGCGCCGCAAAATTCAGATAAATTAATGTCGATTCGGGGATTATAATGAATACCGCTGTCGCTCCATATACTCCTGCAAAATTAGCACCGCGCTGATCTTATCCACCAAACTTTTATCCCGGCGTTTTTTTTGCCCAATCCCACTCTGGCGAATGATCTGCTCCGCATCTTTGGAAGTATAGCGCTCATCTTGCATGATGATTTCGATATTTGGGTACTCTTTTTGCACCTTGCGTACAAACCCCTTGACCAAATGCGCGATCTGCGCCGGACTGCCGTCCAATTCCAGCGGGTCGCCCACCACCATTTTTTCCACCTCCTCTTCCGCCAGGTATTTTTTCAAAAAATCCATCAAATCACCTGTAGCCACCGTATCCAAACCATTGGCAATGATTTGCAGCGGATCCGATACCGCGATGCCGGTGCGTTTGGAGCCATAGTCAATAGCCATTATTCTTGCCACAATACTATTTTATAGGATGATGGGGTGTTCTGAAGCCCTTTTTTGAAAATTTGTGAAAGCTTAGCACCTCACCTTCGGTGAAGAGGCTTTTTAACATATAACTACAAATTTCACAAATTTTCACAAACTTCGTTTGCGACAAGAGCACAAAAGCAAGTTTGCCTTTGAATTTGTGAAAATTTGTGCAATTTGTGGCGGAAAAAATGTTTAGTCGCATCGCCAAAGGCGAGGTGCCAAACTTTCATCGTGTTTTTCGAAAAAAAGAAGGCGCCACCTTTTTTGCCCTCCGCTTTTCGCTACCTTTGGACGAAAATCCCGCAAAACTACGGCAATGTTTGAGTTTCATCAAGACAAAGAAACCTACTTCGATTACCAATACCGCACCGGTAGAGATTTCCTTCTTCCATTTGTTTTGGAAAAAAGTAGTTTGCCGCCGCAAGCCAAAATTCTAGAAATTGGCTGTGGCGAAGCAGGCGTCCTTAAAGCGTTCCTCGAAGCTGGACATACCTGCGTGGGGATTGAACTACAAGCCCACCGCGTAGAATTGGCCAAAGTATTCCACGCCGAAGCGCTGGCTAAAGGACAAATCCAGTTTGTGACCCGCAACATTTACGACATCGACCCGGAAAAAGAGCTATCGTTCAAATTTGACCTGATCATCCTCAAAGACGTCATCGAGCACATCCCCGACCAAGAGCGGTTCATGGGCTTTTTAAAAGCCTTTTTGGCGCCGGGCGGTAAAGTCTTTTTTGCCTTCCCACCCTGGTACATGCCTTTTGGCGGGCACCAACAGATCTGTAAAAACAAATGGCTATCGCGCCTACCCTATTACCATATTTTGCCCAAACCCCTTTACCGCTGGTTGCTGCAAACCGGCGGCGAACCAGCCGATCGAGTACAAGAACTCCTGGAAATCAAAGATACCGGCATTTCCATCGAGCGTTTTGAGCGAATTTTGCGCCAAAAAGGCTATGCTGTACTGCTGCGCCGCATTTATCTCCTCAATCCCATTTATTTTTTCAAATTTGGCCTCAAACCACGCATCCAAACACCCCTAATTAGCGTAATTCCCTATTTACGCGATTTTATATCCACCGCAGTCTATTATCTGATAGAACCCAAATAGAACGTTGTATGAACATCCAAAAAACAGTTTACCGATTAAAAGGCGCAGTTCAGCACTATGCCTGGGGCGGCCATCATTACATCCCAACCCTATTGGGCATCCGGAATACTAAAGCCGAACCCTTTGCCGAATATTGGATGGGCACCCACGATCGGGGAGCGGCTAAAGTCATCTTGCCCGATGGTACGGAAAAAAATTTGGATGCCTTGATCGCCGAAGCACCGGTAGATTACTTAGGCGCTGCTACCGCGCAGCAATTCCACAACAAACTGCCTTTTTTGCTCAAAATTTTGGATGTCGAAAAAATGTTGTCGATCCAGGCACACCCCAATAAAACTGAAGCAGAGATAGGTTTTGCCGCCGAAAACGCCGCCGGTATTCTGCTCGACGCGTTCAACCGCAACTTCAAGGACGACAACCACAAACCCGAGATGATGGTGGCCTTGACCGATTTCTACCTGCTCCACGGTTTTCTTTTCCCGGATGCGATCACCCATAACTTGACCACTGTTCCTGAATTACAAACCTTAGCGCCCATTTTTGCCGAACAAGGTCTAAAAACATTTTATCAGGGATTGATGACCATGCCGCAAAACCGGGTCGATGAACTGCTGCAACCGCTGGCCACGCGTTTGATCCCCCTTTTGGAAGCTGGCAAACTGGATAAAACCAAAGCCGAATACTGGGCAGCCAAAGCCCTGCGCGATTTTCGTTTGCCCAATGGCAGCTACGACCGCGGCGTGTTTTCGATTTTCATCATGAACATTGTGTACTTGAAGCCCGGACAGGGCGTATACCAAGGCGCGGGTTTACTACATGCCTACCTGGAAGGCGTGAATGTGGAGCTGATGGCCAATTCTGATACCGTTTTCCGCGGCGGTCTTACCGATAAGTATGTAGACCCGGCGGTGTTGGTGGCGCATTTGGATTTTAGCCCCATCATACCCCAACCTTTAAGCGGAGAAGCCCTGAGCGCTTCGGAAAATGTATACCGCACCCCTTCACCAGATTTTGAATTGCGTACGATTCACCTGGAGGAAGGCGAAAATCATGAGGAAATCAATACGCCTGGAGCGGCGGTCTTGATTGTGCTGGAAGGTGAATACGACTTGGGCGGACACAGCGCTGAGATGGGCGAGGTGTTTTTTGTGCCGGCGGGTACGGATTTTGGGATCAGTTGTCGGGAAGCAGGGGTGATTTTTAAGGCGACGGTGCCGGGGTGATTTTTAAGAATGTCTTAATATCCCTTGTTTGAAGCTAAAAATCTCCCAGCCATTCTCTTCCATTTCAAAGCAATAATCCAGTGACTTACATTTAGGAAAATCAAAATGCGCCTAAACACTTATTGCTTTTTGGGAAGCGCTTGAACGTAGGGGATGAGACAAGCGACAAGAAGACCTATCAATTGGACACCATAAAAGGCTGCGTCAATAGGATAACCAAATAGGCTTAAGGTTACACCATCTCCATAATTCAACGCACCTAGCAAAGTTAAAGCTATTCCCAAAAAAACCATATTTATACAAATTTTGAAATAGGGATACTGCTTTTTGTTGAATTGCATCCAAACCAATCCGATAAAACCAGCAATAGGCATCAATAGATATGCCCCCGTATTGAACATTCGCCAATATTTTTTGATTATATCTGCATCCTTTATCCCAAAAAAAGACCAAGCAAACCAAGCCAATAGCGCGAAAATTCCGACTTGCAACAAATGACGGAGAGACAAAAAAGAAATAAGAAAAAGTGCCGGCACTAAAAAAAGAAGATAATTGCCAACCCGAAAAAAATATCGCCAAAAAATCCCTTCATGCAAAAACTGACGGGCATGCTTAACACTTGTAATGGCATCTTCAATCTGATAGGGCAAACTTGGGATAATGATCAATGGATCTTTATTAATAGTATCTTGCTTATTGGTGATGTCATAATGCAAGGCCAAGGCATCAATTTTTTTGAATTTTTCTTTGGAAGAAAAGGCTGAATAAACCAACGGATCCGACAAATCCCATTGATACCACAGATCCGACAGATAAGTCTGATAAGACCGATATGACTGATAAGTCCGATACGACAGACTTGACCGATCCGACCGATACGACCGATACGACAGATACGACAGACTCGACAGAGATGACCGATCAGACAGAGATGACCAATCAGACAGACTCAACAGATACGACCGATACGACAGATCCGACAGATCCGACAGTTCCGACCGATGTACAAGTCCTAACAATTTAACCCAATAGCCTGTATCTAGCGTATAACGATGGCGCAAAATTCCCTCCTCGTTGATCCATTCTTTTTTTAAGGCTTTTTCTCGAATTTTAAAAAACTGGAGCGTATCTTGAGGAATGTTAAAGGAAGTATCCTGAGGTAAAAGCATCATTCCGTAAGGGTATATACCGCTTTTTTGAAAAGTTTCGATATGATCCTCATCCATCCAAAACCAAGCCGTATGTACAATCGTTCCCATTCGATAAGCACTGGCGGTCACCCCTATTAATAGCCAAAAACACCCAACATAGATAAGCAAAGTCAATAAGGTATCCTTCAATTGATAAAAAGGAAATCTAGCCTGAAACTGCTTATATGCCCAGATCACCGCACAAATCAGCACTAAAGCCAAAGTATAAATGTAAATCGCATCATATCCAAACTCAATTGGTTTAATAGGATCAACTACCCATTTAGATCCATTCTTGTGCACCGGATATGAAAATCCTGCCCCAAACAAAACAGCCGCTCCTACCAAAGCGTATAACACCACAAAATGTGCCCCGGTAAGCCACAAAACAGGATAGCTCTCCAGCAGGTACCCATCCCACTTGCGCAGAAAACCCGGAACCAGCCATTTATAAATTATCTTCATAAAACTTGGTTTTAACGGAACGGCTGATATCGCGGAAATAGCTCATTGTTATTTGTTTTGCCGCTAAAAATTGCAGCAATTCTTGCCCCGATACGTTTAGTGGAGTGGAAATAAAGAATGTCATGCTATTGCTCCAAAGTTTTTGATGCGGGAACCCTTTCAATAAGGTACTCATTTCGGTCAAGGATACGGGCGTGCTGAATTCAAATACATTCCATTTTCGTTCTTGTCCCCAATCACTTGTACGTCCCAAATGCTCCAGGCGTCCATTGCGCATAAACAACAATTGATCAGCTACCGCTTCAATTTCAAATAAATGCTGGGAACTAACAATAATCGCAATGGGATGCCGCAGGCTGCTGGCTAGGTTTTTTAGGTCGTCCAAAACCACCAATTGGGTTTTGACATCCAAAAAAGCCAGGGGTTCGTCAATGATTAACAATTGGGCGTTCCAGACCAAGGCTTTGGCCAAGGCAAAACGCAATTTATAGCCACCAGATAGTTCTGACCATGTTTTATCAATATGGGGTTCTAGTCCCAAACGTTGAATGATGTAGTCGACCGCTTTCTGGTTGACTTCCCCTTTGATACCGTGTAAAGCTGCTTCAAAGCGTAGGTTTTCCTTCAAAGAACCCAGCCAAATGGGCAACTCTTGGGGCACGTAGGCAATTTTAGTTTTTAGCTTTGGCCAAAAAAGTTTGTTTTTGGGATCAAATAAGGGGTATTGTAACACTCCGCTATCAGGAGCCAAATCACCGGCCAATATCCGAAACAAAGTCGTTTTTCCTGTCGCATTCTCCCCTACCAAACCCGTTATTTCGCCCAGTCGCAATTCCAGTTGATCCAGTTCAAGAGTAAATTTGATATTGCGGTAGTTTTTACGGATGTTTTCAGCACGCAGCACTACATCCTTGGGTGTAACAATTTTTTTGATCTGTGCTGCCAGCGCATTTTCTTTGTCTTGCTTGGCTTGCAGTGCAGCGGGGCTGTATTCTTGTACAATCCGCTGCGTCAGTGCTTCGAGGTTTTCCAGCGCCTTTTTCTTTTCTTCCTCATGATCCGTCATCATCCAGCTTAGCTTCGCTAGAATGGCCTCGTCTTCCAATTTTGGATCAGCGGCATAATTTTTGGCAAAATCAATCAAAGAGATCCGCCCCGCGCTCTGGTTGTTTCTGCAGCAATTCAATGATGCTTGCCGCCCGTTGTTGCAGTTGTTCACTCATGACTCGGGGAGGTTTTGGGAGGCGAGGAATAGGGTATTCAAGATCCGCAGGGCTATGCTATTTTTTTCCTTAAGCGCTTTATCGAATTCCAGTACCCCTTGCTGTTCGGATTTGTATACCACATAATAGGTGCTGCTAATAAGTAGAGCAGTCGTTTCTTGATCCTGGCAAAAATCGCGCGTAAAATCAATCAGTCGCTTCACCGCCGAATCGAAGTTCGCGGTGGCAACTTGTTGCTTGATTTCGTCCCTCCTTTTGAGTATTTCGTTTGCCGGAATCAAAATGAATGGGTGCTAGGTTTTGCGTGAATAATTTAATGTGTTGATTTTTAATTAAATAAGTTTGATGTATCTTTTTAGTGTGGAAACTTTGCTTTGTCGATGAGCAATATAAAAATATAATGGGGGTTGAGCAAGTTTTTAGGGTTGGGATTAAGATGCGCCTGTAATATAGGCTAAAGGTAAAAAAGAAAAAAGGCTACTGCTGCCTGGCTAGGCGAAAACCTACGATGCCGCCGCGGCGATCAGGCGTGCTGCCGGAGCGAACGGCTACACGCACGTGGACCGGGAAGTTGATCCACGAACCGCCGCGAACAATACGGTAAGAGCTCTTGTCAGCACCTTTGGGATTCACTGTTGGGCTTTTGGCATAGTAATCGCTTTCGTACCCATCCTGACACCATTCGCATACATTACCGCCCATATCGTACAACCCCAATTCATTGGCATAAAAGGAGCCTACTGGTGCGGTGGTAGAAAAACCATCATTGTACCCCACAAAGATATTTTCTGCACTCTTAGTCCAATTGAATTTTCTAGCTCCTGTTTCATCCGCCACATTATCGCCGTATTTACCACTTGGATCGCCATTGCCCCAGCTGTATTTGTTATGTTTGCTACCATTACCAGCAGCATATTCCCACTCCGCCTCCCTAGGCAGTCGATAACTACGGCCTGTTTTTTGCGAGAGCCAGGCAGCATATTTTACCGCATCATTCCAGCTTACGTGTACCACAGGGTGATTGTACTCCGAAAGGGGTCTTATTTTTCCTTCGGGGTCATATTTCCAGTTTACTCCGGCTTTTTTTGTCCGTCCTTTGCCATCCCAAATGTAACTCCCGTCATCTTTATCCGCATCGGTTTGATAGGCGGTATTTTCATCCATGAATTTCTTGTATTCGGCTACCGTCACCTCGTATTTACTGAGATAAAAACTGCTTACAGTGATACTGTGAATCGGTTTTTCATCAGCATCGCCTTCCATGCTGCCCATTTGAAACTTCCCTCCGGGGATGAGAACCAATGAAGAATCTGTTGGATTATTTTCTTTGGGGATGAGAGCAATTGAAGGATTTTTAGTCACTACATCTTCTCCTGAAAAATATCTAATTACCCTATAACCAAGAAACAAAACCAGCATTAACCCAACGATAGATAGTGCAACCCTTCCTACATTGGAATTTGGTGCGGATTCAGTTCTTTTTGGACTCACTTTTTCAACAGCTGCAATAGGCAAAACCGGTTCGGGGTTGACATTTTCTTTATTCGAAGGAACGACAGGCTGCTGCTTTAACAGATTACCCCTAATCTGTTCCAACACCCTATTTGCTTCAACAACATATATCCCCTGAGGATAATCCCGCAAATATGCTTCAAACGCTGCAATCGTATTCAATTGCTTTGCTTGTTCCCATGCCAAGGTTTCTCGCTCTTTCTCAGAAATAGCATTAATTGCTTCAGTAGCATCAAGTGAATATTTTTTCTTAACACTGCGATTCAAGTACGCTCGATAAGCTGAAACAGTGTTGGATCGGGTTGCTTCTTTCCACAATTCTTCTTCATCTAATGAGTCAAGCAATTGATTCAACTCCCCAGAACGAACGAGTTCGCTATTGGGAAAATCGCGTTCAAAATCGAGGAGGGCATACTTGACACCTGCGGCTTTGGCTAGCTGCCAAGCTTTTATTTCTTGATCTTTGGCTATGATCTCTTCCGCCAATGACCGATACTTGCCTCCCGGAAACCTAGTCAAATAAACGCGGCAACCCTCAGCGCTAGAACTTAGTTCGCGCCACTCCCGCTCCTCATCCTTCTGGAAATAAAATACCAGCTGTCCGCCTTGATGCCCTGGAACCTGCAATGGCGACCCCATCGGCGTTTGCTTCGCGTTTGCAGCCACCTTCTCCAATACCAGATCACAAATGTGCATGACCCCTGGGGGCTGATCTGCTTTGCGCAATACATCCAACAGCGCAGTGGCAAAAGGGCTATGCTGTCCAGGTAGGCCATCACTCACAATTTCTTTTTTGCCAGACGTAAGTCCCCAACGGCTGGGTTCGTTATCCCGACGATCCCCTGAAAATTTCTCTCGGCTTTTATCGATGAACAGGGAATCAAAAAAACAAGAATCGGCGATCAGAAAAGTATGGAAGCTTTTGATTTTGCTGAGGTAGCTCTGGATCGTGTCATTGGACAGGTAATCGGGCCAGTCATCGTCGGTTTTACCAGCGTCAACAGGCACCCAGTTGCCGCCTAATTCTTTATCATGACGGCCATGACCGCTAAAATATACGATGAAATTATCATGCGGGGTGACCGTTTTGATAAAGTGAACGAATGCTAGTTCAATATTCCGTTTGGTAGCAGCAGCATCTTTAATGAATGTGACATTTGTAGCTTCAAAATTGTAGCGACTGGTCATCACCTCGATAAAAGCTTCTGCATCGTGTACTGCATTGTTGAGTTTAGTGCAATGGAGATAGTCGTTGATGGCAATGGCCAGCAGGTAGTTGACGCCTTGTGGTGAGGAGGCATTCTGCGTGGAATTGTCTCTGCGGACGATATCGCGATCGGGCATAACGAGTGAGGGTGCTTGGGTGTATTAGATTTTGTAATTTGCTATACATCAAAGGTATACATTCTTTTGAATATTCGGGGCTGAGTTATAAATTTTCTAAGGGCTTTCTTACTCTACCCTACTAAAAGTTAGAAGGTCAAAAAGATGGCTCTATTTTGATTCCAAGTTGCTACTTTTTTAAGGCTTGATAATCAACAGGTTGTCTAGCAGCCATGACTTGATATAAAATACTGAAAATCAATCAAATAAATTACTTTCTAAAGCGGTAGCAACCTAGAATCATACTAGAGCCAAAATCACTTTCAATATACCTAACCCTAGGTATTGTTTAGAATTAGACTAAATAATATCTTTGTGCCGTTAATTTAGCTTTATCAATATCAATATCAATATGAATAAGTCAACCGTACTTATATCTGTTTTCAGTATCGCTGCATTTTCAATAGCACACGCTCAGCAAAGCGACACAACAAAAGTTGTAAATCTCAACGAAGTCATAATAAAAGAACACCAGTTCTTAGGCGAAATGAAGCGTATGCCTGAAATAAAAGACAATGTAATTTACGCTGGCAAAAAAACAGAAGTAATACAAATGGATAAAATAAATGCCGACTTGAGCACGAACAACACCCGTCAGGTTTTTGCAAAAGTTCCGGGAATGAGTATCTGGGAAAATGATGGCTCAGGAATTCAGGTGGGTGTCGCAACGAGAGGACTAAGCCCGAACCGTTCATGGGAATTTAATGTTAGGCAGAATGGCTATGATATTAGTTCTGAAGTTTTCGGTTATCCTGAATCTTATTATTGTCCTCCTATGGAAGCGTTGGATAAAATTGAAGTAGTACGCGGAGCGGCATCTTTACAGTATGGTCCGCAGTTTGGCGGACTGCTCAATTATCAAATCAAAAAAGGAAATCCGAACAAGCCCATCTCTTTTGAAACACAGCAAACGGTTGGTTCTTATGGTTTGTTCAACTCATACAATGCCATTGGCGGAACATACAAAAAGTTTTCCTATTATGGTTTTATTCATCACCGCACCGCAGATGGATGGCGAGACAATAGCCGCTACAATATTTACACTGGATATTTTTCGGCAAAATACCAACTCACAAAAAAAATAAATATCGGAGTAGAATATACCAAAATGGATTACAAAAGTCAGCAACCGGGCGGACTTACCGATGTACAGTTTACTGAAAATCATCGACAGTCATTCAGAGAAAGAAACTGGTTCAGCACTCCTTGGAATGTTGCATCGCTTATTGTTAAATATGATATTTCTCCATCGGTAAATCTTCAAATCAAATCATTCCTTACTATTGCCGAGCGAAACAGCGTTGGTTTTACAAAAGCCATCACAATCAAAGACACCATCAATCCAACCACTCTTCAATTTAATTTGCGGCAAGTGGACAGAGATTATTACAGCAATTACGGAACGGAAGCGCGTTTATCGTGGAAATATAAATTTTTTGGCAAAGAAAATATTTTTGCAGGAGGCGTGAGAGCATACAAAGCAACCACAAAAAGAAATCAACTCGGTACAGGAACGACAGGCAATGATTTTGATTTATCGCTTACCAATCCGCAGTTCGGACGCTTACTGGAATTCGGAACAACAAACTATGCTGTCTTTGCCGAAAATATTTTTCAACTCGGAAACCGGCTGAAATTAGTGCCAGGAATTCGTTTTGATTACATTGAAAATAAAACGGAAGGATACATCAATACCACACAGACAGGAACACTAAATTCTGACAAAAGAGTGCGTCAACTTCTACTTTATGGAATCGGAAGCGAATTTACAGTTACTGATAAAACAAATTTTTACGGAAACTACGCTCTTGCCTATCGCCCTGTTACTTTTTCAGAACTCACTCCTTCCGCTACCATTGAAATAATTGACCCGAATTTAAAAGATGCGAGCGGCTTCAATGCTGATTTTGGGTATAGAGGAACGGTGAAAAACTTTTTAAACTTTGATATTGGTTTGTTTTATCTTCATTACGATAACCGTATCGGAACACTTACCCAGAGTGGCGCACCTTTCAAAACAAACATTGGGACATCGGTAAATAAAGGTGTTGAATCCTATATTGAAATAGATGTTGTGAAAATTTTCACAAACAAATCAAAAATTGGCAGTATTAGTATTTTTGCATCCAATGCTTTCATTGATGCTAAATATGTAAAGTGGAACAATCCAGGCATTGCAAGCGATCCGACTAAATCCATCGAAAATAAGCGAGTGGAAAATGCTCCTCAATATATTCACCGCTTCGGAGCGACCTATTATCTGAAAGGATTTTCTGCAACCTGTCAATTAAGCAGTGTTGGAGGTGTGTTCACAGATGCGGCAAATACGGAGAAAGCTAATGCAACGGGAACTATTGGAAAACTTTCCGGCTATCAGGTAATGGACGCATCGCTTTCTTATCGTTTTATGGAACGCTATATTTTTAAAGCCGGTGTAAATAATATTGCCGATGAAAAATATGCAACTCGTAGATCGGGCGGTTACCCTGGGCCTGGCATTCTGCCTGGAAATGGCAGAACTATTTTTGTAAGTATCGGGGCATCGTTCTAAAGCGACACGGTGAGATGGTCTATTTATGCCGGACTGTGAAATAAAGAACGGTTAAACAATAAAGTATCCATCTTGCCTTGTTTTTTCATCATCCCTAGGCTTGTTTGGCAAGAGGAAATAACTAGGGTATTTTTGGAAAACACCCTGATTAACTTTTTGCAGCAGTCGGATCGTAATCAATGGCTCCCAAGTACCCGCAAAATCTTCATCATCAAGGATGATATCTTCATCATCGTAATAGATGGCGTATTCCGGAACAGCAATCCCGTGCTTGGTGAGTTTCATGACGTCCAATGCTTCCACTTTGAGGTGATCAAAGTTGATTTGGTAACCACTGATGGATTCGCCGACTTCAATTTTGTGCAAGGCTTCCGCTACCGAGATCTCATTCATTGCTGTCATATTAAGCTGCTTTTACGTCGATTTGACCAAGCAAATCAGCCGCCATTTCCGGCAATTTCAAAAAGAAGCGGGTAAGCTCGGCCTTCAACAATTGCAATTCTGCCGGGGCGAGTTCATGGGCATCCCTCCAAAATCGGTCATTTAGCATTTTCCTTTCCTCGGAGGTTTCAGCCATAAGGTACAAAGTGAAGAAAGTGCGAAAGGTTTTATTATTGGTCAATCGGCTTACTACATTATGAACATTAGCATATTTTTTCATTCGCTTGGATTTTTGACATCAAGTAAATCATCCAATAGTAAAGATAAGAAACACACGCATATCAAGCAACACCTTATAAACATCCCCCAATTTGCTTTTCCCTACAAAACCATTTACCTTAGACTACCAAAATTCAATTAGCCATGACCACTTTGATGCGCATAAAATTGAGCGAGCTCAACCCTGAAATCATCCAGGAGTGGAAACAAAAGTATGGCGATGCACAGCTCGAAATAATGGTAGATAGTCCAAACGCCAGTTCGTTTACTGAAGATGATTTTTGGGACATCATCGCCCTTTTTGATTGGAGCAAAGAAGATAATGATGATGCGTCTGTAATCGAGCCGGCAGTTGTTGCCCTGGCCAATGCAGCGATAGATGATATTCGGCAATTTGAAGAAATGTTGGCTCAAAAGTTATACCTATTGGATACCCCGGCACATGCAGAAGCTTCACTACGCGATGACGACAGTGATTATCTTTCGGTGGATGGCTTTTTGTATGATCGGTGTTGCGTGGTGGCCGCTGGTCGGGATTTTTATCATCAGGTGTTGCAAGATCCCAATGAATTTCCAGCGGGTCATTCTTTTGAAAAACTACTTTCTCTCGCTTCTTTAGCTTTTGAGCGCAAAACGGGTATGGAGCATTTTCCCTATTTTACGCGGGTGAGTTATGAGACGTATAGCAATCGCAAAGCTTGGGCTAAAACAAATGAGTAGCAGAGCTAATACAGGGGAATTTCTGGAAAAAAAGCGGCTACCCCTTCTCCTCCCTAATCAACAACTTACACACATCCACTCCCAGAATATCGGCAATCTGATACAACACCTCTAGCGGTGGTTGCATGTCATTAGTACACCAGCGTGACACCGTTGATCGGTCACGCCCAATCTGCTCGGCTAGCCAAAGTGAAGTCTTATCCTGTTCTACCAGCACTGCCTTGATGCGGTTGTATTTTTTCTTCATGTTTTCTTACTGCTGTCAGTGGTGAAGATAAGGATAAGCAAGATGGAGGGGATGAAAAAATAATTTCAAAAAATGAAAACAAAGTTTCATTTTACGCACAAACACTCTATCTTGCCTAAAAATTATACCAATGATCGAGAAAAAGAAACATCGCGGGCGTGTTCAGGCGCAAGGCGACGGCTTGGAAGCAAGTGAAAATTGGGCTCAAGATGAACCTCTTTCCGCTGAAGATGGTCTGGAGTTATTAGAAAAATTAAGGCGAAAAATTTCAAATCAAGAAGCAACAATTCGGGAAAAAGAATTTGACAAAGCGGAGGATTTGATTCGGAGAATCAAGGAAAAGGGAGGCATAGATGCAAAATTTACCCGCACTTTCCGCACCAAAGGAACCAAAGACATCCGCGTTGACATTGAGGTATTGAGCGGCAAAGCATTCATCGCTTTGATTTTGCTCGCTTTTCTCTTATTTTGGCTATTCAATCATTGAAACATGGCAACGATATTATTTCCCGATTTTTTGGAAGACACAGCCCGTTATCAAGCTGCCGCCGATTTCTGGCAAGCTCAACTTGCGCCAACTTTAGCCGACTTAGGTCTCCATGCCCAAGCCTATTTGAACAACAATACCGGGGATGGCAGCCAGTTACTCGATGGCAACCCCATTTACCACGCATACTTTTCTACCCGCAATCGCGCTCTACGTATCATCCAGGAAGAACCCTTGCTCCCGGCTGATTATGGCAGTTGGGTCGGAAATACAGAAATTGAATCCCAAGAAGTCCCTGAACTGGTGATCAGTTTGGTGCTGACGGACGAAAATGTAGAGCGCGCGCTGGATGAAATCAAAGGCTGGTTGACATCCTAAGAATAGAAATCTGTCGATTCAAGCTAGCCTTCACCATCCTTACCTTTCACTTATAAAATCAACTCAACCAATGAAATACCTCCTATTCCTTGCCTTTTTGCTCTTTACCCTCGGCGCCCAAGCCCAAAACGCTACTCGCCAAAAAGTCATTTTTGATTGCGATCTCGGCGACGACATCGACGATGCTTTTGCCCTGGCTCTCCTGCTTGCCAACCAAGACAAACTCGAGATCCTCGGCATCACCACCTGTTATGGCCGCACCGACGATCGAGCCCGGGTGGCCCTAAAAATGCTATACGAAACCGGGCAAGATAAAATCCCCGTGCACCTGGGGCGCAACACCTCCGCCAGCAGCGAACGCGCGAACTGGTACGCGGAGCAGTATTACTGGGCCAAGGGTTTTGAAAAACTCCAACCCAGCAAACAACCCGCCGCTGATTTCATCCTCGAGAATCTGAAGAAATACCCCAATGAGGTGGTGATTATTTCCGTAGGGCCGGTTACCAACATGGCCGATGTGCTGCAAAAAGACCCCAATGCCCTGAAATTGGCCAAAAAGATCTACGCCATGTTTGGTTCATTTTATGTGAGTTATTCGGGGTATCCTACTCCCGAGGTGGAATGGAACGTGCGGTGCGACATCGATGCGGCCAAAAAGTTTGTCAACTCGGGCGCCAATATCGCTTACGCGGGTTTGGACATTACCGCATTTGTCAAGCTCGATAAAGCCAAACGGGAAACTTTACTCATGCGACAATCGCCATTGACCAATGCCATCTCTGCTTTGTATGTGCTTTGGGGCAACGAAACCCCTACCCTTTTTGACCCAGTCGCCATCGGGATGTTGTTGTATCCTGAGTTGTTTAAATCGAAGAAGGTCAACGTCAGTGTGGATGATCAAGGGATGACCAAAGTAGACGAGACCAAAACGCCCAACGCCGAAGTTGGCGTGTACATCAATACGAATGAGTTTGTCAACAAAGTGATGAAAGCGTATTTGTACCAGAATATGGGACGGAATTGAGGGGAGGAAAGACCAAGTGATGGATAGAACATAAAATCATGTTCAGATTTCGGATTCTCCAAAATCTGAACATGATTTTAATCCAGAATTCACATTAATACTGGGAAAATTTTTCGAAAAAGTAGTTCTAAACCATACTACTGGACATTTTTAGTTCCGTATAAGCGTAAACCTTCCAGGTCTTCGAGACCTGGAAGGTTTGGCAATCGATCATTTTGAAAATGTCCAGTAGTATGGTTCTAAACTGATTCAGAGCATGTTTTCCGCCTCAGCCTTCAAGTGCAAAAAGCCCGCCACTATCCTACTTTATTATACTCCTGTTGCCAAACAGCAGCCTCCATAGCTTTGAAGGCGGGAAATAATTCGCTCCGATGTTTTTCTATAAAATAAAGGATTTCAACACCTACTATTTGATTATTTTCATCATAATCGGCAACTACATGTTGTTCTAACTCCTCGCTTTCTACAATGGATTGGTCGCTTAGTTTGATGTAAAGCGCATCAGCTTCTTTATCGTAAGTGATTTTCATTGACAATTGTTTTTGGTTCTTTTTCTATCAAAATGAGCGGTGATGACGATGATAGTCAAAGGGTTAAATACAACTTTGAGGCAACGGCTGGCTGCTTCCAATATTTTTTTAAAAAAATGCGTCTCGCCAGCTGCTATTTCCTCAGTAACATCCGGGTTCTCAATTGTATCTTCCACCCATTCTCATTTCAAGTTACGCTCTTTCAATCGAGTTTCCAAGTGTTGAGAAAAAGAGTAAGGCTTGCCCTCCATGTTGTCGCTGCTTTTTAGAAGTGAAGCTACAAAATATGAAGATTAGAAACTCCTAAGGGGTATTTTTTCAAAAAAATTAGCAATCCATTTCATAGGCATTTTTCCTTTTCACCCAACCTCATCACTTATACCCCTGCGCTTGTAAATCAAACAACTCTGCATATTTACCGCCTTGCGCCAGCAACTCTTCATGGCTGCCAATTTCAATCATCTCCCCATTTTCCAAAACGAGGATCCGATCGGCCATGCGTACGGTTGAAAAACGGTGCGAAATCAACACAGCACTTTTCCCGGCAATCAACTCTGCAAAACGCTGAAATACCTCATGTTCAGCGCGGGCATCCAGGGCGGAAGTAGGTTCGTCGAGGATCAACAACTGGGCGTCGCGCATGTAGGCGCGCGCAAGGGCGATTTTTTGCCATTGTCCACCCGATAGTTCCACGCCTTTGTCAAAACGCCGTCCTAGCATCTGCTCATAGCCTAGCGGCAATCCTTCAATGACGGTATCCGCCAAGCTTTTTTCGGCTGAACTTTCAATGCGCGGCATGGCCGTTACCTCTTCAATGTTGCCTACGGCTATATTTTCCGAGGCTTTCAGTTGAAAACGGATGTAATCCTGGAAAATGATGCCAATGTTGAGTCGCAAACTATCCAAGTTGTAATCTTTAATGTCCACGCCATCAATCAAAATGCGGCCTTCTGATGGTTCATATAGACGCGCTAGCAATTTGACCAACGTCGTTTTCCCAGCGCCGTTTTCGCCTACCAAAGCTAGTTTTTCGCCGGCATTGAGGGTAAAACTTAAATGCCGTACGGCCCACTTTTCCCCGCCAGGATATTGAAAACCCACGTTTTCAAACTGAAACCCGGTTGTTAATTTTGTAGGAAATGGCTTGCTATCGGGAGGTGAAACGATGTTGGGCTTAATGTCGTAAAAATCAAACAGATCCTTCAGGTACAGCGCGCTTTCCGATATTTTGGAAAAACGACTCATCACGCCTTCCAATAGCCCATGCATGCGACTAAACGAACCCGTCAAAAACGTCAAGGACCCAATGGTGATGGTTCCCGCTATGGTCTGTAAGGCAATGATGACGTAAGCGCCATAATAGGCCAACACGCCTAGGGTGGATAACACAGCCCCCCAGCCGGCCCGTTCCAGCGATATTTTTCGATTGGCCAGGTAATATCGATGGGAAAGCTCTGAAAATCTTTGTATTAAAAAATCTGAGAGGTTGAAAATCTTGACTTCCTTGGCGGTTTCGTCGCTCGCGCCAATGTAACGGAGGTAATCCAGTTCGCGGCGTTCGGGCGTCCAACTTTGGGTCAGCGAGTAACTGCGCTGGTTGAAATAGTTTTCCCCCAAAAACGAAGGAATGACCGCAATGATGATGATCAGAATCAGCCAAGGGTTGAAGACAGCCAGACCTGCCCCTAAGAAAAGAATGGTGATGATGTCTTGCACTTGTGTCAATACTTGCGACATCAAAACGGTACGGCCATTGGTTTGTCGCCGGGCGCGCTCCAATTTGTCGTAAAAATCAGGGCGTTCAAATTGATACAAATCCAAGGAAGAGGCGTGGCGCATGATGTCAACCGAAGTGCGATTGGAAAACAAATCTCCCAACAAGCTATCAGCAAGGGTAATCCCGCGGTTCAACAAATCAGACAGCACCGTGAAACCCAGCTCCGCGGCCAGAAGTAGCCACAATGTGGTTAAGTTTTTTTCGGGAACTGCAATCAGGCGAATGACTTCATCCACGATTAATTTACCAATGTAAAGGGTAATCGATGGCACCCCGGCTTTCAGCAGTCTTAACCCCACATTGGCGATGGTCAAGGTTTGGCTGGTTTCCCAGATGAGGCGAAAAAAACTCGGGAGGTTTTTAAGGGCCGAAACCTGATCTTTTATTTTGACTTTATCTTTTTGGGTACTCATAGCTGATTTAACGATTTTAAAGCCCACAAAGTTAAACTGGTTTAGCATTTCTGTGTTGAACACCATGAAAAGCCTCAAAACGTACCTATTTCAACACTCATTACTCGCTTTTTCTCCAAAAAATAGAAAAACCGATAGACCGCACCTAAAATGTAGTATTTTCATCCTCCAAAATGGCCACTTGAAAAACTACCTCTTTTTTCTTTGGCGGAAATATTTAAGAAGCTAAAAATGGATACAGATCTGCGTGAATTAGAAGAGTTGGCCGAGTTGTTAAAAATTGAAAAAACCGAAGATTTTGAACAGTACCGCCGCATCATGGAAAGCCTACCGATCGATCAGCGACGGGCAAAAGGCATGGCCTGGTATCCATTAAACGTGATTCAATCTGGTTATACCATTGGCGAACGCGCCTTTGTAGTAGTGGAACGCACCCAGCAAAAAGGGCAAGAACATCAATTTCGGGCGGGCAAAATGGTGCGTTTATTTACCCAACAACCCAGTGTTCATAACCCCGATCGCAGCGGGATCATCTATTTTGTCGACAAAGACAAAATGCGCATCACCCTCAATACCCGCGATTTACCCGATTGGTTAAGTATCGGCCAGCTGGCAGTGGATCTTCTTTTTGATGAGCGCACTTATTTGGAGATGGAAAAAGCGCTCAATAAAGTCATGCATGCTCAGAAAGGGCGTTTGGCGGAATTGCGCGCCATAATTTTAGGCAAAAAACCGGCACTATTCAATGAAATTATCAACCCGGTGGTCATCCCACAGCTCAATCCTTCGCAAAACCACGCGGTCAATCAAATTCTCGCGGCTCAGGATGTGGCCATTGTACACGGACCTCCAGGAACGGGAAAAACGACAACCTTGGTGCAAGCAATCGCCATGTTGTGTCAAACTGAATCAACGGTACTGGTCACCGCGCCCAGCAATACCGCTGCCGATCTGCTGACTGAACGACTGGCGGATTTGAACCTGAATGTGGTACGCATCGGCAACATTTCCCGGGTGGATGAAAACATCGTGCGCCATAGCTTGGAAATGCAGGTGGCCAACCACGAGGAAAGCAAACGCATCAAAAAAGTTAAAATAGAAGCGGCGGAATGTCGAAGAAAAAGCCAACGCCTGCGCGGCAAGCGCGGACAGGAAGCATATGAAGAAAGACGACGGCTTACTCAGGAAGCAAATGACCTTTCTGCTTGGGCCAATCAATTGGAAAATCGTTTGATTGAAATGCTTTTGGATGGCGCTCAAGTGATCACTTGTACATTGGTGGGCGCGGCGCACCCCGTTTTGGAAAAAAGAAAATTCCGAACAGTCGTGGTTGATGAAGCGGCGCAAGCCTTAGAGCCCGCTACCTGGATTCCCATTCTTAAAGCGTCGAAAGTTGTTTTGACGGGTGATCCTTTTCAGTTACCGCCTACGGTCAAATCCATCGAGGCGCAACGCCGGGGTTTTAACATCACCATGATTGAAAAATGTTTGCAACGCATTCCCGAGATTTCGCTGCTCAACGTCCAATACCGGATGAACGAGGTGATCATGGGTTTCTCTAATCAGGCTTTTTATCAAAATGAGCTAAAAGCCGATGAAAGTGTTCGGCATCAGCGTTTGAACATCGCCCAAAATTCCCCGTTGATTTTTATTGATACTGCCGGTTGTAGTTTTGATGAGAAAACTAACCCTGCTTATCAAAGTCGTTACAATCCCGATGAGTTCCGTATTCTCTGCGAACACTTGTACCAGGTGAGTGAAGCTTTTTTGGGACAAGAACTGCCCTCTATAGCGCTTATTTCGCCTTATCGGGAGCAGGTGTTGTATATGGAAGAGCACATTCGGGAAGATGCCATATTGAGCCAATTACCGATCACGGTAAAAACCATTGATGGGTTTCAAGGGCAGGAAAAAGACTTAGTTTATATCTCCTTGGTGCGCTCCAACAACAAAAGTGAAATTGGTTTTTTGTCGGATTATCGCCGAATGAATGTGGCGCTCACCCGAGCCCGCAAACAGTTGGTGGTCATTGGGGATAGCGCCACTATTGGCAATACGCCGTTTTACCGCAATTTTTTGGAGTATTGCGAAACACAAGGCACGTATGTGAGCGCTTGGGAGTATATGATGTAACGTGAGTTCTGAATTATAATAGCTAATACAGCATGAATTGTGAAAAAAGAGCAAAAAAATGAGACATTTGATGCTACCAAAGGGCGCTAGCCCTGTTTCCGTTTATAGAAAATTACAGAAATAAGACTCCTCAAGCTACGTAGTGGCGGCACGATTTGGTTTGTTATAGCCCTTGAATCTATTTCAATCTCAGAATTCACGTTGATGTAACAACTTGGCCAAAACCCCACAAACAAAAAGAGTCATCCCAACCGAATGGAATGACTCTTTTTCTCATAAAAAATCAACAATCAATACGTCCAGAGGTCGTGTTCGAAGTTGAAAATTTGCTGTTTAACTTTGTCAGCTTCAAGGAGCAAGTCGCGGCCTGCATATTCATCCTGCAAACGGAAATCCTTCACGTTAGATTCCTTGTAGATATAGCTGGCAAAAAACCGCATTTCGAAGATATCTTCCCAAGTCATGGGATTAGCATCGTTGAGGTCGTTGAAAACTTGTTCACGAGCTAAAGCTTCACGCGCTTCTGGGTAATAAATCCAGAACATGGCGTTTTCCCCAAGAACTGCATCAGATATACCTTTTACTTGTCGCACAGGAGCAATCCCGAGAATACGCACCTGCATGGTGGAGGTTTCTTTGTCAAAAAACCAAATTTCCTTTACGCGGAAACGCTGAATGTCTCCCGTAAGGTCGACCGTGTTTTTGACAATCTCTTTGCGGATTTCATAAGTTTCAGGGTCGGTAACTGTGATGGTATCAACGCGGAACAACAATTGGTTGACCGCTGACGTATCCATCGGTTGTTTGAACTCTTCATCTTGAAAAATGCGCAAGGGGTGCTCAGCGTTATTGGTAGCATCCAACAAAATTTGTAGGAACGGGCGTTTCGGATAAACGAAAGGTTGGTTCATTTTTTCGCGAACGTCGATCAAACGCCAAATACGTTTTTTCCAAAAGATATCCGCTTCACGAGGTTGATCGTAAGGCAATACTCTTTTTTTCAAGGTAATGGTATTCTCAACAATGTCGTCGAGTGGAGGTTTGGGCGCAGGAGAACCCGATTCTGTCATGATTTCACTTGGAACCTGCGCAGCTAAGAAACCAGCGAAACTGCAAAGGACAACTAAAAGACCAACAACTCTGGCGGCAATTTTCATTGTTAATATTTTTTTGAACAAAAATGTACCAGATAAACGGATTTACCTGGTACACTAGTACAATGATTGCGAAAAAAATTAGCGAATCGTGATCGCAATAGAGTTAATTTTCCGAGTAGAACCTCCATCGCCAGGGCATTTGGCGCGAATGTTCTGGAATTGGTACTGGTCGCCAGGTTTTGCTTGGGCAACTGCGTTGGCAGCGGCTCCTGTAAAGCGCGGTCCTGGGTTTGGTATTTCTATGGGGTCTTGACGTTTTGGAACGTAAATCATGTTGAAACCAGCGATTTCACAGCGCGCTTCAAAGTCAAAGTTTTCCAATACCGCTAGTACACCACCGTTGGCACGCAATTCGCCGTTACCCATCGGTCCACCGGTAGAGGCACCAATTTTAGCGACAGGGTCAGGAATAGGCTTCACGCGGAATTCAAATGACTGACGCAAGCTACCAGCAGATACCGTAATGGTTGCTCTACCTGGGGCAGAAGCAGTGACCATGTACTTACCACCTGAGCCAGAAAGGCTTATGCCGCTACCGCTTACGCGTAGTTCGTTGCTGGAAACCCCAGCAGCTACTACTGATACTGGGTTTTGTACACCCATGTAGAATACGTTCATTTTATCCGCAGATACGGCTACTGAACGGCGACCTACTTCGTATTCGAATTTCTTGGTAAACGATTGACGCTCACCTGTAGAAGGGTTCAAAAGGGAAGCTACTACATTGTAGGATTGTACGCCAGTTGCGCTAGCAGTTCTGGTGAACTTGGCTACACCTTCAACAACCCTCAACGCGGATCCGTCAACCGTGATCGACATGTTTTCCGATACCGACTTTGAAGTAGCACCCACCGAAATATCAGCTTCATAAGGCTCGCCGGTGATGACGTAGCTTTTCTTAGCCGAAGAAATCGGGATGAAGTTGTCTACTTTAAATGCCGTGGCGCCAATTTGCTTCGACAAATAGTTCAAAGTAGCCGCCTCAGAACTTTTCATATCGTTCTGGATCTTGGTCAACAGTGGGAACACTGCCGCCAAAGGCATTTGTTTAAAGGTGTAGGTAGCCCAATCCTTTACTCCGCCTTCTTTACTCCAATCTTTATCAGAAACACGCAAAGTAATAGCGGGTTCCAATTCAGTAGCAATAGTAGCAGTATTGATTTGGGTACCAGGCGTACCTTTCAAACGACCTACCAGTTCAAGGATTTGCTCGCGGGTGCTATTGATTTTGGCTTCCAGCTTGTTGCCATTGCCTTGATTTACCAAGAACCGCGTAGTGACGTCCTTGTTTTTATAGCCTTTGGGGTAACCAGCATGGTGTGCATCATTTTCTGGAAAATAACCTCCAGTTTCAGTTACCATTTTCTCTCTTAGGCTTTCAACAAACTGGTTGAATTCTTTAGAAATGCGCTGTACTTCTTTGGCTGTTGATTCGATTTTCCCGTAACGGGTTTTATCTTGATCAACGTTTTTTTCCAATTGACTCATCAGCGAATCTGCTGATTTGTCCATTACGCTATTGCTGTTTTTGATCCCCTTATCGATCACAAAAAATGCATTGATGATCTTGGCGGAAACGTTGAGGGCCAACATCGCCGTCAGTACCAAGTACATGATGTTGATCATCAACTGCCGGGGCTCCTTTGGAATTGACATATTTTTTTACTTTTTCAGTGAGCAAATGGTTTGCAATACCAAAGATTACCCTTGGCGAACGTTGGCCATGGCTGAAATCACTGTGCCGTATACACCATTAAGGGTAGCATAAGTGGAGTTCAGTTTGCCGATGTTTTTGTTGAGTTCGCCCAACTGTTCTTTAACTTGTTTGGTTTCTTCTGCAGAATCCGTTAAGTCAGCCATTGCTTCATTCAACTTGGTATAGAAGTTACCCATAGTGCGCAATTGATCTTTGGTACCAGAGAAATCAACTTCTTGCAAAGCTCTCAATGAAGACAAGCTTTTTGACATTACTTGCAATTCGCTCAACATACCGCCCAATTGTTGCTCCACTACTTCGCCGTTCAAACCTGGCAATTGTGGCAAGCTGCTGGTAGGACCTGAAACACCCGCAGTCATAGGTTGAATTGGCGCGTTATAGCTATCCAAACCTGGATACAATTTTTCCCAATAGTAGTCCTTGTCTGGACCGATAACACCAAGGAAGAAAAACAGGATTGCTTCTGTAATCATCCCCGCGACCAACATTTCGTCGGCAAGTGGCCAAGACATAATTTTAAAAAGTGCGCCCAACAATACGACAGAGGCGCCAACACCGATAATCAGGTTTTTCAAGTACTTAAATCCACTTGATTTCAGGAAGCTCATTAGTTTAACTTTTAAAGGTTAATGATGAAAGTTTTTGATCAGGTAATCTGTGAGGCGAACCCACAGCCTTATTAATGCTGTATTAAAAAAAGGTTACACTAGGCAAGAAGAAAAGTTGAAAAACTGTGCAAAGATGCAGTAGAATGGCGTTTTTTTGTCGAACAACGAGGATATAAAAGTCGTAAATCCGATGGTGTGCTGCGATACTACAAATCAAAAAAGCAAAGCCAGATCCTCTTTAAGGAACGGGTGAACAATAAATTACCACTTTATCCTTGCTCTTTCACCGCCACTCTTCCTATCTTTTTCGTTGCAATGCACCACATTGCGCCTCAAAAGATAGTTGATTGGCAGCTAAATAGCGGCGGCTAAAATGTCAATTTATTATCCGCCCGTCCCTTAGCGTATTCATTAACAAACAAGGATACTGTGGATTGAAACCCACAATATCCTTGTCTATCGCTATGAATGATTGATTCAATTAGAAATCGTTGATGGAGCGACCCAAGAAAGTCAAAGCGCAACGGAAACCGATGTATGACTTAGTGGTATCTTGATATTCCCAGCTGCGGGTACCATTTTGCAAGAAAAAGTGAATATCTTTCCAAGAACCGCCGCGAATTACTTTACGCTTGTTTTCTGGTGCATCCGTATCTTCCGCATCATAGCGAATATCCGGGTTAAGATCGTGAGTGAAAGAGTAGGCGTTTTCGTAGAATGCGGTAAGTGTCCACTCCGCAACATTGCCCGACATATTGTACAAGCCGTAGTCGTTAGGGAAGTAAGCATCAGCTTTTACAGTATACAAGCCGCCATCTTCAGGGTAGTTACCGCGGCCAGGTTTGAAGTTGGCCAACAAACAACCTTTGGCGTTGCGGATGTAAGGCCCGCCCCAAGGGAAAGGAGCGCGATCATGACCGCCGCGAGCCGCATATTCCCATTCGTGTTCTGAAGGGAGACGGTAGTTTTCCGTATTGGTACCGTCTTTTTTGTTTTGGTATTTGTTCCACATCAACGTTCGCCAGTAAGTGAACGCGTTAGCCGTATGCCAATCGACACCTACAACAGGATAATCATCGAAAGCAGGATGCCAGAAGTAGTTACGAGCGTAGGGCTCATTGTAAGAGTAGGCGAAATCTCTAACCCATACCAAGGTATCGGGGTAAACATTGACTGTTTTCTTTTTGATGAACTCGGTACGAGGCGTACGACCGCGATCGTTTGCTGCCTTTTTCCAGTCATACCAAGAATAAGTGTAGTTCATTTTGCGGGTATCGAACTCTTTTTTACCAGAAAACTGATCGTCTCCTTGATAATAAAGGTCTGCCAATGCTTCATCTTCCCAGTCGATATCGGCTTCCCAGTCGATGTGTTCTGAATCGTCGATGAAGTTACCGAGCAATTGGTGAGCCAATGAATCGCGCACCCAGTTAACGAACTGGCGGTATTCATTGTTGGTGATCTCAGTATCATCCATAAAGAAACCTTGGATGGAGATGTTTTTAGGACGTTGGACAAACGTGTTGCTGACGTCTTGGTCACTGGGACCTACAAGTAATGTTCCCGAAGGGACATATACCATTCCAAGGGGATTAATCCCTTTCCAAACTGGCCTGTCGAGTACACCGACTAGCTCACCGGATTCTTGCTTGCCGCAAGAGACAACCACAAACACTAGCAGTACTAGTGAAAGCTTGAGTACGTTCTTCATGTTAATACACGAGTTTTCCTTCAGACTTGATGGCTTTGTAAAAAACCACCCAAATATAGACCATTTAATAATAATACAAAATCAATTCCTTCAAATTGACCTGAGGTTAACGTTAAGCCGGGTAGGCTTATTATTACCTCTTGAAAAAAGTTTGGATTACAAAAAGCGAGGGTTGTAAATAATCTTTGGCGGGCGAATGTTCCCGAATCCCTCCTTAATGCGATAATGCAACACGATCTCGTGCGATCCGTTACTGACTCGTTGCAAACTGGAAAGCGTCAGATCGTAAGCGTAAGCGATGGTAAACTTCTGATTGAGTCTAAATCCTCCGATTATGGCTACTGCATCCAGGCTGCTCGAATTATATCCTCTTAACGTGGCCCCTCCGAATATATTGTCGTTATACCGCATAATAACCCCTGCATCAAGCTGCAATTGGACCGCATCGGTACGTACAAAAACAGAAGGATGAACACTAAACTTATTGCTAAGCTGAAAATTGCCTTCGGCAGTAAAAAAATAGGCTTGTTTTAATTTGTATTGGAGCTGGTTAAGGGTAATTGTTGGACTATTTATATTGCGGATACCGATTCCAGCATTAAATTTCGGATTTTTGAAGTACACCCCGCCTTCAATTGTGGGCGCAATTCCTGACTCTGAAGCGGCCGAAAGCAGGTTGTCTTCATGGTTGATAACGCCGCCGCTATAAATCCCTCCCGGGGTGCGGACAACAGTACCATCTAAGCGATACTGCGACATCCCTGCTGCTAAACCTACTGAAAAAATGCTATTTTTTATCGGCATTTGGTAGTTGTAGGCCAATGCAAAAGCGGTATTGCCTTGGGCGCCCAATCCATCGTTCTCCAATTTTATGCCAACCCCCGATCGCAATATCGACAACGGCATTTGCGCCAAAAGATACTGAGATACCGGGGCACCCGGAAGCCCTGCCCATTGCTGCCGATACCCCACTGTTGCCGTTAAAGCATTATCCGTTCCTGCTGCGGCCGGATTCCAGTTGAACGTATTCAACATGTACATGCTGTACTGCGCTGGCTGTTGAGCCAATATGGGTAGAGAAAGTAGTAAAAATAACCCAAAAAGGACATAGGGTTTCTTCAACATATAAAGTTATTTTATAGCATTTTTAACGCTGCTTCAATTGATTGAACGGGCAATTGGCAGGTATAGTTTTTACAGACGTAAATTTGCGTTTCGCCGTTGGAACTGTTTTTGCCTGCCAACAAGGGGAAATCAGGGTCGGCTTGAATAGCCGATTGTATTGCCTTGAAAGGTAGGTATTGCGCATTCAATCCATCCGCGAATGGCTGCCAATGCGGGCCGATGATTGCGATCTCGGGGCCAGGATAAACAGCTTGAGTCAAAACACTGGCCCAGCGTGCAAAAGAGGACGGATATTGCTCCACTCCTGCTGCCATTTGTTGCAATAAATCGACGGCAATCTGAACATAATCAGGTCGATCCAAGAGTTTCCCTAAGCGCAGCAGATTCCGGGTCATCGTTGAATTTCCGGAAGGCACTGCATTATCATACAATTCAACGGTTCGCAACAGCACATCTTGCTGTTTATCGTTGGTAAAATAGAATAATTTGCGATCTACATCAAGAAAATGTTGTAGTGTAAAGTCGACTAGGTCGGCTGCCTTGCGTAAAAAGTCAGGTCCTTCGCTTATCTCTGCAACATTTAACAAGGCCTCGATCAAATAGGCGTAATCGTCTAAATAGGCCTCGTATTGAGCGGAAACGCCATTTGTTGATGGTTTGTAAGTGTGAAAAAAACCAAATTCTCCTGGCTTTTGGAATTTTTCAAGTAAAAAATGCATATTGTTTACCGCCAACAATCGATAACTTTCCTTACCAAGCGCTGAAAATGCTTTTGTATAAGCTGTACACATTAAAGCATTCCAACCCAACAGAATTTTATCGTCCAAACTCGGTCTGATCCTTTTTGCGCGATGGGCAAATAATTTTTGACGCGATTTTTTTAGTTGCTCGGCCAAAATTTTTGGATCGAGGCCAACAGTAAGTGCATAAGTTTCCAAAGTTTGAGGTCGCCAGAGAATATTTACTTCTTCCCAATTCCCTTCCGCAGTGACATCATAAAATCCATAAAAAAGTGCCGTTTCTTCGGGATTCGCCAATACTTCGCTTACTTCCTCCTGGGTCCAAACATAAAATTTACCTTCTACGCCTTCAGAATCGGCATCCAAAGCTGCAAAAAAACCGCCTTCGGGACTGGTCATCTCCCTGGCTATAAAATCTAAGGTTTCTTCAATTGTTGTTTTATACCATTCATTGCGCGTCACCTTATAAGTATCGGCCAATAAGCCGACTAATAAAGCATTGTCGTACAGCATTTTCTCAAAATGCGGGATCAACCAAGCCCGATCGGTGGCATAACGGGCAAAACCGCCACCCAATTGGTCGTAAATGCCTCCACCAATCATTTTATCCAAAGAAAAAACGACATGCTCCAAAGCCGAAGGATCCTTAAAATGGTGGTGATATTCCAACAAAAAATGCAAAGCCATGCTACCCGGAAATTTGGGTGCACCGCCAAATCCGCCATATTCAGTGTCAAAGTTTTTTTTCAGGGTTTGAAAAATGTTGCTTAGCAAAACGGGGGTAAACACTTGTTCTTGCTTGAGCTCGCGCAAACCTTGATTAAAGACAAAAAGATTGGATTTTTTGATGGAGTCTACAAGTTGATCCGCTTGTCGCTCTACAGTTTCATTTTTATTGGCGTAAGCATCGGCCATGCCCGCCAGCACTTGTATCCACGATGGACGGTTGTAAGCCGGCTGGGGCGGAAAATAAGTACCAATATAGAAAGGGCGGCCATCAGGAGTGAGAAAACAATTGAGCGGCCAACCGCCAGCTCCAGAAAAAACCTGACAGGCCTCCATATAAATGTGATCGATATCCGGACGCTCTTCACGATCTACTTTGATGTTGATGAAATGTTGGTTCATCAAATCAGCAATCTGTTGATTTTCAAAAGATTCCCTTTCCATCACATGACACCAATGACAAGTAGAATACCCGATACTTAGAATGATGGGCTTATTTTCAGCGCGTGCGCGTTCAAAAGCTTCAGGTTTCCAGGCATACCAATCAACCGGATTGTGGGCATGCTGCAATAAGTAAGGGCTAGATTCAAATTGAAGGCGATTCATGTTGTGTTTTTGCTATGGCGCCAAAGGTAATTGATGGTACTGTATAAATTGATACTTTACCATCACTTAAACAACGCCTATTTTAAACCGCTGGTTTGGTGAATTGTTTTTCTCTTTACTCTTGAAACTCCTTAATTGATAGCATGTGAAGTAAGCCGACATTTTACCTGCAAAATTTGGCGTACATCTTCTAATTCCACATCATACGGCTTAAATACCGCGCTGTTGTCAGAAATAAGTCTCAAACTTTGTACGATCTGGTTGTCTTTGAGCTGTTGAATGCGTTTGGCGACTACCACATCGGTGACAATAATGTACACTTGATTGTCGCGCAAAGGTTCTCCCCTTTCCAATGGGGAGCAAATGACTAAATCGCCATTGGTAATAGTCGGTTGCATGCTATCACCACTGATTTCAAAGGCCAGCAAATTGCCTTCCAACCCTGGAATGGAAAAACGTTGCAAGGACTCCATGTATGTTTTGTCCTGAAGCTCGGTAGCATATCCAGCCAAAGCTTTGGAAGGTACCAAAAGGATGTTGTCACGTGAACCCAAATATTCTTTTTCTTGCAGCGAACGCGTGGGTAGGTCCTCTTTACTCGCTAAAAACATTTCGCTGGATAAACCGAAAAGATAATTGGCGTTAACACCATATGTTTCAAACAATTTGTTCAACTGATCTAGGGTAATGTTTCGCTGTCCTTTCAGAATGCTATTGACTACATGGTTGTAAGTCGCTAAATTTTTAGCCAAATCTGATTTCCCTTTGATGCGATTTTGGTGCTCCAAAGTTTCATAAACCAATTTAAATTTTTGATTTACAATGTGTTCAATAAATTCTGACATTTTTTGTATCAAATTTTTGTTAAAAAATTTGTTTTTAAAAATTTTTGTTTTAATTTTGTTTCAACAACGAATTGATAAAACAAATCAATTTCAAACGACGGTTCTAAGATACAAAAATTTGCTAAATATATTGATCATGGATGCAAAACAACCAAAATATTTTACCCATTCTTCGCAAGATCAAAATGGGTATGGAAAAAACGATCCACAAACAGGGAGATTACCCCGTAGAGAGGTCAACCCTACTGCTGAATTTGAGCTGCTGATTTTAATGCAACAAATTTGGTTGGGCATTGGAAAGCTATTTGTTGTAGTCAAATATTTGTGCTTTTCAATTTATCAAACTTTATTTAATCGGCGTCGCTTGCCGTGGATCAAATTGGGTATTTTAGGCTTGGCAACTTTTTTTGTGCTCAAAAAAGACATGCATTTCAATATCAATGTCGGGTTACCTGCTTTTTTAACTGCTCATAAAAGTGAAAATGCCGTTGAGCAATTTAGCATGGCCACTCCGGTTTCCTTGCATTCTACGGGTGCTGCTAAAGGAATCTTTAAAGCGACACCAGATCAAATAGAGGCTTACGTCACTCGTTTCAAGCGGATTGCAGTGCTCGAGATGCAAAAATATGGCGTCCCAGCCAGCATCAAAATGGCGCAAGCACTACTAGAGAGCAATGCCGGTAACAATTCCGCAGCCATAGGTGAAAACAATCACTTTGGTCGTCCTTTCAAAGGGGTGATCCACGATAACGCTTGGGAAAGTTGGCGCGCCCACAGTCTATTTCTGAGCCAACAGCATAGTGAACTCTTGCAGTATGGCGACAACTATCAAAAGTGGGCGCAAGGGCTCGAAAAAATGGGTTACGCCTCAGGAGATACGCAATATGCTGAAAAATTGATCAAAATCATTGAGCAGTACCGATTGGCACGATTGGACGCGCTCTGATAAGTGTTCAACTGGTTAGAGTGTTTCACTGATACTGTATGGAGGCGCGATGGATGTGCTCTGATTTTTAGTTACACCGGCAATATTTTCTTCCAACAAGGTTTCCATTTCCTTTTCCTATAGTGGTTTCTCATGAATGTACCAGAACCGCCCTTGCTGAGGGGCGGTTTTCTTTTTTTCCAAATTTTGGAAAATTGAGATGTGAAGATGTGATTTCGTTCTCTTGGTTATTCATTCGCCAAATAGGGGCCAATTTATCTTTTGGGTTTTAAGCCCCCGCCATTCCAGCCAAAAGAATAAAAAGACGGGAATATATTCTAAGGCTATCCAAACGTATTTCTCCAAATATACCCCCCCAATATAATGAGAATAGGAAAAAACCACCAATCCCGACCAAATTACCACAAAACGATAATTGGTGAATATACTCAACACCAAAGGCAGCGAAACATACCAGGGATGAACAATTGTTGACAGGAACAAATAACTTGCACTGGAGAATAACATAGGTACAAAAAGCGATGGCAGATCAAGCTTTGGCATTCGCATCGCCAATTTGATTACAAGTTCAAAAACTGCTATAGCTAGAATTGGGCCTAAAAATAAGATCAGATTGTAACTCGATGCTATAATGCCTAGCCAACGCAATACATAGTAGACACTGGCATTGAATTCAAATTTTTGAAAATACAGATCCAAACTACTACTAAAACCAGGTACAAAGGAAGTACTGAAAAACGGAAGAAAAATCAGCACTAAAAAAGAACCCACTACCGCAAAAAATCCGATGCTTTTACGCGGCCAGCCCAGCGCAGGAATCATTAAGGGCATAAATAGCAACGGAACTAATTTCACGCCAATGGCTAAAGCCCAGGTGAATCCTGAGATTAAATTGCGTTGATACAGCAACAGATACAAACTCAGTAATACAAAAAAGAGCATAATCCCTTCAAAATGAAGGTTACCCATTATCTCCATTATCAGTAAAGGGTTTAGGGCAAAAATCAATATGCGCTGTGGTGGCAATTTTAAGAACCGCAGAATTTTTTGAATTAACAATAGATTGCCAAATTCTGCTGCCAGCAACCACAACTTCATGACGATCATTGCCCCATAAATGCTTTTGGGAAAAACGGCGCTGGCCATCCAAAAAATGGCTTGAGATACTGGCGGATAAATTGAATTGTAAATCGGTGAGTTCAATTTTGCATATAAAGCAGCGGTTAGTCCCGCAGGAGGGCTAGCCATTTTCATATAATGACTAGGTGGATAAAGGAAAGGATTGATACCATTGGTTAACAATCTGCCATCCCAAATAAAGCGGTAAACATCATCCGACCAGTTGGGGAAAGAAAATAGCAACATCCCCCGCAGCAGCATGCCCAACAGCACGAAATTGCGAATGGAACTTTGCTCATGTACCGCTGTCAAAAGCACCAGGTAGATAGCAAAATAGGAAAGGTATAAAATACAAAGTGGCCAAAAGTGGGTTTGAGAAGTAAAAAATCCCAAACCCGCCATTAGGCCACTAAGCAGCACTATGGTAGCATAGTGCAAAGTATTGCTTTTCATGATGGATTTATAATGCAATCCATGAAAGAACTAAAAGCTTCTTACTGCCGAGCATGTTTGATCGTGTAGAAGAAAATCGATCCAAAACCAAGCGCCATAAAGGTATGGTAAATGATGAAAATCGATTCTCCCCAGTAGGCGCCCCAAATCACTGCCGACAAGAAGTACAAGGCAAGAAAACCTTCTACAATGGTATGTACGCTCAGTTTTTTCTTTACATATTTATTGGCAGAGAAACCGTCTTTACCTGACTTGATATTGAATTTTGGCGTACGGATAAATGCTGATTTTTTGCCTCTCCAACCCTCAATTACCGCAATGGTGTTGTGATAAGACATCCCCATCGACAATGCCAAGAATAGCGGATATTGCCACAAGAAGCGGAAGATCGCAATTGGGGCCGAATCTTTACGGGCTGCTGATTGGATGTTCGCAACATAGTAGATTGCAGTGATAGACATGATCCCTACAAAGAAAACGGTGTAGAAATCTTTATTGAATCCGTAGCGGGTCAATACGTTGACGGTGTACAACAACGGCACACTAGATATAGCAGTGATGAATACAAAAACAAAAACTGTACTTGCCAAAAGGTGCAAAGTTGTTTGTGCTTTTTTACCAAAAGACATATTTGAATTCCAAACGATAGGCAGCATTTTACGCGCTGTCTCAGCACCACCTTTCATCCAGCGGAATTGCTGCGATTTCAAGCTGTTCATTTCTGCTGGCAATTCGGAGGGAACCGATACATCTTCCAAAAACTTGATTTTCCAACCTTTCAATTGTGAACGGATAGAAAGATCCAAGTCTTCAGTCAAAGTGTCTGCCTCCCAGCCGCCAGCATCTTCAATCGTTTTGCGACGCCAGATACCTGCTGTTCCGTTGAACTGAAGGAAATGATTGCCTTCCATGCGACCTACCTGTTCAACAGTGAAGTGAACGTTCAATTGCAAAGCTTGCAAACGGGTGATCAGCGAATAATCCTCGTTGATGTGTTCCCAGCGGGTTTGCACCACGCCTACCGAAGAATCCTTGAAGTGTGGAATGGTTTTTTTCAAAAAATCAGGACGCGGAAGGAAATCCGCATCAAAGATGGCCAAAAACTCGCCTTTCGCTTGGTTATTACCATCTTTCAAAGCACCAGCTTTAAACCCTTGACGAACTGCACGACGTACTTGTTCGATTTGGAAGCCTTGAGCTTGGTAATGTTCTACTCGATTGCGCACCAAATCTTGGGTCTCATCGGTAGAATCGTCCAAAATGTGGATCTCGAAACGATCTTTGGGATAATCCAGCAAAGTCATGTTGTCGATCAATCGCTCCACTACGTACTTTTCATTGTACAAAGGCAATTGAACCGTTACAAAAGGATAAGCTTGCTCGTAAGCTTCTTCACTATCCCAGTTGTCTTGCTGAAATGAGTCGGTAGTCGACGAAGATTTTTTGGTAAGTGAATTTCCGCCAACTGCAGCCAAAGCGAGAGCAGGTTGAGCTGCGGCTGCGGCGAATTGGGCTTTAAATTCCGCTTTTTTGCGTCGTCTCTCATGTCGCTTATAATAGTACAAGTGCATGAATTGCGTCAGGGCATACGACGTAATGTAGAACAAGGACAAAGTGTAAACGCCAAAAAAGAAAAAAGCCAGTGCAGATATCATGTTGTTTAAAGTGTTTTACTTGGTTGTATAGTTGCGGCAACTCAACTCAATTAGACGTTACTTGCCACAAAAAGTCACTCAACTGCTCTTTTATTTATTTTAGAGTGTGTTTGGATTTTTCATTCGCGCTGCAAATGGCCAAAATTCGCCCCAGCATCGTTACGAAAATACTCATGTAGCGCTGCTACACTCCGTTTTCCGTATCTCGGTGGTACAAATTTTGACTCATTTTCGCTTGCGAATCAAAAACCCAAACACACTCTTAAATCCCTACTAGGTGTAAAATTGACACTAAGGTACGTATATTTTTGAATATCAATTACCTTTTAAACTGAAAATCAGAAAAAAGAGTTCAATCTGGGATCAAATATACTTAAAAATTGTCCACAAGATTTTATAACCGGCTAAAATAGTTCCGCGAACGGTTCCAGAAATTTTAGATACCCCAATTCTAGGCCGATAGCGAACGGGAATCTCAAGACAATGAAGCTTTTTTTTAGCTGCTTTTACTTGCATTTCAACCGTCCAACCAAAATTGGTATCCTGCATATTCAAATCCAATAAAGCCTGCCAGCGAATGGCTCGAAAAGGTCCTAAATCGGTAAAATTATACCCGTAAATCCACCGAATAAGGGTGGTTGCCAACCAATTGCCGAACACTTGCTGTGGCGTCATCGCCCCTTTGGGCAATTTTGCACCGCTAACTCTGGATCCGATAACCATATCATAGTTTTGCTCCATGATTGGCAATACTAGTGCTGGCAAATCCTCTGGGTAATCGGAAAAATCAGCATCTAAAAAAACAATGATATCTGGTTGCTGATCCCTTGGTAGTGCCTGGATGAATTGCATTACCCGCAGACAAGCGCTACCATAACCTTTTCGTAGTTCCTCCACTACAATTGCGTCCTTTTTCTCGGCCACTGCCGCAGTGTTATCGGTACTGGCATTATTACAAACGATGATTTTATCAATCCAGTCTTTGGGTAGGGCATCAATTACTAGGCCAATTGATTTTTCTTCGTTAAAAGCCGGGATGATGACCTGGATCCTGGATAATTGGTGATAGTTAGTTTCCATTACCCGTATTCATTAATGCCTCAAAAGATGGCGCGTCCTGTTTGGGAGCATGAAAACGTGCCCTAGCAGGTGTAGCCAGCAATTCGTTTTTATCATAATACACAAACGGCAATGCCCTATCCGCTAAAGGAGAGTTTAGAAATTTATTGGTACAATCTTTCAGAGATAATGCCGGATTCAGGGAAATAAACGAATTGGCCACGTCCATCCAAAAGATGGTCAAGGTTTCGTGGTAACCGTTTTTTCCATCATTGACGCCACCAACCGATAAATTATAGGAAATGATGCTGGATTTCAATTGACAGGTTGCTTCATCAAGGCCATATATTCTTAAAAACCAGATGGCTGCGGCGAGGTGAGCATTGTGGGTCCATTCACTTTTAGGGAGGGTACGTTCTCGAAAGGCTTGCATCAGCGCTTCAATCTCTTCATCAGTTTGAAAAAATTCGGTCATTGCTTGGTTGTTTTGAGTAATGAAAAGCCGTAAACTCCATTCTTTGAAATTTATGCTTTCCATAGCATGTAGTTGAGGTAACCAACAGGATTAGAACTCAAAACGTTCCTAAAACAAAACTGGTGCCTGATTTTGATTTCAGGGTCATTTTATTTGTTAAAAAGTTGCTCCCAAGGGATCACAAAAGGAAGTACCATGATCCAGATGATGAAAAAAACGGCCATGCCACGCGGGAATGGTTCATTTTTGAGCATAGCCGGTAAAGCAGCAAACAATAGCCATGAAGACTTATAGATCAACTGGAACAAAAGCACTAGACTCATTTTTTGTGGAAAAAATAGGCCCAAAATAGACAAAAGGAAGATTGCACCCCACAAAGCTCCAACCAAGCGGATGGCTTCTGAATAGGCAAAGTCGTTGCTAAAAACAGTTGTAATTGCTGTACGCGGAAAAAACAAACTCGTAATGCTGATCCAACCAGCTACGATGATATTTGCAAGATAAACAACTCGTAAAAGCGCATCCATAATCCTGGATTTTTTGAAGTGAGCAAAGAGTTTTTTCTCTAAGGACTGGTTAAACAATAAAGTACCACTTTTTCCTTGCTCTTTCACACCCACTCTTCCTATCTTTTTCGTTAAATAGCGCTGCCTGTCCTCGATTTATCGGGATATTCACCTCAAAAGATAGTCGATTGGCTGCAAAATAGCGGCGGTTAAAATGGCACTTTATTATTCACCCGGTCCTAATCAAAAAACCCAGGAATTGTTCAAAATTTGATCCCGTCTGTTAGGGTAAAGTAATGATACTCGATGTTTTACCAACCGTGAGTGTGGCTTGATTATCGCAGGCGCCCGAACCGAAATCTAAAGTTGTTTTCGGGCGAGCTTGTCTTGTAATGGTCACTATTCCGCTGACGATCCAAGAGCAACTGGCTGTTTTTCGCAATGGAGTTGATGATGCCACCGAAAAGTTTTTCCCACTTGTATCTGTTCCGGTTAAACTGATGCTGATATCATAGACATCGTCATTGATATTGGTGGTTGTGCTTTGTCCAGCTACTTGGGTAATGTTGATCGTTCCGGCAAAGGTTACTTTTTTTGCATCTTTGGAAACAGAGCCATTTTGCACCGATACTGAATAAACACCAGCGGATACAACGGTAGCATTATAAGTACCATTTACCCCATATCCATTATAGATGAAATTATTCATTACTATAGAGATGGTTGTACCGGTTTTGTCAATTGATCCAGAAACAGTAGCGGTAATGATCCCCGATGCGGTGGCGCCACTTGTGGTGGTGCAACCTGAACCAAAATCCAAAGTAACGGTTTTGGGAAACGTAGAACCAGAGGGCGAAATCGTAATGGTTGGACAGCTAAAGCTTTTTTCCTGAGCTTCATTGTTAATACCATTGAGTGAGGCTTGTTTTTTGATTTCTTCTAAAACGGATAAAAAGGTTTGGGTCTGAAGTGTTTGAGCATTGCCGAAATCATTTCCGACCAGTTTATCCTCGGAAGTAAGGGTATCGGATTGTGATAGATCCTCTTTTTGACAGCCAATAAAAAGGAGTCCGCTAAAAAGCAAAATCAAGGAAAATAAAGCGATCTTTTTCATGTCGATAGTTTTTGTGGTTAAAATTATACATCGACTTCAAAATTCGTTGGAAAGGTATGCCCTGCCAAAAAGATTCAACCAAGTGTAGTGTTTCTTCAACCTATGGATTTTTCCAAACAAAAAAAGGTACGCAAATGACTTGCGTACCTCGAAGTAGTAAATTAGATGGTAAAAAACTGCTTTTTTATTGTTCTGTTTCACTACTACATATTTTCCCCGTTGACCTCTAGAGAGCAATCCCAAGAAGCAGTTGAACCAGGTAAACCCAATACCGCATTAGTCAAAAGGAAAATATCGGTTAGAACACTTGTAAAAAACGCTGTAAGCTTATGGGCTCCGTTACCCTCGTTTCGGTCAGAACATTTTTAAAAAAAATCGCTGTTAAATTTAAGGCCAAAATACCTCATTGAATACTGTCGGTTAGAGGTCAAAAATTCTCTTTTTTGGAAAGAAGCGGCAGTCACAGAAACTGCCGCTTGCCCTACCCATTAAAAAAAATTCCCCTCTCAATTACCCTAAATAACCCTAGAATTATGTGTATGAAACTTTTTCTAGATACTTGTGATGCTTGGTTACATTATAAATAGTACTAAGCCCATGCCAAAGTCACAATAAATTGATTTTCAATATTTTAAAAAATAAAGCTTTGTTTTTTTTTCCAATTTTTGGAATTTTTTTCCAATTTATTTTTCGCTATTCAATTGGTAAAATAGCGCCAAAAGGAAAGAGGCCTTTCCTGAGCATAGGAAAGACCTCTTTTTCGTGGCCTATATTATGTTACTAGTACTGAGTCTTACGGAAAATTAAGTATAGAATGTCTTTAAGATGGTTACTTCCGCTGGAGCATTACTTGAATATCTGCGATGCGTTTTAGCGACGCCTCAATTTTGTCCAATTCTTGTTGGCCTTTGACTAAATAATCAAAGGCGCCTAATTTAATGGCTTCCCGGGATATTTCGGCATGATCCTGCCCAGTAAGCATGATGACGTATATATGGTGGTTAATGCGTTTTACTTCTTGGAGCGTTTCCAAACCACTCATTCCTTCCATGCCATGATCCAAAAAAATGACATTTGGTTTTTCATCCAGATGAGCAATGCAGTCCATCCCGTTTTCAAAACAGACGATGTCATTACAGCCTATAGTGCGCATAAACTGCTCATAAATGTTCAAGCAGAACAAGTCATCATCAACTATAAATATTTTAAATTTTTTCATGTTTTTTCTCGCGTCTAGTTAAACAGTAAGCGCGAAAACTGAGCCAAATTACCAATCACTTGTTTTTCAACAATATGCAAAATAGAGGCAAGGCGAAAATTCCAAAAAAGGGAAAATTTTTCCATTTTTTGGACTCACCAAAATGCCGATTATACGACCAATTCTTCCTTCATTTGGTCAATTGCCTCAATTAGAATGGCAGAAGCGTGCTCCAATAATCCAGGCAATTGTGGTGAACTGGCGTCTTCCATGGCCAATTGTTCAATTTGTCGAATCTCTTGATACAAGTTCCCGATGCGCATGTTTTCAACACTTGGTTTGATGCGATGGGCAATGGCTTTTAGGGTTGCAAAATCGCCTTCAACAAATGCCTTATTCATGCCTTCAACTGCTGTAGGAATTTGATCTACAAATAATTGGATCATTTTTTTCACAAAAGCATCATTGCCTCGGCTGATCTCCAACAGATTTGAAAGGTCGTAAAGTTTATCTTTCATTGGTTTGATTTGTTCTTCTGGTGAAAGAATAGGAATGTTTTTTTCGATTAGAGGTGTATGTTTTAAAAGGGTCTTCAAAAGGGTTTTTTCTTCGAATGGCTTAGTGACATAATCATTCATGCCAATTGACAAACAAAGATCAATCTCTTTCCGGAAGGCATTCGCAGTAAGGGCAATGATGGGCGTAGTGTTTTTTAATTCATTGCGAATCACTTTTGTGGCTTCAATTCCATCCATTACGGGCATTTGGAGATCCATAAGGATGATATCGTAGTTATTGGCCTTAACTTTTTCAATGGCTTCAAGGCCATTTTCGGCTTCCTCAATGACGACATTGTAATACGACAACGTGTTGGTAGCCACCAAACGGTTCATTTCATTGTCTTCGACTAAAAGAATCCGGATATTTTCCAATTTCTTATAGTCGCTGTCATCACTAGCCACTTCTGTCTTTTGTTTGTCGCCAATCAAAAGTGGAATGCGAATATCAATCCGGGTACCTTTCCCTTTCTCGCTATCAATTTCGATGGTACCTTCCATCAATTGGATTAATTCATAGGTAATGGCCATTCCCAATCCTGTGCCGCCATATTTGCGCGCTGTAGAGGAATCCTCTTGAGAAAACTTTTTGAAAAGGTTTTTGAAATAGGATTTGTCCATGCCTATTCCGGTATCGATGATGGACAATAGAATTTCCTGGGCATAGCTATTTGAAGTACCGGTTTTGCATTCAATGGTTACTTTGCCTTTTTCGGTAAATTTGATCGAGTTGCCTGCTAAATTGATTAGAATTTGACGGATGCGGGTTGAGTCGCCAACAAAAGCGGGTTTGAGGTCGTCGGCAATATTTACCTCCAAGCCAATCCCTTTTGCTTTGGCATTGACCGATAAAATGGTAACCGTATCCTCGATTACTTCCCGTAAATTGAAGTGATTTTTCTCTAGTTTGAACTCGCCAGCTTCAATTTTAGAGATGTCCAAAATATTGTTGATCACCGACAACAAATGATGTGATGCTTTTTCAGCATTATTGATATAGCTTACTTGTTTGGTAGACAGCTCACTTTTTGAGAGCTCTCGGATCATACCGATGATGGCATTGAGCGGCGTGCGGATTTCGTGGCTCATATTGGCCAAAAACGATTCTTTGGCCTTTGATGATTCCTCCGCTTTCTCCTTGGCGACGCCCAATTCTTGTTCCAACAATTTTTGCTCGGTAATATCCAAGTGAATACCTACTGTACCGATCTGAACACCCTCATCATTGAAGTTAGGCGCGCCACTGATGAGCCACCAGCGCAATTCGCCCCGTTTGTTTTTGATGGGCAATTGATAAAAATCAGAAACACCAACTTGGCGCTGCTTATTTTTATCTTTCATAAATTCTTCGTTCTCGCCTCGAGTAAACAACTCGGTAGCTTTGCTTCCAATAAGTTCTTCTTCGGTATAGCCAGAAATATCACAAAAACTTTGATTGGCATAATGGATTATTTCATCTTGATCCACTTCAATCAAACCTAAGTTCATATTGGCTATGATGTTGCGGTACTTTTCTTCTTGAACTTTGAGGGTTCTTTCATAGTTTTTCCGCGACGTAACATCGGTATATTGCCAAAGATGGCCTTTGTATTCTTCGGCAACAAAAATGGGAATGTAGTCGCATTCCAAGATTTTGCCATCCAAAAATTCAACGGTTATTGCCAGAACTGGTATCCTATTAGCGACTGCCCGATCAACTGAAGCAATAAATTCGTCGGGTTTTTTAAAAAGTTGTTTGTAGTTCTGAGTGGCAAGGGTATAATCCTTTCCAACCATAGCATCAGGAGAATTAGGAATATGGAAAAGATCGCAAAATCTTTGATTGGTTAGGATGATTTTGCGATTTTCATCTTTCAGTAGGATGCCGTTTTGTAAGTTACGAATCAAAGCTGACATCCGTCCCTCCGATTCATTTATATGATCCCGGGCTTTTTTGGATTCCGTAATATCGAGCATAAAACCAGTAAAAACCTTAGACCCGGATTCCGAGAAATAGGAAAAAGAAGAAGTTACCGAATGCCATACAATTCCCTTTCCTGGAATGACTAAACGCGATTCATCATAGAAAGGCATGAGCGTGAGGGCTGATTGACGGTTTTTTTCTTGTATTTTAGGAACATCATCTGGGTGCAAATAGCTTTGAAAGTCAAAAAAATCATCGATTTTGATGCCGAATATTTTCTCCATCGCCGGGCTCATGTAGCGATAACCTTGGGTGCCATCGGTTTTAAATTCATATTCGTAAATAACCCCCGGGATGTTTTCTGAGAGCCCCTGAAATTGCTTGACCCGCTGTGCCAACGCCACTTCGGTTTTTTTGATGTTGGTGATATTGGTGTGGGTGCCAATGATGCGTAGCGGGGTTCCGTCTATTGATTTTTCAATTACCACGCCACGATCCAATACCCAGCGGATTGAACCGTTGCGGTGAATCATGCGGTATTCCAGGGAATGGTGATCTATTTCACCGCTTTGGTATTTGGCATCGTTTTCGGTCAGCATCCATTTGTCTTCCGGATGCACCCTACTCCACCACAGATTGGCGTTGTTGGTAAAATCAGCAAAAAGAAATCCCAGCAGATGACTTTTTACGCTTGAAAAATATGTGTGGCCAGTATTAAAATCATGCTCCCAAGCATTATCGCCAATTTTTTCAAAAGCCATTCGGAACCGTTGTTCGGTTTCCTTGATTTTTTCTTGGGCTTCCTTTTCTTTGGTGATGTCCTCTTCCATGGCAAAAAAACCAGTAATATCCCCATTGGGATTTTTGATGGATTGCCCATTGATACGGAGCCAGTATTTTTCGCCAGATTTATGGTAGTTGAGGATTTCGCAAATAAAGGGTTCCCCACTTTTGATTTGATGGGACAAGTATTTTATAGTATCTAGATTGGTTTCTGGACCTTGCAACACCTGGCCAGGTTTTTTGCCAATAACTTCTTCCAATGAATACCCCGTCAACTTCGTAAAACTTTTATTGACCCACTGAATTTGGGCATATTTATTGGCTATGATGACGCCGTTGATATTGTCTTCTGCAATTAAAGAAAGTACTTGAAACTGTTCTTCTTGCTTTTTTTCGTGACTGATGTCTTCTACAAAAACGAATAGCTGAGCAATGTTACCTTGCTGATCAAGGATGGATTGTCCCTTAGTCCGCCCCCAAAACCAAGTACCATCTTTTCGGTAAAAGACGATTTCTTCGGTAATGCTTTTGCCTATTGTAAAGGAACGCAAAATATTGCGAATCTTGGAACGGTCGGTCAGTGGCCCCTGAAAAAAATCAATGGGTTCTTTACCCACGATTTCGGTATTATCATAGCCTGTTAATTTGGATAGTCCGGCATTAGCCCAAGTAATAACCCCATAAGCATCGACGAAAAAAACGCCATTTTCGTTCGCGCTTGCTACTAAAGATAAGCGCTGCAACTCTTCTTCATTTTGTTTTTGGCGCGTGATGTTGCGCCCGTAGATGTTGATGTTTTTTTCAGTGGAGGTATACCGGCATATAAATGAAAAAAATTGACCATTTGCTTTGGTTTCTAGAATGAAACGCTCTTGGGCAATATCGATAAGCGGAGCTATGGTTTTCCAAAAACTAACAGGCGGCAAGGAGTTTCCTTCATATTCAAATGCAGTGAGTAACTCAGCGGCAGGGTTCATTTTTAAAATATTGCCGTCCAAATCAATCCTGATCAAATGATCTGGATTAAGCATAGGAAACAAAGCAATATCTTGAACTTCTTTGTTGGCTTTTTTAAGGTCGTTTTTCTGTTTGTTTACGGTTAAAAGGAGTTGCTTCAGTTCCTCCGTTGTAATTTCTTGATTTTTAAGCACATGAAGCAAATCAATTAGCGGGTCAGTATTGGCAAAGTCATGAATGGTAAGCCCCATTTCTTGAACCTGTTCCATCGAACCCAACCAAGGAGAACCAATAAACAGAAGTTGGTTGAGATCAGTTAAATATTCAAACTGCCCACGTAAAGTAAGCTGTGGTAAAGAGGTGCAATCAATGACGACCAATTCATTGACCATGTTTTTAATGCCCTCAAAATTAATTTCGGTTAAAGCCGGGCGCTTAATTTGAAAAAATTGAGTGAAGTTAAATGGGTGTTGCTCGGCTAAGAGCTTGTGTAAAGTCTGGCCGTAAGAATCAATTTGCAGATCTTGATTGACTAAGATATAAAAGGGAAAAAGGCGATTTAGTTGTTCGTTACTAAACAGAAATCCATCTCCCATTGTGTTATTTACCAATTTACTTTAAAAATTTCGTGGTCACTTCCTTCGTCCCTACTTTCAATTAATTCAATTTGGACTGGCATTTGGTACATTTTACCTAAACCCTGAAGTAATCCGCGGACAAATTCTTTTAGACCTTGCCTTTTGGAAAAATAATGAATATGAATGCTTCGCTCTTCAATGTGCGAGGTCTTAAATTCAGGCGGGGTCAATTTAGGATATACCAGCATTACGCGATTGTGAAAGATCGGAAGATTCACCAAAAATTCACGCAAAGAATTACCACCTGCTTCAAGCATACCGCCATATTTTTCTTTGGTGGTTTTAAGTACCCACCACTCCCCAAAAGCAGTTAACACATCACCCAGGGACATGTTCATTTCCTCTGCTACTGCGCCAGCCAATTGATAGGTCATATCATCATCATATGGTTCGTTACTGATAAAAAAATCAACTTCAATCCCGCTCCGTTCCAAGATTGACAACCATTTATCTTCCCCAAAGTTAGCCTTTACTAAATCTTCAATGGATTTATTGATAATTCCATACATAAGTCTTACAGATTTATTTCTTTTTGTTGAATCATTTTGTAAATAGTGCTCTTGCCAATATCTAATTTATTGGCCACCAATACTACATTATCGTCATACTTTTTTAGAAAGTACTTGATGATGTCACATTCATATTCGCGTAGTGTTTTTTCAACTGCAGTAAATTCTTCATCGCCTTTAATGGCTGCGTAAGTAATGTCATCGACATCAATTTCTTTGCCATTACACATAACGCAAGCCAATTCGACAATGGCTTTTAGCTCGCGTACATTGCCTGGAAAATTATACTTCATCAGTTTTTCCTTGGCTTCATTGGAAAAAATGAGCGACTTCATCCCATTGTCTCTTACGAAACCATCTACAAAATGTTTGGCTAGGATTAAAATATCGTTTCCTCTGGCACGTAATGGCGGCAGATCAATTGGCATTCCAATGATACGGTAATAGAGGTCTTCGCGAAAGTTACCTTTTTTAACTTCTTCTGCTAAATTTTTATGGGTAGCGGTGAGCAAGCGCACGTCAAGTTTGATTTTTTCATTCCCTCCTACACGTACCACTTCGCGCTCCTGCAATACGCGCAGTATTTTGCTTTGCATGTTGAAATCCAGCTCGGCGATTTCATCCAAAAAAATAGTACCGCCGTGTGCTTCTTCAAATTTACCAGCTTCGCGGCCCACAGCGCCGGTAAATGAACCTTTTTCATGCCCAAACAATTCACTTTCAATGAGTTCTTTGGGTATTGCCGCCATGTTTACGGCAACAAACGATTTCTTTTTCCGATCGCTATTGAAATGGATGGCTTTGGCTACCACTTCTTTTCCTGTACCAGTTTCACCGGTAATGGATACGTTGATGTTGGTTTTGGTGGCTTTTTCAATTAGGGTGAAAGTTTTCTTTATGGCTGCACTTTGACCAATGATGGATTTCTCAAAGCTGAATTTCTGCTCTAATTGATCTTTCAGGACCTCAACTTCCTGGCGCAAAGCCACATTTTCCCTTACTTTTAATATGGCGTTCCAAAGGAGTTCTTTGGTGTTATCGTCTTTGATGATGTAATCACTCGCGCCTGCTTTGACCAAATTGACGGCAACTGATATTTTATCCTGTCCGCTAATGACTACTACTGGAATACTATTGTTGATGGATTTGATGCTAGCCAGTAGCTTATCCCCGGTCATATCTGGCAACCCAAAATCCATACAAATGACGGCTGGGTTTTTGTACAAGTTGTCCAGGCAATGTTTGGCGGAGTTATAGAGGGTAATCTCGTAGTCTGGATTTAGGGAAAGATGGTATTTCAGCAACTCACCATAAAAAGGGTCGTCTTCGATGATGAATATTTTGAATTGTGACATTTTACAGCGCGTTTTTATGCATAGATGGTAATGTATTCATAATATGGTCTTTACAAGAGCTTGTGTGAAGGGCGCTGTTATTCGTCCACAATAAAAAAGAAACACAGACAGTCTACAATTATAACACGTCCATTCACCTGTCTGATCATATCTGCCTTTATACGGCAAGATCAAATTAAGGTTGAACGGAACACCTGCCAAATGAAAGGGATTGACCAGTTACTTGCGGTTGAAAGACAAAAATATATTTTTTACGGAAAACGGGCGATCAAAATCTTTAGGTTAGTTTTTGGTAGTATCGTTTAGGATGCCTAGCCCCAGGTACGTTGTGGCTGTGTGTATATTTTCAATCTTGATGTCTCTTTTGCTTACTTCCTCTCAGGTTGGTTCATCTTAAAAGTCAAAGCGCCAGTTGGGCATTGCTGAACCTGTGCAATAATTGCTTCGGTGGATGCGCCCTCCATATTGACCCAAGGATGTTTGTGCACATCAAAAACGCTGGGCAATTGGAAGACGCAACGCCCCGAGTGTTTGCACAACTCTTGTTTCCATAACACGGTGACTTCACCATTGGTATATTCCCGAATGGGGGTATCATTGGTTTCACTGTAAGCATACGATCGTACAATGATTTCGTTGTGCAGGATTTTTGAAACCGGACAAGCTTTGGCAATTTCGAGTAAACGATCTCTTTGATCATCGGTAACCGGACTGAAAAACTTGATATCGCGATCAAAAACGGTGATGGTTTTTCCATCTTTTTCTACTTGGTACAAATTGGTATTGACGGCAAGCTGGGGGATATCCCATTCTTTTCGGTCAATGTACATCCTTAAGGTCACTAGCGTGCAAGTCGCCAAAGAAGACAACAATAAAGTGTAAGGATCAGGGCCTAGATCTTGGCCGCCTAAGGTCAAGGGCTCATCTGCAATAAACTGGCCATTGCGCCATTCTATTTGGCATTGATATTTGGCGGCGCCAATGGTTCCGTGAACCGGTTTTTCTAATTTGTATTCCATTTCGCTGGAATTAAAAAGTGCTGGATGTTATCCTTTTGAATCCATCCAGCACTTGGTGTAAATTATTAGGCTTGTTTTGCCAATTGAACATCACAGCTGATACGAACTTCATCCGACACCAAAACACCGCCAGCTTCCAAGGCTGCATTCCAAACCAAGCCCCAATCAGCACGATTGATTTTACCATTGAGGGTCAAACCCGCTTTGGTGTTGCCCCAGGGATCGGTCATGATGCCGCCAAATTCCACATCCAGCTTGATTTGCTTGGTGATACCTTTGATGGTTAGTTCGCCATACAATTCGTAGCTACCATCGCCATCAACAGCTTCCAAGGTGTTGCCAGTAAACGTGATCTGTTTGTGGTTTTCAACATCAAAAAAATCTGGGCCTTTTAGGTGGGCATCCCGATTGGCGTCACCTGAATTGATAGAGGCTGGATTGAGCCAAAAATCGATTTCTGACGAAAGAAAATCATCATCGGTAGTGTAGATGCTGGCGTCAAATTCAGCAAATACACCCTTTACGTTGGTAATCATGAGGTGCTTCACTTTAAATGAAATCTCACTGTGGATTGGATCAATCGTCCATTTAACTTGAGTAGACATAATGATAAAGCATTTTTTAGTTGATAATTGGGCTTTTCAAAAGTTCTAGAAGCTTTTTTATAGGCTTAGGAATGGTTAAACAATAAAGTACCACTTTTTCCTTGCTCTTTCACATCCACTCTTCCTATCTTTTTCGTTAAATAGCGCTGCTATTCCCCTCAAAAGATAGTCGATTGGCTGCAAAATAGCGGCGGCCAAAATGGCACTTTATTATTCACCCATTCCTTAGAACTCATTAAAAAAAAGAAATATCCTCAAAGATGCCCAGTCTAATGATGAGCAAAATCATTTAAAATAGGTGATCAATGTGGATATTGTTTACTGATTGGCACATGATCTAAAAATAATTACCGTACTCCCCTATCAGTGTACTTAATCGATGCGCCAAAAATGAATTGCCCTCATGCAGAGCATCCCAAATCAGTTGTGCTTCCTGCTGGTATTTGATTTTTTTGGCTTGATCCCAATGCGCGGGTGGGATTTGGAGGTTGGTGATCCGGTCCGCCAATTTTACTGCCCAAACCTCTTTGGGCATTTTTTTTATGCGCAATAGACTATCCTGCATTTGCTCTTCTTTAGGCAAAACAGCATTTTTGGTCAAAGCAGCAACACCTTCAGCAACCGAGACGCCAAAATAGCTACCTAATTCTTCAAAACCTGAATCGGTATCTTCTAAAGTATCGTGTAGCAAAGCAATTTGGATGGCCTGAGGTAGGTCAAAATTGTGGGAATGCGGGGCGGCCACCAGAATTTCCATGGCCACATTGCTCAGGTGAACTACATAAGGATGCTCAGATCCAGGAACCTTCTGGATAAGGTGTTTTTCGGCGGCGAACCTTAAAGCTCTTTGGTAAAGAGTTTGTACTTCCATTTGGGTTTACGATTATTCTGATGGAGCAGTTTCTGTTTTATCAGATTCAGCTTCAATGGGTTCCCACAATTCGATTTTATTGCCTTCAGGATCCAGAAGGTGTATAAATTTTCCGTATTCGTATGTCTCTATTTCATCGACAAAAGAGATGCCTTCTTTTTTGAGCTGATCTACCAGCCATTCCAGGTTTTCAACCCGATAGTTGATCATGTATTCTTTGGAAGAGGGTGCAAAGTAAGTGGTATCCTGCTTGAACGGACTCCAAACAGTTTGACCTTTTTCAGCTGGAGCTTCGGCTGCTCGCCATTCAAAGGTGGCGCCATATTCATCGGTCTTTAGTCCCAAATGTTTCCCATACCAGTCTTTCATGTTTTGGGGATCTTCACATTTAAAAAAGATACCGCCTAATCCGGTTACGCGTTTCATAGTTATGGTTTGAGGTGTTTAGGGAATTTACCTACAAGTTAATACCTTAGACCAATGAAAAGTAGCAACGCGAGCCATTATTTTTATACGCTCCATTTCATCATCAACAATCCCATTTCCCTGCTTCCCAAATTCCTTCTATATTTGCCTGCCAGAAAAAAATTACCATGAAAAAATTCCTTCTCTTACTGTCGGTTGGTTGGTTGCTTTGTCTTGGAGCATGCAATAAAGACGAAGCCTTTACCACCGATAAATCTGCGAAATTGGCATTTACCACCGATACTTTGCGGTTCGATACGGTTTTCACCAGCGTGGGTTCGGCAGTACGGTATTTCAAAATTGTAAATCCCAATAACCGCCCCATCAAAGTTTCCCGCATCTATTTGGAAGCAGGCGCTGCATCTAAATTTCGCTTGAACGTGGATGGAATCCCCGGCAAAGAATTCAAGGATGTAGAGATCTATGCCAACGATAGTATATATGTGTTTGCGCAAGTTACCATCAATCCCAATGCTCCTTTATCGATCAGTCCGTTTGTGGTAGAGGAAAAAGTAATGTTTGAAACCAATGGCAATGTTCAAGAAGTACACTTGGAAGCTTGGGGACAAAACGCCAATTACTTCCCCAGCCGTTTCAACAAAGGGGTTCCCGTAGTTCTGTCGTGTCGCAATACCCAGATCAATTGGAATGATCCACGACCCTATGTCATCTATGGTGTATTGTTTATTGATAGTTGTTTGGTCAATATTCCTGCCGGTACGCGCATTTATGTTCATGGTGGGATTGCCAAAAATCAGCTTTTTGGCACTTACAACGATGGGATGATTTATGTTCTCCGTAATGGTCGCATCCGCGTGCAAGGCACGAAAGAAAAACCGGTAATCATTCAAGGGGATCGATTGGAGACAACGTTTAAAGAAAAAGACGGTCAATGGGCCGGCATCGTTATTGGACGCTCCAGCAAAGGCAGCACCTTTGAGTACGCCACGGTAAAAAATTCCATCTTTGGCATCTATGCGGATTCTTCCGCCGATCTCACCCTGCGCAATACGCGACTTTACAATACTTCCAGCAGCGGTCTTATTGGGGTACACAGCACAATCACCGCTGATAACTGTTTGATCTACAACAACTCTGGCAACTCGGTACAAATAGCCCATGGCGGCGATTATACGTTTAACTATTGTACCATTGCCAGTTACGGCGTACGTGCTTCGGCTTTGGGCTTGAGCAATTACCGTTGTTATGACGATGCGCAATCTTGTCAAAAAAGAGGGATCTACCGCCTCAATGCCCTTTTCCGCAACAGCATAATTTTTGGATCGGACAAAGATGAATTGGAGTTTGGAGACATTTCAGGCGGGCAAACTGCCGGTCTATTCAATATCAAATTTGAAAATTGCATTGTCAAAGTGGCCGATTTATTGACTTACAGCAATAATTTGTATAAAAACTTCATCGGCGAGCAATGCAATCCTTGTCTCAATGCTACTTTTAAAGACAAGCTTTTCAAAGACGCCAACAACGATGATTATCGTCTCGACACGTTGAGCGTCGCCAATGGCATGGCCAAACCTCTTATTTCCCCGCGTTTGATCAATATCGACTTGGAAGGAATATTGCGCGATGCCGTAAAACCAGACATTGGTAGCTACGAACGCAAAAACTAACCCCAAAAAGATATGCAAACCATTTCCATTCTTGGTGCCGGCTGGCTGGGTTTACCCCTTGGCATTCACTTGCACCAATTGGGCTATACTGTAAAAGGATCTACCACTACCCCTGAGAAACTGGATCAGCTGGAAGCGTTGGGCATTGAACCCTTTTTTTTGCAGGTCAACGACGGTCTTAAAGGATTGATGGCCGATGATTTCTTCGATTGTGATGTACTTTTTGTCAACATCCCGCCTTCGCGCCGGCGCGAGGATGTCGCTTCTTGGTACCCCCGACAAATTGGTTTGATCGCTGAAAAAGTGAAGGCGGTGAAGGTTCCTCACCTGATTTTCATCAGTTCCACCAGTGTTTATGGCGATGTAAATCAAGTAGTATCCGAAACCGACACCCCACATCCCGATACTGATTCCGCAAAAGGGTTAATGGCTGCCGAAAAAATCATTCGGGAATTACCTCAGGTACAATCCACAATCTTGAGGATGTCAGGACTAGTTGGCGGCGATCGGAAAGCGGGGCGTTTTTTTGCCGGAAAAATCGATGTGCCAGAAGGAAATGCACCCATTAATCTGGTACACCTCGAAGATTGCATTGGAGTAATCAGTGCAGTCATTGCCCAAAATTGCTGGGGCGAGTTGTTTAACGTTTGTGCCGATCAGCACCCTATCAAAGCCGATTTTTACCGCAAGCAGGCAGAAATACAAGGTTTTGTACCGCCTACTTTTTTACCCGACAGTACTCCGCGTTACAAAATCGTAAACAACGAAAAAATAAAAAAGGCGCTGGACTACCAATTTGTATTTCCTGATCCAATGGAATTTGGATAATTTTCGCTGCATCATTTTTTCAACCAGAACATACCCAATCATGTCTCTTAACCCGACTCTCGACACCATTATCTTTGACCTTGGCGGCGTTCTCATCGACTGGAATCCCGAATATTTGTACCGCAAAATCTTTACCGACGAAGGTGAGATGCGCTATTTTCTTAAAGAAGTAGCTACGCCGCATTGGAATGAAGAACAAGATGGGGGCCGCCCTATAGCGGAGGCTACCGAAATGCTGGTCAAAGAGCACCCCAAATACGAAGCGGAGATCCGCGCATTTTATGGCCGTTGGACGGAAATGCTGGGCGGAATTATTCCAGAAACTTTAGAAATTCTGGAAACGCTGTTGGAAAAAGGCGAGCATCGGATTTATGCGCTCACCAACTGGTCGCACGAAACCTTCCCCATCGCTTTGGAGCGCTATGAATTTTTAAAGCGTTTTCACGGCGTTTTGGTATCCGGTGTAGAAAAATTGAAAAAGCCAGATCCAAAAATCTATCAATTGATTTTGAGTCGGTACAACATCGATCCCCAGCAAGCTTTATTTATCGACGATAACCTGCGCAATGTGCATGCAGCAGAAGCCTTGGGCATCTCCGCCATTCACTTCCGTTCGCCCCAGCAATTGAAACAATATTTGATGATGAGTAATGTGTTGTAGCTTAGATCAAAAAAAGTAGACATAATTAAAAAAACAAACCCCGCAACCCTTAAATATCGATAATGACGACATCTTACATTTGGAAATGCCCCAAATGTACCCTGCTGTCATTTACCCTTATTAAGTAGTTAGGTAAACGGATCATCTTACCTCTTTTTGCGATTTTTGAAGCTGTAGCGTCAACTCTACTTTATTACCCATTATTTACCTAACAAACCTAAAGTCTTATGTTCCAAACCCAACATTTGAAACAAAAATGCCTTCTTGCTTTTTTGTTACTTACCCTAAGTATTTTTTCACTAGTCAATGGACATGCTAAAAACAGCACAACTCCCGCCCATTTTCCAGGCGCTCCGAACATTCTTATTGCCCAACATCCAAAACTGGGGGCTATCCTAACCGATTCCTTGGGCCGTACGCTTTATTTCTTCACCCGCGACGCCAAAAAAGACACCTCTTACTGTGTGTCTGCTGGCTGTGTTACCACTTGGCCTATTTTTTACAAAGCAAATATTGCCCTGGGCAATGGACTTTCTACTGCTGATTTTGGGGTCATCACCCGTTCAGATGGCAAGAAACAAACTACTTACAAGGGTTGGCCCTTGTACTATTATGTAAGCGATGCTGCCTCTGGTGATGTAAAGGGCGAAAACGTCGGAACCACCTGGTATGTCGCCAAACCAGACTATACCGTGATGTTGATGGACAACAACCTCAAAGGTTTGGACGGCATTACCTACACCAGCAAATATGTACCTGGCGTAGAACGTGTAAAATACTTTGTAGATGCTTATGGGCGCTCGTTGTATGCTTTCTCACGCGATTCCTTATACAAAAACAAATTCACCAATGCTACCTTCTCAAACAATGCCACTTGGCCAGTATATGTGGATTCGGTAAATGCTAAAGTACCCAGCTTGGTTGGCGATACTTTGTTTAAAATCATCAAAGTATTTGGTCGAAAACAATTGACGTTCAAAGGCTGGCCATTGTACTATTTTGGCCGCGATACATTACGTGGACATACCAAAGGTGTTTCCTTCCCTGCTGCTGGCCGCTGGCCGGTGGCTGCACCTTCCTTTGGTTTTGCACCTGCGCCGCCAAAAGTATTGCTGGCTCAACACCCAAAACTGGGAGCTATCCTAACCGATTCTTTAGGCCGTACGCTTTACTTCTTCACCCGTGACGCCAAAAAGGACACTTCCTATTGCGTATCTGCTGGTTGCGTTGCAACCTGGCCGGTTTTTTACAAGGACAACATCTCTTTTTCAACTGGACTTGTAGCTAGTGATTTTGGCACCATACTTCGTTCAGACGGTAAAAAACAAACCACCTACAAAGGTTGGCCCTTGTATTATTATGTAAATGATGTTGCCCCTGGTGATGTAAAGGGTGAAAACGTCGGAACCACTTGGTATGTCGCCAAACCCGACTACGCGGTAATGGTGATAGACAACAACCTCAAAGGTTTGGATGGCATTTCATATACCAGTAAATATGTGGCTGGTGTGGAAAGGGTGAAGTATTTTGTAGATGCTTATGGCCGTACGCTTTATTTCAACTCGCGCGATTCATTGTTCAAAAACAAATTTACAGCGGCAAATTTCAGCAATAATGCAACTTGGCCTATTTATCCGGATACGTTAGGCAAAAAATTTGCCACTTTGGTAAGCGACACCTTATTCAAAGTCATCAATGTTTTTGGTCGGAAGCAATTCGCTTACAAAGGCTGGCCCTTGTATTATTTTGGCCGCGATACGTTGCGTGGACAAACACGGGGCGTCTCGGTTGGCGTTCCTGGTCGTTGGCCGGTAGCCATTCCTACCATTGCCCTTGCCCCAACTACCGCAGTAACCGAAGTTTTTCGCGACAAGTTGAGTTTGGTACTCAGCCCCAACCCTACCGCTGATTTCTTGCAAATTTCCCTTGATTCCAAGATCAGTGGTGATGCCATCGGAACACTTTACAATTTGAATGGACAGATTATGCAACGGATTTATTTCCCGCTTTATCAGGGTAACAATCAAACAAGATTGGATATGTCCTCCCTTTCGTCGGGGTTGTATTTTATAGCTTTACAGATCAACGGACAGCCAGCGGCTTACGAAAAGATCATTAAACAGTAAACAGCGATTTCACACCATAAACCGTTTTACACTAGCAATTGATCCTAGGCGGACTTCAAGATGTTGAAGTCCGCCTTTTTTGATATAAGTCGTAGGAGTTATTATCGAAAAAAATCGTTTCTTTAGAGCTTGTTCGGGATTCTGTTTCGAGCTACAAATGGCCAAAATTCACTCCAATTTCGTTACAAAAA
>JBBANM010000019.1:0-69884 GCA_040401995.1 Saprospiraceae bacterium
TCGGGATTTCAATAAGGCCCGTGCCATAGCTCCTGAGGTTCTAGATCGAAGCTTTTGACCTGCATTTAGAAGTTATTTCTGGCAATTTTTCGATATTTTAATGCGTCTGCCCTGAAGCCTGAGTAATGATCACCGAGATGGCATTTCCGCCAAAACCCATGGCATTGACCATTACCGAACGGATTCGTTCCGCTTGTTTGCGCTGCAAAAAATAAGGGATGGAAAAAAACTGCCCCTCCTGCAACATCAACAACGCCAAATCCAGACTCAATCCGCCCGAAGCGCCGAGGGTATGACCAATTTTCCATTTGTTGTTGGTCAAAAGTGGGATTTGCTCGCCAAATACCGCATCAATGGCGCGCCACTCGGCCAAATCGCCGCGTTGTGTGCCGGGAGCATGGGTTACAATAGCGTCAACGCTTGTCAAATTCGCTTCCTGCAGAGCCATGCGCATGGCAGCTTGAATGCCCTCGCCTTCAGCAGAGATACCGGCTGCACTACCGCCCCATTCTGTTCCATAACCCAATCCGGCGATCCAAGCAAAGGGTTGATCGGGTTCCACTTCCAAACAGAAGCAGGCGGCGCCTTCCCCCAAAATCATGGTATTGCTTTTTTTGGTCAATTGCAAAGCCTGACAAGGGTAATCCAACTCCTCCTCATTGGCGTATAAACGCAGGGCTTTCATTTGGGCTATTGAAAACGGCGTCAGCGGCGCTTCAGAACCACCGATCAAAAAACGTTGACTGCGCCCACTTTCCAACCAAACCACGGCGTTCAGCAAGGCATGCAAAGCAGTGCTACAAGTAATGGAATGACTAATGAGCGGGTTGCCTGCGCGCAAAGCGTAAGCCGTCCAACTGGCGATATTGCCTAATGTAGTCAAGGGTGAAGCCAAAGGCGAAAGTCCGGATAAGGGATCTTGGGCAAATTGCTCATGGTAATTTTCCCATAATTCCGTAGCGCCACGGGAAGAACCGATTTGGATGCCAATTTCGATTGGCGTCTGCCACTGGGCCTGTTCACAGGCGGCTTTGGCAGTAAAAATCGATAATAAAGCCGTGCGATCAATGGAAGATAAAGCCCGATCCGATTCCCTTAAGGCCGAGAGTTTCGATTCGATAGCGGTTGGAATTTTCCCAACCCAATCGCCAGCGGATGATCGCTGAAACAAATGTTCGGGTGAGCCAAAATTGGCCAATCTGTCTACTACCTGGCTACCAGCTGCCGAAATGCTGCCCCAGCCGGTGATTCCAATCCTTTTTTTACTCATGGGCAATAGCAGTTCCTAAGGGCGCAAAAACCGTTAACGCTTCCTCTATTGCACAGTATACTTTTTCCAATTGCGCATCGGTGATGCAATACGGCGGCAAAATGTAGATCACATTGCCCAAAGGCCGCAACAATACACCCTTGCTGAGAAAAAATCGATACAGCCGATCACGCAGGTCGTTGAAATACCCCGTTTCTCCATTGGAGTTAAAATCCATGGCCAAGATGGTACCTTGTTGGCGCACTTTGCTGATGGTTGGATGCCCGTTAATTTTTTTCATAAACCGGGTATGCGAAGCGGCAATCCTTTCTCGATTGGCCACAGAATCTTCGGCAAGTAGCAAGTCTAGGCTGGCCAATGCCGCCGCACAACCAATGGGGTTTCCGGTAAAGGAGTGACCATGAAAAAGCGCTTTGTATTTATCGGTGCTTAAAAAAGCGTTGTAAATTTCTTGGGTACAAGTGGTCAAACCCATCGGCAAAACACCGCCCGTAAGTCCCTTGGAAAAAGACATCAGATCCGGTTGTTCTTGCAGATAATCACAGGCGAAAAGTTTTCCGGTACGCCCAAAACCAGTCATCACTTCATCGGCAATACACAATACGCCGTGGGCATGACATTCGGCGATCAGTTCATCCAATATTTCGGACGAATACATCAACATCCCGCCAGCCCCCATCAATAAGGGCTCGAAAATAAAGGCAGCTACATCGCCCAGTGCCAAATGGTTTTTCAACGCTTGGAGACAAGCCGCTTCTTGTCCCGCCAGCGGCGAGGGAATTCTTTTTACCTCAAACAGAAAGGGCTTATATGGATTGTTGAGCGATAAATCCCCACTGACCGACATCGCACCAAAGGTTTCGCCATGAAAGGCATCCTCAAAAGCAATGATTTGGCGGCGCGAAATGCCTTGGTTGTAAAAATACTGAATCGCCATTTTGATGGCAATCTCGTTGGCGGTAGAACCGTTATCGGAAAAAAAGACCTTTGATTGATTGTTGGGAAGCAAGGGCAACAAGCGCTCGGCCAATTCAATGGCAGCGGGATGGGTAAATCCAGCAAAAATCACATGTTCCAATTGTAGGGCTTGTTCGGCTATTTTTTCCGCCAAATAAGGGTGCCCGTGACCATGAATGTTAGTCCACCAAGAAGCAACGGCATCAATATAAGTATCGCCATTGTCGGCGATCAGCAAGGCGCCTTCACCACGCACAATGGCCAGTGGTGCATCGGCAGTTTTCATCTGGGTGTAAGGATGCCATATTACTGCCCGATCACGTTCAATCCAATTCATAGCGGCTATTGATGTTTGACAAAAAAGTAGACAAGGTAGGTTGAATGGTTTTGGCAAAATCACTAACAACTCCCGCGTTTATCTCTGGAAAAACAGGAATTCTAAACCAGGCTGCGATTCTGCCAATTTTTTCGATGGCCTGTTCTGATGGCGGTTGCGCTGCGCCATTAAAAATCAACCCTGCTATGGCTAAATTGCGTTTTTTCAGTGCTTCGATGCTCAATAAGGTGTGGTTGATGCTGCCCAGATAGTGTCTTGACACCAAAATAACCGGCAAATGTAGCCGCTCAATCAAATCAATTATGGTGTCGTAGTCGTTGAGCGGAACCATCAAACCACCCGCACCTTCAACAATTAACGTATTTTCAGTATCCGGCAATGAAAAGTCAGCCAATTTGATGTTTACACCGTCGATGGCTGCCGCAGCATGGGGCGACATTGGCGCATTGAGCTGATACCTTTCGGGGTGAAAAACCGAGTTGGGGTTCGCTACCAATTGTCGCACTTTCATGGTGTCGGTATGGTCTAAATCTCCCGCTTGAATGGGTTTCCAATAATCGGCTTGTAGCGCTTCCACCAACGTGGCTGCTACCAGTGTTTTACCTACATCGGTTCCTATTCCCGTCAAGAAATAAGCATTTTGTTTCATTGATTTTAGTTAAGCATTGTTTCCTGCAATTGCCCTAATTGGGCTATCAATCCGTTGATTTGTACCTTGGTGTTGTAGGTGTGCAAACAGATCCGTAAGCGTTCTTGTCCGGCAGGAACGGTGGGATGCAAAATGGGTACCACGGCATAACCTGCCTTTTGCAGAATTTCGGCCGCATTTTTTACCTGAGCATTCCCTGGCAGCAACATACATTGAATGGCGCTGCGACTGGGTATAAATGAGGCTTTTAGACTTTCCGGAATTTGCTTTAAAAAATACCGGATGCGTTTTTGAATTTTTTCCGTTAGCGGCTTGATCATCATCATCTCATAAGCCCGCCACACCCCAATGTAATGGTATGCGGGGAGGGCGGTAGTGTAAATAAATGGCTTCGAGAAGTTAACTAGGTAATCGCGCAAATAGTTCGGCCCAACTACCACCGCACCATGACTACCTAGCGCTTTGCCAAAAGTGTAAACCCGCGCCCAAATTTTAGATTCCAGGCCTAAAGCATTGACCAAGCCGCGTCCTTCGTGGCCAAAAACCCCAGTTGCATGGGCTTCATCGACAATCAAAGCGGCTCCGTAAGTGGTACATAGTTCCGTCATCGCCACCAGGGGCGCTTCATCGCCATCCATGGAATAGATGCTTTCCACTACGACAAAAACATTGCCTTTAGCGTTTTTGAGGCGTTCTTCGAGATGCTCCAAATCATTGTGGCGAAAGGAAAAACTAGCGGCAAGCGTATACTGCACCCCCTCGCGCAAAGAAGCATGCACCAACTGATCATAAATAATGGTATCGTGCCGGTCAGCAATACAGGATATCAGCCCTTGATTGGCTACATAGCCGGAATTGAAGAGCAGGGCGCTTTCCGCCTGATGAAATTCGGCCAAAAATTTTTCAAATTTCATTACCATATCGTGGTTGCCGCTGATGAGCCGCGAACCGGTGGAACCGTGAATTTCCTCCTTGCGAATGGCTTTATCCATGATGCTTTGTACTTCCCAGGCGCGGGAAAGTCCGAGGTAATCATTGGAACAAAAATCGATGTGGTCTTCATCGATTAGGGTCAATTTTCGAAAATTCCTGTTGGCCATACGAGCGAACAGGGCATCGTGAAATTTTTTTTCATTCATAACGGTCAGGCGATTTGACAAAACATCACTTATGAATAATCAACAGTGGAATTGTAGTTTTGGGTCGCAATTTATACATTTACCAGAAATGCAGTACCTGCAACTAAGCTCAGGAACGGTTAAATAATAAAAGTACACTTTGGCCTTGCTCTTTCACCGCCACTCTTCCTATCTTTTTCGTTACAATGCCCCACATTGCGCCTCAAAAGATAGTCGATTGGCAGCAAAATAGCGGCGGCTAAAATGTACCTTTATTATTCACCCGTTCCTCAAGAAATTTAGCATTATGGATTTTGGAAAACTCCCCAACATCAGTCTTGTTGATTTCACCTTGCCGCCCGACGCGTCTATAAATGCTGCGGCCCTAGCTGAGCTGCACCAAAAGGGCAATCCCTTACATTTTTATATCGGTTGTACTGGTTGGTCGATGAAGGAATGGGTAGGCAGCATTTACCCCGCTGGCACAAAAACCAAAGATTATTTGCGGGAATACGGCAAACAATTCAACACCATTGAGCTCAATACCACCCATTACCGCATCCCCAATGCCGAAACCGTAGAACGCTGGGTGGCGGAAACACCCGCCGATTTTCGTTTTTGCCCCAAAGTGCCGCAAGTAATCAGTCACAGCAATAATTTGGGTTTGGATGCTCCTGCTTTTGATCAATTCATTGTGGCCATTGCGGGGTTAGAAGCGAAATTGGGGCCTACTTTTTTACAATTGCCGCCTTATTTTGATGTCGCCCATTTTCCAATTTTACAATCGTTGGTAAATCGCTGGCCTAAGGAATTGCCTTTGACGGTAGAATTACGGCACCCGAGTTGGTTTACCGAAAGTAACATTGCGCAAAAAGAAGCGTATAATTTTTTGGCCGAAAACGGAATTGGTCTGGTATTGACCGATGTGGCGGGGCGTAGAGATGTGTTGCACATGCGGCAAACAACGCCTTTCGCCATGATTCGGTTTGTGGGCAATGCCCTTCACCCTACCGATTATCAAAGGATTGACGAGTGGGTGACGCGATTGCAACAATGGCATGCTTTAGGTTTAGAATCGGTCTATCTTTTTACCCATGAACCCGATAATTTATTGGCGCCGGAGTTGGCGAAGTATTTATGGGAAAAATTGAAAGATCGACCCAATGTTGAAGTTAGAGGACCCAGTTGGGGCGGGGGCCAACAAATGCTTTTGTTTTAGAGCTTGTTCAGAATTCAAATTCGCGCCTGTCTTTTTGCCTCTGTTGACCTTGACAAGCAATTGTTCTTAGGAAAAAGAGTTAAAAACGCAAGCAAAACAAAGCCTTAGTCCTTCGCCTACGCGATCGATTTTTCATACTTTTCTGTAGAATTAAGCACCTAGTCTTTGGCGATGAGACAAACAAAATTTCAGCCATAAATTTCCACAAATTAGGACACAAACTGACGTTTGTGTACCCTTCACGAACGGAGTTCGTGCTTTAATTTGTGAAAATTTGTGCAATTTGTGGCTACATTTTCTTTAAATCCGCCATCGAAGATGGGGGTGCGAAACTTATACCTTTTTCTTAATTTGCCCCTAAAATACGTGCCATGACTGCCGAAACCATTGAAGCCCTAATAAAAACCATACCCGGTGAAAAAATCAAATTTGCCCTTGCTGATATAGATGGCATACTGCGTGGCAAAATGCTCCATATCTCCAAATTCCGCAAAGGACTCGCTGAAGGTTTAGGGTTTTGCAACGTCATTTTTGGGTGGGACATGCAGGATGTCTGCTACGACAACAGTACGGTAAGCGGTTGGCATACGGGGTTTCCAGATGCCATTTGCAGCATTGATCCCAGCACTTTCCGACAAGTACCTTGGGATGATGACATTCCTTTCTTTTTGGCCGATTTCAGTCAATCCGATTCCGAGATAAAAGGCACTTGTCCGCGGACATTGCTTAAAAACATCCGCCAGGAATGTTTGAGTTTGGGATTTACGCCCATTTTTGCCAAAGAATTTGAGTGGTTTAATTTCCTGGAAACGCCGCAAACGTTGAAAGACAAAGCCTTTACCAATTTGACCCCGCTCACCCCTGGCATGTTTGGCTATTCCTTGTTGCGTCCCTCGATGAACCAAGATTTTTTCAATACCCTGTACGATGAGTTGCTCAACTTTGGCATACCGATCGAGGGGTTGCATACGGAGACGGGGCCGGGCGTGTACGAGGCCGCGCTCATGTACGCGGACGTGCTCGAAGCTGCTGATCGGGCGGTTTTGTTCAAATCAAGTGTAAAAGAAGTGGCCTATCGTTTTGGCATTGTCGCCTCTTTTATGGCCAAGTGGAACGAGCAATTGCCGGGTTGCGGCGGCCACATCCACCAAAGTTTGTGGGATCAAAACCAGGAACGCAATTTGTTTTTTGATCCAACGCGTCCTCATCAAATGAGCGAAACGATGGAGCATTATCTGGCAGGGCAATTGCATTGTTTGCCCTACATCATGCCCATGTATGCACCAACAGTCAACAGCTACAAACGTCTAGTTAAAGGATCTTGGGCGGCAGTTACCGCCAGTTGGGGCATTGAAAACCGCACTGCTGCACTGCGGGTGATCAACCACAGCGAGGGTGGAATGCGTTTAGAGACCCGCATACCGGGTGCCGACGCCAACCCTTATTTGTCGATTGCGGCGAGCCTGGCATCGGGTTTGTATGGCATCAAAAATAAATTGACCCTGAACACGGCGCCAACTTTGGGTAGCGAATACGATAACCCGCACAATCCGCGTTTGCCAAAAACCTTGGATGAAGCCATTCAAACGATGAAACAATCCGACTTGCCCAAAGCTTTATTTGGCGCGGGTTTTGTGGATCATTTTGTAAAAACCCGGGAATGGGAATGGCAACAATTCACCCAACAGGTTACCCAATGGGAATTAAAACGCTACTTTGAGCTTGTTTAGAGCTCGTTTGAGTGAGTCGGTCCTTTTACCTACAACCAGATTATGAATTTCAACTACGATATCATCATTAAATACGCCTGGACGGCTTATGATTCCTCGCGAACCATCGTCCAGATTGAAGACATTAGCGCACGCGTTTCTACCAACCATGTATACAAGGTGAGCTTTAGCAACAAGAGTTTCGTGATTGCCAAGTTGTCGTACTTTGGCCAGTACGAGCACTTTGTGGAAGACCATCGCATCATCAATGTATTAGCGAATAACTTACCAGATCCTTTTGAAAACTTCTTGGCGCGTTCGCTGATGAAAGCCAATAGCTTATTTGTACACCGTTTTATCAATGACGAAACCGATGCCTGGGTGATTTTTTACCGCCCGATCAAGATCAAAACCAAGTTGCCAAGTCGTTTGGAGGATCCGCATATCGTGCGTTTGGCCAAAGAATTTGCGCGTTTCCATACTGCTTGTCACAGCATCCGCCATACGTTGCCGACTTCTTCCAAATCACTGCAATCGGATGTGGATCATTTGCGGGAAGAATTGGATCATGGATCCGTTCGTTTTGGCGACGATTCCGATCGCGAAGAATTGAAACGGCAATGTGATTTGTTCCAAAAAAACGTGAGCGAGCTGAATTTCAATCGCCTCGACAAGATTCCCATTTTTGTAGATTGGAACATCGGCAATTTTTCGGTGACGCCTACTTTTCGTTTGTTTTCGCGTTGGGATTACGATTGGTTTCGCATGAGCACGCGCATGTTGGATTTTTACTTTTTTAGTAGAATAGTTTCCAATGTGGGCGACCGCACGGTGTTCACCTACAACATCGGCACGATGATGGAAGATCGGTTTTTGCTTTTTTTGAAAACCTATCACGAGCGTTATCCACTTACTGAAAATGAGGTACGTGGACTCAAGGAAGTTTACCGCTTCTTTTTGTTGCACTATGTGATGGACTTTGGCGATTACTTTTTTGCGTCATCATATGCAAAAAAGCTACAACGCGAAGCACTGGACATTCATTTCCCTTCGATTGATACGGGGTTTGATGCGGAGGTGATTTTGCGGGAGTTGAAGTTGAAGTGATGGGGTTTATTCATTAAAAACACGTGAAAGTTTAGCACATCACCTTCGGCGATGAGAAAACAAATTTACAGCCACAATTTTAAAACCACGCCATCGAAGATGGGGGTGCTAAACTTGTTCACAGTTTCAAAATAACATGGAAAAAACCACCTCTTTCTTATCCATAGCCAAAGATTTCAAAGCCATTTTCTTTGATTCCTACGGCGTGCTCAAAAATTATCGCGGCTTGATTGATGGCGTACAAAACACCATCGATTTTATTGAAGATCAAGGCATTGTTTTTCGCATCCTCACCAACGATGCATCGCGCAGTCAGGAACAACAGGCGGAGTCTTTTGAAAAAGCTGGCCTACGCGGCATAACGCCCGAAAAAATCATCACTTCCGGGATGATGGCCAAACAATACTTGCAACTCAAAATCAAATCTGGCAAAGTGGCTTACCTGGGTACGCCCAATGCCGCGCAATACATCCTACAAGCCAATTTGGAATGCGTGCCCATCAGCGAGGTGGAAAACCACGATCTCGACACCATCATGGCCATGGTTTTTCTGGACGACGAAGGGTTTGACTGGAATTACGACATCAACAAAACGGTAAACCTGATTCGCCGCAAAAACATACCGGTCATTGTAGCCAACTCCGATAATCTCTATCCGGTCACCAAAACTGATGTATCGATCGCTACGGGCGGTATTGCCAAATTGGTGGAGAGTATCATTTCCAAAAAATTCATCCACTTTGGCAAACCGGATTCGCAGATGTTCAATTTTGCGTTTGATCACATTAACCAAGAGGGTACTTTCAACAAAGATGAAATATTGATGGTGGGCGATACACTGCATACGGATATCCTGGGGGGCAACAAATTTGGGGTAAAAACTACGTTGGTGTTAAGTGGAAATACCAATGCCAATGATGCCGATCTCATCATTCGTTCGAGTGGAATCATTCCCGATTACATTTGTGATTCGATTGTGGGTTAGAGTGGGTTTGAATTTCCTGGGAGTCTCAGATTTTTTTTCAATTTTGCAAGGTAATTTTTTGTAAAAGTAAATTTTTCAGACCACCTAGAAAGAAATAATCCTTCATTTCAACAAACACAACCCATTCAAATCTATAGAAGAATATACCTTAGTCTTTTTGGGAAATAAAAGCAACCCATCAAGATAAATATCATTTTGGTAAAGTCGAAAAGCAACTGACATCAACCCTTCCGTTGTTGTAAGTATTTTAAGTTTTAAATGATATCGCTCTCCTTGACGTAATTGATTGATACATTTTTGTGTATCTTTTTTGCTCAACAGAATTGCTTTCTTTTTTCTTGAATCATGAAATGAAATGTAGTAATAATTTTCTAAGGTTAATTCATCTATTTTATCAATAGTAATTCCTTGGAAGGATAAGTCAATATAGGGAATAGTTTGATTGAAATATGAAAATGATGGCTTTAGTAACAAAAATAAAAGTGTTGATTGCATGATCATTTTTTCCATAAACTTGATTTTGATTTAATCCTTAGATATTTTAATTCTAAAAAATAAAACATTTTGTCTAAAATTTTTATGAAATTAAATTTTTTTGTTTATTTTTAAGCACTTAAACAACAAAAACTTACTATATCAATCATTTACTTTAACCACCAAAACCCATTATCCAATGGAAGCTACTGTCAACACCCTCAATTGGTTCGAAGTGTCGGTTGCCGACCTCGCCAGAGCAAAAGCCTTTTACGAAACGGTTTTTGACATTCAACTATACGATTTGATCCTGCCCGAGCTACAAATGGCGCTTTTCCCTAGCGAGCCTGGTAATGGCAAATTGAGCGGCGCTTTGGCCAAAAGCAGTTCGCATACCCCCAGCGGCAACGGTGCTATCGTGTATTTCAATGCCAATCCCGATTTGAGCGTTTCGTTGGCGCGCGTGGAAGGCGCGGGCGGGAAGGTGTTACTTCCCAAAACATTGATCAGTCCCGAAAATGGTTATATGGCATTTATAATGGATACCGAAGGCAATAAAGTGGGGATACATTCTAATGCCTAAGATCCTTACAGATTGCACTTTAAGGGGGAACGGCTGCATTTCCGTAGAGACACATTGCAATGTGTCTCTACTACATTGTGCTCAATGACAATTATTTAAGTCAATTCTCCCCAAATAATATTGAAGATTTTTTTGGAAAATTGACGCTTGATAACTCTTGATTTATTTTGCCCTCAAATTTTATTCAGCAGCCGAATTATCCGTTCGGCTGCTCCACTATTTGAGCCAGATAAAACACCTGCCCAACCCGTTCAATATGTTCCAATAGATCGGGGTTGTCGATGTCTTTTTTGAGCGACAAATCAATTTTATAGGGCAGTAATAAATCGTCCAAAACTATTTCCAAAGCCAATAAGTCAGAAAAGGAAAATGCCTCCGCAACAATGGTCAAATCGATGTCCGAACCATTGCGATGTGTGCCTTTGGCTCTCGAACCATAAATGATCACTTGCTGGATAGCGGGATATTGCGCAAAACATGCGTTCATCAATTGGATTTGTTCTGCTTTTAGTCCAAAAGTATTCATAGCTGTAGGTTTGTCATACGAAGATTAAATGCTTGAAAAAGGCCGTAATAAACAGTGATGATTTTCACTACGATTTCGTCGGCTATTTTTTCATCGTAAGCGTACGAAGATAGATTTCTACTCTTGATCATTTCCATCCATCCTTCTCCATTTTCGATTAGCGTTTTGTTGAATGCTTCGCGGATAGCATCTCTCGAACCTGTAATATTGGTATTCCCTTGGTACTCAAAAAATCTTTCATGACATTCCAGGCCAATTCATGGGTGAATTCAAACCGTTGAATGAGTCCTTGCTCTTCCAATTCAGTTAGCGGTCTTTCTTTTGCCAACAATACTGCCGATTCCAATAATTGAAAGGCTTTCTGGAAATTATGGAATCGCTGACGCCAGCGGATGTCTTTTTTTTCCAAAATTGAAGGTAATAAATTGAACAAATCACGCCGGCAAACTAAAATGCGGATTGAGGATAATCCCCAACAAATTGCCCCAAGGATCGTGCAGCATGGCCGTTTTGATACCTCCGCCTACATCGGTGGGTTCCTCAAAAGTAGTTGCGCCTAACTGCAGCAAACGCTGAAATTCAGCATCTACATCTGCCACCCCCCAATAGATGTTGACCGTTTCTGAAGGCGTTTGGACGGTATTTTCCATGGGCTGCAAACCCAGCTCGTACCCAGCTACGTTGAATCCAATGTAAAAAGGCTCGTCAAAATAGGGTCCAAAGCCCAAAACCTGGGTATACCAATTTTTGGCTTCCTCCATATTTGGAACCCGATAGATACAAGTACGCAATCCTAACCACGCCATAACTTTTTGATTTTACTGCAAAATAAACAAAATCTGTAAAAGTTCAGCAGCCTAACTTCGGTGGGTTTTCTTTTGAAGTTTCGCCAAAAAAGTGTGCGAACTTCGTCCGTACGAGAAACACAAATGCAAGTTTGTGTCTTAATTTGTGACAATTTGTATAATTTGTGGCTATAAAATATTTACTCATCGCTGAAAGCGAGGCCTTAAACTTTTACAATTTTTGTTGATGAGCTCCAAACATAAAATAATGGTCGTAGACGACGAAGAGGACATCGAACTCCTCATTCGTCAAAAATTCCGCAACCAGGTTCGCGAAAAAGAATATGAATTCATATACGCAAAAAATGGCGTAGAAGCCCTGGCAATGCTCGCCGAGCACCCCGATCTCGACATGGTGTTTAGCGACATCAACATGCCCGAAATGGACGGTCTCACCCTCCTCAAGGAAATTAGAAATCAAAACCCTCTCATCCGTACGGTCATGATTTCAGCCTACAGCGATATGTCCAACATTCGCCAGGCCATGAACAGCGGCGCTTTCGACTTCATTGGCAAACCCATTGATTTTGAGGATTTTGAAAATACCATGCAAAAAACCCTCCAGTTTGTGGTGCATTTTAGAGACTCGTTACAAGCCATCCAAGAAAATAGCATCCTCAATATCCGCACCCAAGAGCTGGCCAAAAAAAACCAGGAAGTAGAACTGCTCCTCAAGGAAATCCACCACCGCGTAAAAAACAACCTCCAAACCATCTCCAGTTTGCTCAACCTGCAATCCGCGACCATCAAAGACGCAAATGCCCTCAAAGCGGTGCGACAAAGTCAGGACCGGGTGCGTTCGATGTCGCTCATCCACCAGAAGCTTTACCACAAGCAAAACTTCAGTAAGGTGGAAATGAAAGACTATTTTGAAACCATGTGCGGCATCATGCTGGATGCGTTTGGAGTAGCCGATAAAAAAGTGAGCTTCCAATTCCCGATGGCGCAATTGGAATTGGATGTGGATACCGCCATTCCGGTGGGTTTGATTGCCAATGAGTTGATCACCAACGCCCTGAAATATGCCTTCCCAGAAGATCAAACCGGTGTCATCTCCATCAGTTTGACTCAAGAAAGCCCCCAACGCTATTGTTTGCGCATTGCCGATGATGGAGTCGGCATTCCCAATGGCATCCCGGCCAAACCAACGGAAGGCTCGGGTTTTGGCTCGCGGTTGGTGCAATTGCTGGCCATTCAATTAAATGGAGAATTGGTGTTGAATACCGATCAAGGTGTTGAAATGTTGTTGCGGTTTCAGCCGCTGGTGGCGTAGTAGAGACGCGATTCATCGCGTCTTTAACCCAGGCATAAAACCTAATCTGTAGAGACGCGATTCATCGCGTCTATAATTCAGACATAAAATCAAATCCTTAAGTCGCGATGAATCGCGCCTCTACATTCCGTGCCCCCCATCCCATTTTTCATTCGGAGACCAAAACCATCCATTCGGAGGATGATTCCTACCGTTGGGAAAACGAGCCTTGCCCACCCGCTCGTAATGCTCCATATTTGTATCAACAGATCAACAAATATTATTCAATCGCTTGATCGGGAAATCAATTAAGAACTGATTTCTAGATGAAGAAAAATTAAACACTTATGAAAACCTTAAACATTGCTACCACTTTCCGCCAAGTAACTTTTTTGACCATTGGCCTCACTAGCACGCTGTTGTTTCTAACTTCCTGCGACAAATCGAACTACGAATACATGGATCAACCCATCGATAATTATTCCGCTTCAGCGATGACTGTTCCGCAAAAAACGCCGATGAACTTTACCCTCGACGTAAGCAATTGCTTTTCAGGAGGAACCAATGTGAGTGTACGTATAGAAAACCCAACCGCCTATAGCTTCCGCTGGGAAGTTGACGAAAGCGCCAGCGGCAGTGCACAAAGCACCACCCCCTGCGTCTGTGGTGAAACGGCGAAAGTAACCGTTACGCGTATTTCCGATGGATCAATCATGAGCAAATCAGTAAAATTGCCCTCTTGTGGAACCACTAAAAACAAAGAGGCGCTACTCAAAACTAGTGAACATCCCGTATTGTAAGGGATTCGAAATTACATCCTATTTTTTTACTCGTTAAACCCAAGTTCCCCCAGTAGAATGCTGATGAACTGCGTTCTTTTTTGCTCCCGCCCCATTATTCAACATAAAAATGGGGCGGGATTTTTTATTAGCACTGCATTTTTGAGTACTTTACCCATATTCTACCTAGCAATAAAACACGACTTAAAACCCTAAAGCATGAGACTTTTGCTACTCTTTTTAATACTGCTTCCGGTATTTTCTTTTGCTCAAAAGCGGGAAATTTTTCACATCGACAGCCTACCCAAAGCAGGTGTTTTGCTGAACCAAGGCTGGAAATGGCATGCAGGGGATAATTCGGATTGGGCGAAGGCGGAGTTTGATGATACTAAGTGGGAAGATATTGACCCCGCCAAGGATATTTTTGAGTTGCCAAAATTATCTAGATCTGGCGAAATTGGCTGGTTTCGGATTCATTTGTTGATCGATAGCAGCATAACGCAACAAATGGTCATGCTGATTCAGCAATCAGGGGCTTCTGAAATATACCTGAACGGAAATTTAATCCAACAGTTTGGGACTTTAAGCACCGATCGTCAAAAAGTAATAGGCTTTAATCCCTTATTGAAACCAGTTTCTTTTCCAATTCCCAATAAGCACGTTGGTGTTTTGGCCGTGCGTTATGCTCTTCAACAAGGTGTATGGTACAGTACTCATTTTGGCATGATCAATAAAGCATTGGCGATAAGCTTGAATACCGTCGAAAACGGAGTAAATACTTATGAATCCAATTATTGGACAAAACATCAGCCAAACCCAGTACGGACGGGAATCTTTTTCAGTTTGGCCATATTGTATTTTGCGTTTTATTTTTTTTATAGGAAGAGAATAGTAAATCTTTATTTTTCTATCTATGCGTTATTGCATGCGATTTCTTGGAAAATCAACTATTGGACTTATCATTCCAATGAAGTAGCACTTTTTTCCATACAAAACAACGCCACTCTAATACTGCAAGCGGTGGGTTATTTTGTAATGTTAAATGCCATTTATCAATTTTTAGAGCAAAAAAAGAAATGGCAATATTGGACTTTGATAGTTCTGGGGATTATTAGTATCCCCTCTGCTGCTTTTGTTTATAATGGGGGTTGGATGATCTATGGTTTTTTATTTACAAATTTGGTCAATGTGGAACTTGCCAGAGTATCCATTATTGCTGGTCGGAGAAATAAGAAAGGGGCTTGGATCATTGCAACTGGAAGTATTTTAGCATTGTTTTGTTGGCTAATTTTCTGCTTACAATGGTTCATTCACTTTACAATCTTTGGGATTGATTTTTTTGATTTGAACTTCCTATGCGTCCCTATTTCTGTTTCCATATACTTGGGTTATGACGTTTCACTAACCAATATTTCTTTAGCTCAAAAGTTAATTGAAGTAGAGACCTTGTCTGTTGAAAAACAAGCCATTCTCGCCACCCAAAATGAAACCCTCGAGCGCCAGGTTACCGAACGCACTGCTGCCTTGAAAGCCTCCCAAGCCCAACTCATCCAATCTGAAAAACTCGCCTCCCTTGGCGAACTCACCGCTGGCATCGCGCACGAGATTCAAAACCCGCTCAACTTCGTCAATAATTTCTCAGAACTCAGCGTGGAACTGTTGGAGGAAATGGAAAGTGAATTCAAAGCAGGTAAGTCCCATTGTGCTTTTGAAATCGCTGCGGACATCAAACGAAACCTCAGTAAAATCAACCACCACGGCCAGCGCGCTTCGGCCATCGTCAAGGGCATGCTCGAGCATTCGCGCACGAATACGGGCACGAAGGTAACCACTGATATCAACGCTTTGGCGGATGAATACCTGCGCTTGGCCTATCACGGCCTCCGCGCAAAAGACAGTAGTTTTAACGCCACCATGGAAACGCATTTTGATCCCGATTTACCTAAAATTGAGGTCATTCCCCAAGACATAGGGCGGGTATTGCTCAATTTGATCAACAATGCATTTTATGCGGTAAATCAACGGAATAGCACAGTAGAGGTGGTGCATGATAACGCCGTTGAGACATTGCATGCAATGTCTCTACCCTACCAACCTACGGTAACTATCAGCACAAAAAAACTAGAAAACACCATCGAAATCAGCGTAAAGGACAATGGGAATGGGATTCCTGAAGCAATTAAAGACAAAATCTTCCAGCCGTTTTTTACTACCAAACCTACTGGGCAGGGAACGGGTTTGGGGCTAAGTTTGGCTTATGATATTGTGACCAAGGGGCATGGGGGGAGGCTAACTGTTTCAAGCATTTCCGGAGTGGAAACCACTTTTGAACTTCAATTGCCCATTAACGAAACAAGCCTCTGATAATGAAAAGAATACTACTATTGCTACTGCTATTTCCAGTTTGCATCTTCGCGCAACAGCGGGAAGTTTTTCGCATTGATAGCCTAACCAAAGATGGCATATTGCTCGACAAAGGCTGGAAATGGTATGCGGGCGATCATCCGGAATGGGCGAAGGCGGAGTTTGATGATGCTGGGTGGGCTGATATTGATCCGACGAAAAGTATTTCTGAGTTGCCTCAGCTATCCAAAAAAGGCGAAATCAGTTGGTTTCGGCTTCATTTTTCAGTCTCTAAAACCCCTTCACAACAAGTGGCTGGGATGATACAGCAAACAGGTGCATCAGAAGTTTATTTAAATGGAAAATTATTGGAGCGTTATGGTGTTTTAACTTCTCCCATTGAAGCATTTAATCCACTAAACAGACCGCTTCTTCTTCCGATAGATTCTGCCGGGCAGTACTGCCTGGCGATACGTTATGTGTTACAACCAAGTGTCAGGTACAACTGGGCGTATAACAGCAAAAATCAGTTATTTTTTCTCAGGATTGCCTATTTTAAAGAAGCAATAGAACTGGTAAGCCAGAATGACATTCGCTACACCAATCTTGAGTCGTATAAACTGGGGGTATTTTTCATCTTGTTTGTACTTCATTTCTCATTGTATTTTTTCAACCGAAATCAAAAAGCGCATTTGTCGGTAGCTTTCGCATTCTTGGCAATCGGGGTTGCCCATTTATTTAAGCTATTGGGCGATGTTCAAAATCTGGTGGCCTTGAAAAGTCTATTTTTTGCTACTTCTTCATTTTTCAATACCCTAGCTCCTTTATTAACACTTCAAACGCTTTATCTATTTCTGAATCAAAAAAGAGGTAAATTCTTTTGGTTTTTGGTTGCGCTTACGGTTGGCTTTGGTGTTTTAGTATTTATCGGTTCTTATACAGATTGGGGGTTCGCGTTTTCCTTATTATCCCTTCTCGTTGCTATTGAACAATTTAGGGCGGTGATAAACGGAATAAGGGCAAATATACGAGGTGCTTGGATATTGGCAATTGGCGTAATCTTTAATACATTCTTTTTTCTTTTTCTATTTTCATTTATCGGCTATTTCATAGTCGCATCTCCAACCCTAGCGGATATCATATTTAATTTGGGGGTAATCGCATTTCCAATCGCTTTGTCAATTTATTTAGGTGTTGATTCTGCTTACACCAATAAAGAATTGAGTCAAAAGTTAGTAGAAGTCGAAACCCTTTCTGCTGAAAAACAACTTTTCCTCGCCAGCCAAAACGAAACCCTTGAACGTCAGGTGGCCGAGCGCACTGCTGACTTGAAAGCTTCTCAAGACCAACTCATCCAATCCGAAAAACTCGCTTCCCTTGGTGAATTGACTGCCGGGATTGCCCACGAAATCCAAAACCCGCTGAATTTCGTCAATAATTTCTCAGAACTCAGCGTGGAACTGTTGGAGGAAATGGAAACTGAATTCAAAGCAGGAAAATCCCACGATGCTTTTGAAATCGCTGCGGATCTCAAACAAAACCTCAGTAAAATCAAACACCACGGCCAGCGTGCCTCCGCCATCGTGAAAGGTATGCTCGAGCACTCGCGCACCAGCACGGGCACGAAGATAGCCACCGATATCAACGCCCTTGCGGATGAATATCTGCGCCTTACGTACCACGGGCTGCGCGCAAAAGACAGCAGCTTTAATGCCATCATGGAAACGCATTTTGATCCCAATTTGCCTAAAATTGAGGTGATTCCACAGGACATTGGGCGGGTGCTGCTCAATTTGATCAACAACGCGTTTTATGCGGTGAATCAACGGAATAACGCTGTAGAGACATTGCATGATAACGCCGTAGAGACATTGCATGCAATGTCTCTACCCTACCAACCTACGGTAACCATCACCACTAGAAAACTGGAAAATGCAATCGAAATCAGCGTCAAAGACAATGGCAATGGTATTCCGGAAGCCATCAAAGACAAGATTTTTCAACCGTTTTTTACTACCAAACCTACTGGGCAGGGAACTGGTTTGGGGCTAAGTTTGGCGTATGATATTGTGACTAAGGGGCATGGGGGGACGCTCGAAGTTGTTTCCAAAATTAGTGCTGGAGCCGAATTCATCATTCATTTGCCATATTAAAACCAAAGAAAAGAAAGTTTTTTTTATTTTTGTTTTAATTTTAACAAAAACAAAACAAAACAATGGAGCTCATAAAAGACATCAATAACCTATATATCGAGGCAAGACAGATCATTGAAAATGGGCGAAAAACAGCCTACCATGCTGTAAATACCAGTATGGTGAAAACTTATTGGGAATTGGGGAAACTCATCGTTGAAGAAGAACAACTAGGTAAAGAACGTGCGGAATATGGCAAATACATAATAACGGAATTGGCCAAACGCCTGCAAAAAGAATTTGGAAGCGGTTATGCTAAAACCAGTCTTTGGAACTATAGACAATTCTTTCTGGCATTCCCAATTCTCTCCGCGCTGCGGAGAGAATTGACATGGACCCACTACAAACTCCTCATGCGTGTCCAAAATCTAGGCGCAAGGTCCTTTTATGAGCAAGAATCAATAAAAAGCGGCTGGAATACCCGTGCCTTGGATCGCCAGATTACTACCTTTTATTATGAGCGATTATTGGCAAGTCAGGACAAACTTGCTATAGAAAAAGAAGCTGAAGAAAAAACTACTCAAATCGGCAGCAATGTATTGGATTTTGTCAAAGATCCCTACGTATTAGAGTTTTTGGAAATCAACCCCGATAATAGGTTGTATGAGAACGATTTGGAACGGTTATTAATTGACAATTTGCAAGAGTTTTTATTGGAACTTGGGCGCGGCTTTTCATTTGTTGCCCGGCAAAAGTACATCAGAGCCGGAGATGAAGATTTTTTCGTTGATCTTGTTTTTTACAATTATGTGCTAAAATGTTTTGTACTGATTGACCTTAAAATGGGTAGACTTACCCATCAAGATATTGGACAAATGGAGATGTATGTAAGGATGTATGAAGATTTACACAAAATTGAAGGTGATAACCCTACCATTGGTCTTATTCTTTGTTCGGAAAAAACAGAGGCTATTGTAAAGTACTCTGTGTTGAGCGAAAGTCAACAAATATTTGCTTCAAAATACTTGCTCTATTTGCCTTCTGAGGCAGAATTAAAGACTGAATTGGAACGTGAACGACACTTAGCAGAATTGAAATTAAAGGACTCTGATGAATAAATACGCAAAACTCGTTTCCGTCAAAAACAAGATTTTCCAGCCGTTTTTTACCACCAAACCTACTGGGCAGGGAACTGGTTTGGGGCTAAGTTTGGCGTATGATATTGTGACGAAGGGGCATGGGGGGAAATTGGAAATGGCAAGTACAATAGGCGAAGGCACAGAGTTTAGTATTCAATTGCCAAGCTAAAGCGATGGGTAAAGAAATAAAAAAATATTTTGTTTCTAAAAAATACTATTTTTATGCCAAAACAGAAACAAAATGAACTTCCAATTGTTTCGCTCCACTTTTCAATCTTTCCCGGTGATTTCAAAGATAGAGATTGAGAAAGTGTATCCTGACTTTGACCACAAGAACTTGGTCAATTGGCAAAAAAAACAATATTTACAAAAAATCCGAAATTCATGGTATCGCTTAACTGAAGTACCCGTTGATAGCGACACCCTGTTTTTTATTTCCAATCAAATTTATCAGCCTTCCTATATTTCCTTGGAAACGGCCATGTCGTACTATGGTTTTATCCCCGAAGGTGTGTTTAAAATAACTGCGGTTTCGACCCTAAAAACTAACGATTTTCAAACCCCTATTGGGAATTTTGGCTATCAAAACATCAAACCGAGTCTTTATTTTGGCTATCAAATGGTGTCTTTTGGAAGGTTTTATTTCAAAATGGCAACGCCAGAAAAAACGACATTGGATTTTCTTTATCTCCATCCGGAAATGGTGGATGAAAGCCATTTTTACGAAATGAGGTGGAATGTGCAAGAAATTAATCGGGTTCTAAATCAAGATGTATTTAGTCAGTATTGTCAGGCCTTCCAATCCAAGTCATTAGCTAGAAGGGTCGACATTTTTTTAAACTTTATTGAAAAAGAGAAATAAGTCATGCTAAGTTTTGCACAAATCCAACAATTTTACCCACAGCAACTGCATAGTTTCGGACCTTTCTTGCTTCGGGAATACTTGCAGTACAAGATATTGGCCTTGATTTTTAGTAGTGATTTCGCAACTAAGTTTGCTTTCCTTGGCGGCACATGCCTACGCATCGTACACCAAACCAATCGTTTTTCAGAAGATTTGGATTTTGATAATTTTGATTAATCACCTAATGATTTTGAACAACTTGCTCTAGTAATCAAACAAGGACTGGAACGCGAAGGCTTGGAAATTGAAATGAAACAAGTTTATAGAGGTGCTTACCATTGCTATATTAAGTTCCCCAATTTATTACATCTTACTGGTTTGAGTGGACATCGGGAGGCAAAAATTCTGATTCAATTGGACACCGAACCCCAAAATTTTGATTTTCAGCCTGAAATATTTTTGATCAACAAATTTGATGTTTTTGGCAGTATCCGCACTACTCCTATTGATGTGTTACTTTCTCAAAAGATCGCCGCTTTTTGTCGCCGAAAACAACCTAAAGGAAGGGATATCTACGACATTACTTTTTTATGCGCCAAAACGCGACCCAATTATGCTTATTTGGAGCAACGACTTGCCGTGAAAAATGCCAAAAATTTAAAAGATGCCCTCAACAATCGGCTTATGGACTTGGATCTGGCTCAATTATCCAAAGATGTAGCGCCTTTTTTGTTCAATACGAATGATGCTCAACGGATCATGCTCTTTCCACAATTTGTTCAGCAAACTGAATTTTAATAAAATCACCCGGTCATCTTGAGGGAAATATAGTTTCGTACTCCATTTTCATTCGGAGACCAATTCCCCCCATTCGGAGGATGATACCTACCATTCGGAAAATCGTGCTACTTTTTCACCCTTTGCTTTCCCATCTTTATAACAACAAATACAAAGTTGATAGTCGACAAAACTAAACCCCAACTAATGAACTTAGAACGTCTGTAAATTTTTTAAAAAACATCCGTAGCTGAACCCCGTAATTTTTTTGACAAAAACACCTAGAACAGTGATTTTTCGCCTGTCTTGTTTTTCTAGTAAAAATGAGACAGGATCTTTTTTATGCCCATGTTTTTTAAGTATTTTACCTTTATTCCCTTGCATTATACATACCTGAATGAAACCCATTACCATGCGAAACCTGCTCTTTCTCTTACTATTGCTTCCGGTAATTTTAATTGCGCAACAGCGGGAAGTTTTTCGCATCGACAACCTTCCCAAAGCAGGTATTTTGCTGAACCAGGGCTGGAAATGGCACGCGGGGGATAATCCCGAATGGGCGAAGCCAGACTTTGATGATTCAGGCTGGCAGGATATCGACCCGACGAAGGAAATCAGCGAGCTACCACAGCTATCACCTGGCCAGATCGGATGGCTGCGAATTAGGTTGATACGCAAAGAAAACGCATCCCTTCCCTTGTCTTTGATGATTGCACAATCTTCAGCATCAGAAATATACCTAAATGGCGCACTTTGGCAACAAATAGGAAAGATTAATACCGATCCCGCTCAAATACGAGCTATTAACCCACTTGGATTTCCCTACGTGCTGCAACCTAGTAAGGATACTCTCAATATTGCTTTGCGATTTGTGCTACAGCCTGGTATAAGCTATGGCAACCATTTTGGCATGAGAAACCCACTTTTCAGCGCCAGGGTTCTTATTTCTAATAAAGCAACAAGCATGTATAGCCGCCAATTAGCATGGATTTTGTTGAGGGATGTTTCTAAGTCTGCCATATTTTTTATAATGGGGCTGATTTTTTGTCTACTGTATATTTTTTTCCCGGCCAGACTTATGAACTTATACTTTTCACTATATGCTATTTTGGGGGGGTTATCCTGGGTAATTTTCTCTTTAACTAGGCTTTCCCTACCAGTGGGTTACTATTTTTGGTTAAACAATGCTGGTCTAATCGGTGAAACAGTTGGCCTAATTTTTTTGCTCACGTCTATCTATACCTTATTGGAGCAGCCCAAACGTTGGACTTACTGGGGATTTTTTCTTTTTTGCCTAATCTCCGTATTAACATCTCTATTTTTCGGAACCTGGGGATGGGTTTTATACGGATATTGCACCACTATTCTTGTCAGTTTTGATATAGCCAGGGTAGCATTCTTGTCAACAGACACCCAAAAAAAAGGGGTATGGATTATTATTGCTGGAAATATTTTTTATCTTTTAATGTGGATGGCTTTTAGTTTGTTTCTTAGCGGAGTTCTGCACATATCTCAGTTGAGACTTGATGTTATATTCGATGTTTCAATGATGTGTATACCCATCACTTATGCTATTTTTCTTAGTTATGATTTTGGGCATACCAACTGGGTGTTGAAACAAAAACTAACGGATATCGAATCCCTCTCGGCTGAAAAACAAAGTATCTTAACCACTCAGAATGAGACACTCGAACGCCAAGTAGCTGAACGTACTGCTGCCTTGAAAGCTTCCCAAGCCCAACTCATTCAATCCGAAAAACTAGCCTCTTTGGGTGAACTCACCGCTGGCATTGCTCACGAAATCCAAAACCCGCTCAACTTCGTCAACAATTTCGCCGAAGTCAGCGCTGAATTACTGGATGATATGAAGGCCGATTTACAAGCCGGAAAAACTGCCGAAGCCGCTGAAATTGCCGATGACCTCCAGGTGAATCTGCAAAAAATCAACCATCACGGCCAGCGCGCCTCTGCTATCGTGAAAGGTATGCTCGAGCATTCGCGCACGAGCACGGGCACGAAGGTAGCCACCGATATCAACGCTCTGGCGGATGAATACTTGCGCCTCGCCTACCACGGCTTGCTTGCAAAAGACAGTAACTTTAATGCCATAATGGAAACGCATTTTGATCCCGATTTGCCAAAAATTAAAGTGATTCCGCAAGATATTGGGCGGGTACTGCTCAATTTGATCAACAATGCGTTTTATGCGGTGAATGAGAAAAACCGACAGCTTCAGGCGCAAAGCACAGACCTTCCAGGTTTTGAAAACCTGGAAGGTCTAGGTTACCAACCTACCGTGATAGTCCGCACAAAAAAACTGGAAAATGCCATCGAAATCAGCGTCAAAGACAATGGGAATGGCATCCCCGACGCCATCAAAGACAAAATCTTCCAGCCCTTTTTTACTACTAAACCTACTGGGCAGGGCACAGGTTTGGGGCTCAGCTTGGCCTATGATATTGTGACTAAGGGGCATGGAGGGACGCTAACTTTGCACAACATTGCTGACGAAGAAAATTCAAATACAACCCCTAAAAGCGCCGGAACCGTATTTGTGATAAAATTACCCTTTTTATGATGCCGATATTTTAAAATAATAAATAATTTATGATGCCGATAAATTAAATTTCGCTATTTTTGTTGAAAAAATCGGGATGCAATTAACAAGAGACATTGATGCCATTTTGCTTGATTGGAAAAAAAGTAACTCGAGAAAACCACTCCTAGTAAGAGGCGCTAGACAAGTGGGCAAATCAACCTCAGTGCGAAATTTTGGAAGGCAATTTGAGCATTTTTTAGAGGTTAACTTTGAAACTGAAAAAGAAATTTACGTCTTCTTTGAAGGAAACATCAATGTAGCCGCTATTTGTGAAAAGCTTTCGGTTTACTACAATACGCCCATCATTGCAGGTAAAACCTTATTGTTCTTTGACGAAATCCAGCAATGTATTCCGGCAATTAGCGCTATCCGTTATTTTTATGAGCAATACCCTGAACTCCACCTTATCGCAGCAGGTTCGTTGTTGGAGTTTGCCTTGGCCGAGCTGCCTTCATTCGGGGTTGGACGCATTAGGTCGGTGTTTATGTATCCGCTCTCTTTTTACGAATTTCTAATCGCAAAAGGGGAACAAAAACTCATCGATCTTATTAAAAAAGGTAAACCATTAGAGGATCCTTTTCATAACAAACTCACTGATTACTTAAGGATTTTCCTCATCATTGGTGGTATGCCTGAGGTAGTAGCCAAGTATATTGATGGCGAACCACTTTTGGAAATACAAACCGTACTTGACGAACTTCAAGCATCAATTGTAGCAGATTTCACTAAATACAAGAAAAATGTACCTTCCAATCGGCTCAATGAGGTATTTGAAGCAGTAGTAGCGCAATCGGGTGGGAAATTCAACCTCTCCAAAGCTTCCGCAAACGCCAATCATGGTCAAATTAAAGAAGCGCTATCTTTGTTAGAAAAAGCCGGTTTAATCTATGCGGTAACTCATTCTTCGGGAAATGGCTTGCCCTTGGGCGCTGAAATTAACGACAAAAAAAGAAAATACTTACTTTTCGATACTGGTATCTTCCAGCGAATACTCGGACTGAACATCGGACATTTTTTGGCAACAAATGACCGCGATTTTATCAACAAAGGTACAATAGCCGAAACGTTCGTCGGTATTGAAATCATCAAGAACAGCAACCCTTTTACCCAAGAACGACTTTATTATTGGCATCGAGAAATTCCTTCAAGCAATGCTGAAGTTGATTATTTGATTCAAAAAGGCGGTCAAGTTGTACCGGTGGAAGTGAAGGCTTCTCAAAAAGGAAGCATGCAAAGTTTATTGCTGTTTATGAAAGAAAAAAACACCCAAGGCATCAGGATATCCTTGGAAAACTTTGGTACTTTTCAAAACATTACCATTGTCCCAATCTATGCGGCTGGTTATTTTTTAAAAACGCTGAACTAGTAGTAATTCAAACACACCCTAGGATGGCGGGCGAAAAAAATGCTCCTCCTTGCCCGATTGAAATGCGGTGTTTTAAAACTTGATCGAGCCGAATTACTCCCCCAATTTTCATTCGGAGACCAATTCCCCCCATTCGGAGGATGATTCCTACCATTCGGAAAATCGTGCTAAAGTTTTACGCTTGGCTTTCCCATCTTTATTCCAACAAATACAAAGTTGATTGTCGACAAAACTAAACCCCAAATAATGCACTTAGGACGTCTGTAAATTTTTAAAAAATCGTCCATTGCTGAACCCTGTAATTTTTTGACAAAAACACCTAGAACAGTGATTTTTCGCCTGTCTTGTTTTTCTAGCAAAAATGAGACAGGATCTTTTTTATGCCCATGTTTTTTGAATATTTTACCTTTATTCCCTTGTATTATACATACCTGAATGAAACCCATTACCATGCGAAACCTGCTACTCTGCTTACTTTTCTTTCCGGTATTTTCAATGGCGCAACAGCGGGAGGTAATTCGCATCGATAGTCTGCCCAAGGAAGGCATCCTGCTCGACAAAGGCTGGAAATGGCACGCGGGAGATAATCCGGAATGGGCAAAGCCAGACTTTGATGATGCGAAGTGGGAGAATATTGACCCCACCAAGGATATTTTTGAGTTGCCTCAATTGTCAAGATCAGGTGAAATTGGCTGGTTTCGGATTAAAATTAAGGTAAACAAATCAATCCAGGAGCAGTTCCTCTTTATTCTACATCAGTCGGGAGCTTCAGAAATGTATCTGGATGGAAAATTGATTCATCGGTATGGTACCTTAAGCCATAATCTAAAAGCCATCAAAGCAATTTCACCTATTGCTAATATAACCCCTATCAACCTACCAAATGATAGTACAGTCGTCATTGCATTTCGATATTGTCTTCAGCCTCATATCCTTTATACGCGGCTATTAGCACAGAATAATGCAGCTATTCAATTTGTAGTGTACCCAACTTTGCCTGATTTGAACAAATATTATCCGATTTCCAGAATTAGCGTCCAATATTCAATCATATTTAGAATTGGGGCATTTTTAATCCTTGCTAGCATTTTTCTTTCTTTATATTTTTTCTATCCACGGCAAAAAACGAATTTATTTTTCTTCATGTATACAATTGCTGTATCAACATTTGATGTTGGTCAATTTGTAGCATTTTCAAATAATCAAATTCAGTTACGCTATTATCTTATTACTATAGGTTTGGATGCGCATCAAGTAGGAACGTTTTTCTTGTTAACCGCACTATACCTACTCATGAATCAAAAAAGAGGGGGCTATTATTGGGTGTTGATGACCTTAATAATCTTAGGCATAATAGTTAATGCATCATTGTACCAATACGCTGAAATAGTTACGGTAGTAGGTATAAGTAATTTGATCAATATTGAAATCATTCGTATTACCTTTAAATCACTTAAAATCAGAAGGAATGGCGCCTTGATTATTACAATAGGAGGGATTAGTTTTGCGCTATTTTGGAGTGTTTTTATATTAAGTTTAATTTTCAATTTTTTAAACACCTCTTTTTTGGGAACAATTTTCACTATAGGAGATGTGGTTTATAATTTAGCTCAATTGAGTATCCCTATTGCAGTTTGTATCTACTTTGGGTTAGATATTGCGCTAACCAACAAAGCACTTGGTCAAAAATTGATTGAAGTTGAAACCCTTTCCGATGAAAAACAAACCATCCTTGCCGGTCAAAATGAAACGCTTGAGCGGCAGGTAAAAGAGCGTACGGCCGAACTCGTACATAAAAACCGAGATTTAGAAATTGAAGCAGCACTGGAGCGAGTACGCAGCAGAACGATGGCCATGCAAAAAAGTGATGAGTTAGCGGAAACCTCCTTTTTATTGGACAGCCAGGTAAGAGCATTAGGGATTAAAACACGGGGCTGTGGATTTAATATTTATGGGGGAAATGAATCCACCGAATGGTTCAGTTCCGAATTGGGAACGATGCCAACCTATAAAACTCCAAGAGAGCATTTCTTCCTCTCTTTCTATGAAGCTGGGCAGCGAGGAGAAACTTTGTTGCTACAAGAGTTTGCCGGTGAAGAATGTGTTGCACACTATGATTATTTATGCTCCCTTCCAATTACTGGTGAAGGATTTCGACAATTTAAAGCAAGCGGTGGTTCATTTCCAACACGCCAGATTGACCATGTCGCCTATTTTAAATACGGTTATTTGCTGTTCATCACATTAGAATCTGTACCCGAAGCACATGATATTTTCATACGCTTTGCAAAAGTTTTCGAACAAACCTATACTCGTTTCCTCGACCTTCAAAAAGCTGAAGAACAAGCCGAACAGGCAAGGCTCAATTTGATTCAAATCCAAACTGAAAAAAAGCGGGCCGAAGATGCTTTAGTTGCTTTAAAACAAACCCAAGCCCAACTCATCCAATCCGAAAAACTCGCTTCACTTGGTGAACTCACCGCCGGCATCGCCCACGAAATTCAAAACCCGCTGAACTTCGTCAACAACTTCGCCGAAGTCAGCGCCGAGTTATTAGATGACATGAAGGCCGATTTACAAGCTGGAAAAACTACTGAAGCCGTTGAGATTGCCGATGATCTCCAGGTGAATCTCCAAAAAATCAACCACCACGGTCAGCGTGCCTCCGCAATCGTGAAGGGAATGCTAGAACATTCCCGGACGGGCGACGCGATGAATCGCGTCTCTACAGACCTCAACGCCCTGGCGGATGAATACCTGCGTCTCGCCTACCATGGTCTGCGCGCCAAGGATAGCAGTTTCAACGCCACTATGGAAACCCATTTTGATCCCGATTTGCCTAAAATTGAGGTCATTCCGCAAGATATTGGGCGGGTACTGCTCAGTTTGATCAACAACGCTTTTTATGCGGTACATGAGAAAAACCGACAGCTTCAGACGCAAAGCACAGACCTTCCAGGTTTTGAAAACCTGGAAGGTCTAGGTTACCAACCTACCGTGATAGTCCGCACTAAAAAACTGGAAAATGCCATCCAAATCAGTGTCAAAGACAATGGCAACGGTATCCCCGAAGCGATCAAAGACAAGATTTTCCAGCCATTTTTCACCACCAAACCCACTGGGCAAGGGACGGGTTTGGGGCTGAGTTTGGCGTATGATATTGTGACGAAGGGGCATGGGGGAACGCTTATAGTATCCAGCATTCCCGGAGCGGAAACCACTTTTGAAATTCAATTGCCAATTAACGGAACAAACCTTGGATCATGAAAAAAATACTACTCCTCTTACTTGTATTGCCAGTTTGCATCTTCGCCCAACAACGGGAAGTTTTCCGTATGGATAGCCTGCCTAAGGATGGAGTGGTACTCAATAAAGGTTGGCGTTGGCACACCGGTGATGATCCCGACTTTGCCAAACCTAATTTTGATGATAGCCAGTGGAAAAGTATTGATCCTTCTCAAAAATTATCTGGTATGCCCGTTATTCCTAAGGGCATAAATTGGTTTAGACTACATCTATCAATTAACCAAAATTTACTCAATCAAATGGTAATAATGGTTAAGCAGTCAGGAGCAAGTGAAATATATATCAATGGAAAATTAATTCATAAAATCGGTAAAATTTCTCAAAATTTTAGTGAAATAGAAGTCATCAACCCTATAAACAAATCTTTTTCTTTTCCTTGCAATGACGATAGTGTACAAGTATTGGCGGTACGTTTTACGCTACATCCCGGAATGCTTTACAGTAGAATGTTTAGTCATTCGTACGATTTTTTATATTTAAGGCTCATTACGCCTTATGAAGCAACGGAACTAGGTTATCAATTATTTGGATCAAATTATGAGCGTCTTATTGCCAAGTTCAGCCTATTTATGCTTTTAGGCGTTCTTTATTTTGCTCTTTTTTTATTTAATAAATCAAAAAAAGTTTATCTCTATTTTTCACTCTATGCCCTTTCTTATGCATTTGTTTGGTATGGTTTTTATTTTGAAGAAAAAAACGAGCATCTTATCTATTGGTTTTACATAGATTGTGTTTTATTAATAATTCAAGTTGCAACAGTTTTTATCTTAGTGAAAGCTGTTTACGACTTGATGGAGCAGAAACTAGATTTATTGTTTTACAGCGTAATAATTATTGGACTCTTGAGCATTCCTTCTAGTATTTGGCTCGAAAATGGTTTTCTTCTTTTTAGTATTGGATTCTTTACAATGGCTAATTTAGCTATTTTGATAGCAGCCATAAAAGCATTCTTAGGCAATAAAAAAGGGGCTTGGATAATTGCGATAGGTGGCGTAGTTTACTTAATATCTTGGGTGATGTTCCTTCTCCAAATTTATGGGTTAATTTCTCCAAATCAACCATTCCAGTACTTTGAAGTCGCCTTTTATAGTGTTCCAATTGCTGTTGCAATTTATTTAGGTTATGAGTCGGGCCTCACGAATAGTATATTACAACAAAAACTGTATGAAAACGAAGCTCTTTCTGCTGAGAAACAACAAATTCTATCCTTACAAAACGAAACCCTCGAACGCCAGGTAGTGGAACGTACCGCTGCATTAAAAGCATCGCAAAACCAACTCATCCAATCTGAAAAACTTGCCTCCCTCGGTGAACTCACCGCTGGTATTGCCCACGAAATTCAAAATCCACTGAATTTTGTGAATAATTTCTCAGAACTCAGCGTGGAATTATTGGAGGAAATGGAAAGTGATTTCAAAGCAGGTAAGTCCCACGATGCTTTTGAAGTCGCTGCGGATCTCAAACAAAATCTTAGCAAAATCAACCACCATGGCCAGCGCGCCTCTGCCATCGTGAAAGGCATGCTCGAGCACTCGCGCACGAGTACGGGCACGAAGGTAGCGACAGACATCAACGCCTTGGCAGATGAATACCTGCGCCTAACTTACCATGGCCTACGCGCAAAAGACAGCAGTTTCAATGCTACCATGGAAACGCATTTTGATCCTAATTTGCCAAAAATTGAGGTCATCCCGCAAGACATTGGACGGGTGTTGCTCAATTTGATCAACAATGCTTTTTATGCGGTGAATCAACGAAATAACGCCGTAGAGACGTTGCATGCAACGTCTCTACCATACCAACCTACAGTAACTATCACCACAAAAAAGCTGAAAAACGCCATCGAAATCAGCGTCAAAGACAATGGCAACGGCATTCCAGAAGCCATCAAAGACAAGATTTTCCAGCCGTTTTTCACCACCAAGCCTACTGGGCAGGGCACAGGTTTGGGGCTGAGCTTGGCGTATGATATTGTGACCAAGGGGCATGGGGGGACGTTAACGGTATCAAGCATACCCGGAACGGAAACCACTTTTGAAATTCAACTGCCCATTAACGATACAAGTCTCTGATCATGAAAAATGCATTACTATTCCTACTGTTATTTCCAGTTTGCCTGTTTGCTCAACAGCGGGAGGTATTTCGCATCGACAACCTACCTAAAACAGGCATTTTGCTGAATCAGGGTTGGAAATGGCATCCCGGCGATAACCCAGATTGGGCGAAGCCCGACTTTGATGATTCGAAATGGGAAAGTATTGACCCTACGAAGGATATTTTTGATTTACCAAAAATTTCGAAAAAAGGCGATATTTTTTGGCTTCGCTTACCCATACTAATAACTGATAGTACGTTGATAGAGGCGTTGATAATGACTATTCAACAATCAGGAGCTTCTGAACTGTACTTAAATGGCAAATTAATTCAACGAATCGGAGTTTTTAGTGAAGATAAAAGTCAAATAAAGGCATTTTCTTCGGGCAGAGAGCCTATAAACTTGCAAATTCAAACCAATCAGCTTCAAATTTTGGCGGTTCGATACGCCTTACAACCAAATGTATTTTATGGAACCCACTTTGCACGTTTAAATAGCCTTTTTCAGCTTGAAATAGGTTCTTTAAAAACCTGGTATAATAAAGAGACTAAAGCGCAATTAGAAACCTACTGGAACAACGTTGTGGGAACCATTTTCATTACATTATGTATACTTTTCTTTGCTTTCTATTTATTTTTTCCTAAACAAAAAATCAATCTTTATTTTGCAATTTATTCGGCTTTAATGGCTATACCTAATGAATTATCCAGTGGTTTTTACACTATCAAATATACTGAAAATTTTTACTGGGCTTCTAATGCAATAATTATTATGGGAGTTGTCGGGAATTCATTTTTATTATTAGCCATTTATAGTTTATTTAACCAAAAAACAGGAATAGCTTTTTGGTTAATCATTTCACTAGGAATCATATGTGTGCCTATGGCTTTTTTAATCTATAAATGGGGGTGGGTTATCTATGGAATCCTTTTTAATTTATCATTTAATTTAGAGTTGCTCAGAATTGCTATCATTGGTGTTTTAAACAACAAAAAAGGTGCTTGGTTTATAGCTTCTGGAGGATTTATTTTTTGTGCTTCCTGGCTTTTATTTTTGTATACTGCCAGCGCCGGTGGTAATTTCGAGTATATCGCCCCCTATATTTATGCCTTAGCGCAAATAAGTATTCCGCTATCTGTAGCGCTTAACTTAGGCTATAACATTGCTCAAACCAATCATTCGCTTCAACAAAAATTCACTGAGATAGAGATACTTTCTCATGAAAAACAACAGCTATTGGCCACCCAAAATGAAACGCTCGAAAGACAAGTTGTAGAACGTACTTCTGAATTAAAGGCTTCCCAGGCCCAACTCATCCAATCGGAAAAATTGGCCAGCCTTGGTGAACTCACCGCCGGAATCGCCCACGAAATTCAAAACCCGTTGAATTTCGTCAACAACTTCGCCGAAGTCAGTGCTGAATTACTTGATGATATGAAAGCTGATTTACAAGCTGGAAAAACCACTGAAGCCGCTGAAATTGCTGATGATCTGCAAGTAAATCTCCAAAAAATCAACCACCACGGTCAGCGCGCTTCGGCCATCGTGAAAGGAATGCTCGAGCACTCGCGTGGTAGAGACGCGATTCATCGCGTGTCCACCGACCTCAACGCTCTGGCGGATGAATACTTGCGCCTCGCCTACCACGGCTTGCTTGCAAAAGACAGTAGCTTTAACGCCACCATGGAAACGCATTTTGATCCCGATTTACCTAAAATTGAGGTCATTCCGCAAGACATTGGAAGGGTGCTCTTGAATTTGATAAACAATGCCTTTTATGCGGTGAATCAACGGAATAACGCCGTAGAGACATTGCATGATAACGCCGTAGAGACATTGCATGAAAACGCCGTAGAGACATTGCATGATAACGCCGTAGAGACATTGCATGCAATGTCTCTACCCTACCAACCTACGGTAACCATCACCACTAGAAAACTGAAAAACGCCATCGAAATCAGCGTCAAGGACAATGGCAATGGTATTCCCGAAGCCATCAAAGACAAGATCTTTCAGCCGTTTTTTACCACCAAGCCTACAGGACAAGGAACTGGTTTGGGGTTGAGTTTGGCGTACGATATTGTGACGAAAGGACATGGTGGCACGCTGACGGTTACCAGCATTCCCGGAGCGGAAACCACATTTGAAATTCAATTGCCCATTAACGAAACAAACCTCGGATAATGAAAAGAATACTACTATTACTGCTATTTCCAGTTTGCATCTTCGCGCAGCAGCGTGAAGTTTTTCGCATCAACAACCTACCCCAAGAAGGCATCCTGCTCGACCAAGGCTGGAAATGGCATGCAGGAGATAATCCCGAATGGGCGAAGCCGGGGTTTGATGCGGCTAGCTGGGAGGATATCGATCCAAGTAAAGATATTGTCCAATTAACCAACATCTCGACTCACCAACCGCTATGGCTGCGCATAAAGCTTAGCCCTCGGGTTGCTAAAAATTATGCCTTGTCCATTTCACAATCGGGCGCTTCCGAAATTTACCTCAATGGCCGCTTGATTCAAAAAATTGGGCAGATTGACCCTGGCAATCAACACACCATTGCCTATAACCCCCTGGATAACCACCTCATTTTAAAACTGGATTCGCTGGATAACACCCTGGCCATTCGCTATTATTTTCAACACGGTTTGAATCTTGATCCGATTTATAATATCCGCTATCCTTTTTTTTCAGCGCGTATTTTTGATAGTAAGTACATTATTGCTTCACATAAAAGTTATTTCTGGCCTGGATTTAACATTGGTTTTGCCTTGATTCTCTTTTTTATCCATGGTGTTTTGTTTTTGTATTATCCGGCACTTAGGGCTAATTTTTGGTTCAGTGCCTGGGCTTTCATAAACATCCTGTTCTCTTATTTCCTTTTTCAACTAGAGATAAACCCTTACTTAGAGCGCAACGCACAGTATATATTTTTTTCATTGCTCACGGAGCTTCTTGGCTCGCTTTGCCTTCTTTATTGTCTTTATCTTTTACTTGAAAATAAACGTAAAATTTATGTTTATTTATTTGTAGCCTCAGCTTTTGCCCATATTATAGGCTATTACTCTTTTGACTTTGCAGGCAGAAATATCATCTGGCTTGTTTTAACCCTTTTCCAGGCGCTTCTTTCCAGCTTGATGGCACTAGATGCCAATCGTGCGGGAGATCGTCGGGGAATGCCGGTTTTATTTGGCATGCTGGCCTTTATTGTATTTTGGGGTTTATTTTCATTAAGTTATCCGCTTTCCTGGAGCCAAACATCCAAAGACATTCTGTTTCATCTCGCTACCTTGTCTTTTCCGGTTACGATGTCTGGATTGCTGGGATTTAAATTCAGACAGGTCAATCAGTCCTTGTTGCACAACCTGGAGCAAGTCAATCAACTGTATGTCGAAAAGCAACAGATTCTCTCCGCCCAAAATGAAACGCTGGAAAAACAAGTACAGGAACGCACAGCTGAATTGGAATACAAAAACCGCGATTTAGAAATTGAAGCATCACTCGAAAAAGTAAGAACGCGGGCATTGGAAATGCAAAAAAGTAATGAAGTGATGGATGTTGCGAATATACTTTATGAGCAATTGCAAAGTCTTGGCTTCAAATACGGCGCCTGTACCATCATGATCATGGATGAAGCAACTGGTGATGCCGAACATTGGGTTGCTGGGTTTGATCATAGAAAATATCCCGAAAGTTATCATGTCCCTTATTTTAACCATCCTTATTATGATGCTCAATTAGCGGCATGGAGGAATGGAGATGATTTGCTGGTTTATCATTTGGGAGGTGCAGAGAAGAGCTCGTATGATGCTGTCATGTTCAATCAAACCGATTTTAAAAACTTCCCGGATGCTGAAAAAAGGTGGATGAGTGAAATAGCGTCCGTTGATTTCACCTTGGCTTATATGCAACATGTGGCTTTACATTGGGGCCCAGGGCTGCTTCCAAAAGAACAATCTATTATTTTACAACGATTTGCCAAGGTTTTTGAACAGTCTTATACCCGTTTCCTCGACCTGCAAAAAGCGGAAGCACAGGCTAGAGAAGCACAAATAGAAGTGGCATTGGAACGTGTACGCAGCCGTACTATGGCAATGCAGAAAAGTGAACATCTCGTCGAAGTCATCAATGTGGTGGCAGCACAATTATTGCAATTGAATTTTCAATTAAATACAGCTTCTTTTTTCTTAAATAATGATTCTGAAGAGTTTACTTTTTGGCTTGCAGCTATTGGCGAATCAAATCCTGAAAAAATTGTAATACCCCAATTATCGAATCCTGCATTAACTAACATCAAAGAAGCACAGAAAAATGGCGTGGAATTTTGGGCGGATAATTTAAGTTTTGAAGAAAAAAATACGTGGTTTCAGCACGTTTTTGCCCATTCTCCGGGTAGAGTGCCAGAAAATAGACAAGAATACATCTTAAATGCTAAGGGTTATGCAAGGTCTGTCGTTTTGATGAAACACATCGGTTTGTTCATTGTCAATTATGTGCCCCAACCTTATACTGATGCAGAAAATGCTATTTTTAAACGTTTCGCTTTTGCTTTTGAGCAAGCTTATACTCGTTTTCTTGACCTTCAAAAAGCGGAAGAGCAGGCGAGGGAAGCACAGATTGAAGCAGCTTTGGAAAAAGTTCGATCAACATCACTTGCTATTCAACAATCGCAAGAACTTGAAAAGGTAGTGGCAACTTTATTTGATAAACTGAAAGAGCTTAGCGTGCCGTTTGATTCGGCTATTATTTATCTTTTTGACAAATCCAAAAGAAACATTGAAGCATGGGTGGCTTCAATATTATTGCAAGATCCGATCAAAGTTAATATGCCTTATGATAAAGAGATTGAGAACAATCCTATCATCATGGATTTGTGGTACGCTATAGAAAATGGTCAACATGGACTTAATAAATCTTATAAAGAAGAGGATAAAGATAGCTATTACCGATACGAGGCAAAATATAATAAAGAAATAATTCCAGAATCAATATCTGATTTTCAATTTCAGGCTGAAAGCTGGACAACAAGTTTTGCTACTGAAAAAAATTCCATAGTAGCATTTGATAATTGGGAAGGACAATTAACAAGCAACGAAGACTTTCAAATCTTAAAACGATTTGCAAAAGTTTTTGAGCAGGCCTATATCCGCTTCCTCGATCTCCAAAAAGCCGAAGAGCAGGCGAGGGAAGCACAGATTGAAGCGGCATTGGAACGTGTAAGAAGTAGTTCAATGAGGATGCAGCAAAGTAAAGACCTTGTAACGGTTATCAATGTAGTTGCCGAACAATTACTGCAATTGAATATCCAATTTGATTCTACTTCTTTTTTCTTAAATGAAGATTCCGAAGATTTTAGCTTTTGGCTGGCAGCTATAGGTGATTCAAATCCCGATAAAATTTTAGTGCCAAAAATAGATAATCCGGTATTAACCAATATTAAAGCAGCACAGAAAAAAGGATTGAATTTTTTCACCGACTCCGTGACTTTTGAAGAAAAAAACGCCTGGTTTAATCACGTTTTTAACAACTCTGCTGTTCCTGAAGAAAGGAAAAAATATTTGCTTACGGCTAAAGGGTATGAGCGGTCGGTGGTATTGATGAAACAGATTGGCTTATTCATCGTCAACTTTATTCCAAAAGCTTACACTGACGAAGAGAATGCCATTTTTAGACGTTTTGCGTATGCTTTTGAGCAAGCGTATATTCGGTTTCTTGATTTGCAAAAAGCGGAAGCACAGGCGAGGGAAGCACAGATTGAGGCGGCTTTGGAACGTGTAAGAAGTCGTACTATGGCGATGCAAAATAGCGATGAACTTCGGGAAGCTGCCAATTTATTATCTCATGAAGTGCGTGGATTGGGCATACCCGTATGGAGCTGTGGTTATAACATCATGGAACAAGGGGAGAAATCATGCATCGGCTGGATGAGTACGGAGGGGGCTATTCAACCATCATTTAAAATACCACTTGAAGTCAGTCCTACTTTCATTCGTTTCTATGAATCGAGGCAAAAAGGAGAGCTATTTTATGAAGAACAAATAGGTGGCGCCGATTTGAAAACACATTATGATTACATGATGACATTGCCCGATTTTGAAAAAAGCCTCCAACTCTTTTTAGATGCAGGGCATCAGTTACCTACCTTTCAAGTCAATAATGTTGTCAATTTTTCGAATGGTAATTTGATTTTTATTACCGCACAGCCTGTACCTCAAGAATGGGATATCTTCAAACGCTTTGCCACCGTTTTTGAACAAACTTATACTAGGTTTCTTGACTTGAAACAAGCCGAAGCACAGGCAAGAGAGGCACAGATAGAAGCGGCTTTGGAAAAAATTAGAAGTCGGTCATTGGCCATGCGCCATTCCGGTGAGCTCAAAGACGTAGTTTCTATTGTGTTTCAGAAATTAAAAGAATTAAATGTACTCCTTGGTACTGTTGCAATTGTTCTATTTGATGAAAAATCACGGGATTGTTTTTTTTGGATTGGAAACGATCTTCACGACGAACCGCCTTTGATCAACCTACCCTATGATGAAAATATATTTGAAGCGGATACCTTTTTGAAAGATTGTTGGCAAGCTAGATTGACAGGCAAGGGTTTTGTCAACAATAAATACTCATTTGAGCGAAAAAATAAATATTTCGAATACGTATTTGCTAATAATAATTTTGAGGTATTGCCCCAATCGGTCAGAGATTTCATCATGCAAGCTCAAGACAACATTGCTTGTTTGATAGTAGAAAATAACTCCACATTATTTGTAGATAGTTGGAACGGGCAGAATTATAGCGACGAAATGCTTAAAGTAATAAAACGAGCAGCTGCTGTATTTGAGCAAGCATTCGTCCGTTTCCTCGATCTCCAAAAAGCAGAAGCACAAGCAAGAGAAGCGCAGATTGAGGCAGCATTGGAAAGGGTAAGAGCCCGGGCCATGTCTATGCAGACTTCAGAAGAGATCAATGCCGTAATCGGTAAGATTTTTACCGAATGTAAATTGCTAGAAATCCAGCTGGATTCCAGCATTATCATCATCTACGATAAGCATACCCTAAACACGAAGTGGTATCTCACCAACAATGAAGACCCTGACTATCCTGCATGTTTTAGCGTACCCTATAATGAATACCCTTTAAATACCGCTATGCTCGATGCTTGGCAGCAAAAAACGATAGATTGGAGCTACATGCTTGATGTTCAAGAGAAAAAAGAATGGGATAAGTTCATGTTCTCGAAAACAGATTTTGTTTTGTTGCCGGAAAACATCAAAGAAGTGATGGCGGCGGTAGAAAAACTGTACATCAAAGCCTCATTCAATGAATTTGGCTGTATAATGTTGTCTAGTCTGGAGCCTTTTAATAATGATCAAATGGCCATTCTACCGCGTTTTTCAAAGGTTTTTGAACTGACCTATACCCGTTTTAATGATTTAAAAATCGCCGAAGCTCAAGCAGAGCAAGCTAAACTAGACTTGATTCAAATTCAAACCGAAAAAAAGAAAGCAGAAGATACTTTAGTGGAACTCCGCGCCACTCAAGCCCAACTCATCCAATCCGAAAAGCTGGCCTCTTTGGGCGAACTGACCGCTGGTATAGCCCACGAAATCCAAAACCCGTTGAATTTCGTCAATAACTTCTCGGAATTGAGCGTAGAGCTCCTCGAGGAAATGGAAACGGAATTCAAAGCAGGTAAATCCCATTATGCCTTTGAAATCGCTGCTGATCTCAAACAAAACCTCAGCAAAATCAACCACCATGGCCAGCGTGCCTCCGCTATCGTGAAGGGCATGCTCGAGCATTCGCGCACGAGCACGGGTACGAAGGTCGCTACCGACATCAACGCCCTAACGGATGAGTACCTGCGCCTCACCTACCACGGTCTGCGCGCCAAGGATAGTAGTTTTAATGCCGTGATGGAAACGCATTTTGATCCAGATTTACCTAAAGTTGAGGTGATTCCTCAGGACATTGGCCGGGTGCTGCTCAATTTGATCAACAACGCGTTTTATGCGGTGAATGAGAAAAACCGACAGCTTCAGGCGCAAAGCACAGACCTTCCAGGTTTTGAAAACCTGGAAGGTCTAGGTTACCAACCTACCGTGATAGTCTACACGAAAAAGCTAGAAAACGCCATTGAAATCAGCGTCAAAGACAATGGCAATGGGATTCCTGATAACATCAAGGACAAGATCTTCCAGCCGTTTTTCACGACTAAGCCGACTGGACAAGGGACGGGTTTAGGGTTGAGTTTGGCCTATGACATTGTAACGAAGGGGCATGGGGGGACGCTGACGGTTACCAGCATTCCCGGAACGGAAACCATTTTTGAAATTCAACTGCCAATGAACTAAACACCCATTCAAATGAAAAAACTACTGTTATTAATCTTCCTCTTTTTTAAGCTTGGCCTTAGTTTTGGTCAGACCACCACTCTGGACAGTTTAAAGCTGGAACTCACTAAAGCAAAAAGTGATACCACCAAAGTCTTATTGTATGAAAAATTAATGAGAGCTTCTCAAGGTCAAGCGTCGATTGACTACGGGATGAAAGGATTGTCCCTAGCCAAACGAATTCACTTTGATAAAGGGATAATACTGTGTGGCAACTGGTTAGCTTTTATTACAGTTGAACGAAACTACTACAAGTCCATCTTAATCTTGATGGAAACAAAACAATTGTGTGAAAAGAACAAAGATTCTTTTCAGTTGGCTCTAACATTGAGTTATTTGGGTTATGCTTACGGTAAGTTTGACCACCAAAAAGGACTACAATACTATTTTGAATACAAAAAACTAAACGAAAAAGTGAACGTGCCCCAAAGCATTGTTCCCATCAATACCGTCATTGGGTTTGAGTACAAAGAAGCTGGTATTCCAGACTCAGCATTGGTTTATTTTCAAAAAGGATATGCTTATGCTTTGCAATCACCCATCCCTTTAACCCCTAGCTATTTTTATGTGCATTTCGGCGAGGTGTATTACCAAAAAGGTCAGAAGGAGCTCGCCATGAGCTATTTTCGTCGCTCGATTGTAATTGATGATTATGGGCAGGCTTTTCTCGGAATGGCCCAAATCCACCGCGATAAAAATGAGTTGGATTCAGCCAAGTATTTTGCCAAAAAAGCTCTTCAGATCTTTCAAGAAAAAAAACGAAATTTATACGTCATTCGGGCCGCAAATTTGCTTTTTGATTTATACAAAAACTCAAATGCCGCAGAAGCACTCAATTACCTTGTCATCTCCACAGCTACTAAAGACAGTCTTTTTAGTCAAGAAAAAGGGCAACAGATCGAAAAATTAGCCTTCGAGGAACGGGAACGGGCTGCAAAAAACGAAAGAATGATCCTCGACCGTGAAATCGCGTTTAAAAATCGAGTCCGGATCTTTGCTTTGCTGGCCGTTTTGGGGGTAGTTTTGTTGATCGCTTTTATCCTTTACCGCAACAACCGTCAAAAGCAAGTGGCCAATGCACTTTTGTTAACTCAAAAAGAAGAGATTCAAAGTACCCTCAACCTGCTCAAATCTACCCAAGCCCAACTCATCCAATCGGAAAAACTCGCCTCTTTGGGTGAACTGACGGCTGGGATCGCCCACGAAATCCAAAACCCGTTGAATTTCGTCAATAACTTCTCGGAATTGAGCGTAGAACTCCTCGAGGAAATGGAAACGGAATTCAAAGCAGGTAAGTCCAATGATGCCTTTGAAATCGCTGCTGATCTCAAACAAAACCTTAGCAAAATCAACCATCATGGCCAGCGTGCCTCCGCCATCGTGAAAGGCATGCTCGAGCACTCGCGTGGTAGAGACGCGATTCATCGCGTGTCCACCGATATCAACGCCCTGGCCGATGAGTACCTGCGCCTCACCTACCACGGCCTACGCGCCAAGGATAGTAGTTTTAATGCCGTGATGGAAACGCATTTTGATCCTAATTTGCCTAAAATTGAGGTGATTCCTCAGGACATTGGGCGAGTGCTGCTCAATTTGATCAACAATGCTTTTTATGCGGTGAATCAACGGAATAACGCCGTAGAGACATTGCATGATAACGCCGTAGAGACATTGCATGCAATGTCTCTACCCTACCAACCTACGGTGACCATAACCACAAAAAAACTGGAAAATGCCATCGAAATCAGCGTCAAAGACAATGGAAATGGTATTCCTGAAAACATCAAAGACAAAATCTTCCAGCCGTTTTTCACCACCAAGCCGACTGGGCAAGGTACAGGTTTGGGGCTGAGTTTGGCGTATGACATTGTAACGAAGGGGCATGGAGGAACATTAACAGTGGAAAGTATAGCGGGCCAAGGAAGTACTTTTATCTTGACTTTGACCCAAAATCCAAGCCAGCCATGAATAAAATCAGCATTTTACCGCTTTGCTTTCTGTGTATCCATCTGCTATTTTTAACAGCAAGTAAGGCTCAATCTCTAATTCAATTATCCGATAAAATTGATAATTACAACATTCAAGACATTATTGAAGTTTTCCCCGATTCTTTGGGAAAACTGAAGATTGAACAAGTCAGTTCTCCTGAATATACCCATAAATTTCAAAAAGGCTACAATAGAAATCTTTGGTTAGCCAATACAAAGTTGAAAGCGCATTGGTTGAAATTTAAGGTTAAAAATGAATCCTATCAAAACCGATGGCTGATTAGAATAAGAGGAAATAAAGTAACACTGTTTGATAAGCAAGCCAATGGCAGTTTCAAAACTTATCAAATGGGCGATATGATTCCTATGGCTGATTGGTATTTTAAAAAAGGCTTTGCCAATGATTATATTTTACCTGTCCCGCTTGAAGTAGGCGAGCAAAAAATATTCTATGCTAAGATAGAAACTATAAACATCTTTACTTTATTTTCTTCTACAGTTACCTCGCAAAACACCTACCAAACTTACAATGAGAAAATCTCCATTTTTTCGGAAATAAAGTTTATCAATGAATTTAGAAAGCAAACGACTCTAGATTTTATTATTATTGGCGGATTGTTGATCATGCTTTTTTATCATCTAATTGTAACTTTTGTTTTAAGAGATAAAGTTTATCTATACTATGCCCTATACAGTTTTTTTCTTTTATTAACATTAATGGTTTGGAAAGGAACGATTGATGTTTTGGGACTTTATAAACATCCAATTGAAGATACATATAGTTTTTTTCCTTTTGTAATTCTATCAATGCATATATTCTACACCTTATTCCTTATAAATTATCTTGACCTGGCAAAGTACAATCCTCGTTTAAATGTTTTCATCATACGCTATTTGTGGATAATTTTTGCAATAGCTTATATACCAATGATCATTTTAATGCTCATTGGTAAGCACATTTTTGATATTTATGGTATTTCAATGGCAGGGAATAATTTCCTACTTAATTTGGGGTTATTCTTGGTTGTGATCAGCTTATGGAACAAAAATCCTTTAGTGAAAATTTTTCTTCTAGGAGATAGTCTTTTTATCATTTCCTTCGCCATTGAGCCCCTGTCAGCTTTTATTACTTTTTTCAATTTCCCGCCTATTTCTACCTATTTTTGGGGCGTTAATTTAGTAGATATTGGGGTTTTCTTTCAACAGATCATTTTCGCTTATGGCTTGGCTTTGAGAATTCAGCTTTCTAACCAGGAAAAAGCGAAAGCCCAGGCTAAAGCCGTCAAAATCCAACAGGAAGCCAATCAACAACTTGAGACCAAAGTCCAGGAACGCACCCAACAACTCCACGAAACCAATGAAGATCTGGAGAGAAGCAATGAACAGATAAACATCAAAAACCTGGAACTAGCCGATACTCTTACTACACTCAAATCCACCCAAGCCCAACTCATCCAATCGGAAAAACTCGCTTCCCTGGGTGAATTGACGGCTGGCATCGCCCACGAAATCCAAAACCCGCTCAACTTCGTCAATAACTTCGCCGAAGTCAGCGCAGAGTTAATAGATGATATGAAGGCCGATTTACAAGCTGGAAAAACCATAGAAGCCTCTGAAATTGCCAATGATCTTCAGGTGAATCTCCAAAAAATCAACCACCACGGCCAGCGTGCCTCCGCCATCGTGAAAGGCATGCTCGAGCACTCGCGTGGTAGAGACGCGATTCATCGCGTGTCCACCGACCTCAACGCCCTCGCCGATGAATACCTGCGCCTCGCCTATCACGGACTGCGCGCGAAAGACAGCAGCTTCAACGCCACCATGGAAACGCATTTTGACCCTGATTTGCCAAAAATCGAGGTCATTCCCCAGGATATTGGAAGGGTATTATTGAATTTGATCAACAACGCTTTTTATGCGGTCAATCAACGGAACAACGCCGTAGAGACATTGCATGCAATGTCTCTACCCTACCAACCAACGGTAACCATCACCACTCGAAAACTGGAAAACGCCATCGAAATCAGCGTCAAGGACAATGGGAATGGGATTCCTGAAGCGATCAAAGACAAGATTTTTCAGCCGTTTTTCACTACCAAGCCAACTGGGCAAGGGACGGGTTTGGGGCTGAGTTTGGCCTATGATATTGTGACTAAGGGGCATGGGGGCACGATTGAGGTGGAAAGTGTGAAAAGTGAAGGAACGGCTTTTATTCTTAAATTGCCAATACAAATAACCTGATAATGAAACAATTATTCATTTTATTTCTTCTTTTTTCTCTAACCGCTACAGCTCAAAAAAGCGAAGCTTTTAGTATTGATAAACTACCCGAACCAAATCACAATTGGCGCATATTAGGCACCCGAACCTCACTCTATTCGCTAGAATTGGGTGTTTTGCTCGACAAAGGCTGGAAATTTCAATCAGGGGATAATCCTGATTTTGCAAAAATAAATTTTGATGACAGTCAATGGCAGTCAGTGAATCCCGCCCAAAATTTTCATGGTATCCCTAATATACAAAATGGGATTTCGTGGTTTAGGATTTATCTTCAATTTTCGCCAACCATCGAACGAGATTTGGCAATGCTGATTGAACAAAATGGGGCTTCCGAAGTGTATTTGAATGGAAAATTAGTCAAAAAACTGGGTATTGTAAGCCTCAATTCCAAAGAGGTAAAAGCCTATAATCCAGTCAATTTGCCTATTCTCCTGCATTTGGACACCACCTCAACGCAAGTACTTGCTATTCGATACGCTCAACAACCCAATGTTCATTATAGTACTGTTTTTTTTGATAAAAATTATGCACTTAAAATACAGATCAATACGCTTTCCACCGCTATTGAAACCCAACAAAAAATCTCCAACAATTTTCAAATCAATTTGAGTTTCAGGGTTGGAGTTTTTATGATTATGGCACTTCTCCATTTGTCATTTTTCTTTTTTCATCCTACCAATAAAGCCAATCTATTTTTTAGTTTGTATGCCATAGCTGCCGCATGTAGCTATGGTGAGCAAATACGATGGTTTGCCTTAAATGATATTCAAGCAAAATACATTTCGTCATTGCTTTCTTTTAATTCCAATTGTCTCAGTTTTATACTATTATTTATTGCTTTTAATTATTTATTCAATCAAAAAAGGGGTCTAATTTTTTGGTCACTGATCATACTGACAGCCATCAGTATGCCCCTATCCATAATGGTGTATGGCTGGGGTTGGTTAATTGGCGCCTTGTTGCTCAATACGCTCATAAATTTGGAAATTGCTCGTATCGTTTTTATATCCATCAAAAACCGACAAAAAGGCACGTGGATTTTGGGTATTGGTGCTGTCCTATTTATTATATTTTGGCCGATATTTAATCTTCAAAATTTGTTTGGTTGGTTTTTGCCACTGAGCGGCATACCTTTTACAATTGCCATTTTGGGTATCCCATTGGTTACCTCCATTTATTTGGGTTTAGAATTTGGTTTTATCAACAAATCACTTAATCAGAGGCTAAAAGAAAACCAAAACTTGACCGATCAAATCATTATTCAAGAAAAAGAAAGACAACAAATACTCGCTTCTCAAAACGAAACGCTGGAAAAACAAGTAGCCGAACGCACTGCCGAACTACGAGCCTCCCAAGCCCAACTCATCCAATCCGAAAAACTGGCCTCCCTTGGTGAACTGACCGCTGGGATCGCCCATGAGATTCAAAACCCGCTGAATTTTGTCAATAATTTTTCGGAATTGAGCGTGGAACTCCTTGAGGAAATGGAAACGGAATTCAAATCAGGTAAGTCCCAAGATGCTTTTGAAATCGCTGCGGATCTCAAACAAAATCTCAACAAAATCAACCACCACGGTCAGCGCGCCTCAGCCATCGTGAAAGGTATGCTCGAGCACTCGCGCACGAGCACGGGCACGAAGGTAGCAACGGATATCAACGCCTTGGCGGATGAATACCTGCGCCTATCTTACCACGGTCTGCGCGCCAAGGACAGCAGTTTCAATGCCATCATGGAAACGCATTTTGATCCCGATTTGCCTAAAGTTGAGGTCATCCCTCAAGACATTGGCAGGGTATTGCTCAATCTGATCAATAATGCGTTTTATGCGGTGAATCAACGCAATAGCACCGTAGAGACGTTGCATGCAACGTCTCTACCCTACCAACCTACTGTTACCGTAAGCACTCGAAAGCAGGAAAACGCCATCGAAATCAGCGTCAAAGACAATGGGAATGGGATTCCGGAAACGATCAAAGACAAGATCTTCCAGCCATTTTTCACCACTAAGCCGACAGGGCAAGGGACAGGTTTAGGGCTGAGTTTGGCGTATGATATTGTGACCAAGGGGCATGGGGGGACGCTGACGGTTACCAGTATTCCCGGAGCGGAAACCACTTTTGAACTTCAATTGCCAATGAACTAATCCCCCATTCAAATGAAAAATCTACCGTTATTAATCTTCCTCTTTTTTAAGCTTGGCCTTAGTTTTGGACAGACCACTACTTTGGACAGTTTAAAGCTGGAACTCACTAAAACAAAAAGTGATACCACCAAAGTCTTATTGTATGAAAAATTAATGAGAGCTTCTCAAGGCCAAGCGTCGATTGATTACGGGATGAAAGGATTGGCCCTAGCCAAACGGATTCACTTTGATAAAGGGATAATACTGTGTGGAAACGTGGTAGCTTTTATTACAGTTGAACGAAACTACTACAAGTCCATCTTAATGCTGATGGAAACAAAGCAGCTTTGTGAAAAGACCAAAGATTCATTCCAACTGGTAAATGCGTTGGCTTATTTAGGGTATGCATTCGGCAGGTTTGACCAACAAAAGGCACTTCAGTACGATTTTCAATGTAAAGCACTAATGGAGAAATTGAACATCACCCAAAGTGTTATCCCCATCAATACAGCAATCGGATACACTTATAAAGACAATGGATTTCCGGACTCAGCGCTGGTCTATCTTCAAAAAGGGTATGCGTACGCTTTGCAGTCAGACAAACCTCTAAGTCCTCAGAGTTTTGATGTACATTTTGGTGAAGTGTATTACCAAAAAGGCCAGAAAGAACTAGCCATGAGCTATTTTCTGCGCTCTATAGCTGCTATAGGCGAAGCTTTCCCGCCCAATGGCCAGAATGACGGCCAGGCTTATCTGGGAATGGCCCGTATCTACCGCGATAGGAATGAGCTGGATTCAGCCAGGTATTGCGCCAAAAAAGCTCTCCAAATTTTTCAGGAAAGAAAACTAAATTTATACGTCATTCAGGACGCAAATTTGCTTTTTGAATTGTATAAAAACTCAAATACCACCGAAGCACTCCATTACCTGGTTATCGCGTCCACTACTAAAGACAGTCTTTTTAGTCAAGAAAAAGGTCGGCAAATCGAAAAATTAGCCTTCGAGGAACGGGAACAGGCCGCAAAAAACGAAAGGATGATCCTGGACCGTGAGATCGCGTTTAAAAATCGAGTTAGGCTCTATGCGCTGCTGGCCGTTTTGGGGGTAGTTTTGTTGATCGCCTTTATCCTTTACCGCAACAACCGCCAAAAGCAAGTTGCCAACAAACTATTGCAAAATCAAAAAGAGGCAATTCAAAGTACGCTTAACTTACTTAAATCCACTCAAGCCCAACTCATCCAATCCGAAAAACTTGCCTCTCTGGGTGAACTGACTGCTGGAATCGCCCATGAGATTCAAAATCCACTCAACTTTGTCAATAACTTTTCAGAACTCAGCGTGGAATTATTGGAGGAAATGGAAAGTGATTTCAAAGCAGGTAAGTCACATGATGCTTTTGAAATCGCTGCTGATCTCAAACAAAACCTCACTAAAATCAACCACCACGGCAAACGTGCCTCCGCCATCGTGAAGGGTATGTTGGAACATTCCCGGACTGGAGACGCGATGCATCGCGTCTCTACCGACCTCAACGCCCTGGCGGATGAATACCTGCGCCTCGCCTATCATGGCCTACGCGCTAAAGACAGTAGCTTCAACGCCACCATGGAAACCCATTTTGATCCTGATTTGCCTAAAATTGAGGTCATCCCGCAAGACATTGGGCGGGTGTTACTTAATTTGATCAACAATGCTTTTTATGCAGTCAATCAACGGAATAACGCCGTAGAGACGTTGCATGCAACGTCTCTAACCTACCAGCCTACGGTAATTGTCAGCACAAAAAAACTGGAGAATGCCATTGAAATCCGTGTTAAAGACAATGGGAATGGCATCCCGGAAGCGATCAAAGACAAAATATTCCAGCCATTTTTTACTACCAAACCTACTGGGCAGGGAACGGGATTAGGGCTGAGTTTGGCATATGATATTGTGACCAAAGGGCATGGGGGGAAATTGGAAGTAGAAAGCAGTATTGGCGCTGGAACAACTTTCATCTTAACGCTCCCATACTCCGAAATCTAATATGGCATTGTGAATAAACTTAATCATTTTAGAGCTTGTTCAGGATTCTGGTTCGAAGGCGAAAATGAGCTAAAATTCGTACTAATGAGGCGCAAAAAGCGTTGCAAATCCCGACAAAGTCGGGAGAGTGTATCCCGACTTTGTCGAGGACAGGTCAGCGCTACGTGAGCATTTTTGTAACGAAATTGGGGTGAATTTTGGCCATTTGTAGCTCGAAGCAGAAACCTGAACAAGCTCTTAACACCTAAATACTATGAAAAACCCAATGTATTCATCACTCGGTTTGTTTTTCATGCTGATGTCTCTTTCTTTTTCCTTTGGTCAGGCTCGTTCCATACACGGCTATGTCTATGACAAAAATCAGCAACCACTTGTCGGTGTTTCTGTGCAAATCCAGAACACTCAAACTGGAACCAACACCGATATCAATGGCGAATTTTCCATACCAATCAACACCGAAAAACGCCTTGTCCTAGTCTTCACTTCGATTGGATATTTAAAGAAAGAGATTTCAGTTAGCGTCGACAGCGGGTCGGTAGTTGAAGTAAATGTCAACTTAGAAGAAGAAGTGAAAATCCTGGATGAAATGATTGTCACCGGGGTATTTGACAGCAGAAAACGCATTGAATCTTCCATTGCTATTACTACCATTGATAGCAAGATATTGGATCGCATTGTGCCCAATAGTGCGGTTGAATTGCTGCGTCAAGTACCTGGGGTATTTACCAATACTTCACGTGGAGAAATCTTCAATGAGGTTGTTACGAGGGGAATGGCTTTGGGCGGAGCCTATTATTATGTCTCTATGCAGGAGGATGGATTGCCCATCATCCCAGCTGGTGGCCAATACAATCCCGATCCTTTTTTGAGGGCCGATGTTACCTTAGGCCGTATTGAAGCGGTACGGGGAGGCACAGCTTCGGTACTTGGGGTAAATGCGCCCGGGGGTATTTTCAATTACATCTCTAAAACCGGTGGATCAACCTTCGAGGGGGAATTTCGTACTCGGGTAGGGCTGGAAGGCAATGTCAAGAACCCTTATTATCGGCAAGATGCTGGTTTTGGTGGGCCTTTGAGCAAAGATAAAAGTTTAACTTACTACATCGGGGGGCATTACCGGCATGCCGACGGCGCCAAATACCCCGGTTATCCTTTGAGTCGAGGCGGTCAAATCAAGGCGAATCTGGTGAAAAAATATAAACAAGGTTCCATCCAGTTTAACTTGAAATACTTACACGACCGCACCGTCCAGTTTGAATTTACGCCTACTGTTAACTTTGACAAGCCAACTCCAGCTGGCAATTTCACCAACTCTAGCTCGGTTTTAAACCCCGCGGTGGCGCTTTATTACCCCGCTTCGGTAAATAGTTTGACCGACATTAGCTATAATTCAAAAAACCTAAACCTGTATAAAGAATTAGCGCCAAGTCTCAATTGGGAACACCGCTTAGGCAAGGGCTGGAAAATACAAAATGCCCTGCGCTACTCCGATAAATCCATAGTGAGCAATTCCTCCTTTATTGTCTATCCTTTTGCCGTAGATCAATTGCCGTTTTATGCCATCAATGAGTTGTTGGGCAAATTTGGGACCTATAATTTTTACAACCCCAAAACCAATCAACAATATGGCAGTGTAACCCAGGAATTGGATTTTAGCAATCCAAATTTTCCATTTGCATTCAAATCTAACCTTAATCTACCTGGATCAACCGTGCAACCCAATTCGGTTTTTTACAATCCCATTTCCTATGAAAATGGAACTATGAAAGACCTCATCAATCAATTTACCCTCAAGAAACAATATAAAACCATGGGCTTTACTGTGGGTGTATTTCACTCCAGCACTTGGTTTAAATACAACCTTACTCCACCCGCAGCAACAGGCTATGGCACAATTGAAGACAAACCTCAATTTGTAGGGATTGATTATATTCCTTCGGGTATTGCCAATCCTCCAACTTATCATGTTACGGATCGCAACGGTATCTCGGGCTATGGCTCCGCAGGAATATTACGTACGGAATCAACCATCAACCAAACTGCTTTTTTCTTTGGTCACAATTGGAATATTTCAGACAAACTCAACTTGGATTGGGGTTTTCGTTATGAAGATTTTAAATTAAAAGCAAAACAACGTAGACCCATCAGTGCCAGCCAAAGCCTGGGTGGAGTAGATGGGGATTCCACCACTTTGTACGACAATAAATCTACTGTACTTGGGCAGAATATTGAATATACAAACCATTTGAACACGTTTTCTTTTTCAGCCGGCATCAATTACAAAGTCAACAATAATTTGTCTTTTTATGGGCGATACTCAAAAGGAAGCAAGGCGCCTTCATTCAATTTTTATAATGAAAACAGCAAAATACTAGCTGTTGTACCTCAAAAAAACATCCAAATAGAATTTGGTGTAAAAATATCTAAAGGAAAAAGCAACCTTTTTATTACCCCATTTTATAGCGCATTGGACAAAATCCTCAACCAGCAGGTCGTGCAAGAATTCGTCCAGGTTGCCACTTACTATGCTACTCCAAAAATCTACAATAAAACCCATACCATTGGAGTTGAAATAGAGGGCAATTATGCACTGAACGACCATTGGAGCATCCGGGCAAATGCCGTAGTACAGCAATTTACGGCTGATAAATACCAATACTATGACACGAGGAATCTAGGCCCTGCCGATGATACGCTAATTGACCGTTCTGGAAAAAAAATCAGCAGTTATACTCCAGCGCTGATCATTAATGTTACGCCAACTTACCGAAACAACAAGCTATTTGTTAACTTGAATTGGTATTACCTGGCCAAAAGAGCTGCCAATACCAGCGAGACCTTTTATCTGCCGGCCTTTAGTCAATTTGATCTAAATATCGGCTATGCCATTTCACCAAAAATCCAACTACAAGCAAGCATCAACAATGTTTTGAACAAGTTCGGGATCATGAATTGGAGTGCGCCCACCCCTAGTGGTGTTCCTTTCCAAACATTTGATACAGAGTTGTTCACCCCGGCCACACGTACAGCCAATCCGAAGGCAGTATATTTTACCAGCGCCATTCAGCCCCGGGCTTTATTTATATCTTGTACTTTCAAATTATAAAAAAAAGCCGATGAAAATCCTAAACACATTACTATTGTTTCTTGTTTTAAGTACATTACTTAAAGGGCAATACAACATCCCCAAGAAACAACTAGACAGTCTAAAGCATGCCCTGACCTTAGCAAAAGCGGATACCAACAAGTCTGATTTGCACTTTTGGATTGGCTTCGCAAACCAAAACTCCAACATCAACCTCGCCATTTATCATTTCAATGAAGCTTTGCGCTACGCCCGCAAAGCAGACCACAAGGATAGGATTTTGGGTGATTTGGTAAGCTTAGGTTTTCTTTATGGCGAAAGAGGCGAACCAGCTAAATCAACCGTCTTATTGTTGGAAGCACTGCATTATACCCAAAATACCAAGAGTGATATTAGTATGCCTTTGGCTTTTTTAGCCAATAACTACGAGGCTCAGGGCGATCTGAAGAATGCCATTAAGTATGCCCGACGTTCTTTTCAGATTTTTGAAAAAAGGTTAAAAGATAAATTGCCCGTTGATCCCCGAGGTTATCCTGCCGGCCCGATGCGCATGGGGCAACTTTTTGAAAAAAGCGGGCAATTGGACTCTGCGTTGTATTATGCCCAGAAGGGCTACCAACGCTATGTCGAAAAACCCCTGACGGGCGGTAATGAATTCTTATACATCCAGATTTGCAATTCGCTGGGAAACATTTACCTCCGCCAGCAACAGCCCGAAAAGGCATTAAACTATTATCGTTTGGGAATTCAAACCGCTTACAAAGTCAATATTGTCACCGCGATTCATGAAAGTCAACTGGGCTTAGCTAATTATTATTTCCAAATTAACAATAGAGACTCGGTTATCCATTATGCCTCTCAAGCTTACGATGCCTCCAGTAAAATCAAAAGATTTGAAATCATGAAAAATGCTGCTTTGCTATTGCGAAAAACGTATGAGAAAGCTGGCATTTACAAAAACGCGCTGTACTATTCTGACCTCGCTTTTGCGGCAATAGACAGTGTGTCTGGCGCCGATAAGGTGCGGGAGGTACAAAATCTGACCTTCAAAGAAGAACAAAGGCAGCAAAAAATGCTACAGGAAATAGAAGCAAAACGGATCGCTTATCAAAACCGGGTGAAAATGTACAGCTTACTGGCTGTTCTGGGTGCAGTGCTTTTGCTGGCCTTTATCCTCTACCGCAATAACCAACAAAAGCAACGTGCCAACGCCTTGCTCCAATCACAAAAGGAAGAAATAAACAGCCAAAAAACACAATTGCAAAGCTCCCTGGAAACCCTCAAAGCCACTCAAACTCAACTCATCCAATCCGAAAAACTTGCCTCCCTCGGTGAACTGACCGCCGGCATCGCCCACGAAATTCAAAATCCACTGAATTTTGTCAATAATTTCGCGGAAATCAGCGTGGATTTGGCAAAAGAAATCAACGAAGAGATAGATAAAGACCCCATAGACAAGGAATTCGTAAAAGAATTGATGGGGGATTTGACCCAAAACCAGCAAAAAATCAACCACCACGGACAGCGTGCCTCCGCTATCGTCAAAGGAATGCTCGAGCACTCGCGCATGAGCACGGGCACGAAGTTAGCCACCGATATCAACGCCTTGGCGGATGAATACCTGCGCCTCGCTTACCACGGTCTGCGCGCCAAGGACAGCAGTTTCAATGCCATCATGGAAACGCATTTTGATCCCGATTTGCCTAAAATAGAGGTGATCCCGCAAGACATTGGTCGGGTGGTGCTGAATTTGATCAACAACGCGTTTTATGCGGTACATGAGAAAAACCGACAGCTTCAGGCGCAAAGCACAGACCTTCCAGGTTTTGAAAACCTGGAAGGTCTAGGTTACCAACCTACCGTGATAGTCCGCACAAAAAAACTGGAAAACGCCATCGAAATCAGCGTCCAAGACAATGGAAACGGTATTCCGGAAGCGATTAAAGATAAGATCTTTCAGCCGTTTTTTACTACCAAGCCGACAGGACAAGGGACAGGTTTAGGGCTAAGCTTGGCGTATGATATTGTGACCAAGGGGCATGGGGGCGCGCTTGAAGTTGTTTCCAAAAATAGTGCTGGATCCGAATTAATCATTCATTTGCCATATTAAAACAAAAGAGAAGGAAATTTTTTATTTTTGTTTTGATTTTAACAAAAATAAACAAAACACAACAATGGAGCTTATAAAAGACATCAATAACCTACATACTGAGGCAAGACAGATCATTGAAAATGGGCGAAAAACAGCCTACCATGCTGTAAATACCAGTATGGTGAAAACTTATTGGGAATTGGGGAAACTAATCGTTGAAGAAGAACAACTAGGTAAAGAACGTGCGGAATATGGCAAATACCTAATAACGGAATTAGCCAAACGCTTGCAAAAAGAATTTGGAAGCGGTTATTCTAAACCTAGTCTTTGGAATTATAGACAATTCTTTATAGCATTCCCAATTCTCTCCGCGCTGCGGAGAGAATTGACATGGACCCATTACAAACTCCTCATGCGTGTCCAAAATTTAGGAGCAAGGTCCTTTTATGAGCAAGAATCAATAAAAAGCAGCTGGAATATCCGTGCTTTAGATCGACAGATTACTACCTTTTATTATGAGCGATTATTGGCAAGTCAGGACAAACTTGCTATAGAAAAAGAAGCTGAAGAAAAAACTACTCAAATCGGCAGCAATGTATTGGATTTTGTCAAAGATCCCTACGTATTAGAGTTTTTGGAAATCAACCCCGATAATAGGTTGTATGAGAACGATTTGGAACGGTTATTAATTGACAATTTGCAAGAGTTTTTATTGGAACTTGGGCGCGGCTTTTCATTTGTTGCCCGGCAAAAGTACATCAGAGCCGGAGATGAAGATTTTTTCGTTGATCTTGTTTTTTACAATTATGTGCTAAAATGTTTTGTACTGATTGACCTTAAAATGGGTAGACTTACCCATCAAGATATTGGACAAATGGAGATGTATGTAAGGATGTATGAAGATTTACACAAAATTGAAGGCGATAACCCTACCATTGGTCTTATTCTTTGTTCGGAAAAAACAGAAGCTGTAGTAAAGTACTCTGTGTTGAGCGAAAGCCAACAAATATTTGCTTCAAAATACTTGCTTTATTTGCCTTCTGAGGCAGAATTAAAGTTTGAATTGGAACGTGAACGACACTTAGCTGAATTGAAATTAAAGGACCATGATGAATAAATACACAATAGACGTTTCCGTCAAATACATGATCTTCCAACCGTTTTTCACCACCAAACCTACTGGGCAAGGAACGGGTTTGGGGTTGAGTTTGGCCTATGATATTGTGACCAAGGGGCATGGGGGGACGCTAAAGCTATCAAGCATACCTGGAACAGAAACCGTTTTTGAAATTCAACTGCCCATTAACGAAGCAATCCTCTGATGATGAAAAAAGCACTACTATTCCTACTCTTATTTCCAGTTTGCTTGTTTTCACAACAGCGGGAGGTATTTCGCATCGACAGCCTATCCAAAGAGGGGATCTTGCTTGACAAAGGCTGGAAATGGCATGCTGGTGATAATCCGGAGTGGGCGAAGCCGGAGTTTGACGATGCGAACTGGGCTGATATTAACCCGACGAAAGATATTTTCGATTTGCCACAAATTCCGAAAAATGGGAAAATTGTTTGGTTGAGATTGACTCTTTCGTTAGATTCGGCTATCAGTTATCCGTTAGTATTGATGATACAACAATCTGGTGCTTCCGAAATTTATTTAAATGGAAATTTAATTCATCACTATGGCATTCTCAGCTCAAATCCCAAGCAAATAAAAGCATTTGACCCATTATCTAACCCTCTTCCTTTACCTATAAATAATAATCAACTCTCTCAAGCCTTATCTATTCGATATGCTTTACAACCCAATATTGCTTATACTAATTTATTTGAAAAGAAAAATTCAGGTTTTAAAGCCCAACTAATTTCAACAGAAAATGGCATAGAATTCCAAACAAATACAATGAAAAATCAACGAGACGACATTCAAAATATTGGCATTTTTGGTGTTTTGAGCATAATTTTTTTGTCGATTTTTCTGTTTTTTCCAAAAAGATTAGCGAATTTGTATTTTGGAATTTACTGTATGCTCCAATTAATATTGTATTATACTTTTTACAAAAGCAGCTCATTGAATGCTGTTGAATTTTACAATTTTTCTTCGAATTTAGCATTAAATTTACAAGTCACAAGCTATTTATTAATGCTTTTGGCTGTTTATACCATTTTAGAACAAAAAAAAGGAATAGTCTATTGGTTTTTTGTTGTTTTAGGCTTATTCACTATCTTGTTTACATTCTTTAGTCCCAAAATAGGCTGGATTTTTTTTGTTATTATATCAAGTTTTTTGAATGTCGATATTACTTTTGTCTCATTTATCGCAATCAAAAACAAAAAAAGAGGAGCTTGGATAATTGCTTTGGGTGCTGTAATCTTTATTATTTGTTGGTCGATATTCCTTTTACAATTTTACCAAATTTTCAACATTCCTGGTAATAAATTTTTTCTCATCGCTGTTTTAAGTATTCCAGTAGCTTTTGCTGTTTTTTTAAGCTATGATTTTGGACAGGTTAATAAAGAACTCCAACAAAAATTCATGGAAAATGAAAAGCTTTCTGAAGAAAAACAACAAATCCTTTTCGCCCAAAATGAAACGCTTGAAAAGCAAGTAACCGAGCGAACTGCTGAATTGAATCAGTCTTTGAATGTATTGAAAGCTACCCAAGCCCAACTCATCCAATCTGAAAAACTCGCTTCCCTCGGTGAGCTCACAGCCGGCATCGCTCACGAAATCCAAAACCCCTTGAATTTTGTCAACAACTTCGCGGAAGTCAGCGCAGAATTGCTGGATGATATGAAAGCCGATTTACAAAATGGAAGAACTACTGAAGCTGCTGAAATTGCCGATGATCTCCAGGTGAATCTGCAAAAAATCAACCATCATGGCCAACGCGCTTCGGCCATCGTCAAGGGCATGCTCGAGCACTCGCGCACGAGTACGGGCACGAAGGTAGCCACCGACCTCAACGCCCTAGCGGATGAATACCTGCGTCTCGCTTACCACGGTCTGCGTGCAAAGGACAGTAATTTTAACGCCACCATGGAAACACATTTTGATCCCGATTTGCCAAAAATTGAAGTGATCCCGCAAGATATCGGCCGGGTGCTGGTGAATTTGATCAACAATGCGTTTTATGTCGTGAATGAGAAGGCTAAACAAGAGATTGGAGGCTACTCCCCAATTGTGACTGTAAGCACCCGAAAGCTGGCAGACGTAATAGAAATCAGCGTCAAAGACAATGGGAATGGCATTCCAGAAATGATCAAAGACAAAATCTTCCAGCCGTTTTTTACGACTAAGCCGACTGGGCAAGGAACGGGTTTGGGGCTGAGTTTGGCGTATGATATTGTGACTAAGGGGCATGGCGGGACACTCGAAGTGGATAGTCAAGAAAAAATAGGTACATCCTTTACGATCAGCTTACCCGTGACGAGCCTAAAGCATTAAAAAATGAAATCTGAGCACCAAGTTAAAAGTTGAAATCATGAATAGATCAACCCTACTTCCTTTATACCTATTGATATGCTGGCTTATCATTATCTTAAATCCAACTAAAGGACATTCACAGCCAGTCCTACCCGATCAACAATACATCGATAGCATTAGTCGGTTATTGCCTAGGCTGCCCAATGATCGAATTAAAGTGGATCACCTGATCAACTTGGCCAGAATGAATACGCCAGCAAATATGGAATTGGCATTGCACCAATTAAAAGAAGGTTTAAAAATTTCAGAAAATCTAAATTACACTTCAGGGATAATTAACTGTCTTGCATCCGCTGCATTTTGCCATGCCATTATGGGCGATTGGCCCAAAGCAACCATGGAAGTAAATCGGGCATTGCCCTTGTGTAAAAATGAATATCGGCGTTACCAATTGCACATGTACGGCGACATGTTCATCATTACTGCAATGAAAGGTGAATCACCGGTGATATGGCCCATAAGACAGATCAACCACCCTGATTTTGCAGCTCAATCTGAATTTAAAAAATGGCCAACCTATATGCAATTGGGAAGGGGTTATGAGGGAATCAATCAATTGGATTCGGCGGCCTTCTATTCCAAATTATTGGAACCCTATGTAAAAAAATATGCCCATCTGTCCCGCGATCTTGCCAATAATTGCTATATCCTAGCTGCAGATATTGCTTATAAAAGAAAAGAATATGACCGCGCTTTACTCAACTATCGGAAAGCGGACGATCACCTGGGGAAAGCCAATGTGTTTGTCGAAACTGGACCGCGTGATTCCGTTTTATTTTATGGTTTAAAAGGCTTAGCGGTAGGTCAAAATGGAAGAGTTCCTAGTCTAGTGCTGGCTACTTCAACCTTGCTGGCCAATTATTTTTCAAAATCCAACCCTGCGGAAGCTAATCGGTATTTAAAGCTTTATATAGCAACACAAGAAGAACAATACAATATCCAACGCATCAAACAGATAGAACAAGTCTCTTTAACCGAGCAAAAAGCCATTTTTGACCTAAAAGAAAAAGAAACATCCTTTCGAAGACGATTGATTCTATTGGGTTTACTCAGTGTACTCTTCATTTCTGGTATTATTTCTTTCATCTTGTGGCGAAACAACCGCATCCGGCGTAGTGCCAATGAAGTTTTGCAACGTACCCTCAGTGATTTGAAATCCACCCAAGCTCAGCTCATCCAATCCGAAAAGCTCGCCTCCCTAGGCGAGCTCACTGCAGGCATTGCCCACGAAATTCAAAATCCGCTCAACTTCGTCAATAACTTTGCCGAGGTTAGCGCTGAGTTATTGGATGATATGAAAGCCGATTTACAAGCTGGAAAAACTGTCGATGCGGCTGAAATTGCCGATGATCTCCAGGTAAATCTCCAAAAAATTAACCACCACGGCCAGCGCGCTTCGGCCATCGTCAAGGGCATGCTCGAGCACTCGCGGACCAGCACAGGTACGAAGGTTGCCACCGATCTCAACGCCCTAGCGGATGAATACCTGCGCCTCGCCTATCACGGTCTGCGCGCCAAGGACAACAGTTTTAATGCCACCATGGAAACGCATTTTGCGCCTGATTTGCCCAAAATTGAAGTCATCCCGCAAGACATTGGTCGGGTGTTGCTCAATTTGATCAACAATGCGTTTTATGCGGTAAATGAGAAAAACCGACAGCTTCAGGCGCGAAGTACAGACCTTCCAGGTTTTGAAAACCTGGAAGGTCTAGGTTACCAACCTACCGTCATAGTCCGCACAAAAAAACTGGAAAACGCCATCGAAATCAGCGTCAAAGACAATGGGAATGGTATTCCTGAAGCGATCAAAGACAAAATCTTTCAGCCGTTTTTTACAACGAAGCCCACAGGGCAAGGGACAGGTTTGGGGCTGAGTTTGGCTTATGATATTGTTTCGAAAGGTCATGGAGGAGCGCTGAATGTAGACAGTAAAGAAGGTAGTGGCTCAAAATTCATCATTTTATTACCAATTACCAAAATTTGAATCGAATAAGCAAGTGCAAAATGTTGATCTTTTTAGGCAAAAAATGTAATTTTGCTAATAATAAACAACATTTTATGAAAAGCAAAAAGCAAATCCTGTTCCCGAAGCATCAAAAAATCTTCGACCTTGTTGGTGAAAACATCAAACTAGCCCGAAAAAGACGCAAACTCACCACCATTCAAGTGGCAGAACGAGCCGATATCAACCGGGCTACACTATATCAAATAGAAAAAGGAAACCCTGGAGTGTCCATGGGCGCTTATTTTAATGTGCTACGGGTGCTGGGGCTCCAAGATGACTTTTTAAAGCTAGCTGCAGACGATGAACTAGGAAGGAAACTTCAGGATTTGGAACTCTTAGGCAAATAACATTTGAAACCAGTAAAGAGAATATTATTTTGGTGGTGCTTATTCAACATCAAGTCCAAATAAACAAACGATGTCAACCAAAGGAAAAATCCTCCTCATTACCGGCGATGCTGGCGAAAGTTATGAATGCTTGTATGCCAAACACCGCTTTGAAGAAGCTGGCTATCAACCCATCATTGCCGCGCCTAGCAAAAAACGCATGAACTTGGTCATCCATGATTTTGAACCCGGCTGGGATACCTACATCGAAAAACCTGGCTACCTGGTAGAATCGGATATTTCCTTTGCCGAGGTCAATCCCCAGGAGTATCAGGCCGTACTGCTCTTGGGTGGTCGCGCGCCCGAGTTTTTGCGCCACGATTCCAAAGTGATTGACATTGTAAAGGAATTCGACCGCAGTGAGAAATTTATTTTTTCTATCTGTCACGGCATCCAAATTTTGACCGCCGCCGGCTTGGTCAAAGGAAAAACCCTGACTTGCTACGAGAATGTGCGCTTTGAAGTGGAATCCTGTGGCGGTACCTTTGTAGGCAAATCGGAAGCCGTTCAAGATGGTCGCTATGTCACCGGACAAACCTGGCAGTCACACCCCGATTTTTATCGACTGGTTTTTGCTTGTTTGGAAGGGTAAGTAGATAATCAGCCCTTTATTGCTTTTCAAAACTATCGGCTTATGCAAAAATTCATATGGGCATTTTTGGCATTAGGAATTGCATTAAATGGATTTTGCCAGAACCTAAAAATCGTCGATAGCTTAAAACAAGAACTGCGTATGGCAAAAAAGGATGCCAGTCAAGCATCCATAGCCAATCAGATCGCAATGGTTTACCGCCTCCAAAAACCTGATTCTGGAATTTATTATGCCCAATTGGGTTTAAAGTTGGCCAGAAAATACCATTCGCCAGAAGATGAAGCACAATCCTTTTATGCCCTGGGATTTACCTATACGCTGATCGGCAATTACCCGCAGGCAATACAAATGCTATTGAAGACAAGAAGTATTGCTGAAAAACAAGGATTAACCAGTCTTTTACAAAGCATTTACACCAATTTAGGTAGTGTAAATTTGGGATTAAGAAACTACCCAAGAGCGCTGTTACACTTAAAAAAAGCCTATGCAATGAACCCTCTTGAGGTTGGCCCGAGTGCCGTAATGACAAGGGGTTACACCGAGATTCATCAGTTGGATTCAGCCAATCACTACGCCCAAATTGCTTTTAAAAATTTGGCCAACGGCCCCGAAGATCTGATCGCCTACTATCGGATACTACGCGTTTTTGGTAGGTTGCTGAGCACTGAAGGGAAGTTTATTCCAGCCATCGACAGTTTGAAAAAAAGCTATCATCTGTCGCTTCGCAACGATGATCTCTCGCTATCTGGGCGCGCTATGCTGGATCTTGCCAATGTGTTTTTTTTACAACATCGACCAGACTCCGCACAATACTATGCTAAACAATCTCTTATGCTGGCACAAAAGGGAGGTTATTATCAGGATGTCATTGATGCTGGGCAGTTTTTGTCTACTTTATATGAACCCCTGGAACCCCAAAAAGCGCTTTTTTACAATCAAATCGCTTCCACGGCCAAGGATAACCTGTTGAATTTAAACAACAAAACTTCCATTAAAAACCTGTTCAGTTTTGATGAACAAGAACGTCGATATGAGATAACTCAGGCGACTACCGCCTTCCAAAATCAGGTTAAAATATATGCTCTTGTCATTGGTTTAGCGGTAATGCTGTTGATTGGTTTGATCCTTTTGAGAACATACCGCAAAGAAAACAACGCGAAAATGTTGCTCCAAGCCAAAAATAAAACCATTGAAGCCAATCTTTTAACCCTTCAATCCACCCAAACTCAACTCATCCAATCCGAAAAACTCGCTTCGCTGGGCGAATTGACCGCGGGTATAGCCCATGAAATTCAAAACCCGCTGAACTTTGTCAATAATTTTTCAGAACTAAGTGTGGAACTGGCCGAAGAATTGAAAGAGGAAATCAAAAAACCGGACTTAGATAAAAGCTTAATCGAAGAATTGGCTACTGACTTGGCTGCCAATCAGAAAAAAATCAACCACCATGGCCAGCGTGCCTCCGCTATAGTGAAAAGCATGCTCGAGCACTCTCGCGCTAGTAAAGGTGAAAAAGAACTTACCGACCTTAATGCTCTTGCCGATGAATACCTGCGCCTTGTCTATCATGGCCTGTGCGCCAAAGACAGCACTTTCAATGCTACTATGGATACACATTTCGACCCCGATTTACCCAAAATTGAGGTCATACCCCAAGATATTAGCCGAGTGCTGCTCAATTTGATCAACAATGCCTTTTATGCAGTAAATGAGAAGGCAAAACTTGGTATTGAAGGCTACCAACCCACAGTTAAAATAAGTACGAAAAAACGCGAAAAAGGGATCGAGATCAGCATACAAGACAATGGTAGCGGAATACCAGAGGCCATTAAAGACAAAATCTTTCAACCTTTTTTTACCACTAAACCGACTGGGCAGGGGACGGGTTTGGGGCTGAGTTTGGCATATGACATTGTAACCAAGGGGCATGGCGGTACTCTTGATTTGATTTCAATACCAGAAACCGGCGCCACATTCACCATTTTTTTGCCCGGTACAGCAAATAACACTTGAAACCAATAAAGAGAATATTCGTTTCGCAACATACTTGGGGTGAATTTTGGCCATTTGAAGCGCAAATAAAAAATCCAAACACAAGCTTAAGCCTTGCTCATTCACCCTTCCTCAAAAAAATCTCCCCATTCTCCGCCAATTTCTTAAATTACTACGATTAATAAAACCTATAACCTATACATCATGAGAGCAATACTGTCCTTTTGCCTTTGTGGTTGGTGTGTTTTTGCCATGGCACAAAAACACGACGGCATTTCTAACAACCTAGGCAACCTCTTCAAACTATCGGACGCCAAGACGCGCTCCATTTCACCGGAAAATTTTAACGGCGAAAAAGGGAAAGGCGGCATGGCCACCGAAGGCACCGGCGCGGGTCCTGCGCGTGGATTGGGTCAAGGCTGGAAGATCAGTCCCAGTGTGAAGATCCCTTCCAAAACCACCTTTACCATGGCCGAAATTAATGGTTCAGGTGCAATTCAGCACATTTGGATGACCCCAGCGGGCATCCGCTGGCGCTATGCCATCATCCGCATTTACTGGGATGATGAAAAAGAACCCTCCGTGGAAGCGCCAATGGGCGATTTCTTCTGCATGGGTTGGAACCAGTACGCGCCGGTCAACTCGCTGGCAGTATGCGTAAATCCCGGCAGCGCCTTCAATTGCTACTGGGTGATGCCATTTCGCAAAAAAGCGAAAATCACCATCGAAAACCTGGCCGACGAGGAATTTCGTTTGTATTACCAAGTCGATTATGTGGAAACCACGGTACCCGATGATGCAGCTTATTTTCATGCCCAATTCCGCCGCGTGAATCCCCTACCCTACAAAGATGTGTATACCCTAGTTGATGGCATCAAAGGCAAAGGCCATTACGTGGGCACTTACATTGCTTACGGCGTGCATAACAACGGTTGGTGGGGCGAAGGTGAAATCAAGTTCTTCATCGATGGCGATAAAGACTTCCCCACCATCAATGGCACGGGCACGGAGGATTATTTCTGCGGTTCATACGATTTTGATGCGCGCAAAAAAAATCCGGATGGGTCGGAATCAACCGAATATCAAGAATTCAACACGGCCTATGTGGGTTTACCGCAGGTAATTCGCGGCGATGGGCATTATCAGGTGATGCAGCGGTTTGGGATGTACCGCTGGCATATTCCTGATCCAATCCGTTTTGAAAAAGACCTAAAAGTGACGATCCAGGCTTTGGGTTGGCGGCACGATGGGCGGTATTTGCCACTCCAGGATGATATTGCGTCGGTGGTATTTTGGTATCAGACGGAGCCGCATGGTACGTTCCCTAAATTGCCGGAACGCGATAAATTGGAAGTGGATTAAGCGTGAAGCATAAACTTAATATGGTCGTCATTTACCAATTGATCAAAAAAATCAGCTTTTACCTAGGAAAATTGCATCCCAACCCGAAAAGAAACAACAAAAAAGATAAATTTAGTCGTAATGTTGTTTTTTTCCTATATTGGCCGGTGGTAACTTTTTGATATCAATTGCGATTAGGGTTGTTTCTATCCTTCTCTCAAGATAGAAAGTCGATATTTTGGTAAGTTTATTTTAACCAAGACTCGATGAGCGGATATAGTTACCAGGAAAAAGAGTTTGTTTGGTTTTCGGTTTCGCAGGCGAAAATGAGTTAAAATTAGCCCCAGTGAGGCACGAAAAGCGGAGTGTAGCAACGCTACATGAGCATTTTCGGAACGAAACTGAGGCTAATTTTAGCCATTTGCAGCGCGAAATAGAAAGCCAAACACACTCTAAAGCGTAAATTTTTTTTCATTTGGCCTTCTAAAAAAAGCCTATAGAGATTATCAGAGGGGTTGTGTAAAAAGTCAATTTTCTGCCAAATTTTTATTTTTATTAAAGTTTAACTCGTTATTTGAAGTGTTTTACGGATATATTTAATTTAATTTGGCACTATTTTGACTTTTTTTCGCAACCCCTCTATATTTTTGATCAACCTAATAATTAACCAGTATGAGTAAACTTTTTGCAAAAAAACCACTGGCTCAACTCATGAATGAAGCCTCCGCCGATGGTCAGGAGACCCTCAAACGGACGTTGACCGCTTGGAGTTTGATAGCGTTGGGCATTGGCGCTATTATCGGCGCTGGATTGTTTGTACGTACCGCCGCCGCCGCCGGGGGACATGCCGGCTCTGGTGTGACGCTTTCATTTATTTTGGCAGCCCTGGGTTGCGCGTTTGCAGGACTATGTTATGCAGAATTTGCCTCTATGATTCCCATTGCCGGTAGTGCCTATACCTATGCTTATGCTACTTTGGGTGAATTGCTGGCTTGGATTATTGGCTGGGCGCTAGTTTTAGAATATGCGCTGGGGGCTGCTACGGTATCTATTGCTTGGAGTGAATATTTGAATAAGCTCTTGGGGGGGGCTATTCCCTATGAATGGTGCCATTCCCCGTTTGAGTCACTCAACGGGGTATCAGGTTTTATCAATTTGCCTGCTTTGTTAATTCTGGCACTCTTAACAGCCTTACTTATCAAAGGAACTCAAGAATCGGCGTCAGTGAATGCCGTTATTGTATTCGTTAAGGTCATCATCGTCTTAGTATTCATCGTTATTGGTTGGGGTTTTATCAATCCTGCCAATCACACGCCATATTTGATTCCAGAAGGTACTCCGGGTCATGAAAGTTTCTTTGACTGGGGTTGGGGTGGAGTATTGCGTGGCGCAGGGATTGTATTCTTTGCCTTTATTGGCTTTGATGCAGTGTCTACCGCAGCACAAGAAGCTAAAAATCCAAGTCGAGACATGCCCATCGGCATTCTGGGTTCATTGGTGGTTTGTACTATATTGTACATATTGTTTTCACATGTATTGACCGGTGTTGCTCCTTACGCGGATTTTATAGATCCAACTAAAGGCAAAGAAGCATCCGTTGCTTATGCTATTTCTCAATACATGAGTGGATACAGTTGGCTAGCAACTGCCATTACTATTGCCATCTTAGCAGGGTTCTCCTCGGTGATTTTAGTGATGCTGTTAGGGCAATCTAGGGTATTCTTTTCTATGTCGAATGATGGTCTTTTGCCAAAGATATTTGCCGATTTGCACCCGAAATTCCGTACTCCTTACAAGTCCAATTTGATTCTTTTTATTTTTGTTGGTTTGTTCGGAGGTTTTATACCTGGTAGTGTGGCTGGAGATTTAACCAGTATAGGCACCCTATTTGCCTTTGTCATTGTGTGCGTTGGAATAATAGTGATGAGAAGAACCAATCCAGATGTGAAACGTCCTTTTAGAACACCTTTGGTTCCATTGGTCCCTATCCTCGGTATTCTTGTATGTGGGTTGATGATCGTTTCTTTGGATATCAACACGCAATTGATTGCCTTAGGTTGGATGTTGATTGGCTTGGTAATCTATTTTGGATACAGTAGATTCCATAGCAAAATTTCAGCTCCCAGCAAATGATGCAATTTAGAGTCTGTTTGGATTTTTAGTTCACAAGCACGAGCAAAGGGCGAAAAACTGAGTATTTTATCAACGAAGTTGGTACGAATTTTGGCCATTAGCTGCGTAAAGAAAAAACATAAACACACTCTAGACAAAAAAGCCTGTGGAGCGCATTAACTTGCTCCACAGGCTTTTTTTTATTTTTCGAGGTGTCTGGCATTCGCCTTCGGCGTATGTTTAGCCATAAATTACACAAATTTACACAAATTGGCTCGAGCTTGATCCTCGCGGGAAACACAACTCATGCTTGGGGATTAATTCAGGCAATTTGTGGCAAAAAAACACCTCGACGAAGTATAGTTCAATCAGAACCCTACCGGAATCTCCACAACCGTATTTTCCCAGCCTAAACGTACCAGCGCCGATTTCGCATCCACCTTTTCACATTTAATCGAAAAGGATTCGATCAACTCCTCTGATTTTTTTACCGGTACTTTAAACCGCAGCACGTCCTTATCCTCGCGGTAGCTGTAAGCGCCCCACTGATCCAAATCTCGGTTGAGGATGATCGTCCATTCGCTGGCATCGGGGATGGTAAAAAGGGTGTAAGTACCCGCTTTGATTTTTTTGCCGCCCAACACCACATCCTGATAAAACTTGATTTCGGCGTTTTCATTAGCTCCGGTGCGCCATACTTTGCCAAAGGGCACTAGTTTGCCAAACACTTCGCGGTCTTTTTTAGCAGGTCGACTATAGATGATGCGGATCATCGCGGTGTCGGCGCCAATCAATTGCGGCGCAAACTTGCGATCGTGCGCAAAATCATTCGGGTAATAGCTGATGTCCATCGGACTTTTGTCAACGTTGCCGAATTTTTGCGCCTGTAGGTTTAGCGCAAAACACATGGTTAGAAGCAAGAAAAAGAGTTTTGGTTGCATATTTTTTTTGTGAAAGATAAAGCCTTTGTGGCTGTATTGCTTTGAATATTCTAAAAAAAGTAAGCAGCAGACAATCCAGCCTACCCTATTGCCCTAAGGCTATGATTTGACTATATTTAAGGCCTAATTTGAATCTTCAGCTAACCAAAACCCAATGCCTTTTAACGTTTTGCCCATTTTAGACACGATGGTAGAATTCTACCAAAAACCGATCTCCAGTGAGCGGTTTCAGGCTTATTTGCAACTCCTACAAGGCAATACTAAAGGCGACATGGTGCTTCCCATTGGCGGATACAACCCTATGGCGAAACCGCATCTACTCGACAAGCTCGCCGAACTCAAAGCCTTAAAAGCGGAGGAAATCATCAGCGAGGTTTTGGCATCCATCCACCAAAAAAAATCACTATCCAAGACGGATCAGCAGTTCCAAGTCTCGATTACCATTGCCGATGACATGCTTGGCGGCTGGACGAACCGCTTCACCACCGATTACGACAGCCGATTTAAGCTCAACCCCTTGGTGACCCGGCATTTTTGCGTGGTCTTGTTTTGGTCGTCGGAAGTTTACACCGCCGATCTGATCCGACAGCGGGTGCAGGAAACCGTTTTTCGCACCCTCTATTGGTTGGAACACCCTCGCCCGCTTAGCTTGGCTGACCATGTTGCGCAGGAGTTGTTTGTGGTGAAAAATACTCAATTTGCTTCACCCCCCTTGGCAGTTGACATGACCTACCTAAAGAATTATTACCAAGAGCATCAGTCCACCGACGACTATTCCGTCATTTTTAGTTTTCTTTATGGAGACAACGCCGCTCTGCAATTGGGGTTCAAGGAATATGGCGTGCAGAGAGAAATGGCGGGGTTCAATTACATTAGGCGACTTGCACTTTAATGGCTTTACTTCATGAGATTATACAAATAAAACTTCATACAACCATGTTAGACCAACGCATCATCAACCTTTACGACGAATACACCCACAAACCGCTTTCCCGCAAGGAATTCCTTGAGCAGCTCACCAAAATCGTGGGCAGCGCCGCGATGGCAATGTCGGTATTACCGCTATTGGAGTCCGATTACCTTACCTCAGCCCTGACTTCCACCGAAGATCTGTTGACCGAATACATCACTTATCCGGCAGTAAAAGGGGAAATGAAAGCTTACGTAGCCCGCCCTAACACCAAAAAACGTTTACCTGCCGTGGTGGTGATTCATGAAAATCGGGGCTTGAATGGCCATATTGAAGACGTTACGCGCCGGGCTGCGCAGGCTGGTTTTTTGGCCATTGCCCCCAATGCGTTGGCGCCGCTGGGCGGAACGCCGGCTTCTGAAGATGAGGCCCGCACCTTATTCACTACCCTGAACCCTGCCGAAACTTTGCAAAATTTCATCAATGTTTTTGACTACCTCAAAACACGCAAAGATTGCAACAAACACTATGGCTGTGTTGGTTTTTGTTGGGGTGGCGCTATGGCCAATAATTTAGCAGTCAATGTACCCAATTTAAGAGCTGCCGTTGCGTTTTATGGTCGGCAACCAGACGAGGCCTTGGTACCCAAGATCAAAGCTGCCGTACAAACCCATTATGGACAACTCGATGAACGCATCAATGGGGGCGCAGCAGTCTATGAAAAGGCCTTGAAAGCTGCTGGCGTAAAATACGAATCTTATACTTACGAGAGCGTCAATCACGCATTCCACAACGATACTTCCACTGCCCGCTATGATGCTGCTGCCGCCAAATTGGCCTGGCAACGCACCATTGATTTCTTCAATAAATATTTATAAAAACGCACCTATTGCATGGCGTTTTTTCTTAAATCCTCGTCATGAAGGATAGAAGACATCCCAAAGCTAACCTCGTCGGCTTGAGTGACGAGGCGTGATTCATCCCAACGCATAGGGAGCTAACCCATTAACTATTTTTCTCAATGGCAACAGAAGATCAGGCAGGCGGAAACACACCTAAGCGCCCCAGCCGACAAAAAGCGTTCGACAAATTGGTTCCTTTGGTCAGCAGTAACAAAAGAGCCCCAGAAGCCAAACAACTCAGCACTTTGAACTCCAACGAACTGATAAATGTCACCATTCGTTTGGTGCGTAAAAAATCAGCGGAAGAAGCGGTAAGTAGAAGCATCGAAACCAGTGAATTCATCCCGCGCGGCGTTTATGCCAGCCAGTATGGCGCAGACCCTGCACATGTTCGTTTGGTAGAAGCCTTCGCCCACGATCAAGGATTGACGATTGTAAAAGTAAGTCTTGCCCGCCGTAGTGTAATTTTGAGAGGTACAGTACAAACCATGAGTCAAGCCTTTGGTGTGTACCTTTCCAATTACCAAACAGCGGATGGTACCGTATTTCGCGGTCGCGCTGGAGTAATCAACATTCCAGAAGTATTGGAAAACATTGTAGAAGGTGTTTTTGGATTGGATGATCGCCCTGTGGCTCGCCCGCATTTTCAGATTTACAAAGATGCTGAAAGCCGGCTTTTTGTGCCCCATGCCGCAGGTAGTTCTTTTAATCCCAATGAATTGGCCAAGTTGTACAATTTCCCAACTGGTTTCACCGGTAAAGGACAGTGCATCGCCATCATTGAATTGGGCGGCGGTTACCGCACCAAGGATTTGAAGACCTATTTCACCAGTCTAGGCATCAAAACGCCGAACATTAAAGCCATATCTGTTGACGGCGCCACCAATAGCCCCAGCACAGCAGATAGTGCCGATGGCGAAGTGATGCTTGATATTGAAGTGGCTGGCGCGGTTGCTCCAGAAGCTAAGATTGTGGTGTATTTTGCACCCAATTCCGATCAAGGTTTCCTCAACGCCATCACCACAGCTTTACACGATAATACCAACAAACCTTCGGTAATCTCCATCAGCTGGGGAGCAGCTGAAGTGCAATGGACCAAACAATCACTCAATTCTTACAACCAGGCATTTGAAAGTGCAGCAGCATTGGGGGTAACCATTCTAGCTGCTGCTGGCGACGCCGGCTCAGACGATAATGTAGGCGATGGCAAGGCGCATGTCGATTTCCCTTCTTCCAGCCCGTTTGTAGTGGCTTGCGGCGGCACCAAATTACTGGCAACAGCTACTGGAATTAGTAGTGAAACGGTATGGCATGAAAGCGTAAGCAGCGCAACTGGAGGAGGCGTCAGCGATGTCTTTGATTTGCCTACCTACCAGGCCAATGCCCAAGTACCCAAATCAGCGAATGGCCCTCGCGTAGGGCGCGGCGTACCCGATTTGTCGGCAGTAGCAGATCCTGCTACCGGGTACAATGTTCGAGTTGATGGACAAAACTTTGTGATTGGTGGTACCAGTGCAGTTGCGCCGTTAATAGCGGGATTGTTGGCCGTTATCAATCAAAAATTGGCGCGCAGAGTTGGGTTTATTCATCCAAAAATTTACGCCAATCCAGCCGCATTCCGCGATATTACTACGGGCAATAACATTACTGCCGGTCAAAAAGGGTATACCGCCGCTAAAGGCTGGGATGCTTGTACCGGACTAGGAGTGGCTGATGGCACAAAATTGGCCGGAATCCTTTAGTTGATTATTTCGTGAAAGATGCTGCTACGAGGGTAACGTCCTGGTAGCAGCATTTTTTTAATATTTTTCATTTCAAAAAATATGAACAATTTCCTGGCATTGGTCGCTTTAGTCGTAGCGGATTACGACGAAGCCATTGATTTTTACACCCACAAACTGGGGTTTATTCTGTTGGAAGATACCCCGCTTACGCCTGAAAAACGCTGGGTGGTGGTTGCGCCCAAAGGCGATGGTCAATGTCGTTTGTTACTCGCCAAAGCTGCGAACGAAGAGCAGATTGCTCATATCGGCAATCAAACTGGCGGGCGGGTTTTTCTGTTTTTGTATACCGATAATTTTTCCAGGGAATACCAGCGGTTATTGGATAATGGGGTCACCATCATCCGTACGCCAGTTGAAGAACCATATGGTAAAGTGGCCGTTTTTGCCGATTTATATGGCAATCAATGGGATTTGCTACAACCTATTTGAAGCCCAACAAAATTTTTATCTTTAACCATAATAATTTAAATAGCTCCCATTTTGAAAAAAAAGGTCTAAATTTAACTATCCTGATTTATCTGGAATCACCTTCAAAAGAAGACTACAGTTGTAAAAGAGGCGGAGCCTCGATCCATGTTGTAGCAATGGGTTTTAGCACGTTGGTGCAAATAAAGGTGTTTACTTCAACTGTTCCAAGTCATCAAGTACATCGCAAAAACAAAATTTTAAAGCAGAATAGCTGGGATGTGTAACAAATTTATCATTGATTTTAACTTTGTATTACAACCTGGATTTACATGCACCGTGCCGAAGGCACTCCCAAATCAATTTGACCCTTTTCGCCGGATTGAAATCCGGCGCTACAAAATTTGATCGAGCCGAAGGCTCTTGCATTATGCCCTATCGCGGTGGAGCTTATTGACAATATTCTGGATTTACATGTACCGTGCCGATGGCACTCCCAAATCAATTTGACCCTTTTCGCCGGATTGAAATCTGGCGCTACAAAATTTGATCGAGCCGATGGCTCTTCCATTGTGCCCTAAATCGCGGTGGAGCTTATTGACAATATTCTGGATTTACATGTACCGTGCCGATGGC
>JBBANM010000019.1:69984-84813 GCA_040401995.1 Saprospiraceae bacterium
CGAGCCGATGGCTCTTCCATTGTGCCCTAAATCGCGGTGGAGCTTATTGACAATACATTTTACTGAATGCCATACTGTTGTAAAAGAGGCGTAGCCTCGATCCATGTTGAAGCAATGGGCTTTAGCCCGTTTGTAATGATGCCAGAAGTTTAATTCGAGAGCCGTAGGCTCGACACATATTCTTTTCGTAACAGTTTAAAATTCTCATAAAATTTAAATATTATTCTATTAATCAATAATTTGTAAATTAAATAACATAAAATATAACATCCAATGTCAAATAAAATTGACTAAGTTTGAAAACTGTTCAAAAAGGGCTAATTTTCATGTTATAACTTTACCAATCCTCACCCGAAAAAATTCGACACCCAACTATGTATTATATTCAAAAAGCGTTGATTCTAGCTTCCTCACTTTTATTGAGTTTAAGCCCGCTTGCCGCCCAATCCAGCGATTATGGCTTTGTCTATGGCGATCTAATGCCCGATGCACCGGAATTGGCCAAACGTGGCACCTACAATGTGGGCGTACAAACCATCAAACTGGTACATAAAAACCAACTCAACATCCTTCAGCATAAAGATGGCGTTACGCCAACTTACGATCGACCTTTGACGGTAGAAGTATGGTACCCAGCCACCATTCAGCTCCTGCAAAATGAAATTGTTTTGTACCAAGAGGTAATGGGCAATGCTAATGACCCAAAAAGACCCATTAAACCTTTTGCCTTCAAAGGCCGTAGTTTGAGAAAAGCAGCACCAAATACCGAAGGCGTGCCTTTCCCTTTGGTGATTATTTCGCATGGCTATACTGGTTCTCGGTACTTGCTCACCTATTTAGCCGAAAATTTAGCTTCTAAGGGTTATGTTGTAGCTTCAATCGACCATACCGAATCTACTTTCCGCGATGCGGCCGGTTTTCCGAGTACCCTTTACCACCGCCCCTTGGATCAATTGTTTGTCTTAGATGAGATCGATCGCTTGAGTCAGGCGGGTAGCGGGAGTTTCCTGGCCGGTTTGGTAGACGCCAAAAATACCGGACTCATCGGTTACTCTATGGGGGGTTATGGCGCGCTCAATGCCACTGGCGCCGGGTTTAGCTCCAAAGCGTTGCAATTTTTCAAATCCGTCAGTGGTGGTTGTGAAGCGCTGGCCGAACGGGCGGCTGGTGCTGAAACCTACGCCAAAACCCAAGACGAGCGTATCAAAGCAGTTGTCGCATTCGCGCCCTGGGGCATGAACGTTGGCACGTGGGACTCCACCGGTTTGGCAGGATTGACGCGCCCTACTTTCTTTGTGGCTGGCAGTGAAGATGATATTTCTGGTTATGAAAAAGGGACCAAAGCCATCTACGACGGCGCCTTGCATGCCAATCGGTATTTGTTGACTTATCAAAATGCGCGGCACAACGTAGCACCCAACCCCGCACCACCCGAAGCACTGGCAGCAGGATTGCCCATTGATGAATACTTACGTTACGCCGATTCTGTATGGGATTCCCGGCGCATCAACAACATCAATCAGCATTTTGTGACGGCGTTTTTAGGCATTTATTTAAAAAAACAAGACCTCAACGATTACCTCCAACTCAAGGAAAAAGCAGTGGATGGCATTTGGAAAGGTTTTAAGCCTCGAACATCAATTGGTTTAGAATTGAGACACCATGACGCGAATTGAACAGTTTTGGGCGCGTTACAAACCGGTATTGTGGTTGGCGTTTGCTCCCATTTCTTTGTTGTTGCAGTTTCCTAAAATCAATGCCGAGGATGTTTCTGCTATTTTGCGGCCTTTGCGCGTGATTCTTTTGGTATTAGGCATGGGTGTATTTGCCTTTGTTTTAGTACCTCAAGGGCAACATGCCATGAAATCCCTTAGTCATTTTTATTCCAATTTCACGCAGTCACTGTTCATTTTTATTAGCTTGGCTTACTGGTCGTTTCAAGTGTACATCAACTCCCGATTATTGATCAAGCGCTCCAAAATTCGCCACGACGAAGGCAAAGAGCTGCGTTTGTATGTCTATAAAAACAACATCCCCATTATTCTCAGTACCGCGCCTTTTTATATTTTGATCGCGGGTTTTATTTCTGCAAATGGAGTTCATGATAAAGGGGACATAGCGTTTATTGGGTTACTGTTGTTATTGAATTTGTTTTTGACTTTTTTCTATTTCAATTTAACCTGTGCGGATAGTTTTTGCAATAGTTATGGGGCTTGGCGATCGCCTTTACTGCAAAGTAAAATTAAGTTCGATTTGACCGACCGCCGATTAGGTTCCAATTTACAATGGTGGTTTAGTTTTCTCATCGTGGCATTTGCGGCGGTTTTTTTGGCTTTTACTTACTGGACGCTGAATGGCATTGAAATTCTCCAATTTATGGGTCCTACGGCTGTGGTCATCACTGGATTAGCAGCTTGGGTATCGATGGCGGCTTTGGCAGCAGCGGTACATTACCGTTTCAATAGGTATGCCATTTATTTTATTCTAGGACTATTGTTTTACAGCAGTTTTTACAACAATAATCACGCGATAAGTGTCGGTGATGCGCCGGTGTTGCCTACGGTAGACGTCGCGGATCATTATCGCGCTTGGCAAAAAGCAAGACTTCCTAAGGATAAAAAAATAAAACCCAAGCCCTATCCCGTTTTTGTAATTTCCATTGAAGGCGGCGGCAGTCGTTCAGCTTATTGGTCGGGTTCTATGCTTGGTGCATTATGCGATACGCTACCAGAACTAGCCAATCATTTTTTTGCCATCAGCGCAGTATCTGGCGGCGCTCTGGGCTCGGGTATGTTTACTTTATTGCGGCGCATTGAAGCGGTTGAAAATCGAGTACTTCCCAAACGCCGATACAGCCAAAACGCACTTAAAAAAGACTTCCTATCACCATTGACTGCTTCCTTAATTTTCCCCGATTTCATGCAGCGTTTTATTCCATTTAAGGCGCCGCTATTTGATCGGGCGCGAACACTGGAACGCACCTGGGACAATGCCTTTGGCCGCTCCATGCACGACAAAACCCTGGCACACTCCCTCAAAATCAGCATGAACGATTTGTGGAGTCAAGATTCTCTTTACCTGATCCCTTCTCTTTTTTTGAATTGTACGGTCATCAATACCGGCAAACGCGCCATTTTTAGCAACCTAAAGTTATCGCCCACCGCTTTTGACGATGTGATCGATTTGCGTGATACCATTGGCAAAGCCATTTCGCTGAGTACCGCCATTTCGCTAAGCTCGCGTTTTCCTTACATCACGCCTTCGGGTTTGATTCAAAAACCCAATGGCAAAAACTGGGGGTCGGTTGCGGATGGAGGTTATTTTGACAACTCAGGGATTCTCACCGCCTTGGAAATATTGGAAATCATTGAGGCCGTCAACAACGAATCAAAAACCGGTAAGCTTTTTGAACCCCACCTTTTGATCATCAGTAACTACAGCGATTTCACCAACAACACGCATTATACCGAGCTCAATGAACCCATTTTGGCCACCATCAACCGCACCATTGGCGGCTCCATCGGGTATGCGCGCGCACGCGTGAGTCGGGAAATTCCGGTAAAAAACATGATTGAATTGTCGTTGAAGGCCACTTCAGTCGAAGCGCCTTTGGGTTGGTACTTGTCCAATACTTCCGTCAATTACATGAACAATAGAGTGCATACCGTTTTGGACAAAAATTATGACTATTTTTACCAGTTATTGAAAAAAACGGAAGAGCAACCAGCAAAATCAGGCAAGAAATAAACATGGCAGGGTTAAAGATAGTGGTGATTGGCGGCGGTGCAGCGGGCTTTTTTTCAGCTATCCGCGCGGCAGAATGCAATCCTACTGCAGAAGTCATCATTTTAGAACGCGGAAAAGACGTACTGGGAAAAGTCAAAGTCTCGGGTGGCGGGCGTTGTAATGTTACGCATGCTTGTTTTGTACCCCGGGAGTTAGCCAAGCACTACCCGCGCGGGGAAAAAGAACTACTGGGTCCCTTCAATCAATTTGCTTGCGGCGATACGATCGATTGGTTTGCCAAACGCGGAGTGGAAACCAAGATCGAGGACGATGGCCGCATGTTTCCTGTCACCGATAGCTCGCAAACCATCATTGATTGTTTGCTCCATGCTGCCAACAAAGCCGGCATCATGCTCCATACTGGTCAACGGGTGGAGCAATTAATCCCCCCTTCTCCTGAAAAATCGCAATGGACAGTCGTTACCGCCGATCGCCGTTATCAAGCGGATCGGGTGATGATGGCCAGTGGGTCCAGCACCGCCATGTGGGAAGTATTGGAAAAATTGGGTCACAGGGTCATTCCGCCGGTGCCGTCCTTGTTTACCTTCAATATAAAAGATCCGCGCATCAAAGATTTATTGGGTATTTCTGTTCCAATGGCCGAGGTACAGTTAGAGGGTGAAAAACTGAAGGCTATTGGACCGCTACTGATCACGCATTGGGGGTTTAGCGGGCCGGCTATTTTAAAGCTTTCCGCTTGGGGCGCCCGTATTTTGGCCGAAAAACAATACCGCTTTGCCTTGCGCATCAATTGGATTTTGGGCAACGTGGATCACATAAGGCAAGAGCTGGAAGAACTCAAAACCGAGGAAGGGCGAAGGATGGCTGCTGCGCATCCGCAATATGGGTTGCCGGCGCGTTTGTGGAAACGCTTGGTGGTAGCCGCGCAAATTCCCGACGACAAACGCTGGGCGGATTTGAGCAAAAAACAGTTCAATCAATTGGCTACCGAGCTCACGCAAGGGCGTTATGTGGCAACTGGTAAAAGTACTTTTAAAGAGGAGTTTGTAACGGCTGGCGGTGTGGATTTAAAAGAAATTAACTTCAAAACGTTTGAGTCAAAATTATTTCCTGGCCTCTTTTTTGCTGGCGAGGTATTGAATATTGATGCTATTACCGGAGGGTTCAACTTCCAAGCTGCATGGACCGGGGGATGGATCGCTGGTACGGGATTGGGGGCAGGATAATTGGTATTTCAGGGTTAGATTGAACCCAACCCTGAAATCCCTCAATCCTTGTCACTACTCCGTACGCTCCATCAAATTCCACAACCGATCATCAGGCACCTCAGCAGTAAAGGTAACCGGCACGTTTTTCACCGGATGAATAAACGACATCGACCGGCAATGCAAATAAATACAGCCGTTTTCCGCAGGGGTAGGAAACCCGTATTTCACATCGCCGATGATCGGGCAATTGATTTTCGACATTTGCACCCGAATCTGGTGCGGCCTGCCCGTAATCGGTTTTACCAATACCAAATATTTGTTCTCCAATTGCGCAATCAGCTCATAATCCAGCTCCGATAGTTTGGCGTCTTTGGCCCGATTGCTCATTTTATCCACCGCCCGCGAAATATTGCGCGAAGGATCCTTTTCGATATAATGCGTTAGGTGGCCATGCATCGGATCGGGGCGCCGAGCGGTGATCGCCCAATAGTTTTTTTCAATTTTCCGCTCCTTAAACAACTCGTTCATGCGCACCAACGCCTTGGTGGTACGTGCAAAAATAACCGCACCGCTTACTGGCCGGTCAAGGCGGTGTACCACCCCTAGAAACACATCGCCAGGCTTGCCATAGCGCACCTTAATGTATTCTTTCACGTATTCTTCCAGCGGCTTATCTTCCGTGTCATCGCTTTGAACCAGCATCCCCGCTTCTTTGTTAACTGCGATGAGATGATTATCTTCGTAGATTACTTGTACATTCATTCCGCAAAGTTATGAAAATAAGCCTTGGCTTTTCACCCTGTCCCAACGATACCTTTATTTTTGATGCCATGATCCACGGAAAAGTGGATACCGAGGGGCTGGAATTCGACGTAATCATGGCGGATGTAGAAGAACTTAACCAACGCGCCTTTAGCCAGTCCATCGATATTACTAAGCTGAGTTACCATGCTTATGGCCATTTGGTGGAGCATTTTGCCTTGTTGGATGCCGGTAGCGCCCTTGGCAATAAAGTAGGCCCGCTGCTGATTGCCCTCCAGCCCATGAGCAGCGAAAATATTGAAAAAAGCCATATCGCCATCCCTGGAAAATACACCACGGCTAACTTTTTATTGAGTCTAGCCTACCCTACTGCCCAGCACAAAACCGAAATGTTGTTTTCAGATATTGAAAATGCGGTTTTGGAAGGACGCGTAGACGCTGGTTTGATCATTCACGAAAACCGCTTCACTTATGCGAGTCGGGGATTGGTAAAACTGATCGACTTGGGCGAGTTCTGGGAAGAAAGCACCGGCTTGCCCATACCTCTGGGCGGGATCGTCGTCAACCGACAATTGCCTTTAGAGGTGCAGCAAAAGGTGAACCGCGTGATGGCGCGTAGCGTAGCATTTGCGTTTGAGCACCCAAAGTCTTCGCTGGAATTTGTAAAAGCGCACGCCCAAGAAATGGAAGAAGCAGTGATGTACCAGCACATCGGTCTTTATGTCAATGAATACACCCAAGATTTGGGCGAAAAAGGCCGGGAGGCGATCTCCCATCTTTTTGCCGTAGCGCGTGAAAAAGGAGTCATACCGCTGAGCGAAAAAGCACTTTTTGTGCCCATGCCGGTTGCCATTAGCGCAGAATAAGCTCTTTCACCTGCCGAATGTCTTGGATGGTATAATCGGGTACAATCCCCGTGGTGTTTTCAATGCCGCGTGGGTTGTACCAGCAAGAGGCCAGTTCCGCGTTTTTTGCACCACGAATATCCGAATTGATATTATCGCCAACCACCAGAATTTTTTCCTTGGGCGGGTGGCCTATTTCTTTCATGGTCAGTTCAAAAAAACGCGGATGGGGTTTGGCATAGCCCATCTCGTCAGAAACCATAATGGCGTCAAAGAAGCGATCCAATTCCAAGCGCCGTATGCGGGGGCGCTGCACCTCGCGCAAGCCATTGGTAATGATCGCCATTTTCACCTGACCCGCAAGATGTTCCAAAAGCTCCAAGGCGCCGTCCAACATTTCGGTATGCAGGATGAGGTTTTCCAAAAGCAACCGGTTCATCTCGGCAGGATTCGCTGCACCAACTTTTTCAATGGCTTTCAAAAAACGCTCAAAACGGCGGGTACGCAAGGTTTTGGCGTCAATTTTTCCCTCCTCATAATCGCGCCAAGTGGCCGAATTGCAGGTTTCATAGACTTCAAAAAGGGCGGGATCGGTTGACAACCCTACTTCGCCCATCATGATGCCAAAAGCTTGGCGAGCGGCAATTTTGAAATCAAAAAGTGTGTCGTCGGCATCAAAAAAAATCCAATCGTACATGTTATTTGTGTTCAACTTTAGTTTGGGTGCATAAATTCTTTCTGAAATGGCCTAATTTTGAGGCAACAACCACAAAATACCGTCATGCCGATTTCCAAAACTGTTTCCGTTTCCCGTACCACCATTACCGAATTGATGATTCCGGCCTATGCCAATTTTGGCGGCAAAATCCACGGGGGCATTATTTTATCCTTGATGGACAAAGTTGCCTATGCCTGTGCGGCCAAACACGCTGGCGCATACGTGGTTACCGTTTCAGTTGATGGCGTCAATTTTCGCGAACCGGTCAATGTTGGCGAATTGGTTTCTTTGCATGCCTCGGTCAATCATGTGGGTCGTTCGTCGCTGGTGGTTGGCATCCGGGTTGAATCCGAAAACGTTAAAACCGGCGAAATTCACCATACCAACACCTCCTACTTTACGATGGTGGCTAAAGATGATAACGGCAAACCCACTGAAGTTCCCCTCTTGATCTTGGAAAACGAAGAGGATGTTCGGCGTTGTTTGGAAGCCATCAAACGCAAAAACATGAAGGAGCTGTTCAAAGACGAATTTGACAACGCTAAAAACCGCATGCACCTTCAAGAGAACATCCATTTACTGGAAAAAGAACGCGTGGTAATTGCCTTTCATCAATAGAAACTTCAATTATCGATCGCCAATTTTTGCACGATATCAGAAATATCATCGATCAAAACATGGCCATTGTAAGGTTTGGAAAAACGGGCATCATAGTACGCCTGAAAAACCAAGTAATTACAATTGGCCTTGGGTTTGAAACTCACCAAATAATCCTTGAATTCATAATGCCCAATTGCTGGTGTTTCCGCTAAAAGTTCGGGTGCTACGCCCGTTTGCGCGCCTCCGTACACTCGAATGATGACCGGCATGTCAAAATTGACGTCGCGCTGAGAAATCCGTTCTTGTGCATAGTATTGTGGCGAGCGTGCCGCCATAAAACGCAATTGATACACGGTGTCCTTGTATAAAGTTCCGTTAAGTCGTTGACCAATTGCTTCGGTGGTGCGATTGGAACGTACCAATAAACCTAAGTAATATTTCCCTTCGGGCGCTGGAATTTCTACCCTTGATTCTTCATTAGGCAATAAATCGGGCGGTGTTTCACTACCCGCCAGCAATTCCCAACCCATGGGCACCTTGGAATTAAAAGCGGCGCCGTCGCGTTCAAAAGAACCATTGTTCAACAACACCACTTGCTGCGCCGAAATGCTGGTCAAATACATGATGCAGCCAAAAAACAAACCCCATTTTTTCATATTCCCCACTATTTTGGACAAGGTATTTTTATCATCTCCACCCGACCGATGTTATCAACGCCAAAATGCCAGCAACTTCCATCTTGAGATTTCAAAACCAGTCCTTGATAAAAATTCTTGAAAATGACGTCGCCATTGAGAGAAAGGTTGCCATCATAATTAATTCCGCCAGCATTGTTTTTCCATTGGCTGCCATTTCCGCTGTACAAAGCGTAAGGAACCGACAACAATTGTGTAATCCCTAGCAACTGGAAGTTTTTTCCACCCAAGGGATCCATTTCTAATTGCAAAAAATGATCGGCGGTAGCCCATTTGACGCTATCTAGCTTGTTCAAAACGCTCGTACCCCGACCAATCTGGATATTGAACAACCCCTGAGCATCGGTCTGGGTATCATGAGTTTCTACGTAGCTAGCTTTACCCGTTACGCTTCCAGCAAGAATACTGACCCGCAAGGAAATTTTTTTGCTCGCCAGTGGAGTGCCATTGTTACTACGTGCCAAACCTTGGTAATTAAAAGCTTGTGGCGGTTGGCTAAATGCAACAAGTGCAAAGAACATTGAAAATAAGAAGAACGCGGTCTTTTTCATGTTTTTTAGTATTTGGGATAAAAAAGTGCAAGGTAAAAGATCTGCGGCGGAAAAACCAATGGCTTGAATTAAAGCAGTCGCTATTATTTCAAAAAAAATTAAATTTTTTATTTTTTTGAGTATACTTACTTTTATTTTACTTAACCAAAAATAAGTATTCCATTATTCGGACTACCACTTAACCTTTCTGGATATGACCTTTGAAGAATACCGTCAATATGATGCGCTGGGACTGGCGCAATTGGTTCGCGATCAACAAGTAACCGCTAAAGAATTACTGGATATCGCCATCAGTCGCGCTGAAGCCGTAAATCCAAAAATCAATGCCATCGTTCACCCCCTATACGATTTGGCGGCAGACATGTTAAACGACCATCCCGTCCACGCCCCTTTTGCTGGCGTACCTTTTTTGATCAAAGACTTAGGTTTGTCCATCAAAGACACCCCTTTACGCAATGGCTCTAAGGCCTACCAAAATCAAATTTCCAGCGTCGATAGCTACGAAATTGAGCGGTATCGTGCGGCCGGTTTGTTGTTTATGGGAAAAACCAATACCCCCGAGTTTGGTTTGACGCCCTATACCGAGCCACGGGTTGCCGGTGCTACGCGTAACCCCTGGAACCTTGAGCGTACAGCAGGCGGATCAAGCGGGGGTTCGGCAGCGGCAGTCGCAGCGGGCATCACCCCGATCGCTTCCGCTAGCGATGGCGGGGGGTCTATCCGTATTCCCGCTTCGAATTGTGGTTTGTTTGGTCTAAAAACTAGTCGCGGCCGAGTATCACTTGGCCCTTTAAGTGGCGACGTATGGGGCGGCGCAGTGGTCAACCATGTGGTGACGCGCTCCGTTCGCGATAGTGCCGCCATGCTGGATGCTACCCAAGGCGATGGTATTGGGGAATTGCACCTCACTCGCCCGCCTTTGCGCCCCTACCTCGATGAAATGCATCAAGAACCAGGAAAACTGCGGATCGCTTTTTCCACCCAACATACGCTCGGGCACGCTGTTGACCCGGAATGCATCAAAGCCGTTGAGCATACCGTAAAATTACTGACTGATTTGGGTCACCATGTAGAAGAAGCAACGCCACCCTACCTGCGCGAGGACCTGACCGAAACCTTCATCGTAATGATTGGTTGCGAAACCGCCGCTACATTGCATGAAGCCAGTAAATACCTAGGTCGCCCGGTAACTCCTGCTGATGTAGAACCGGCCACTTACGCAGTTGGTTTATTGGGCAAGGCATTTAGCGGAATGGAATATGCCGTGGCCAAAAACAATTGGAATGACCTGGCGCGCCGAATGGGGCAATTCCATCAGCAATACGATGTGTTATTGACCCCGGTAACTGGTACGAGTCCTTTCCAAATTGGCAAATTGCAGCAAAATGCCGCCGAAACCCGCCTGATCAATTTTGTCAATACCTTTAAATTAAAAAAACTGGTGCGCAGCAGTTTGGATCAGCTGGCCGAAAAAACCTTTGCCTACATCCCTTGGACGCCGATCGCCAACATGACGGGTCAGCCTTCGATGTCGGTACCTTTGTATTGGACGCCGGACAATCTACCAGTCGGTTCGATGTTCACCGCGGCGATGGGGCGGGAGGATTCTTTGTTCCGCCTGGCATCTCAGTTGGAACAAGCCCAACCTTGGATTAAAAATGTAGCCGAATTATAGCCTTTTCACTTGACTATTTCCACGGAGAACTTGATTTTCAAATCAGGTGTCTCCTCAGTATTGGTATGTCCGGCAGCGATTTTTTCCACTACCTCCATGCCTTTGGTGACTTTACCAAAAACGGTGTACTTGCCGTCGAGGTTAGGTGCACCGCCTTCGGTAGCAAACAAAGGTAATTGCTCAGGCGTGTATTTTGGCTTTAGATCATCCAAGTCTTCATTGAGAAAACGGCGACCCTGAACGATGTAAAACTCGCTAGGCGATGAATTGAGTTCAGGGTTGTTCTCGTCATAGCGCGCCATGGCGAGTGCGCCGCGCATGTGCAAGAGGTTGGGTTTGATCTCGTTGGGCACCAAATAATTGGGTTTGTTGCCCTCAATGCTACCCCCTTGGATCATAAAACTGCTGACTACCCGGTAAAAATGGCTGTTGTTGTAATACCCATTTTTGATGAGTCGGATAAAATTGGCGCGGTGAAGCGGTGTTTCGTCAAAAAGCGTTAAAAAAATATCGCCTTCGCTGGTGCGGATAACGACTTCGTGTTCGCGGTTTTCTTTGCCAAATTGCTCCAAAACAGCTTTGACTTTGCCGGGAGGAATGGATAGGTCTTTTTTTCCGCAAGCGAAAGTAAGGAGGCAAAGCGGAAGGAGGTATGGGTAGAAGCGTTTTGTCATGGTATATTTTGTTTTCATAGGTCCAAGTTTAATCACTCGCCTTTGGCGATGAGTAATTTTTTTTCAGCCACAAATTTCACAAATTTTCACAAATTAAGACACAAACTGACGTTTGTGCACCTTTCACGAACAGCGTTCGTGCTATAATTTGTGAAAATTTGTGCAATTTGTGGCTAAATTTTAAAAACACTCCATCGAAGATGGGTTGCTAAACTTATGTTGGAATTAAAAAAATCCCAGCTGCAAAATTGTCCTTTCCCCCCATTACAATCGATACAACTCATATTCCTGCACCACCCTAATAATCTTTTCCGCATACGCCGGATCAGTCGCATAGCCCGAAGCTTGCAAATGGCGCGCCCAACTTCGGTAATCCTTGCGCGGAATGCGAAACAACCCAGCATACCGCGGATGACTGCGTAAAAACAACGCATAATCCCGGAAACTTTCGATAGGCGATTCATACGCCCGAAAACAAGCTTTTTCAAAGGTGCGCTGACGATCGTAATACTCGGTAGTAACTAAACAATAGCGCGGCTCTGAACCATGCGCTTTGATGCCAAAATGATTATGCCCCTTGGATGCCAATTCACTGGAACCCCAACCGCTTTCCAATCCGCCTACAGCAAGCGTAATTACGGGCGGCACGCCAGTTTCGTCATATACTTGGCGGGCAAAATCGCCATTATCAAGCAGGTATTGTTCTACCCGTGCCGGTCTTTTGATGGGATGACAATAACGCGCCGACAAGGTCAGCAACCACCAACCCAGTAGCACGAAAAGAATTTGCAGTTTATGATGAGGACTAAGTCGCATGGACGAGCATCTGTTGAATGCACAAAGCTACAAAATCTTATTTCAATAGCTTAAAAGCATGCATCCATTGGTTGTTCAACATGCCTGGGATGCACCACAATTGCGCCAGCGGTTCGATTGCTCTTGCTCCTTCCACTTTGCCCATATCGGCAGTTTCCCAACCAAATTGATCTAAGATAGTCGCTACTTCCCCCTTCGCAGCATCAGAATTGCCACAAATAAACATCGTTGGTTTTCCGCCTGCAAAATGCGGATTCACCATCAAACCACTGCCCACGCAGCTGAATGCTTTAACAAAATGAGCTTCTGGCGCCGCGGTCTGCAAACGCTCGAGCAAAGAATCATTCGGCCCCGTGAAGTAAACCAAAACCCCATTCACTGGCGGTTGTTTGGCAATGGGATTGGAAACATCGATGACCGTTTTTCCCGCTAAGTGATCAATGCCAATTAGATCCAGTGCGGCTACAGCCGCATCTCCCGAAACCGCCAAAACTACGAGTTCGCCAAACTGAGCTGCGGCTGCCATATCGCCTATCAAATCGCCACCTGCGGTCCAATCCGCCAATTTGCTGACTTCACGAGTACCCATCATGACGGTGTAGCCATGTTTTTTGAAGCCATTAGCCAGTACTTTTGCTACTTGACCCGAACCGATGATACCTATTTTTTGCATGTCTTTATTTTTTTCTAAGAGTTTGTTTGGATTTTTAGTTCGCAGGCGAAAATGAGTCAAAATTTGCACCAACGAGGTGCAAAAAACGGAGTGTAGCAGCGCTACATGAGTATTTTCGTAACGAAGTTGGGGTGAATTTTGGCCATTTGTAGCGCGAACTAAAAATCCAAACAAACTCTAAAAACAGAATGAGATAAAAAATGGTTAAGCAATAGCGCATAAGTTGTGCAAAACCAGCAATTTTACTGGATCAATTTTCTAACAACCGCCCATGTCTACCTTTCTCTCTGCCGAATGGCGCCGTTTGGTGATGCTCAACTACCCCGTTGACCCACAAATTTTGACTCCCTGGCTGCCTGCGCATACGGAACTAGACACCTGGAATGGCGTTTGCTACGCTAGTTTGATCGGGTTTATGTTTCAAAAAACCAAGATCAAAGGCCTCCCCATTCCCTTCCATATCAATTTTGAGGAAGTGAATTTGCGGTTCTATGTACGCCACTACGATCCAGCAATCGGTTGGAAACGCGGCGTAGTTTTCATCCGCGAGTTGGTGCCCAAACCTGCCATTGTACTGGTGGCAAACCTGCTGTACCGCGAACGATACCAGGCAGTACCCATGGCGCATCAATGGCTCGACACGGCTGATGGTTTAGCGGTTCAATATAGCTGGCGACAAAAAGGGCGCACCCATACTTTTGGCGTTGAAACTTCAGGACCAGCGGAAGATATGCTCCCCAATAGTGAAGCAGAGTTCATCACCGAGCATTATTGGGGATATGCGCAGTGGGACGCCCAGCGCACCATGCAATACCAAGTTGATCACCCCCGCTGGCAGGTTCACCCGGTAAAAAAATGGCATTGTGATGTCGATTTTGCGGCGGCTTATGGTGAAGCATTTGCGATGCTCAACAACACGATACCCACTTCGGTATTTATGGCCGAAGGATCAGCAGTGACGGTAAAAGTTGGAGCACTACTGACTTAAAGAAGCCAAAAAACGCAACAAATCCCCAGGGTGATCGGTTTGCAGACCTTGCAATCCGGTAGCCAGCGCGGCGGCCCACATCTTACTTTCAAAAGGGTTTTGGATATCAGCCCACACTTGGCGTTTGAATTCCAGCGCCGTTTTGATCATTTCTTTGTCGTAGACGTTGTAGGGCCCATCGAGGATATTGACGCTGTTTTTGCTCAAAAAATCGCGTAAAGTGGCGGCATCTTTCACTGTTTTTGGTAAACTCATCATGGTGGGGATTTTGGGCGCTACACGTTGCCATTCGGCCAAGGTTTTATCGTCGTAGACATAAACCACGATGGAGCGCTGCATTTTTGCCGCTTTGATCATGCGATAGGCCTGCGTGACACTGGCATCTTTGAAGTCGAGGTAGATGCCTACTTTTCCTTTACAGCGTTGCAAGATTGCTTCAAACGTTGGGATCGAATGTTCGCCCCATTCCGGATGGTCTTTATCTTTCACCCGTAAGGCTTGGATTTGCGCAAAATCCAGGGTTTTGATCGCGGCATCCATCCCGGTCATGCGTTTGAGGTTGCCATCGTGGTGGTTGATCAGCACGCTGTCTTTGGTGGTACGTAGGTCAATTTCCACATAGTCTACGCCAATGCGGATGGCGCTGTCAATGGCGGCCATGGTGTTTTCGGGTGCGTGCGTGTGATCGCCCCGATGCGCGATGACGGTGATGGGATGGCCGTGGTTGATGTAATGCTGAGCCAGAAGGAATTGTGGAAGGGAAAAAAGGAGGAAGAGGAGTCGGGAGCGGTGCATGAAAATTAGGTTTTAGATAAAAAACTCTGGCTCAATTATGATTTCAAGTTGCTACTAATAGTCCGACTAAAGCGGAGAGAGC
>JBBANM010000020.1:0-82739 GCA_040401995.1 Saprospiraceae bacterium
GTATTTGGTAAGCTTGCGATTCTTTTCTTGACTAAATGGACAGACACTAATTAACCCGACTCCTGACATCATGGGTGATAAAAGTGTTTCTGTAAATACAAACTATAAAATTAATGTAAGCGGAAACAATGCTTGGTCAACACATGACCAAGAAACAACCGCAACAGACGGAACAAAATCATATTCTTTTGAAATGCGTATTTTAGAAAAAATAAATGGCGCTTGGAAAATTGTAGGTGAATCTGTGCATCATTACAATCCGACTAAAAGCGGTAGCCGCTAACAACACAGCCTTCGTTCAGCATGTATCGCCAAGAATGAGGGCTGTGTTTAATGGAACTTTGGTAGCTGGGCTTGGAGAGGATTACCTATCTATTGTGGGATTTTCTAGCGGTTTGATGTGGCGCACTTTGGCTGGATATCAGTCCTGCAAATTGGCAGAAGCTGATATTTTTTTGACCATCCCCAAAAAAACACCCTTGAATTTGTAGTCTGAGGTGTATATCTTAGCTTGTCATTGGAGCCGCCATTTAGGTGTAGTCAGTTGGCTGCTTCAATACTGGTGCCACTGGATTTATTCACTGCCCATAAGATCATGTATACCCGGCGGCTTCGTCGAACAGCGTTATATCCGAGCTTGGCAGCAAAGCCTTCGGATATAACGCTTAGAGCTTGTTCAGGATTCTGGTTCGAGCTACAAATGGCTAAAATCCACCCCAATTTCGTTGCGAAAATGCTCATGTAGCGCTGCTACACTCCGCTTTTCGCGCCTCATTGGTGCGGATTTTAGCTCATTTTCGCTATCGAACCAGAATTCTGAACAAGCTCTAGTATTGTGACTACCCAAAAAACAGCAGAACAATTCTAAACATTACCGATGTACGAACTTCTTTTCAAATATATCCAAAACAAAACAGAAATTGATGAAAAGACTTTTTCTGAATTTTGCCATTATTTTAAGCCAAAAATGGTAAAGAAAAATGAATATATTTTAAGAGAAGGTGAGGTTTGCCGATATAATATATTTGTCAATACAGGTTGTCTAAAATTCTATTTAGTAAATGATGAAGGCAAGGAATTGATTAGGTATTTTGCCTTTGAAAGTAAATTTGGAACGGCTTTGAGTAGCTTAATTACCCAGAATCCTTCTTCCGAATACATTCAAGCCATTGAGAAAACAGAACTTTTAGTGATTTCGCGACAAGATTTTTTTTATTTAGTGGATACGGTGCCTCAAATCAACTTTATTTATCGAGATATTTTGGAAATGGCTTATTTAACCTCTCAAGAAAGGATTTACGGTTTGCAAGGGCAACGTGCATTGCAACAACTGAAATGGCTCATGACCTATCAACCCAAAATATTGTCAAGGCTTTCAAACAAAGTTATTGCCTCTTATTTGGGGGTTACGCCTTATACTTTAAGTAGGTTAAAATCAGAACTTTAAAACAAAGCAGGCTTCCCATGTAGAAAAGCCCGCTTTGTTTTAAAACGTTGCCATAGAGCAATGTTTTTGTAGAATTGATAACCGAACTTTGTTGCTCACAAAACAAAGTTCGGTTATGAAAAAATCACTTTTCATCCAAATCATTTTACTACTTACAGGATTGGCATTCAGTTGCAGTTCCGTAAAAAATGCTTCAAGTGCCAATATTGATACAAAAAAGGTAGCCACTGAGAAAAAAGAAGCAAAAAAAATAATGCTGATGAATCGAATCGGGCCTTCTGTTTCCGAACTTTTCATTGCCAATACCGATGGCACCAATGAGCATAAATTATTTGAAAAATCGGGTTTTGATTATCACGCTTCGTTTTCTCCTGATGGCAAATGGATAGTTTTTACTTCTGAACGAAACGGCTCGGGTCAATCAGATATTTATAGAGTTCGCACCGATGGAACAGTTTTGGAACAATTAGTTGATAATCCTGCTTTTGACGACCAAGCCACATTATCTCCTGATGGCAAAACATTGGCTTTTGTGTCTTCAAGAGATACGAAAACAACTAATATCTGGTTGATGGATATTCAAAGTAAAAAGTTGACGAATCTTACTGGCAAAAAAGGTATTACTGGCGACCCAATGAAACCGAATGGCTTTTTTCGACCTGCCTGGTCGCCTGATGGTCAGTGGATTGCATTTGCTTCTGACAGAAATACCGAGTGGGTGGGTCATACCCAGGGTAAGGGTTGGGAACACGTACAAGCCTTGAAAATCTATGTTATTAAACCCGATGGGACAGGATTAAAGACAATTTCGGCAGATGGACTTTGTTCTGGTTCGCCAGAATGGTCGGCAGATGGTAAAATGTTGGTATTTTATGAAATGAACCCAGAAGACACTTGGAATGCCCGAACTTCATTTGGAGCCAATAAAGCCATTTCTCAAATTGTAACCTTCGATTTGGCAACCAATACTAAAACTGTAAAAACAACCGGACCGGGCTTAAAATTATTGCCCCATTTTGTTGGAAATGAGATTGGGTATTTAATTAAAGGAGGGGCAAATGAAGGCATTGGCTATACGGATGGGCTTTCGATTAAAAAAAATCTACGTTCGCCATCCTGGTCGCCCGATGGCAAAATCATGGTATATGAAAAGCAAAATTGGAAACCTCGCCAACAAAACGAGTTATTATACAGCTGGGATAAGGATCTTGAATATCGCTATACCGATGTATTTCCAAGTTTTTCAAAAGAAGGGAAATTACTTTTAACCGAAAAAGACGACAATTCTTCAATCGCCTACATGGATGCTGATGGCAGCAATAGGAAAAGAATTTTCAACGCAACCCAGGGTGAAGCTTTTTCCCCAGTTTGGTCGCCCGATGGTCAAAAAGTAGTGTTTGGCTATGGTGGATTTTTCCAAGGAAGAGCAACTCGGTCAGCAAAATTAGTAATGGTAAATAAAGATGGAACCGGTGTAGAAGACCTTACAACAGGTACGCCAAATGCTGGTTTTCCAAGTTATTCGCCTGATGGCAAGCATATTGTATATCGTATTTGGAGTAAAGATGCAGTAGGGCTACGCATTATGAATCTTGAAGATAAGTCGGTCAAAGAATTAACTAACGACTATGACAACGTGCCCTTTTGGTCGCCCGATGGAACAAAAATATTGTTTACTCGAAAACATGGTAATAATAATTTCGATATTTTCACCATCAAACCGGATGGCACAGATTTAAAGCAATTGACCACTTTTCCCGCCAATGATGCCCATGCTGTATGGAAGGCAGATGGTAAAGAAATTTTGTGGAGTTGTGGCGATTATGGTTTTAAGGAAGAAGCTGCTTTGAGCGACAATACTTTTCAGCCTTATGGTGTGATTTTTATTATGAATGCCGATGGCACCGGAAAACGACCATTGACCGACAGTATTTGGGAGGATTCAATGCCTTGTTTTGTGCCGACTAAGCAATAATGGGATTTCCAACATTAATTCGCAAGACGAAATGAGTAGCCACCAACAACACTGCCTTCGTTCGGCATGCAATGTCAAGAATTAAGGCCCTGTTGAACGGAAACTTTGGTAGCGATTACCTATTTCTTATGGGATTTTCAAGTGGTTTAGTATGGCGTACTTTGGCTAGTTATCAGCCTGTTTTTCAAAGATCAGCGTACTTGCCGGCAAAAAAATGGTATTTTGAGGTGGTCTACTTATTCCTGACAGTGAAAAAGGAGTCAATCTGAGAAATTTCTTCGAAGTGCAGGATAAGGAAACACAGCGCGTTCATCCCTCCTACTAGAATGCGATTTTGGTTTTTCTTGAAAATGATCGAGTTATGGGCTTCATAAGAGTGTTTGGATTTTTTATTCGTGCTGCAAATGGCCAAAATTCACCCTAACTTCGTTGCGAAAATACTCATTTAGCGCTGTTCTGTTTTCCCGAGGGAATCGGGAAAACACTCTTTTCGATATGATCGGAAAGGTACCACGTTTTTAGCGCTTCGTTGGTGCAAATTTTGTCTCACCACGCTTGCGAACTAAAAACCCAAACACACTCTTAGCCAATTGCGAAACGGTCTTCAAATAAGTTAATCAATTAAAACAAATGAATATTACAGCAGACTTTCAACCATTAATTGACCACATACAAGAAAAAGTCTCCCTTTCAGAAGAAGAGGCACAGGAGTTTATCGCCTGTTTTAAACTCACCAAAGTAAAAAAACGCCAGTTTATCATTCAGCCAGACTTTGTTGCCAAATACCGCACCTATGTTTTACAGGGCGCTTTTATGGGTTATGTGGTGGCCGATGAAGGGCAGGACCATATCATTCAACTTGCTGTAGAAGACTGGTGGATTTCTGATTACAACAGTTATATTTTTCAGCAACCGGCCACTATGTTTGTAATGGCTTTGGAAGACAGCTTTATATTGCAGCTGGATTTTGCTAGTGAGCAAAAACTAAAAAGCATGAACCATAAGTATGAAACATTTTTCAGGATTACGGCTGAGCGTTCATTTGCCGGTATGCAGCGGAGAATCATTAGCAACCTTACCAAAACTGCCGAAGAACGGTTTAGAGAATTTGAAGACAATTACCCACAAATCGCCAATCGATTTCCTCAATATGTCATTGCTTCCTTCCTGGGTATGACCACGCAATACCTCTCAAAGCTCCGAAACATAAGGGTTTCCAAAAAAAGTTAATCTAGTTTCACTTTACTTCTTCATGTAGTTTCTCCATATTTCCTAATCCAGTTGGTTGTAAAAGGCCCCCTGTTGGGGCCATCTTTGTATTGTCAATAACGACACGCTGAACAACAAAAAATACAAAGCAAAATGACCACAACGTCAACCAGAACTTTTACAGTTCCTACCAGAGAAGAAGTATCGGAAAGCAATAAAGGCATTTTTGATAACCTCAAAAAAGGCCTAGGTTTTGTTCCAAACCTGTATGCCTATTTCGCCAAAAGCGAAACAGCATTGGGCGACTACCTTACTCTGCAAAACCGCAAGAGCAGTTTAAAAGCAAAAGAAAGGGAAGTAATTAACCTGGTAGTCAGTCAAATTAATGGCTGCCGCTATTGCCAGAGTGCCCACACTGTATTGGGTAAAATGAATGGTTTTACCGACGAACAGGTAATTGAATTGCGTCAGGGTTCAGCATCATTCGACAGCAAATTGGATGCATTGGCAAAATTTACAGCATCAGTTACTGAAAACAGAGGCCATGCAAGCATTGATGTAAAAGAAGCATTTTTTGCAGTCGGGTACACTGAAGCCAATTTGATTGATGCCGTAATTATTATTGGTGATAAAATCATCAGCAACTACATCCACAACCTTACTGGTTTTGAAATTGATTTTCCATTAGCAGACGAAATTGCTTAATCAAACACACTGTAAGGGAGCAGATAAACTCCCTTCCTTCTATATTCTTAACTTTCAACAAAAAAATCATACAATGAAGTCTTTATATACTATCGCAGGTTTATTGTTGTTTTTATTGAGTGTAAACGGAGTTTACAGCCAATCAAACAATACAAACAAAACTGAAGCTATTGCACTACAAGGCAATCAAGTTTTTCCTGAAGGCATCATCAATTTACCAAGTAATGATTTATTGGTAGGCGGCTTTGGTGATGGTTCTATCCAAAAAATTGACAGCAAAAACAATGTCTCTTACTTTAGCAAACCAGGCGAAAACGGAATGGTTATAGCTGTTGGTTTTGCATTGGATAAAAAGAACAACAGGCTATGGGTGGCCAACTTTAATTTTAAGACAGCAAGTGGTAACCCCGGCAGCCAGTTTAAAGTGTTTGATTACACAACAGGCAAACTTCTGAAAACAATTCCTGAAAAATTTATTGAAGGAGCATTCTTTAACGAAGTAATTCTTGATGTAAGCGGCAACGCTTATGTTTCCAATACATTTGGGCCAAATCTTTATACTACTTCATTTGAGTCAACCGATGCAACTGTATTTGTTGCCGATAATTTATTAAAAAACCCTTCACCCGACCAGCCTTTTGGTTTAAACGGATTAACCATTACCCCAGATAACAAATATTTAATAGCTTCTGTAATGAACAGGACTATTAAAGGTGGTGGAACTTTGGTAAAGGTAAATATTGCAACAAAAGAAGTAATCCCAATAAAACTGAAAGATGATGAAGCTACTAAATCTTTCTCCGGTTCGGATGGAATGTTCTTCTATAATGGTCAACTGATGATGGTAAATGTGTACTCCAGCGCCGGTGCTATCTTTTCTGCAAAATTCAATAAAGATTATTCTGAGGCGGCTTTAACCATCAGGGATAAATTTCAATCAGCGTATGACCGCCCTACAGCTTCAGCTATTCGCAATGGTAAATTATACACTGTAAACAGCCAGTTGAACCATATCATTGATGATAAGGATGGTAAATTAAATACACCACCTATTCTTCCTTTTAAAGTAGTGGGTGTTCCATTAGCAAAATTATTGAAATAAATACTTGAAAAGGGGCAGGTAAATATCCTGCCCTTCAATTTTTTAAAATAAAAGAAATGAAAGTTTGGAATTTAAAAAATAAAAAAGCAGTTATAACCGGCAGTACTAAAGGCATAGGTTATGCAACCGCAGCAGAATTTCTTTCTCTGGGTGCAGCAGTAATAATCGTTGCAAGAAATGAAGAGGAAGTAAATGCAAGCATAAGTAAATGGAATAAAGAAGGATTAGAGGCTTACGGAGTAGCTGCTGATACAAGCACCGTTGAAGGCCGGAAAAAATTACTGGAAACTGTAATGGAGAAATGGGATGCCATTGATGTATTGGTAAATAATGTTGGCACCAATATCAGGAAGCAGTTTAATGATTATACAACAGAAGAGTATCAAGGGGTATTTAACGTAAACATTTACAGTACCATTGAAGTAACACAAATGTTTTTTCCATTATTGCAAAAATCCGGCAATGCTTCTATTATTAATGTGGCATCAATTGCAGGCATGCTGGATGCGGAGACGGGCATACCGTATGGGATGACAAAGGCCGCCGAGATACAATTAACCAAAGGCCTTGCAAATGAGTGGGCAAAGCATGGCATACGGGTTAATACAGTTTCTCCCTGGTTTACCCGTACACCATTAACTGCAACATTATTTGATAATCCTGAGCTAATGGAAAAGGTATTGCGCCGCACACCACTCGGCAGAGCGGCAGAGGCAGCTGAAATGGCAAGTGTGATAGCATTTCTGGCAATGGATAAATCATCCTACATCACCGGGCAAAATATTGCGGTAGATGGCGGCATGACGGTGAAAGCATTTTAGAGCTTGTTCAGGATTCTGGTTCGATGGCGTAGTGAGCTAAAATTCGCATCAATGAGGCGCAAAAAGTGGAGTAGATCCCGACTTTGTCGAGGACAGGTCAGCGCCACATGAGCATTTTTGTAACGAAGTTGAGTTGAATTTTGGCCATTTGCAGCTCAAAGCAGAAACCTGAACAAGCGCTTAATAATAAATTTTAAATACGTTCAAAAATGACAGAACTATTCAAGTACTACGGCCTCGACTGGCTGGCAATGATAATGAGTGTAATTGCTATGCTGTTGTTGGGTAATAAAGTAAAATGGGGGTTTGTATCATTTATGATTGCCAATATAGCCTGGATAGCATTAGGTATTGCTTTACTGCATAGTTATGCTATAATTATTGGCAACTGCATATTCCTTATTACCAATACAAGGGGTTTTATAAAATGGAATCAAACAAAAAATTAACAACATGAACAACGCACATTTATTTTCAGCAATTGCAATAAAAGAAATGACATTAAAGAACCGCATTGTTGTTTCTCCGATGCAGCAGTACAGTTCAGTAAATGGAAAGGTAACCGACTGGCATCTGGTGCATCTCGGCAGCCGTGCAGTGGGTGGTGCCGGTTTAATCACCACAGAAAGTACCGCTGTATCACCCGAAGGAAGAAGTACATTGTATGATGCAGGTTTGTATAATGATGAGCAAAGAGATGCCTGGAAGCCAATTATAAATTTTGTTCAGCAACAGGGAGCAAAAATTGCTGTTCAGTTAGGGCATTTTGGTAGCAAAGGCAGCCGCTCACATCCAAATGAAGGGTTGAAATATTTATCGCCTGAAGAAGGTGGCTGGCAAACAAAAAGCTCATCAGCTATTGCACCATTCCCTGGTATGAGTGTACCTGTTGCACTTGATGTTGAAGAAATAAAGGTAATTCAGCAGCAATATATTTCAGCAGCAAAGAGAGCAGTTGTAGCCGGTTTTGATGCCATTGAAATTCATGCAGCACATGGTTATTTGTTTCACCAGTTTTATTCCTCTATCATTAACCACCGAACAGATGAATATGGTGGAAGTTTTGAAAACCGAGTACGGTTTTTATTGGAAACAGTTGCTTTGCTAAAACAACATATCCCGACAAGTATGCCATTGATGATTCGGATTTCCGCCGTTGACTATATAAAAGATGCAAATGCATGGACTTTGGACGATAGTGTAAAATTATCAAGGTTGCTGAAGCAGGCAGGTGTGGATGTAATTACAGCTTCAGCAGGTGGCTTTGTGTTTCTTGACAAATCAAAAGTATATCCGGCTTACCAAGTTCCTTTTGCCGAAAAAATAAAACAGGAAACAGGAATTATTACAGGCGCTGTTGGTGCTATTACCACTCCTCAGCAGGCAAATGATATTATTACCAATAATCAGGCAGACTTGATAGTTATTGCAAGGGAATTTTTACGAAACCCATATTTTGCAACACAAGCTGCTAAAGAATTGGGTGCAGAACTACCCGTTCCTTTTCAGTATAAGAGAGCTTATTTATAAATTTGGGGTTGCAAAATACAACCTTGATGGTATGAAGTGGTCTAATTATCCCAGACGGTGAAATAGGAGAACAAGCCGAGAAATTTCTTCGAAGTGAAGGATGAAAAAACACAGCGCGTTCATCCCTTCTGCTCGAATGCAATTTTGGTTTTTCGTAGGAATGATCGGATTTGGACACTGAAGTATGTCCCAAAAACTGAACAGGTAGACTAATGAAATTGGAAGCCTAAAATTCACAACCCAAATCTGTCAAGATGAGTCGGAAAAGACGAACATTGAGCGCTGTATTAAAGTCAAAAGTTGCTCTATAGGTGATTCCCCAATGAAGCCACTGCCTAAAGCCGTGGTTGTTCTTGCTATTTGTACTCCTTGATGGTTTTTCCTGCTATTGACTAAGCAGTGAAGCTGATACTTTTTTGACCATACCAAAAAAACACCTTTGAATTTGTAGCCTGAGGTGTTTATCTTGGCTCATCATTAGAGTCACCATTGGTGTAGTACAGTTGGCTGCTCCAATTCAGAAGCAACTGGATTTATTCATTGCTCATAAGCTCGTGCATAACCAGCGGCTTCTTTCAACTGCCCGGTATGCGAAAGCTTGGCGGCTAAGTATTCGGATATTGGGCTTTGTGTTTGGTAGTAAATATAACAAAACGACAGTAAAAACATTGAAAGACAGAAACATACATAGAATATTGACCATTTTCATTGCGATAGTTTGGCTCGCAAATGGGCTTCTATGTAAAGTGCTAAACCTTGTTCCAAGACACGAACAAATTGTTGCCCGGATTTTAGGTGAAGGCTTTTCAAAACCCTTGACAATTCTCATAGGACTTTCTGAAATTATAATGGCTATTTGGGTTCTGACAAGGTTTAAATCCAAATTCAATGCTATTACACAAATGACAATTGTGGCGATAATGAACATTTTGGAGTTTTTTTTAGCTCCAGACCTTTTACTTTGGGGCAAGTTTAATTCAGTGTTTGCCTTGCTGTTCATTGTGCTTATTTATTACACCGAATTTGTATTGAACAAGAAAATAAACCTGCAAACAGAAAAATGAAGTTTCTAAAAAATCACCCATTTGCAGTTGAAGCATACTTTGACAGTTCAATAGTTCTGACTTTTGCTGTTTCGAAAGACCAGCTTCAAAAATTTATTCCCGAGTGCTTAGAACTCGATACGTTTCAAGAAAAGTGGGCATTTATAGCTGTTGCAATGGTTCAGACAAAGAATTTGCGACCCAAAGGATTTCCAAAGTTTATGGGTAATGACTTTTTTCTAATTGGCTATAGAATTTTTGTTCGCTATAAAAACAATGCTGGCAAACGTTTAAGGGGATTATACATCATCAAATCTGAAACAGATAAAAAGAAAATGGAGATATTAGGTAATGTATTTACTCACTACAATTATACTACAACAGATATTTCAGAAAATAGAGAAGGAAACTTAAAAACAATCAGTTCAAATAAATCAAATTTTGCATTGGTAATTGAGCATACAGAAGATGAAATCAAGATTCCTAATGGCTCGCCTTTTACAGATTGGAAAGATGCAAGGAGGTTTGCAGGTCCATTGCCATACACGTTTACATTCAACGAAGAAGATAATACAGTATTAATCATTGAAGGCGTTCGCCAAAATTGGCGACCAGAGCCCGTAAAACTGAAAAGTTATTACTTTGATTTTATCAACTCTATGAACTTTCAAAATATAGTTTTGGCAAACGCATTTGAAATTAAAAACATTCCATACTATTGGAAAAAAGGGAGAATAGAAAAATGGAATTAAAACGAAAGCCCTTTCAAGGAGTATTAAATATCATTCGGTTTAACTGGCATTTTTATTTAATTGCAGTTATTACTCTTGTTTCTCTTTTTTTTTTAAAAAATACTTTGCCTGAACAAATACAGCCAATTGCATTTTGTTTTTCCATTTTAGCATTGCTGACAATATCCGTTTCATTAATTATATCCTTTTATGTTTATGACATTTCTAATCTTTATCAATTAAATTGGTTGCCAAATACCAACTTCAAAAACGTTCTCAATATCAATGCCGGTTTTGACGAAACAAGTGAAATAATCAAAAGTAGATTTCCAAATACGGAATTGACTATTTGTGATTTTTACAATCCAAATAAACACACCGAAATCTCAATCAAACGAGCAAGAAAAGTATATCCGCCAATAGCAAGCACAATTCAAGTTTCAACTGAAAAACTTCCTTTTCAAGACAACTCATTTGACAACTCTTTGGCAATTCTTTCTGTACACGAAATCAGAGATACAATCGAAAGAGTTCAATTTTTCAAAGAGCTACAAAGAGTTACAAAACCAACAGGTCAAATTTATGTAACAGAACACCTAAGGGACTTTAATAATTTCATGGCTTACACTGTAGGCTTTTTTCACTTTCATTCAAAGAAAACTTGGTTAAACACTTTTAGCCAAAGCAAACTGACAGTTAAAAGCGAAATTAAAACGACACCATTTATTACAACATTTATTTTAGACAATAATGGAGATACACTTTAAAATTATCGGAGTTTTGCTGATAACTTTGGCTTTGGTTCACATTATTTTTCCAAAATACTTCAATTGGAAAGAAGAATTGAAATCATTGAGTTTAATCAACCGACAAATGATGATAGTTCACACGTTTTTTATCGCCTTGGTAGTTTTTATGATGGGTTTGCTATGTTTAATTTCCACAAAAGAACTTATAGAAACAAAACTCGGCAAGACGATTTCAGTCGGACTTGGGATTTTTTGGGTTACAAGACTTTTCATTCAATTCTTTGGCTACTCGACACAATTATGGAAAGGAAAAACTTTTGAAACGACAGTCCACATTTTATTTTCACTACTTTGGGCTTATTTAAGTGTGGTATTTATTTGGACAGCAACACATTGACAATAATAACGCAGACGAATGAAGGAAGAACACCACGGCCTAATAGCACCTACAAGAAATTGGCGGTTCAGTGGTTATATAAACTTTGTGCTTCGTATCAAGTTCAATGCAGGCAGACAGTTTTCGTCTCCGAAATCGCCAACCTCTTTAACCCACAAAACGTTACAAAAAAATTTCCGCAGACCGCATGACACATCAACTCTTTGCAGAAATAGACAAATTTGACTTATGGGCTCAATCTCAGTTTGACATCCCTCAAGATGACATTGGTGGCGAATGGGAATGTAATTATGACCATTGGCAAGTAATTTACAAGTCATTTGAAGAATTCTTAAACGTGACCAATCCCAATAAATTGACTTCAATTGAAAAAGACAGACTTCTATACATTATAGCGAGGGACAACGAAATGGAAAATCTGTCAAGCCTTTTAGACGAACAATTCTTAATAGTTTTATCAGAGCATTCAATTAAAAATGGACATAGGGATGATAAATGGCAGTTGGCTATTCAACTATACAAATTGATAGACAAAGAAAAAGCTTTATCTCTTCTAGAAAAATTCGTCAACGATGAAGAAGAATATGTAAACAGACGTTCATTGATGGAATTAGCAAAACTGAAGTCTGACAACGTTGAGTATTATGCTGAGAAATTTTGGAAGAGGAACAAATATGCCGATATGGAAGTGTATCAAAAAATAGCTGTCCTCCATTCTTTAAACATGATTAATTCAAAGCTATTAAATAATTATATCAAGTTGGCAAAGGATAGTGGGCAGACATATTTGATACAAAATGCAAATCAAATTGAAAATGAGAAAACCCGCCTTTAAAAGCACCCGTTCAAAAGGCGGGTTTTATTTCAATCAGTATTGCTTACTGCTTATTTGGCAATTTGAAAGAGCCCTCAGATAATCCAATGAAAAGGTGAATTTGAATCCCCTCCAAATTCATCCCCCCTTTACGTCAATTTCGGCAACAACCCCATATGCCGCAACATACCCGCCAGATCCCACATGTGCTGGGCACGTACAATTTTGCCGTTTTCCACCCACAGAAAAGAAATGCCTTTTACCACCACTGGCTTGCCGGTAGGCGGTATATTCAGAATCTGACCGCGGTGATGACCATCCGCGCGCCAATACACTGCCAGGCGCTCCGCGTTCGATACTTCATCCACCAACTTGATTTCCAAATCGGGGAAAGCAGCAAAAAAACGGTCGGTCAATTGCCGAACGGCTTCATGACCATATACCTCGCCAGGAGAAGAACTCTCTTCCCCAACGTATTCCTCCGAGTAAAAACTTAGTATTTTGGCCGTGTCCCGACCATTCCAGGCTTCAAAAAGCGCCCTGGCAAATCCGCCGTCCTCCATGTTGCTCATGTCGTCTACTAAATAAAGTGATGTGATAATAATGTCTTTTAGTGGTATCCCTTAAATTAATAGCAAAAATAAGTTTTCCTATTGTTCAAAACCCTGCTCATTTTTTGTTCAAAAAATTACTCTAGCTCTAACCTCCAAAGCAGGGCGGTTATTCTTTCTGCTCCGGTTTTTAAATACCGTCGGTAAGTACTGAATGACATATTGAGAAAATCGGCCGTTTTTTCTTGACTCCCCACCGGATTGAAAAAAGTACGGTACAACACCCGGTAGTATTTATTGTCGGTAGGGGAAGCTTCGATGGATTGCAAAACTACCTCCAGTTGTTTTTTCAAAACGGCAATGCGCGCAGCAACATCCGCATCTGCCCCCGTTTCTTTGAGCACCAACCGCGAACGAATCAAGGGATTGTCTAGCAAAAAATCGCGTTGGTGGTAGTTTTTGAGGGCCAGTTCAACTGACTCAGCAAACTCCGCTTCACTCAAAATCATTACTTCCAACGAATTTTTGTTGGCCATCGCATCCTGGCTAGTGGGATCGCCAATTTCGCGTTTGCCCAGCAGCTCAAGCCAGTCAAAAGGCGGACGTTTGCGCCAATCATGAGCATACCAACCAAAGGCTACCTCGTCACTTGAAAAATCCAATTCCGGTATTTGCTGGAGATCAGCGTAGTTGAGTACTTGTTGCCAAAATTCAGGCAAGGCACAATTGAGCATGCTCACCGCCAAACCCGGGGTAAAATAGTATTGTACAATGGATAAAAAAATGCTGCTCTGAAGATTGGAAACCGACTGATAGGTATCCTCGGCCATCCAAAAACGAAACAAAGCTACTTGTTCCCCACTGCGCAAATGCAATTGCTGATCGCGATACTGCAGCACTTTGAGTAACGCAGGATCAGGCGCCACCGCAGCCACATCCAGATTTTGAGCATCCAGCTTAAGTACAAAAGCGATGGGAACCCTGAAGGAATCACGCCAAACCCAGATTTGAGCAGCTGGATGAGTAGCCCAATATTTAAAAATGGCGGCACTGGCACTGCCTTCATGTCGCTCCACCATTTTTTCCAATACAAGCAGATCAGAGGATTGAACATTATCAATCCAATTGGAAGCATTTTCCTGCCATTCAAAAAACTGTTTTACCAACGCGCCGAGTCGGTGTAGATAAATCAACTCCAGCAGGTACCGCCGTTGAGCCTCTCCAGTTGTTTCACGAATGCGTTTGATGTAAAAATTGCGAATTCGCTCGTGTAATTCAGCGTACCATTCGGGGTTGCGCCAGCGGATATCTGCGGTTACTGCCTCGCGCACGAGGTCGTGCGGGTAAAGCCCCAGTTTATTGCTTTCAATAAACGATAATTGCCGCAACCAATCAAAAAGCGGCATGGCATCCATCAGTTCCATGGCTTCCTTGAGCAGGGGTTCGGTGGTATTGAGCGCCAAAACACAGATTTCCAAGGCGGCGCGGTGAGCGGGGCCGGGCACTTGTTCCAAAAAAAGATCCAATAAAGAACGTACAATATCAGGCGAGGTGGCAGGGTCAAACCGTTGATCGCCATCGTAAGCATAGATTTCAGCTACCAGGGATAGCGCCAGCGGGTGCCCATGGGTGAAGTCCAAGGCGGCTCGGTGATCACTTTCCGGTACGCGTTTTTTGGTTAAAAATTCGATGCTTTCATCAGGCGAGAGGTTGCGCAATTGCAACACGCGTAAAAGGGCTTTCCAACCTGGGTCGGCTAGCCAATGTTGAGCGGGCGGATTCCTACTGCTGATAACGGTAAACACATGGGCAGGCAATTGTGGCAAAAAATCTTGCCGCATCCATTCGTCAATCGGCGTTAATTTTTCGTAAGTATCAATGAAGACGACAGCTTTTGAGTCCCAGTTTTCAAGGGTTTCAAAAACATCTGCCGCCGATTGGAGTTCTAAGGCGTGCATCATGGCTTCCATAATGCTACTGGGGTGGGGCGTAATTTCCCGGCCATCCAAACGCAGGTGCCGAATTTGTTTGGCCTCGCACTCTTCCCGAAAACGGTTCAACAAGGTGGTTTTTCCCTGTCCGCCTGGTCCATGCACGTATAGCATGTAAACCGAGGGATCTTCAGCAAAAGCCAAATTGGAGAAAAACTCCAGTTCTTTTCCCCTTCCGACGAATGCCGCACTGCGGGCTTCTTTCAGCAAGTCAAAAAGGCGTTTGGCCATAACTGATTGGTTTTAGGATAGATGCTGTCTCTTTACTTGGGGGAACTACCATTAAAGTGATAGGTAATATGAACGAATAGAATTTATATTGTTCCATCACTTTTCACAATATAAGTAGATCTTTGGGTTTAAATGCCAAAAAGCATTGGCGACTTTTTGACAATTATAGTAACCAAAATGAAAATACGATTGTTCAAGTAAGATTTTCAAACCCGTTCTTCATGCAAGCTTTTGTTAAGCTCTTTAATGCCCTCGATCAAACGACTAAAACCAATGATAAGGTGGAGGCCCTGGCCGCCTATTTTGGTCAAGTAGATGATCCCGACAAGCTTTGGACAATTGCCTTACTGTCGCATCGCCGACCAAAAAGAACGGTGACCACCTCAGCCTTGCGCGAGTGGGCAGCCGCACATGCGGGCATCCCGCTGTGGTTGTTTGAAGAATCTTACCATGTGGTAGGCGATTTGGCGGAAACGATCGCCGCAGTACTGCCTAAACCTCTTGAAACTGGCGATGAATCATTGGCTTATTGGATTCAATACATTCAAGCCTTGGCTCAGGTAGACGAGACGGAAAAACGAACGCGCATCATGGCGGCCTGGACGCAACAGACGCCAACCGAGCGTTTTTTGTTCAATAAACTCATCACCGGCGGTTTTCGGGTGGGGGTTTCACAAAAATTGATGGTTCGTGCGCTGGCGCAGTTTTCGGGTCTGGAAGAAAACGTGTTGGCGCACCGCTTGATGGGCAATTGGACGCCCGATAGCATTGGTTTTCAAGACTTGGTGGTGGCCGGGCAAATTGCCGAAGACCATTCCAAACCGTATCCTTTTTACCTGGCTTATGCGCTGGAAGATACGCCTGAAAGTCTGGGTGAACCCGATGAATGGTATGCCGAGCACAAATGGGACGGCATTCGTGGTCAGCTCATTGTGCGCGGCGGAGAAGTGTTTGTATGGTCGCGCGGGGAAGAATTGGTGACCGATAAATTCCCGGAGTACCTGCCTTTAGCCCAACTTTTGCCACATGGAACGGTAATTGATGGGGAGATTTTACCTTATAAAGATGGCGCGCCTTTGTCGTTTCAAGTGTTACAAACTCGTATTGGGCGTAAAAACGTCACCAAAAACATCCTGCAGCAAGCGCCTGTGGTATTGCGGGCCTACGATCTGTTGGAATGGCGCGGAGAAGATTGGCGCAATTACCCTCTCCACGAGCGTCGGGCGCAATTGGAGCGGGTGGTAAACGAATTTGGTGGTGGGATTTTGCAATTGTCGGAGTTGGTGGAATTTGATGATTGGGCAACTTTATACGCAGAACGCCAAAAAGCCCGCGATCTACATAGTGAAGGGCTGATGCTGAAGCGAAAATCAGCCGCTTATCGATCGGGGAGAAAACGCGGCGATTGGTGGAAATGGAAAGTAGATCCGCTTACGGTGGATGCGGTGATGATCTACGCCCAACAAGGGCATGGCCGGCGCGCCAATTTGTATACCGATTTTACTTTTGCCGTTTTTGACGGCGACCAACTGGTGCCTTTCACCAAAGCTTATTCCGGACTTACCGATGTGGAATTCAATGCCATCAACGTGTGGATTCGCAACAACACCTTGGAGCGTTTTGGGCCGGTGCGGAGCGTAAAAGCGGAATTGGTTTTTGAATTGGCGTTTGAAGGCATTCAAATTTCTCCGCGTCACAAATCAGGAGTGGCGCTGCGTTTTCCGCGTATTGTGCGGTGGCGCAAAGACAAGCCTTTGAGTGAAATCAATACCCTGGATGATTTGAAAAAACTGTTGTAGTAGCGCCAATCAATCCAATCGCTCCACGGCAAAAGGCGCAATCGACATACTCGTTGTTTGTCCATTGGCGATTTCGCCCACCAGTTTTCCAGTACCCGCACCTAAACTCAATCCCAACATCGAATGCCCCGTAGCAATAATCAGATTCTCATACTGTTTACTCCTGCCAATATAAGGCAAACCATCCGCTGAGCAGGGTCGATAGCCATACCAAACATCCTCAGGCTGGGGCATTGGAAGGTCAAATTCCGGGAAAAACTGTTTTACTGATGCAATGATGCCTTTCACCCGTTGCATACGCGGGGGTGTTTTGGTATCAGTGATTTCCATGGTTCCCCCAAAGCGGGTAGCGCCTTCTAATGGCGTTACGGCCACTCTACCTTCCGATAAAATAATGGGGTGTTCAAAACGATATTGTGGATCAGCTACCGTCATGGAATACCCCCGTCCTGGCATCATGGGCAGATTGATGTCGAGTTGTTGGGCCAATTCCCGACTCCAAGATCCGGTGGCGATGACCACTAGATCTCCTTCGTGTATAGTTTTATTGGTTTGTACTTGTTTGATTGTCTCTTTTTGAGTGCTAAAACCCAACACATCCTCGTTGCTTTTGAATTGCGCACCATTGTTGAGCAAATGCTTTTTCAATTTATCCATCAGGTCGTACGGAGCGCAATGGGCATCGCACTTGAACCAAATGGCGCCTAAAGCATTCATGCGTACCTGTGGTTCCAGGGCTTGCAGCGCCTCAAAAGACAACAATTCCGTTTCCAAACCAAGATCTTGGGCTTTTTTTACGGTGTCTTCGGCATGGTGGACCATCCCAGGCGTTTGGAAAATTTCCAACATCCCCTTTTTTTCGTAATAAAAGTCAAAATCCGGTAAGCGCAGCCAGTCTTCATAACAGGCCATACTAAGCAGCGCAATATCGCGCAAAGGAACCGCCGCAGCGTTGACGTGGCTTTGGGTGGCTTTGCGCATAAACTTCCAGCCCCAATCCAGCAGCGCCCAATTGAGCTTGGGTTGAATGTAAAAAGGACTTTGGGGGTTGAACATCCATTTGAGACCTGCCCGCACATTATCAGGCGTGGTGAGCGGCACAAAATGACTCGGACAGATGTAACCCGCGTTGCCAAACGAACAACCCGTATTTAAATCACCCCGATCAATCACCGTCACCTCCCAACCCGAGGCATTCAAATAATAAGCCGAACTCAAACCAATGATTCCGCCGCCAACAACGATTGCTTTTGCCATGTCTTTAAATTACCTGAAAACCATACGCATAAGGATCATCCTCGGGATCGATACTTATGGTGTTGTAGCCAAACAGTTTGGCCCATCCTTCAATACTGGGTCGGATAGCGGGTTTACCATCGATGGTGGTTTCTTCCTCAATCCGGCCAATGAATTTCGAGCCAATGATGCTTTCGTGAATAAATTCGTCGCCTTTTTTCAATTTCCCTTGGGCGTACCACTGGGCCATCCGCGCGGAGGTGCCCGTACCGCAAGGAGAGCGGTCGATCGCTTTGTCGCCATAAAAAACCGCATTGCGAGCGGTAGAAGTAGGATCCAGTGTGCTACCCGTCCACAAAATATGACTACACCCCCTGAACACTGGATTTTCGGGGTGAATGAATTCGTATTTAGCGTTGATGCGGTTGCGTAGTTCGCGGCTCCAGGCAATCAACTGATCGGCATTGTAATGCTCCAAACCAGGGAAATTGCTTTGTACATCTACAATGGCGTAAAAATTGCCGCCATACGCCACATCAACCGTGATCGGGCCCAAATCAGGGCACTCAACCGGTAGTTGCTCGGCGGCGAGGTAAGACTTTACATTGGTGAGTTTTACACTCTTCACCTTTTTGCCCTCCTGTCGGTAAACGATGTCCACCAACCCTGCAGGGACTTCCAAACGCAACTTACCTGGTGTTTTTGGTACAATCAAGCCCTGTTCGATGGCGATGGTAACTGTACCAATGGTGCCGTGTCCACACATCGGCAGACAGCCGCTGGTTTCGATAAAAAGCACCGCCATATCGTTGTCAAGATCATGCGGCGGATACAAAATGCTGCCGCTCATCATATCGTGACCCCGTGGTTCAAACATCAAGCCCTTGCGAATCCAGTCGTACTCCGCCAAAAAGTGGAGTCTTTTTTCGCTCATATTGTCGCCATGCAAAATAGGGCCGCCGCCAGCAATCAGGCGAACGGGGTTCCCACAAGTATGGGCATCTATACAAAAAAAGGTTTTCGCCGCCATCGTTTCTAGTTGATATCCGCTTGAGACCATTGGGTATTCACCAAGCGCCAAATCTTGAGTTTATTGGTATTTTGCAATGCTTCAGGTAGTAAAAACTGGGGGCTATCCTGAAAACTCACGGGGCGTACCCAGCGTTTTGCCGCTCCCAAACCCACCGAAGTAAAATGACTATCGCTGGTGGCTGGGAAAGGACCGCCGTGCACCATACTGGCGCAAACTTCTACCCCGGTAGGCACACCATTGAAAATAATTCGACCACCCAGTTGTTGAGCCGTATCCACCAGCGCTTGATTCAGTTGAAGATCCGCCTCGGTACCCATAAACGTAAAAGTGAGTTGTCCGCCCGTGGCTGCCAGCACCTGCGCGAGGGTAGCCGCATCCGCACAGCGAACGACCAAAGAGAACGGACCAAAAACCTCTTCTTTTAACTGTGGATTGGCCAAAAAATCAGCCGCCTGCACAGTCGCCACCAAAGGCTGCCCGGTTTTTTCATTGCCTGCTGCCTCAGCGTGGCGAAGCAGGGTTACCCCTTTTTGGGCTAAAGTATGTTCCAGTTTTTGCTGATAATGGTGCAAAATGCCCGCATGCAGCATAGGCGTAGGGATACTAGCCGCTATTTCTTGACCCAGCGCTTCCAAAAACTCAGGGAGTGCAGGTTGCTCCTGTACGATCAACAAGCCTGGATTGGTGCAAAACTGTCCGGCGCCCAGCATGATGGAGCCTGCTAGGGTTTTGGCCAAAGCTTTAGGGTCTTGACTTAATTTTTCGGTTAAAAGCACTACCGGATTGATGCTGCTCATCTCGGCAAAAACCGGAATGGGCTGCGGCCGCAAACGCGCATAATCACGAATGGCCAAACCGCCAATCAAAGAACCGGTAAAACCAACGGCCTGCGTTACCGGGTGTTGAACCAAGGCTTTGCCGATGTCAAAACCACTGCCATATACGTGTTGGAAGGTGCCAGCGGGTAACTTACAAATTTCAATTGCTTTTTGGATAGCGCCCGCCACCATACCTGAGGTCAGCGGATGACCCGGGTGCGCTTTCACTACTACCGGACAACCAGCAGCCAGTGCCGATGCCGTATCTCCACCCGCAGTGGAGAATGCCAAAGGGAAATTGGCCGCGCCAAAAACCACTACCGGACCCAATGGAATCAGCATTTTGCGGATATCGGAACGCGGCGGGGTACGCTCTGGCAGCGCTGTATCGATGGTGGCTTCCACCCAAGAACCTTCGCGCAGCATATCGGCAAACGAACGCAATTGATTTACGGTGCGACCGCGTTCGCCCAAAAGACGAGCTTGTGGCAGATTACTTTCCGCCATTGCCGTTTCAATCAGGGCATCGCCAAGCGCTTCAATTTGCTGGCCAATCGTTTCCAAAAAAACGGCACGTTCTTCGGGAGACGATTGTCGGAAGGAAGCAAAAGCCGCCGCTGCTAATTGCATCGCTTGATTGATGTCGGCCACAGTGGCTTCAGGAAAATGGGTCATGGAGCTATTATTTTAGAGTGTGTTTGGATTTATACTTCGCAAGCGAAAATAAGTAAAAATTAGTCCCAGTGAGGCATGAAAAGCGTTTAAAAGTTCCGATGATATCGGAAAGAGTGTAGCCCCGATTCATCGGGGACAGGTCAGCGCTACATGAGCATTTTTGGAACGAAACTGGGGCTGATTTTTACCATTTGCAGCGCGAAGTATAAATCCAAACACACTCTTATGCGTCAGAGGTTCAAATAATCCGGTAGTTCCGGTCTTTTGCGCAATCCTTCATTGATGATGTGCAGAATGCGTTCGCGTTCTTCGCCAATGAGGGGCAAACGCGGCGCCCGCACATGTTCGGTACCAATGCCGGTTGCTTGTTCGGCAAGTTTGATGTATTGCACCAATTTTGGATGGATGTCCAATTCCAATAAAGGCAAAAACCAACGGTAAATCAACAAAGCAACATCAGCATGACCCGCTTTGATCAGGCGAAAAATCGCTACCGTTTCTTTTGGGAACGCACAAACCAGACCCGCAACCCAGCCATCGGCGCCCATGAGCAATTCCTCCATGGCCAAGGTATCAACACCGCAAAGTATTTTAAACCGATCGCCAAAAAGGTTGATCATGCGGGTTACATTGGAGATATCGCGAGTAGATTCTTTTACCGCTTTGATGTTGGCAACTTCCGCGAGTTCGCTAAACATATCCAGAGTAATTTCGATTTTGTAATCTACTGGATTATTGTACAACATGATGGGTAGATCGGTAGATTGCGCAACCGCTTTGAAGTAAGTTACCGTTTCGCGGTGATCACTTTTGTAGCGCATGGGTGGCAACAACATCAAGCCGGCGGCCCCCCATTTCTGAGCCAATTCCGCTTGACGAACGCCTTCATCCGTTGCCCCTTCGGCAATATTGAGGATGATTGGTTTTTTTCCACCGGCAAGTGCAACGGCAGATTTTACCAAGGTTTCTTTTTCTGCTTCGCGCAAGGTGCTGGCTTCTCCCAAAGAACCGCCTAAAATAATGCCGTCAACACCAGCGGCAAATTGCGCTTCCACGTTTTTTTCAAACATGGGCATGTCCAATTCATTGCCTGCGGTAAACTTGGTGGTCACTGCCGGAAATACTCCCTTCCATTCGAAATTTCCCATCGCTACTTTTTTTTACAAAACTAAAGCCAAACCAGGTAGCTCGCTTTACTTCAATTGCCAAGTTATTGACTTATTTTAACTTGTTTTTTATTAAATTGCGCCAAGTCGAAAGAATATACGCAAATTGAAAGTCATTCCATTTACCATACCGGTGGCTCAAGATCAAACGATCATCATACAAGAAGATCATGAGCCTTACTTTTATCCCCATCTTCACAAACACCCTGAAGTGCAAATTACCTGGATAGTGGAAGGGGAAGGCACTTTAATTGCCGGGAATTATCTACAGCAATTTGGCGCTGATCAGGTTTTGTTGATCGGCAGCAATCAGCCGCATCTTTTTCGGAGTAATCCCGAGTATTTTCAGCCCGAATCAAATCTGCAGATCCATTCTTTATCGGTGTTTTTTGATTTGGAAGGTGCTTTGAAGCCCATGCTGGAGCTGCCAGAATTAGGCGCAGTGAAAAAATTTTTGGATCGCTCCGATTTGGGGTTAAAATTTTCAATGCCCACTGCAAAGCCGGTGGCTGAACTGATTGTGCAGCTCCAAACCGCCGAAGGCAGCAAACGGCTGGCACTGTTTTTGTATTTGCTGCAATGCTTGGCCGATGATGCCGATAGCGAGGTGCTGGCCTCGGCGAGTACAACCTCCTACAGCGAAGCCGAGGGTCGGCGAATGGCCACGATTTATCAGTTTGTACTGGATCATTTTGATCAGGATATCTCCTTAGCCGAGGTGGCTCAATTGGCGCACTTGACGCCGCAAGCTTTTTGTCGGTATTTTAAACACCGTACCCGCAAAACTTTTACCCAGTTTTTGACCGAAATCCGCATCAACGAAGCTTGTAAACGATTGATTCAAAATCCCGAAGCGCCGGTAGCATCTATTGCACTGGATTGTGGATTCAACAACATCCATCATTTCAATCGCACTTTTAAACAGCTGATGGGGCAAGCGCCGCGGGTTTTTGTGGGGAGGTATCGGGGATAAAAAAGAGTTACTGCATGATTTTGCGGAGAAGTTCTTTCAAACTATCTTCAATCAAAGGGCTATCTAGCAATCCAGTTTTGATTTGAGCAAGAATAAGACTACCTACTTCTCCTTTAAAACTTAAGTGATCTTCATTGTACTGACGTATTAATGAATCAACGCTATATTCCAAAGGATTTGAATTGCAGTCAATGTAAGTATCCTTAGTCAAACCATTTTCCTCATCAGGCGGAATCCAAACCAAGGTGGAATCAGGCAGATTTCTAACCGCTATAAATTTTTTTCTTTTTTCGAATTGAGAGGTGCCGCAGACCAAGAAAACAACTTCATCTTCCGTTCGAGCAATACAAATAAAGTAATGCGGAACAAGGGTGTTGATTTTATCCGATGAAAAATAATAAATCTTCCCAGCCTGTATTCCTTGCTGGAATAAAGCCGAGGGTAATTTCACTGCGTCAGGTTTACAAATTTATTTTCAAGGTAAATGTCTTTAGCCATTGCCAATAGTTCTTCGTTTTCTTCAAACAGGGGGTCACTAATGGCCGTTGGATTTTCAAAAAAATCTTCATAATCCATTTGAAACCTAGAACTTTCTCCTTTTTGTAAGGCCTGTTCAAACTTGGTCCATTCTGGATATTTATGCGAAATTTCTGACAATTGAAAAGGGTCGATTTTTACAAAATGCTCAACTATAGTTTTAATACAATCTCGATCCGTTTGAGAAAAAACCGTAGCATCCACCTTTTCAATCGATTTATAATATCTTTGGTTTTGATCAATCAACTCTAAAAATTTATTGCGGTAGGATAGTTCTTCATCGGAAAGAAACTCGGATCCCTCAATAAGATCTTTGGTGTTGGAAGGCACAGGACCAAGCTTCATTGCAAAGTAGATATCATTGATAATAGGGCGACCATACTTACGGATATGCAAGCGATCAGAAAGCCACACCAGTTTAAGTGCTTTCATTTTGTTTATTTGCCCATCTTCTGTTTTAGCAAAATAGTTGAGCAATTGAACCGCCTTCTTATAATTGAATCCTAACATGGCTTAAAGATAATGAAAAGGACTAAAACCACCAATAATTTTGTATTTTCCAACAATCTAACAAAAAATATTTTTTAGAGCTTGTTCAGATTTTGGATCTGAGGAGAAGGAGAGCAAATTTTATTTCAGACGAGGCAAAATTTGCAGCCGTATGTGGGCGATACGGCGAAAATTTTAACGAAGTCCGAAATAAAAGTTGCCTCATGGAGCCCAGAATCCAAAACCTGAACAAGCTCGTATGTTCCTTTACCTTGCAATGGAAATACAAAGCCTACTAAAACTTCGATCGTTCATGAAAAACGCATGGTTATTCTTCATTCTGTTATTGACTTCCAGCTTTGGAATCGCTCAAGTTTCCAAAGCCCCTGCTTATCCGCTCATCACCCATAACCCCTACTTCAGCATTTGGTCGTTTAGCGATAAACTCAACGAAAGCAATACCGTGCACTGGACCGGAAAAACCCAAGCTTTATTGGGGATGATCAAGGTGGATGGCCAGGCGTACAATTTCATGGGTGTTCCTGAATACAACCCGGTTACGATTTTACCCACTGCCGCTGAAGCCAAATACCCCGCCAAATACACAGAAACTACTCCTGATAAACGCTGGTACAAAGAGAATTTCAAAGACGATCAATGGTTCAACGGAGATGGTGCTTTTGGTAGTAAAGGTACTGGCGCAAAAACCGAATGGAAAGGTCGGGAAATTTGGGTACGCCGCACCTTTGAACTGACTACGCTCGACAATATTGATCAACTGGTGTTGGAATTGCTCCACGATGATGATGTGGAAGTGTACCTTAACGGTGAACTGGCCTTTCAATGCGCCCCTTGCTACACGGCGGATTATAAAAACAAAACCATATCAGACGAACTAAAAAAGAAGCTTCGTAAAGGCAAAAATCTACTGGCTTTGCATTGTGTCAACACTGGCGGTCCTGGGATCGTTGATGCTGGTTTGATAAGTATTTCTCCGCTCAAAGGGGTAATCAAGGCGGAACAAAAAAGTATTAATCTAACTGCCACTCAAACGACCTATGAGTTTAAATGCGGCGGGATTGATTTGACTTTAAATTTTTTATCTCCGCTGATCATGAATAAACTGGAGTGGCTGAGTCGCCCTGTTTCCTATATCACGGTAAAAGTAATCGCCAACGACGGCCAAACCCACGATGCTCAGCTTTTCCTAGGGGTAGCTGGAGACATTGCCGCCAATTCGCCAACAGACCAACTGGTGTTTGAAAAGAAGGAAGAGCGAGGCATCCCTATGCTAAAGGTAGGCACTCAGGCGCAGCCAATCCTGAAAAAAAAGGGCGACGATTTACGGATCGATTGGGGTTATCTGTATTTCGCCCCGATGGAAGTCAATAACATGAGTTTGCTGAATAAGAGCAGGGCAGAAGCTTTTGGGCATTTTATGAATTTACCGGCTACTAGTACCGCCGCTTCAGCCCCTGAAATGTTGTGTGTTGAGGCCGCTTTGGGAAAAATTTCCAGCGCGCCTTACGAACGCAAATACATGATTTCCTACGATGAAAATAGAGCCATTCAGTTTTTTGATCAAGCCCTCCCGCCTTGGTGGCGACAAGGTTCGCAAGACATGACCGAGCTGCTCATTAAAGCCTATCAAGAATACCCGGTTATTGAAGTCCGCGCCAATCGTTTTGATGAAGAAATATTTGAAACGGCCAAAGCCAGCGGCGGTGATCACTATGCTGAACTTTGTGTGATGGCTTATCGGCAAGCTGTTGCGGCGCATGAATTGGTACGCGAGTTCCGAACCGGCGAAATGTTCTTTTTGTCAAAGGAAAATTTTAGCAACGGCTCTATCGGCACCGTTGATGTGACTTATCCCTCGGCGCCGCTATTTTTGGCTTACAACTCTAACTTAGTCAAAGGTTTGCTCAATGGCATTTTCTATTATACCGAAAGCGGCAAATGGACCAAGCCTTTTCCAGCACACGATCTAGGAACCTATCCCCTAGCAACAGGACAAACCTATCCAGAGGATATGCCGGTAGAAGAAGCGGGCAATATGATCATTCTTACGGCGGCGATCGCGCGCGCCGATGGCAACGTAGCTTATTCCAAAGTACATTGGAAAGCCCTTACCCAGTGGGTTGAATACCTGGCACAAGAAGGTTTTGACCCCGCCAACCAGTTGTGTACCGATGATTTTGCAGGTCACTTGGCACGCAATGCCAATCTTTCGCTCAAAGCCATCGTGGCCATTGCTTGTTATGGCAAAATGGCGGAAAAAATTGGCGATGCTGCAGCAGCCCTAAAATATGGCAACCTAGCCAAAGATATGGCTAAAAAATGGCTGGAAATGGCCGCCGACGGCGATCATACCGCTTTGACCTTTGACAAAAAAGGGACTTGGAGCCAAAAATACAACCTGGTGTGGGACAAACTCTTAAAACTGGATTTGTTCCCAACCTCGCTTTATGATCAAGAGGTAGCCTATTACTTGACCAAGCAAAATGCTTTTGGTTTGCCGCTTGATAGTCGTAAAACTTATACCAAAAATGATTGGATCATGTGGTCGGCTACCTTAGCTTCCAACCCTGAGGATTTTATCAAATTGACGGATCCGATTTACAAGTTTACAACCGAAACCCCTGATCGGGTTCCATTGAGTGATTGGTACGAAACCGTTGACGGCAAAAAAGTAGGATTTCAGGCGCGTAGTGTGGTGGGTGGTTTTTTCATCAAGCTGCTGGAAGCAAAATGGAGAAATTAAAAACAAGACAGAATATTTTATAATCTTTTAACACCTTAAAACCAATGGCTTTTGAACGAAAAAACCAACCTTTGGCCACTAGGCGAATCTATTTTTTTCGACAACTACGATATACTGCTTATGCTTTAGGGATTATCTCAGTTTCTTTGGCCATTGGAACCTATGGGTATCAGTATTTTGACTACCTCAGTACTTTGGATGGTTTTTACAATGCTTCGATGATTTTGACTGGCATGGGGCCGGTCAATCCAATGGTAAGTCCGGCGGCAAAAATATTTTCTTCTTTGTATGCCGTATTTAGTGGGGTAGCGTTTTTGACTACTATTTCTATCCTGCTTTCACCGGCCATTCATCGTTTTTTACATCGCTTGCACATTGATGAAAAGGACTGGAATTAGAAATGAGGATGAGCTTTTGAGCTGAAAATCTAATAAAAGGGTAAATTCCAAGACCCATTTTTGAAAAAAGAATAGTAATAATGTAATTTAGAGCCTGTTCAGGTTTTGGATCTGAACAAGCTCTTAAAGGCCAACATTCTACACCCACCCATGTCGAAGAGTAAAATTGTTATAGAAGCCGAAAAGTACGTGACCCAGTTGCTGTCAGAAAAACTGAACAGCAATATCAAGTACCACAATCTGAAGCATACACTAGCAGTGCGCAACGCTAGTATGCAAATTGCTTCGTTGAGCAACCTCAGCGAAACCGAACGAGAAATTGTAGAATTGGCCTGTTTGTTTCACGATACTGGAATAACTGAGATATACCAAGAGCACGAAAAAATCAGTGCCCGAATCGCCCTTGAGTTTCTTCAAAGCAATCAGTATCCTAGTCCGCAAATTCAATTGGTGCTAGGTTGTATTGAAACGACCTACCCCAATTCCAAACCCAAAAATAGCTTAGAGGAAATCGTACGCGATGCCGATTATGCCCATCTGGGAAGCCCCGACTATAGCGATCAACTAGAGGCACTTCGCCAAGAGTGGGAGTTGATGTTGAATCAAAAATACGAAGATCGCGAGTGGTACCGGCTTAATCTTGACTTCATTAAAAACCACAACTACATTACTTCACCAGCCAAAATGACATTTGAAGCGATGAAAGAGCTCAATCGCAAAAAAATAAAAAAATGGCTGAAAGAAGGAAAATCCCCCGCCAAAGAATTCGAAGAAGATCGGGTGTCGATTGTGGAAAGCAGAAGTTCGCAGATGATGTTCAAAACTGCCCTTCGCAACCACATGGATCTGAGCAATCTGGCCGACAACAAAGCGAACATCATGCTTACCGTCAATGCCTTGATCATTACTACGGCCTTACCCAATTTGTTTGTGAAAATTGAAACCCATTGGGAGTTGTGGGTACCTTTTATAGGGTTACTGAGTACCTGCTTGGCTTCGATGATTTCCGCCACCTTGGCTACGGTGCCCATCAAAATGACCGGTACAACAAGCTTGGAAAATATCCGAGCGGGCAGATCCAATCTGTTTTTCTTTGGCAATTTTTTCAACATGAGTTATGATGAGTACCGCGCTGGAATCAGAGTGGTTACCTCCAGCGAAGACAATCTGGAGGATTCCATCATGCGCGATCTGTACTTTTTAGGACTTTCGCTCGGAAAAAAATACCGGCAATTGCGCACTTGTTATATCATTTTCATGATTGGCATCATTTTATCGATCATAGCAACGGGTGGAGCGTATATGGTTTCTTTTATTCTGCATATGAAATAAAAAAACCGCTGCTTCCCCTGATGAATTTCACCTGTCTCGATTTTTTTTTGGTCTAATGAAACTTTTTACGCGGCAATCTAGTTGAACAGCTCGGACCAAAAAAATCCTGTTGAAGATGGAAGCAAACGTAATGACCCTCAATCCAATGGATCATATCAAGATTTTCGAAGCTGAATTCTTGCCTCAAGCGGAGGCCTTGCTGACGTTTGCCTACCACCTAACTTACAACGACACCGACGCTGAAGATTTGGTACAGGAAACCTTGACCAAAGCCTATCGCGCCATTGATAAGTACAATGAGGGTACCAACGCCAAAGCATGGCTGTTCAAAATCCTTAAAAACACTTTTATCAATGAGTACCGTCGTAAAACTCGGCAGCCTACTCAAGTAGATCTTAATGACATCAACCCGGTGCGGGATGAAGAAAATTCTCCGTTCCAAAGTTATCAAGATCTGCGCGAGGAGATGTTTCAACACATGATGGGCGACGAGGTTACCAATGCCATCAACTCTCTACCCGTCGATTTCCGGGTGGTGATTTTACTCTGTGATATCGAGGATTTTACCTACGAAGAAATTGCTAAAATATTGGACATCCCAATTGGAACGGTCCGCTCTCGTTTGCACCGTTCTCGCAATTTACTCAAAGAAAAACTGCATTCATATGCTGCTAACTTGGGGTTTAAGGACAACCGTTCTTAAGAGCGTGTTCAAATTTTTAGTTCGCAGGCGAAAATGAGTCAAAATTTAATCCAATGAGGCACGAAAAGCGGAGTGTAGTAGCGCTACATGAGCATTTTCGGAACGAAATTGGGTTAGATTTTGGCCATTTGTAGCGCGAATGAAAAATTTGAACACGCTCAACCCCATCTTTTTCTCATTTCCATAAAACAATCAACAATGGGCAATCAAACACACGACGATTTTATCAAAAAGGTCACCATGTACCTCGACAACGAGCTCAATGACCGAGAAGAAAGAGAGCTTCTCAACGAAATACAAACCAACCCCGCATATTTAAGGATATTAAGTCAAGAAAAATCTTTTAGAGAGTTTATCAAAACAAAAATTAACCGACGCACCCCCTCGCCGGCGCTTATTGATTCCATTAAAGAAAAAATTCGCATCGCTCCAGCCTAAGCACCCAATTCCCTCTTGACGGCTTTGTCAATATACCGTATCTTGAAAGCGCAGTAAACGCTTCTCAATATGATCATTTTTTTCCGTCAATCACCTAAAACCTATTTTTTTTACTGGCTTTTGTGTGCCTGCTTATGGGCGCCCAAATCGATAGAATTGCTTGCGCAAAGTTCAAAACTGGATAATTTGCAGGTCGATCTATGGAACATGGGAACCGAACTGGCCATTCCTGCTGATAGTGATTATAAATTGGCTAATGCAATTGAAAATCCTTATTTGCCTTATCAGCATGCCATTCGTTCTTCCAAAGAGAACCTGGAGATTCGGTTTTATTTTCAGCCCGAAAGTCAAAATACGCCCTTCCCACAAGTAGAGAGTTACCGCTTGGCGATGCACATGGGCAACAATGAGCAAACCATCTTTTCGGCCCGCGAGCTGACAACTTACGAACTGGATTCGGTTTTTCATGCTGATTGGGGTCGGGTGTACTTGTTTACGCCCAAGGCTGGTTTTTCCATTCAAAAGTATTGTAAGATGCTCACCCTACACCGCGAAAACAAAGGCGTAGTGTACGTCATTTTTTTATTTGACAAACCCAGCGCGCTCATTGACCAGCGTTTGCATATTTTGCGGTATTGGTAGTTTTTTTCCATCAACAATTTATTATTTATGCCGATCATCCTCTCTGAGTCCACCCTCGCCGCCATGAACCCTCACGTACGCGCGCTCATCGAGCATTTTCAGTTTGATCAAATCCCTGTTGAAGGCACGCTCTACAAAAGCACTTATCGCTCAGAAACGCTAGTCGAGCATGGCGGCCCAGCGGGTACGGCCATCATTGGGATGTATTGTGATATCCCATTAAGCGTATCCTGTTTTCATCGATTAACTTACGATGAAGTTTGGCATTTTTACAGTGGCGACCCACTTTCTTTGTATTTATTGCACCCCGATGGAAGTAGTGAAGAAATCATCATGGGTGCCGATCCGCTTCAAGGGCAAAAAGTGCAATACCTCGTACCAGCAGGCGTTTGGCAGGGCGGGTGTTTGGCGCCTGGCGGGCGTTACGCCTTGTTTGGCTGTACAATGGCGCCGGGTTTTGTGGGTGCATGTTTTGAAGGAGCAGTAGTTGAGCAGTTGATCCAACAATTCCCCGAGCAAGCCGAAATCATCCAAAAATTGAGCGTAAATGGCCATTACACCCAGATGCCCTTAGATTTCAAGCAGTAAGACTTATGAAAGGATCCGATTCAAAAAACAAAATCCTAATTCACGAGGTTATTTCCAGTGATGTTATGTTACAATAAAATCCCTGCGATGAATTGCCCGAAACTGCTTTGGCTTTTTGTTTTGCTGAACCTCGGTTCAACGCTTACCGCGCAAAATCATGCTCCATGGAAATTTCGGCACGATCGGCATGGCGTGCGAGTTTTTACCCGCAAAGACAGCACGACGGGTATTTTAGAACTCAAATTGCGCACTGAAGCCCAAGCAAAACTCAGTCAATTGGTAGCGCTTACCAACGATATTCCGAATCTCAAAACCTGGGCGTATCGCTTAAAGGAAGCTCACATGGTACGCAAGGTCAGTGATACCGAAGGCTATCTTTATATGCTTTCCGATTTTCCGGTGCCTTTTTCGGATCGTGACGTGATCCTTCACTTTGTGATTAAACAAGATCCCAATACCAAGCAAGTGATTTCTAGCAGTCAATCGGCTTACAATCTTATCCCTGAAAACGACGGCATTGTGCGGGTAAAAATCATTGAAACCAAATGGACATTTACGCCCCTAGCCGATGGTAAAGTACGTTTGGAATACCAGATCAAATCCGATCCCGCTGGCAGCATCCCAAAATGGTTGGTCAACCTTGCTGCTGATGAAGCGCCGGTAAGAAGCATGTTGGCTTTGAAAAAAATTTTAGCCAATTACCATCATGTTAATCTAGACTTTATCAAGGATTAAGCCTCTTGATTAGACACTACGGAAGTCTCTTCTTTTGGTTTGTTGCGTTGGTGTTTCCAGCGCCGGTGGGTCCACAGCCAGTATTCGGGTTGTGCTAAGATTACTTTTTCTAGTTCTTTGGCATGACGTTCCGTAATTTCCCCTGGCGCCGTATCCTTAGGGTCATCAACTACCAAAATGAATTCCATGTCGTAATACCCCCGTCTGAGGCGGTTTATTTTTCCATAGATCACGGGGTAGTTGTATAGTTTACTGTATTTTTCAGTGCCCAAAAATACCGAAGTATCTTGCCCCAAGAAAGTCATCCAGTGCGCATAATCGGGATTAGACGGGGATTGATCGGTGGCGATGTAAAAGACGTTGAGTTCTTGATGGTGTTCGGCAAAATAGGTCTTGGTATCTTGTTTGGGGAGCAACAACATGCCAAACCGGCTACGTGAAGTCAGCATCACGTGTTCAAAAAAAGCATCTTTGAGTTGGCTGTAAATGGCCACGCCTTTGTAAGGAATCTGCATGCTACATGAGAGAACTGCCATTTCCCAATTGGCGTAATGACCGGCAACGACAATCACACCTTGGTTTAAGGCGGCATAGTGATCAAATAGATCCTTGTTTTTCATTTTAAACCGTCGCAGCAATTCCTCCTTCGACATGCTAAACAAGCGGATGGTTTCAACCAGCAAATCACAGAAATAGGCAAAAAATGCATCCGCAATTTTTTTGATTTCTTTTTCGCTTTTTTCCGGAAAAACCCTGCGCAAATTGCTGTATACCACCGATTTTCGATACCCGGTTATTCGAAACAAGAAGTGCATGAAGTCCGAAAGCAGGTACAATATCGGCAAAGGCAACATGGAAAGCGGCTTCAAAAGCAAGTAATAAGCAATGCGACTCATAGATAGATTTGAGTTGTCGAACAAAAGATAGGTCAAAAATACTGAAATTTATGGCACATTGAGCACTGTCATTTTTTTGATAAAATGCGCTGACTTCAACCTACTTCGATAACTGCATCCTCCGCAACTACAAAAACGCGATCGCCCTCCAAGCACTGTACTTCCCCCAAACCAGTAAATACCCCAAAAGCAGGTAATAAACCTTGTTTTTTTCCAAAATAAAAACAAGGCAAACGGAGGCGTTGGCGTCCCTGCCCATGTAGCCACACCCCCGGGTGCACGTGCCCAGCGAGGTGGTAATGCGTATCCGTTGGTTCATCGGTGGGATGGTGAGATAATGCAAAATTCTTGATCAAAAACGGTTCTTGATGAAGCAACAACCGGCTTTTTTGATACACTTCATCGGCTAGGATATCATGATTTCCTCTTACCAACTCGAACTCTATTTGTGGAAAAGCTTGCATGATCTGCTCCAATTCTTCCCATTCTGAATTATAATGACTGTGAAAAAGATCCCCCAAAAAAAGCACCCTTCTCGGGTTAAAATCCAGCAAAAGCGCAAGCAATCGATCCCAATTGGCATCAATGGCAGCAAGCGGCGTAGGAATGCCCCGCGTGCGGAAATGCGTTACTTTGCCCAAATGTAGATCGGCAATTAACAGTATGTTTTCTTCTTCCCAAAATGCCGCGCAAAACGGATGCAATTGAAAATGTTGGCCTTGAAATTGAATGCGGTGCGGCTTCATAAATTAAAGATAAGCTTACATTTTACAAAACATTTGTCAAGGCGGTGAAAATGTTAGGTTTGTTTTTATCTTAGGATGTTGTTAAGAGCTAACCGTTATACTTCCATCCGAGGGAAGTATAATTCTTTTTACATCTAAACCATAAAAAACAAAACAAGCAACATGAAAATTTTAGTCGTTGATGATGAAACCGATATGAAAATCCTGTTTGAACAACGTTTTCGAAATGAGGTTCGAGATGGGGAGCTTGAATTTTCTTTTGCTTTCTCGGGTGAAGAAGCCTTAACCTATTTACAAGACCATCCTTCAGAAGTGATACTTATTTTATCGGATATCAACATGCCAGGTATGAGCGGCATAGAATTATTGCGGCGAATTCGGCATATTTATCCTGTACCGCCGCCGATAGTGATGATGATAACCGCTTACGGTAACATTGGTTTTCGCGAGCAAGCGATTGAACTAGGCGCCGATGATTTCCTAACCAAGCCAGTCGATTTTAATGACCTCAAGGAAAAGCTAAAAACCGTTTTATGAAGGCTAAAATATTGGTCGTTGACGATGAGCCGGATGTAGAACAACTGATCCGACAAAAATTTCGTCGACAAATTCGCGAAGAAAATTATCAGTTCCTTTTTGCCAAGAACGGCTACGAAGCGCTCGAACAACTCAGCCAACATGCCGATATTGATTTTGTACTTAGCGACATCAACATGCCGCGCATGGACGGACTTACGCTACTGCTCAAGCTTCAGGAAATCAACCCGCTGCTTAAAACGGTAATCATATCCGCCTATGGCGACATGGACAACATCCGGGTGGCAATGAATCGTGGCGCCTTTGATTTCATCACCAAACCCATCGATTTTGCTGACCTGGAGCTCACCATGGACAAAACCTACAAACAGGTGCTCCAGATCCGCGAAACCTTGCAAGCGGTGAAGGAAAACAATATCCTGAAAATGTACGTCGACGAAACGGTGCTCCAGTTTATGAACCGCGAAGAGTTTTCTTCCTCGCTCATGGCCAACGAGACCATCGAAGCCGCCGTTGTATTCATCGATATTTGCGGATTCACCGCCATCACCGAACGTGAACCCGCCGATACGGTGGTCAACCTGCTGAATCGTTATTTCGATGTGATGGTCAAAGAAATCATTGCTAATGAAGGGCAAGTAGATAAATTCATGGGAGATGCCATCATGGCGGTTTTTCGCGGTTCGGATCACCTCGAGCGGGCCATACGCGCATGTTTGGCTGTACGTACCAGCATTGAATTACTTTTGGATCAACCCCAGGAACAAGCCACTTTTTTACCAAAACTATCCATCGGGATCAATAGCGGCGAGATGATCTCTGGCAACATCGGTTCTGCTACCTTGCGCCGCTTGGATTATACCGTGATCGGAGATTCAGTCAATCTGGCGCAGCGACTACAAACTGCGGCCAGGCCAGGCCAGATTGTGATCAATGAAATTTTATACGAAAAAATAAAAAACAACTTCCCTTGTCGCGAAATTGGGGAAGCTAGTTTCAAAAATCGGGCAAACCCAATCATGATTTACGAAATATTATGAACGAGATGAAGTTAGCCCTTAGCGTGCTGTTGTTTTCACTGCTTTTTTTTAGCTCTCTTACTGGCCAATCTACTGAAGCTGCCGCGGTCAGTAGGCTAGATCTGCTTTGGAAACAAGCCATTAGCAATCCTCGTCAAAAATCAGGTTCGGATTTCCTCCTTGCTCAGCCGGGCATGGTCATTGCGCAAAACAATTTCCCCAAAGGTGAAGTTGCTTCTATCAATACCAATGCAACGCTTTATAACCAACTTGGCAATTACTCCAAAGCACTAGGATACTATCTTAAGGTCTTGCAGATTCTTGAAAAAAATCACTTCCCTGATTTAAGCGGCAGTCTAAATAATATCGGGTTGGTATACGCCAATTTGAACGATACCACTCGTGCCAGAATGTATTACTACCGCGCCCTTCAATTTGCCGAAAGATCCCCTAATAAAGAGCTTAAGGGAATCATACTCATGAATTTGGGCGAGCTTTTTTCCCGCACCGATCGTCTGGATTCTGCTTTGCAGTTTAGTCAGGCCGGATTGGAAATTTTATTGGAAAACAATGCCGTCAATACGATTCCCTACGCGCTGCGCAATTTGGGAGACGTCTATGCCAAGTTGCACTACCCGGTTAAGGCATTAGATTTTTACCGCCGCAGTTTGATTTTTGCCCGATTATACGATAGCCAACCGCGACAAACCGAGACTTACCAAAGTTTAGCTCGTTTTTATTTACAAGAAAATAAACTCGATTCCTGTGTTTTTTATGGGCAAAAAGCGTTGAACCAATCGCAAGCTTTAGCCTCCAGCAAAGGCATACTGGCAGCAGCAAGTGTTCTTTCCAGTGTATATGAAAAAATTGACGTGCGTCAGGCATTGCACTATTACAAACTTGCAGTGGCCACCAAAGACAGCATGTTCAATCAGGAAACTACCCAGCGCATCATTAGCATCAATGAAGATGAAAAAGTAAGACTTCAGGAAATAGCTGCGGCCAAAAGAGAGTATGGCAATACGGTGCAGAAATACATCTTACTTGGCGGTTTGGGGGTCTTTTTATTGATAGCCGTAGTGCTATGGCGCAACAACCGCCGCCAGCAAAAGGCCAATGAACTTTTACGTCAACAAAAAAAGGAAACCGATTCCCAAAAAGAAAAAGCGGAACACGCCTTTCAAGAACTCAATGAAGCCCAAGATCAACTGATACAACGCGAAAAAATGGCATCGCTGGGTGAATTGACCGCTGGCATCGCCCACGAAATCCAGAATCCGCTCAATTTTGTCAACAACTTCTCGGAAGTAAGCGCTGAGCTGATCGACGAAATGGAAATTGAGTTTAATGAAGGCCGAATGGATGATGGCATGGCTATTGCCAACGACGTAAAGCAAAATCTTGCCAAAATCACTTTTCACGGCAAACGCGCCGAATCAATCGTCAAGGGGATGTTGTACCACTCGCGCAGCAGTACCGGACAAAAAGAACCCACCGACCTAAACCTGTTGGCGGAAGAATACCTGCGACTTAGCTTTCATGGCCTTCGCGCCAAAGAACGCACTTTCAATTCCAATTATCATACGGATTTGGATCCCACCATTGGTAAAGTCAACGTTGTTCCCCAAGACCTTGGTCGGGTAATGCTCAACCTGTTCAACAACGCTTTTTATGCTGTTTCAGAGAAAAAAAATCTGCTCTCTGATGCACATAACTTTAAAAATCGGGAGGTTTACGAACCCATGGTGATCCTAAGCACCAAAAAATATGAGGATCGAATTGAGATTAAGGTTCGCGACAATGGTCTGGGTATTCCTGCCCCCATCATCAATAAGATTTTTCAACCGTTTTTCACCACCAAACCTGCTCAACAAGGCACTGGTTTGGGATTATCGCTCAGTTATGAAATTGTGACCAAAGGCCACAATGGCCAACTCATAGTGGATACCCGCGAAGGTGAATTTGCTGAATTTACGGTGGTTTTGCCTTTGAAATGATTCATCATACATTTACACCATATACAGCATGCTGCTTACTTTTATCATTTTGTACTTGCTCAGCACTTTGGCAATCGGTTGGTGGGCGTCGCGCAAGGTAGAATCTACCGCCGATTTTGTATTGGCGGGGCGTAACTTATCGGCGCCCGTGTTGACCGCCGGTTTGTTTGCCACCTGGTTTGGTTCCGAAACCGTGATGGGGGCGCCTTCCGAATTCGTCAACGGTGGTTTGCTAGGGGTGATGGAAGATCCCTTTGGCGCAGCAGCTTGTTTGATTTTGGTAGGCTTGATCTATGCCCGCCCTTTGTACAAAATGAACATCCTTACCTTTAACGATTTTTACCGCATGCGTTTTGGGCGAAGCGCGGAGGTGATCTCGGCTTTTTTTATGGTTCCTTCTTATTTCGGTTGGATCGCGGCGCAGTTGGTGGCGCTGGCCATCGTGCTCAAAGCTTTAATAGGTTTGCCAGTAATAGCAGGAATTATATTGTGTACCGTGATTGTTTTGTTTTACACCTACATCGGCGGTATGTGGGCGGTCTCTATCACCGATTTTGTGCAAACGATCATGATCTTGGCAGGTTTGGCGCTGCTTACCGTGATCATGTACCAGCGCGTTGGCGGTTTTCAAAAAATGTCCACCCATTTGCCTGATCATTTTTTCCAATTTTTCCCCAATGCTGGCTGGAAAAACTGGGTGCATTATATTGCCGCTTGGATGACAATAGAGCTGGGTTCTATCCCCCAGCAAGATATCTTTCAGCGAGTCATGTCGGCGCGCAATGCCAATATTGCCGTTCGGGCGGGTATTTATTCCGGGTTGCTTTACCTTACTGTAGGGTTTATGCCCCTTTTCATTGGCTTGTGCGGCAAAATATTGTACCCCGATTTTTTAAATGGCGACCCCCAAATGGTTATCCCCAGAATGGTGCTCCAGCATGGCAATCTATTTTTGCAAATCATGTTTTTTGGCGCGCTGCTATCGGCAATTTTAAGCACCACTTCGGGGGCGATTTTGGCGCCAGCCACCGTAATGGGTGAAAACCTCATTAAGCCCTTGCTCCGCAATCCTACCGATACTAGCATGTTGCGCATCATGCGCCTTTCGGTGGTAGGAGTAGCTTTCTGTTCGGCCATCATGGCAATGTTCAATTCCAATATTTACGAATTGGTAGGCAGCTCATCAGCGCTCAGTTTGGTGGGTTTGTTTATGCCGCTTACAGCCGGTTTGTTTTGGAAAGGCGCCTCCAGTAAGGCTGCCAATGCATCTATGTTGACTGGTATGGCTGTGTGGATTTACTTTGAGTACTTCAATCCGGGAGATTTACCCAGTTTGGTTCCAGGGTTATTGACCAGCGTTGTTACCATTATAGTAGGGAGTTGGTTGTTTCCGGACGACAGCTATGCTAAATTTTTAGTGGAAAGAAGGAAAAGTGAGTCTCCCGAAATGGGCAAATTTTCTGAAATATAGCGTATAGTCGTCGCTGGTCGTCATCCTGCTGATTTTTGTCAACTTTATACCCCGTATTTCAATGGATTCCCGAATTTGGAAGCTCCATTGCAAGGATGTCATTTTTTCAGCACCACCCTTGCATCAACTGCCATTGTTACCGATTTTGAACTTGGCAGTAATTTTGCAAGTATGAAATAAACAAAGGAGTAAAACTCCCACAAACAAACAAAAAGACCAAAAACACCAATAGTTGTTATGACCTACGATAATTTCACGATAAAAGCTCAGGAGTCCATCCTCAAAGCACAGCAAATTGCCGGCGGATTGGATCAACAACAAGTAGATACCGTCCATTTGCTCAAAGGCATTTTGGATACGGATGAAAGCGTGGCTGGTTTTTTGCTGCAAAAAAGCGAAGTCAACCTACCGATGTTGCGTCGCAAACTAGACGAAACCATTCGCACTTATCCCAAGGTAGAAGGCAGCGACAAACAGTACCTGTCGAACGATGCCAATAAATCTTTGAGTCGCGCCAAAACCCTCCTCAAAGACTTTGGCGACGAGTTCATCTCCATCGAATTGATGCTCGTGGGCATCATCCAAGGCGACGACAAAGGGGCCAGATTACTCAAAGAGTTAGGTGCTACCGAGGAAGCGCTGCGTGGCGCCATTCAGGAATTGCGCAAAGGCCGCAAAGTAACCGATCAAAGCTCGGAAGACAGCTACAATGCCCTTGCCAAATACGGTATCAACCTCAACGAACGCGCCGAAAGTGGCAAACTCGACCCCATCATTGGTCGCGATGACGAAATCCGACGGGTGCTACACATCCTTTCGCGTCGCAAAAAAAACAACCCCATCCTTATTGGTGAAGCCGGCGTAGGTAAAACTGCTATTGTGGAAGGTTTGGCTTGGCGGGTAGTGAAAGGCGACGTACCCGATAACCTGAAAACCAAAAAGATTTTTGTACTCGACATCGCCGCTTTGATTGCGGGCGCCAAATACAAAGGCGAATTCGAAGAGCGCTTGAAAGGTGTGATCCAAGAAGTAACCGATTCAAATGGCGAGATCATTCTTTTCATTGACGAAATCCACACCCTCATCGGTGCGGGTGGCGGCAATGGCGCCATGGATGCTGCCAACATCCTCAAACCAGCTTTGGCGCGCGGCGAACTGCGCACTATCGGCGCTACTACCTTGGATGAATACCAAAAATATTTTGAAAAAGACAAAGCGCTGGTACGCCGTTTTCAAACTGTATTGATTGAAGAGCCCAGCGTAGAAGATACCATTTCCATCTTGCGGGGTTTGCAGGAAAAATACGAGGTGTACCACAAAATCGAGATCAAAGACGAAGCCCTGGTGGCTGCCGCCGAGCTCTCGAACCGCTACATCACCGATCGTCAGTTACCCGATAAGGCCATTGACTTGATTGACGAAGCGGCGGCGCGACTGCGTTTGGAATTGGACTCCCTCCCAGAAGAAATTGACGAGTGGGATCGCCGGGTACGCCAGTTGGAGATTGAACGCGAAGCCATCAAACGCGAGAAAGACGAAAAAATGATGGCCTCGATCAACGAGCAGATTGCCAACGCCAAGGAAAAACGCGATTCCAAAATGGCCGCCTGGAAAAACGAAAAAGAGCTCGTTGACACCGTTCAGGCCATCAGAAAATACATGGAAGAGCTGGAAATGGAGGCCGAGCGAGCTGAGCGCAGCAGCGACTACGAAAAGGTAGCCAAACTCCGCTACGGCGAACTGGAAGATCAAAAAATATTGCTCAAGGTGGCCGAAGAAAAACTGGCCAACCTTCCCGAAGATACCCGTTTTACCAACGATAAGGTAACCGCCAACGACATCGCCGAAGTGGTATCAAAATGGACGGGTATCCCGGTGGATAAAATGACGCAGAGCGAGAAAGACAAACTACTTAAACTGGAAGACGAAATTGGCAGTCGCTTGATTGGTCAAGACGAGGCCGTACACGCGGTAGCCGACGCCATTCGTCGCAGTCGCGCCGGGTTGCAAGATGCTGATCGCCCCATTGGGTCGTTCATTTTCTTGGGGCCAACCGGGGTGGGTAAAACCGAATTGGCCAAAACCCTAGCCGAGGTACTCTTTGACGATGAGCGCGCTATGACCCGCATCGACATGAGCGAATACCAGGAAAAACACACCGTGTCGCGCCTCGTGGGCGCGCCTCCGGGATACGTGGGCTACGACGAAGGCGGACAGTTGACGGAAGCGGTACGCCGCCGACCTTACTCCATCATTTTGCTGGATGAGATCGAAAAAGCGCACCCCGACACCTTTAATATTTTGCTACAGGTACTCGACGATGGCCGCTTGACCGACAACCGAGGTCGGGTAGCGAACTTCAAAAACACCATCATCATCATGACTTCGAACATGGGTTCGGAGATCATTTTGGAGAACTTTGAAGACCTCGAGGAAATGGGTGAAAAACACCGCACCGAGATCATTGCCACTACCAAGGAGGAAGTATTCAATTTGCTAAAGGAAAACATGCGCCCCGAATTCCTCAACCGGATCGACGAGCAAATCATGTTTTTGCCGCTCTCCAAAGAGGAAATTGGCGAGATACTGGAGCTGTTGTTGAAAAAAACGCAGAAGATGTTAGCGGGCAAAGGCATTGTGCTCAAGGTGAGCGACAAAGCCAAATCGCTACTAGCTGATCTGGGTTATGATCCTCAATTTGGCGCACGCCCCATGAAACGGGTACTGCAAAAAGAGGTGATCAATGAACTGTCGAAGTTGGTGCTGGCTAGTATTTTTGGTGCCGGCGATACCATCTACGTTCATACCGACAAGAAGGGCTTAACTTTTAGCAAAGATCCTTTTGAGGGCGCAGTGAGCATCCCAACAGATGTTGATGTGGAGGATGACGAAGACGAGGAAGTAGAGGATATTGCGTAGTTGATAATCACTTAACTTATAAGGCAATTGATTGAAAAGAACATGCCCAGGGAAAGAATTCCTTGGGCATGTTTTATTATTTTTGAAAAAATTACGGACAGCAAAAATTACAATTACGGGTTTTAATGAGACAGCGGTATCTTGCCAAGGAAGGAGCATCATCGTTTTCACTCATCCAAATTTATTTAAAATGATGACTAATCAGGAGAAATTTCAACAATTAGCCCAAAAATATACCCTAGAAGAGCTGGTTGACGCCTACATGGTTCCAGAAATTCTTCCTGAAGAAGAGCTTCAACTTGCCAATCAAACGCTTAAAGAGATTCGACTACAAAAAATTGCGAATCAGACAGAAGAACAAAGGCTGCTTTCGGATTTTTTGCGATTCAAATTCCAAGTTGAAGACATTGTCAAAAAAGCTTAATAATCGGTCAAGACAACTTTACTGGAACTACAGAGTGAAACAAGGTAGAAAACGAGCTTAAAATCCAAAATGTGGCGAGCATCGAAGCTGATGTCATTTGTCACGAAAAATTACAGATTAATAAAAACCAAACCCATGAAAAATTTCCTGCTCATTCTTTTTCTCTTCCTATCTCCGTCATTTGTTTTTGCCCAATCCTTCGAGGGGAAACTAACTTACCTTTGGAGTTCTTCATCCAAGGTGGATACACATTATGTTTATATCCGCGGAGACTCCATTAGAATTGACCTTGGCAAATGGCTAAATGCTTCAACTTCCTTGTATTTTGTTGCAAAGAACCAGCTATACATCTATAGTAAAAGGGATAAAGCTTATTTATCCTACCCCATTATCAAGCAGGATATGCCCAAGGAAGTTCTTGCTTATGAGTTGAAGCACAACAATGATTCTATTACCTTGTACTACAAAGAGAAGTTAATAAACACCGACATGAACATTGAAACCACCACTACGGCATTTTTGAAACTTCACCCTCAGCTTCAGGTTCCATTTTTAGAAGGTACCTATGTTGAATCTTATGTTTTAAATGGCAGTGGACACCTTCCTTTAGAAGTCAATATTGATCTCTATTTTAATGTGGTGAATGAAAAAAGAAATAATCAAAGCCGGCTCATTGCTGTGGATCACACAAAACCTAAAATTGAGTTGTTCGATATAAAAAACAAGCAATGATTTAAGCATTTTCAAGTAATCGAACTTATAATCCAAATTACCGGTTATTAACCCCATCACCCAATTTTCCAGCCAATGAACTACCTAGACAAAATCATCTTCGCCTTTGAGCTCCAAGACGTAGCAAGCATCAAAACCTGTTTCGAAAACGGTATCAGTCCCAATGATACCTTCAATAACCGACCTTTGTTAATAGAATTGGTGAATCAGTACCCGCGCGGCCCCAAAGTAAAGGAATGTGTAAAAGCCTTTGTTGATTACGGCCTGGAGTTTGAAGACCAGATTTTGCTATCCGTATTTCTGGATGATGCCGTTGCCCTCGACCAGCACTTAAGCGCTAACCCACAGGCGCTCAACCGAAAATATTCGCTTGATTGCACCTTTACCCCTTTATTCGAAGCTACTTTGCTGCACACCTGCGCGGAGTACAACCACCTGGCCTGTGCCAAAGTGCTGGTAAAACATGGCGCCGATGTCAATGCGCCGGCTGGATTTGACGAATATGGTTTTGGCGGGCATACCCCCATTTTTCACACCGTTAACCAACACAACAACCAATCCATCGATGTGCTGCAATACCTCCTTAGCCAATCGGCAGATGTATCGCTTACAGTAAAAGGTCTCATTTGGGGAAAGGGGTATGAATGGGAAACGTTCATTCCCGCTGTTAATCCCATCAGCTATGCCATGATGGGATTGTTGCGGCAATTTCAAAGGGAGGAAAAACAGATTTACGAAGTGGTTACTCTTCTGGTGGACGCGGCTTATGGTATTATATACGTGCCTGGAAATGTTCCGAATCAGTATTTGGTGAATGGATAGACCTAGAACTTGCTCAATTGGAGATATTTAGCCTGAAAATTTTATTTCCTATTCTTAACTCTTTCGGCAAATTATATTCCCCCACCCATTTCCCTAGCCTAACAAATCCCAACCAAGTCTGCCAGAAGGCTTTAGCCAAGCCAGCCATTCTAGTGAAAGCTGAAAAAATCTTTTGTATATCCGCGTAAAAGCCTAAATTTGCTGCGATTTTGGCGAAGCCTATACGATAAACTTCTAATCGTTCCTATACTTATGGCAAATATTGGACGCATCAAGCAAATTATTGGACCTGTAGTGGACGTTTCTTTCGCAAGCGAGGGCATCCTTCCAGAGATTTTTAACGCGTTGGAAATCCAACGTCCAAACGGTGATGTACTGGTACTCGAAGTACAACAGCACTTGGGAGAAGACAGCGTGCGCGCAATCGCAATGGATTCTACCGATGGTCTTACTCGTGGCACCATCGTAACCGATACGGGTCGCAACATTTCAATGCCTGTAGGTATTGAAGTACGTGGACGTTTGTTCAACGTAGTAGGTAAAGCCATCGACGGTATCGGCGAAGTGGTTACAGCAACCACCTATCCTATCCACCGCAAACCACCGGCTTACGAAGATCTCTCCACTGAGAAAGAGGTACTTTATACGGGTATCAAAGTAATTGACTTGATCGAGCCTTATTTGAAAGGGGGTAAAATTGGTCTCTTTGGTGGCGCCGGGGTAGGTAAAACAGTATTGATCCAGGAATTGATCAACAATATTGCCAAAGGATACGATGGTATTTCGGTTTTCGCTGGCGTAGGTGAGCGTACCCGGGAAGGAAACGACTTGATGCGTGAAATGATCGAAGCCAACATCTTGCGTTATGGCGATAAATTCAAACACTCAATGGAAGAAGGTGGCTGGGATCTCAGCGCCGTTGACATGGAGGAGTTGAAAGAATCACGCGCAACCTTCGTATTCGGACAGATGAATGAGCCTCCTGGCGCACGCGCACGGGTTGCCCTTTCTGGTTTGACCATTGCTGAATATTATCGCGACGGCGATTTGAGCGATCCTACTGGCGGTCGTGATATCTTGTTCTTTATCGATAACATTTTCCGTTTTACCCAAGCGGGTTCTGAAGTATCGGCCTTGTTGGGTCGTATGCCTTCAGCGGTAGGTTATCAGCCAACTTTGGCTACCGAGATGGGTTTGATGCAAGAACGCATCACCTCTACTCGTCGTGGCTCCATTACTTCTGTTCAGGCGGTTTACGTACCTGCGGATGACTTGACTGACCCTGCTCCAGCAACTACGTTTGCCCACTTGGATGCTACTACGGTACTTGACCGTAAAATTGCCGCTTTGGGTATCTACCCTGCGGTAAACCCACTTGATTCTACTTCTCGTATCCTTGATCCACTGATCATTGGCGACGTGCATTATGGCTGTGCTCAACGGGTGAAAAACTTGTTGCAGCGCTACAACGAATTGCAGGACATCATCGCCATCCTAGGTATGGAAGAATTGTCTGACGAAGATAAATTGGTGGTTTCTCGCGCTCGCCGTGTACAACGTTTCTTGTCGCAGCCTTTCCACGTAGCGGAGCAGTTCACTGGTTTGAAAGGGGTGTTGGTACCGATCGAAGAAACCATCCGCGGTTTCAATATGATCATGGACGGCGCAGTAGACGAATATCCAGAAGCTGCTTTCAACCTTAAAGGTTCTATCGATGATGTAATCGAGGCCGGTAAGAAAATGTTGGCTGAAGCTGCAAATAACTAATAGCGTATGAATATTTCAGTATTGACTCCCGATCGCGAGATTTTCTCTGGCCCAATTGAATCGGTTAAGGTTCCTGGGGTACAGGGCGAGTTTCAGGTGCTCAAAAATCACGCGCCTATTGTTTCTGCGCTTGATGCCGGTAAGGTAACCATCGTTACTGGCGTAGGGGAATACCGTTATTTTGACAAAGCAACCAATGCTGTACAAACTACCAGCGGCGCTACGCGTAAGCTGGAGTACAATATCGGCAGCGGATTCATCGAAGTGTTGAACAACGAAGTGTCTTTGCTGGTACAGGGTTGGCAAGAATAATATTTTGTCCTGTTTTTTTAAAAAAATAGGTAGCACCAAAACGGGGGAAAGCGAATGGCGTCTTTTCCCCGTTTTTTTTATACGTAATTTTCCAGCCAACTTATACCCGCTTGAGCTGTTCCAATTTTTATCATGGATATCGATCAACTAATCGCCAAGGGCGAGCAATGGTTTGCAGAAAAAAATTGGCAGGCTTTCTCTTTTCAAAAAGACACCTGGGAGGCCTATCTCGAAGGGCTCCACGGTGTGGTCAACGCCCCCACAGGCAGCGGCAAAACCTATGCTTTATTGATCCCCATTTTACTGGAATTTATCCGCTCCCATCCCCACAATCCGCAGCAAAAAGACAACGGTCTGCAAGCCATCTGGATTACGCCCATTAAAGCCCTTGCCCGCGAAATTGAAGGGGCCGCCCAACGCGCTATCGAAGGTTTAGGACTCAACTGGGAGGTGGGCATTCGCACTGGCGACACGCAAACCGGGGAACGTACGCGCCAAAAAAAGAAACCACCCGAATTGCTCATCACCACGCCCGAGAGTTTACACCTGCTATTGGCGGCCAAAGAATACCCCAAATTTTTTAAAAATCTGCAAGCTGTAGTGGTTGATGAGTGGCATGAACTGGTGGGTTCAAAACGCGGCGTACAAATGGAATTGGCCTTAGCCCGCTTCAAAACGCTGCAACCGCAACTTAAGATTTGGGGAATTTCCGCTACAATCGGTAACATGGAGGAGGCCGTTGAAGTGCTTTTGGGTAGTTCTATTCATTCTCCTTACCGCATCATCCGGGCAGAATTACCCAAACGCATTCAGGTGGAATCCATCATCCCCGAGGAGATGGAAAAATTTCCTTGGTCGGGGCATTTGGGCATCAAACTCATACATCAAGTGCTGCCGCTTATCGAAAACAGCCAAAGCACGCTGATTTTTACCAACACCCGAGCCCAATGTGAGATTTGGTACCAACAATTGCTAGAGGTAGCACCCGACTTGGCCGGTGCCATCGCTATGCATCATGGTTCCATCAGTCGAGAACTGCGCGATTGGGTGGAAAGTGCCCTCCACGATGGCACTTTAAAGGCAGTAGTTTGTACTTCCAGCTTGGATCTGGGGGTTGATTTCCGGCCAGTGGAAACCATCGTTCAGGTGGGCAGCGCCAAAGGGGTAGCGCGATTTACCCAACGCGCTGGTCGCAGCGGCCACCAACCTGGCGCCTTGAGTAAGATCTATTTTGTTCCCACCCACGCTTTGGAGCTTTTGGAAGGCGCCGCCCTGCGCAATGCCATTGAAGCAAAAGCAGTGGAAAGTCGCACGCCTTATATTCGCACTTTTGATGTTTTGATCCAGTATTTAATCACTTTGGCGGTAGGAGAAGGTTTTTTTCCACCTGAAATCCTGCCGGAGATCCGCGGTACCTTTTGTTTCAACAGCATCAGCGACGAAGAATGGGCTTGGGCGCTCGATTTTATCACCTCGGGCGGTCAGGCGCTGTATGCGTATGACGAGTACAAAAAAGTGGAAGTCGAGGCCGGTTTTTATCAGGTCAAAAATCGGCGCATCGCCATGTGGCACCGCATGCAGATTGGCACCATAGCGAGCGATGTCAATTTACAGGTGAAATATGTTTCGGGCGGATACATTGGCACCATCGAGGAATGGTTCATTGGACAGCTCAAACCGGGCGATATTTTTTGGTTTGCTGGGCGCAGTTTGGAATTGGTGCGGATCAAGGAAATGACCGTACAAGTGCGGAAAAGTGATAAAAAAACCGGAAAAATTCCCAGTTGGATGGGCGGAAGATTGCCTTTGTCCTCCCAATTGAGCGCTTTTTTACGCGATATCATCGATGAAGCGGCAATGGATGAAGCCAACTCGGTTGAGGTTACAGCACTGGCGCCTTTACTCGATATGCAAAAGGAGCGTTCGCACATTCCACGTCAAAACGAGTTACTGGTGGAATATTTTCACAGCCGCGAAGGGTACCATTTGTTGATCTATCCTTTTGAGGGGCGTTCGGTACATGAAGGGATGAGCGCTTTGATTGCTTACCGGATTTCCCAACTGCAGCCCATTTCTTTTTCTATTGCGATGAATGATTATGGCTTTGAGCTGCTTTCTGATTCGCCGATGGAGATTAAAGAGGTGTTGCAATCGGGTTTGTTTTCGGCGCGCAATTTGAGTTCCGACATTCGCGACAGCATCAATTCTACCGAGTTGGCGAAACGCCGTTTTCGCGATATTGCCAGTATTGCGGGTTTGGTGTTCAAAGGCTATCCGGGTAAGCAAAAAAAAGACCGTCATATTCAGGCTTCGGCGCAGCTTTTTTTCCAAGTGTTCAGCGATTATGAACCCAATAATTTACTGCTCCTCCAAGCTTTTGAGGAAGTGCTGACCTTTCAGTTGGAGGAGGAGCGCCTGCGTCGGGCGCTCCTCCGTATCCATCAGCAAAAAATCGTGTTGCGGCAACCCACGGGTTACACGCCATTTTCTTTTCCTATCATCGTTGACCGCTTGCGCGAGCGCTTGAGCTCCGAAAAACTAGCCGATCGCATTCAAAAAATGAAGGTCATGCGATTTGGGTAAGAGCTTGTTCAGGTTTTGGATCTGAGGCGAAGGAGAGCAAAATTTGAACAAGCTCTAAATTATTTTTGTAAAAGTTTTGCACCTCGCCTTCGGCGTTGGGGGAAAAAACTTTTAGCCACAAATTTTCACAAATTAGGACACAAACTGGCGTTTGTGCCCCCTCCACGAACAGCGTTCGTGCTTTAATTTGTGAAAATTTGTGCAATTTGTGGCTACATTTCTCCATCGAAGATGGGGATGCTAATCTTATAGCTACTTTTTCAAATACTGATCAAACCACTGCAAATAACGGTCGATCCGGTCTTTTTGATAACTCGGTACCGCAATGCCGTGAAATTGCCCAGGGTACACAATCAGCTGTGTAGGCACGCCCAAAGTGCGCAAGCCTTGGTACATTTGCTCGCTTCCTACCGCTGGTACGTTGAAGTCTTTTTCTCCCACCATGAAAAGCGTTGGCGTTTTTATTTTTTCGATTTGCAAAAACGGGTACGACAATTTCAAGTAGCGATCCAGATTTTTCCATGGCGGTCCTAATTCATTTTCGTATTGCTGAATGTATTGATCCACCCCATACAACGACATCACCAAAGAAACTCCGGCTCCACTGGCCGCCGCTTTGAATCGCGGATCGGTAGCAATGGTGTAATTGGTAAGGATACCGCCATAACTCCAGCCGCCAATACCCAATTTTTCGGGATCAGCTACGCCCGTTTGAATTAAGTGATCAGTAGCGCCAATGATGTCGAGAACTTCTTTGTTACCCCAATCGGCGGAGATGATTTTACAAAACTCCAATCCACGGCCATTGCTGCCTCGGTAATTGACATTGACCACGGCATAACCCGCTTGCGCCAAAATCTGACTGGTGATGTCAAAATCATATTCATCCTGACTCACTGGCCCACCGTGGATAAATAAAATGGTGGGTAATTTTTGACCGGCAACTGCTTTGGATGGTTTCAACAACAAATTCGAAACCATAGCGCCATCCTTGCTTTTGGAAGTGAAGCCTTCCACGGTAGCCAATTCCAATGGCGCCAAAAACTCCTCTTGCTGTTTGGTTAAGCGACGTGGAATACCGTTTTCGACAGTGTATACTTCACCTGGCATTTGCGGCTCGCTCATCAAGCTGGCCCAAGCGCCATTGGGATGTTTTTCCAAAGAGGAGAAAGCGCGGTTGCCTCCGCTTACTTTGGTCATTACCCCCGTTTTCACAGCATACTGCGCAATGTACCGCTGGCGATCATCGGTTACCAAAACAGCGACTGATAAGCCGTCTTTTGACCAGCGTGGGCTGGCGACCGGCCGATCCAATTTTTCCGACAACAACTGCGGCGTTCCACCTTGTTTGGAAATTACCGCCAGTACTTCTTGATCGTACATGTGATAAATCTCCGGAGAAGTAGAGCGCAGATAGGCGATGCTCATACCATCGGGGCTCCATTGCGGCGAGCCATCCGAACCCGTCCAAGTGGTCAATTGTCGCATGGTTGCGCCGGATTTGGCGTCGATGAGATAAATGTCGGTGTTTTCGTTTTTATCAGGATCGGGCGTGCGGTTGCTCACAAAGGCAATTTGGCTACCATCGGGCGACCAAACCGGGTTTTCTTCGTTGTAGATGCCGCGGGTCAGGGTATCCAGTTTTTTGGTTGCCACATCAAACAAGTATAGGTGGCTGGGACGGCGATCCAAGTAGCCTTCCACATCGCGTTTGAATTGGTAGCGATCCAGAACGATGGGTTTGGGTGTTTTGCTCTTGGAAGTATCTTTGGCTTCTGGTGTTTGCAGTACCAAAGCAATTTTTTTGCCATCCGGGCTCCAGGCATAGCCTTCCAAATCTGCTTTGAGTTCGGTGAGCTGTTTGCCTTCACCGCCTCGCCGATCCAGTAACCAGATTTGGCTATTGGTGGTGCCTTGTCGGGAAGATACAAAAGACAGGTACTTGCCATCAGGACTCCAACGCGGTTGTGATTCGCCATCGGGGCTGAAGGTAAGCTGGATCGATAGTTGACCATCCCAGCTGGTCATCCAAACATCGGAGTTGCGTTTGTTTTTGGCCGTATCTACTTTGCTCACTACGTAAGCCACCCAAGCTCCATCGGGTGACACCCGCACATCGGAAACTGCGGGTAAACGAAAAATATCACTGGTGCGAATGGGGCGCTTGGCGACTGGCGTTTGCGCAGTAAGTGCCATTGAGGCTACCAAAAAAAGAAATAAGGAAAAAAAAGAAAAGTGCTTCATTGTTTTACTTGGTTAAATGACCTCGCGGGTAGGTCTAATCTTCAGAATTTTTTCAACTCCCTAAATTATCATTAAGTCCGAATATTTTTTTGTTGGCAAAAAAAAATCCCGATTGCAGGCTAGTGCAATCGGGATTTGATGAATGGAATCATCTATATTTTACACAAACAGCAATTTCATAATGTAGTAAATACCGCCAGAGAGAATGATAGTAACCGGCAAAGTCAAAATCCAAGCGATGAGGATGTTCATCAAGGTGGAACGTTGCAGGTTTTGGGTGCCATCTTTCGCCATCATGGTACCAGCAACTGCCGAAGAAAGTACCTGGGTGGTACTCACCGGCGCCTTGAAGAAAGTACTCAACGCGATGGTGCTGGCCGCAACCAACTCGGCAGTAGCACCTTGCGCATAAGTCAAGTGCGTTTTACCAATTTTTTCGCCGATGGTCACTACAATGCGTTTCCAACCAATCATGGTACCCAAACCAAGGGCAATAGAAATGAGGATGATGACCCAACGTGGTGCAAAATCTGTATAATCCTTCAAGCCTTTAACTATGGCTTTTACTTCGGTTTTTTGTGCCTTATCATAGAAAGGCTTATCACCCGTATTGGCTTCAACATGTTTTACCATGTATTGCAACTGCGCGCGTACAGCGGGGCGGTTCAACACGGGTTCAGCAAGAAGAACGCGCAGTTTTCCAATAGATTCAATCACTTCTTCGGCATCTTCGTTTTCACCAACCTTTGCTACGGTGCTATTGGTCAGCTGCTCGATGCGATCCATTTTTCCGCGTAAGACACCTGGATCGAAAGTGGTGTTCAAAGCAAATTGCACGGGAAGAAAGATCAACAATACGATGCTGAACAAGCCCACCCCTTTCTGTCCGTCGTTGGAACCATGGAAGAAACTAACTAGGGTACAGGTCGTAATCAGGATAGCGCGGATCCAAAGCGGTGGCGCTTCGCCGCGAGCTGGTTCGTCAAAGATGACTTTATTCTTGATGATGCCCATTAAGAAGTACATCAAAAGCATGGCTGCCAGCGCGCCAAAAAGAGGAGAAAATAACAACGACAAACCAATTTCTTGCGCTTTGCTCCAGTTTACGCCGTCGCCTCCATGCAAGGAGAAGAACACCAATCCTACGCCAATCAAGGCGCCGATCATGGTGTGCGAGCTAGAACAAGGAATGCCAAAGTACCAAGTACCTAGGTTCCAAATGATGGCGGCCAATAATACCGCCAATATAATGCTGACACTTTCGGCAAAAGGAATGGCCATCATGTCGTTGATAGGCAACAATTTAATGATCCCCATCGCTACACCGATCCCGCCGGTAATTACGCCCAAAAAGTTGAAAATACCCGACCAAATAACGGCGATATTGGGTTTCAATGAATTGGTGTAAATGACGGTAGCAACCGCGTTGGCAGTATCGTGAAACCCGTTGATAAACTCAAATCCCAGTACGCAAATGATACAAAAGATCAAGAGCAGAGTTCCTGAAGTACTGAGTACCGAAAAATCAATAAAATTCATGGCAAGCTGATTAGTTATCTTGGTAATATGTGTTTTTTTCGAACCTGGTGGGGGTTACAAATCCGGCTTTTTAAGCCAATGCGACAAATTAAGAATTTCCACGGAAATAATTAAAGAACAAATGTGGGGCTTGAATATCAGGATACCAAAAAAAACGTGTAAAGTTAAGGTTAACGTTCTGTGCGCACGAAATTAAAAGATTTAAACAGTAGCTTTTAGTAGCTTGATACAGAAGGTAGTGCCTTTGTTTTCTTCCGAACGCTTTACAAAAATCTTGCCGCTGTGGTATTCCTCAATGATGCGCTTGGACAAGGAAAGTCCCAAGCCCCAACCGCGTTTTTTGGTGGTATAGCCGGGCTGAAAAACCGTTTTGAATTTGGAAAGCGGAATGCCTTTGCCCGTATCGGTCACCTCGATAGCGATAGCTTTGTCTTCCTCAAAAACTTCTACCGTTATTGAGCCATGCCCATCCATGGAATCCAAGGCATTGCGCAATAGGTTTTCCACCACCCATTCAAACAGCGGCGGATTCATTCGCACCAGCATTGGATCGGTATTGGGATCGGGAAAATCAAAATGCACCTTGCGCGGCGCGCGGCGTTGCATGTACACGCGACAGTTTTCCAGTTCCTGATAAATATTGACATTATCCAGGCTAGGAACCGAGCCAATTTTTGAAAACCGCTCGGCAATCAACTCCAATCTGCTTACATCATTGCCCAATTCATCCAAGATCTCATGCACGTCGATGTCGTTTTCACGGATGGTTCTAAGGTGTTCGATCCAAGCCACCATACCGGAAATGGGCGTACCCAACTGGTGCGCAGTTTCTTTGGCCATGCCTACCCATACCCGGTTTTGCTCGGAGCGGCGGGCGGAGCTAAAGCCCAAATAACCAAAGGCAATAAACGCACTGATGAGCACCAACTGCACAAAAGGGAAGTAGCGCAATAATCTCAGCGTATTGGATTCTTGATAGTACAGTTTACCAAACCCAGGAATATTAATGGGTTGGAAACCTTTTTTATCCATTTTCTTGACTTGATTAGCCAAGTAGGTCTTGTTCTTGTCGCTGTCATCCCCAAAATTTCGATCAAAATCGATACGCCCTTGTAGGTTAACCAAAATAACCGGAATGGTTGTATTGCCATTGATGATCCTGGTAGGCAAAGTCAAGTCTACTTTCTCATCTGAATTGGCGATCACCTGCATGGCTTCCCCCCAGATGGCTACGTAGTTTCGTTCGCCTTCGGCCAATTTTTGCGTTAGGTAATTGGTGTACAACAAAGAAAGAATAACGATGACAATGCCCGCAATGGCCAAATATATCTTCCAAGTCGATTTTTTACTGTAAATATCCATCTTCTATTTGTTCCCGTTGGCCAAGTATGTCGTCAAGCGCAGACTGACATTTTCCCGGACATTAAGGTAAAATAAATTGTAATCTGCAATGTGGTAATTGGGATTATTGTAAAGAAAACTCCCTGGAAATTTTGGTTTACTTACCCACAAGTAGCCTTTTTCAATTTTTGCATCGCATACCGCCGGCAAAACTTTATCAAACTTCAGCAAAACAGCGCCTTTGTTTAGTTCACGGGGCGCGGTGAGGGTATCGGTTTTCCAATTCAGGGGGTTTGTTACCACTACTTGCTCTTCTTTCCGGTAAGAAGGCGGGAAATTTCCCGTCAGGTAGGTACGCCAAGAACATACACACTGCGTAGCATTTGCCGAATCGCAGGCAGGAATATTTTGAAAATAGCCTTTTTCCACAGGAATGCCCACCAAATAAGCAGCCACCAACTGTTTTTGCAGGGGTTTGCCGTCAAAAAATTCTTTGAGCAAGCGTTTGCAGTGGGTAGTTCCTTGGCTATGGGAGGCGATGATGATGGGTCGACCTTGGTTGTAATGCTCCAAATAATATTCAAAAGCAGCTTTGACGTCGGCATACGCAATTTCAAAAACTTCTTTGGCCAGTTCTTGATCTCTGGTAAAATAGGCCATAATGTGTGCTTGGCGATAACGCGGCGAGTAGAGTTTTCCTACCCCATTGAATATACTGGCCTGAAATTTTATTGTACTTTCATCGGTACGTTGATTGAGTTTGCGATCCGCCAAATCGGCGTTCCAGGGCATGTCGTCTTTTTTCTTCTTGGTATAGGTAGTAGGGTGTACAAAAAAGACATCCGCTTGGGAATTGCTGCTGGGTTGAGCGGCCAAGGCTTTGGGCAACGCATCGCTTAAGTCTTTTTTGTCGGGTAAGGCTGCCCAAAAGTCAGGGTTGGCGTAATCTGGCGCCGCGGTTGGCGCGGTTAATTTTGGAGCTTGAGCCGCGACAAAAGTTGATAACAGAAGCAGCAATAAACTACCGATGATTCGGGAGGTAAACATAGGAGTGTTGATTTAAAATTGAAATTCGAGGATCTTATATTTAGTGCGTATTCATTGCAACAAACAGGCTGACGGATAATCATTTATTTTTGTCATCCAAACATACTCTATATAAGCGCAAACACCTTTTTTACGACATAAAAATCAAAAACAAATGCGACTATTGCTCTTTTTGACTCTTTTTTGCTTCTCCACCACAGCCGTCACTGCACAAAACGGCGAAGAAACGGCAGTTATTGCTGTAGTTCAAAAGCTCTTTGCGGGGATGTATGCGGCTGATGCCACAATGGTGCGTGCGGCGCTCCATCAGGATGTACAATTAAAAACGGTAGCCTTTGACAAAGAGGATAAAATCCAAATCACCACGGCTGATTTAAAGGCTTTCATCACGGCAGTGGGTACCAAACGCCCGCAGCCCCTTGACGAAAAACTGTGGAATTTTGATGTGCGGATCGATCAAAACCTGGCTTCGGTATGGTCGGAATACAGCTTGTTTTTTGGCGATCAGTTTGTGCATTGTGGGGTAGATGTATTTAACCTGATCAAAACGGATACGGGTTGGAAAATTTTTTACATCGCCGATACCCGCCATAAAGATGGCTGTCGCTTAAAAGCGCCTGATTACAACGTTGAAATTGGCGCGGTTATCGACGGTTGGCACCGTGCTGCAGCCATTGCCGACGAAGACAATTATTTTGGCGCAATGACTCCTGATGCCGTTTTTTTAGGCACGGACGCCAGCGAACGTTGGGTACGCGATACCATGCAAGTAAAGATGAAAGTGGCTTTTGACAAAAAAAGCGCCTGGGATTTCAAATCTAAAAACCGCTCCATTATGGTGGCTCCGGATGGTCAAATGGCTTGGTGGGATGAGCTATTGGATACCTGGATGGGCCCTTGCCGAGGCTCTGGCGTACTGGTACTCACCCCCAAAGGCTGGAAGATCAAACACTTCAATCTCGCCATGCTCGTGCCCAATGATAAGGTGAAAGACTACCTTAAATTGATCCAAAAGTAGTGAAGTTGAAAAATGTTGCTTGTTAGATTGTGTTTGGATTTTTAGTTCGCAGGCGAAAATGAGACAAAATTTGCACCAACGAAGCGCGAAAAACGGAGTGTAGTAGCGCTACATGAGTATTTTCGCAATGAAGTTGGAGTAAATTTTGGCCATTTGCAGCGCGAATAAAAAATCCAAACACAATCTTAATCGCATTCAATTAATAATTTGCCCTAGGCATTTATTCGGAAAATTAAATTCATTCTTTACCTTAGTGTCGACAAAAAATTGTCTGTTTGACACGAACCGGGTCAAAATTATTCCTTACTACGCTAAGCCCCTGATTTTCATAGCGACATTTTTCAACTTCATAAAACATTTCATACAATGTTGACCAAAACATATTTTCTTTTCCCTGTTATTTTGGTTTTTGCGTTTTTCTTTAATGCAAAACAACCAAACAGCGTTCAGCCTACCAAAAAGGCTGCAGCGCCTAATACCTTGACCGAGGAAGAACGCAAAAAAGGCTGGATCATGCTGTTTGATGGCAAAACCACCAACGGCTGGCGGAATTACAACAAGCAAACCATCGGCGAAAACTGGAAAGTTGCCGACGGCGCGCTGTACCTAGCTGTTGAAGGCGCGGACGGCTGGCAAGCCAAAGGGGGCGGTGACATCGTTACCAACGACGAATACGAGAACTATGAGTTTCGTTTGGAATGGAAAATTGGTAAATGCGGCAACAGCGGCATCATGTTCAATGTAAAGGAAGATCCTGCTTACCAATATCCTTGGAATACCGGCCCGGAAATGCAGGTGCTCGACAATACCTGTCACCCCGATGCTAAAATCATCAAACACCGCGCTGGTGATTTGTATGATTTGATCACGGCAGTACCCGAAACCGTAAAGCCACAAGGCGAATGGAACAAAGTACGTTTGGTGGTGAACAAAGGACATTTGGAGCACTGGCTCAACGACAAAAAAGTAGTGGACACCCAAATGTGGACCGACGAATGGAACACCATGATTGCTGCCAGCAAATTCAAAACGATGAAGGATTTTGGCAAAATCAAGAAAGGCCGTTTGGCGCTACAGGATCACGGTAACCCAGTTTGGTTCCGCAATATTAAGATTCGCAATCTTTAAGCTATTTAAGAGCTCGTTCAGGATTCTGGTTCGAAGGCGAAAATGAGTTAAAATTCGCACCAATGAGGCGCAAAAAGCGGAGTGTATCCCGACTTTGTCGAGGACAGGTCAGCGCTACATGAGCATTTTTGTAACGAAATTGGGGTGAATTTTGGCCATTTGTAGCTCGAAGCAGAAACATGAACAAGCTCTAAAGCTTGATAGAAATACAGTCTTTTTATCAACTTAAAGCCCTTTACACTTATGAATAAGTTACGTCTATTTAATGCCAGCTGTCTGGCGCTCATTACTACCGCTTTTGCTTTTGCTATCCGGGCAGGTATTTTAGGCAAATTGAGTGCCGAATTCGGCCTCACCAACACCCAATTGGGTTTTATCAACCAAAGTGCAATTTTGGGATTCCCCATTGCTACCATCGTTGGAGGGTACCTTTACAACGTTTTTGGTGCAAAACGCATGATTTGGCTGGCTTTTATTTGCCACTTGGTGGGTATCATTTCTACCATTATGGCCAACAACTTTACCTTGCTGCTGATCTCCAACTTTTTCATCGGCTTTGCCAACGGAACAGTAGAAGCAGTTTGTAATCCTTTGATTGCCAATATGTACAAAGAAAACCTTACCACCATGTTGAACCGATTCCACGTATGGTTCCCTGGCGGTATTTTTCTGGGTTCATTAATTTCGCAATTTATGGACTTTAACGGCGCAAGCTGGCAATTACAAATCGCTATTATGCTGGTACCTTGTTTGGTATATGGCTACTTGTTCTGGGGACAAACATTCCCTACTGCCGAGCAGTCTGGTCAGGCTAAAGTAAGCGATAACCTTGTAGGTATTTTCTCGCCTTTGTATTTGGTGATGATTTTCTGTATGCTGCTCACTGCTAATACCGAACTCAGTACCCAGCAGTGGATAGAACGTTTGTTGAGCGGCGGCGGCGCTCACCCCATGCTCGTATTGGCATTGGTAACGGGTTTGATGGCGGTAGGTCGCTTTTTTGCCGGCCCAGTTGTTCACCGTTTGAATCCAATTGGCGTATTGTTTTCGTCTTCGATTATTGCGCTCTTCGGTATTTACTTGATGAGCGTAGCTAGCGGTGGAATGGTATACTTGGCGGCAGTTATGTTTGCCATCGGCGTATGTTATTTCTGGCCAACCATGATCGGTTTTGTAGGCGAATACATTCCTAAAAGCGGTGCGCTAGGTATGTCGCTGATCGGTGGTGCGGGTATGTTTGCCACTGGTATTGCTCAACCTATCTTAGGTGGCTGGATTGATGCCGCTAAGGCTAAGGCGGTTGCTAGCGGTCTTACCGGTAATGCTGCCGAAGTAGCGGCAGGTCAACAAACATTGACCAACCTGCTGATCTTCCCTGCTGTTTTGATCGTGATTTTCGGAATCATGTTCCTAAACCGCAAGCAATTGGAAGCTCGTCGGGTAGTACACGCATAATTTTTTGATTCAGCATTAATTTTTTGAAAAGGATAAGGTCAATTTGATCTTATCCTTTTCTCCGTTATCGGTATCTTAGCCAATAATCAATTTACTTTTTTATCCACCACCAAATAACCCACAAAAGATGCAACGCAAAATGCGAATGGGCATGGTAGGCGGCGGTCAGGGCGCATTCATTGGCGCCGTTCACCGCATGGCCGCTGCCCTTGATGGACACATAGAATTGGTATGCGGCGCTTTCAGTAGCGATCCTGAGCGCTCGAAAGCTTCTGGCGCAGATTTGTTTTTGCCCGCCGATCGCGTGTACTCGAATTACGAGGAAATGATCCAAAAAGAAAAAGAGTTGCCTGAAGGCGTACGTATGGATTTCATTTCGATCGTTACGCCCAATCACGTCCATTTTGGTCCGGCAAAAATGGCGCTCGAAAACGGTTTTGCCGTCGTTTGCGACAAACCGCTTTGTTTTTCGATGGAAGAAGCACTTGAATTAGAGCAATTAGTGGCTAAAACCGGTTTACTTTTTGCCCTTACCCACAATTACACCGGCTACCCCATGGTGAAACAAGCCCGCATGATGATCCGCAATGGGGAATTGGGCAAGCTTCGCAAAATTGTGGTGGAATACCCTCAAGGCTGGTTGTCAACCAAAGCGGAAGACACCAATTACAAACAAGCCGAATGGCGAACCGACCCCGCTCGCTCGGGCATTGCTGGCGCGATGGGCGATATCGGTACCCATGCCGAAAACTTGGCCGAGTACATCACCGGACTCAAGATTAAAGAAATGTGTGCCGACCTTAGCACTTTTGTGGAAGGCCGTAGATTGGATGATGACGGCAACGTACTGCTCCGTTTTGAACAGGGCGCTAAAGGCATACTCCATGCTAGCCAAATCTCAACTGGAGAAGAAAACGACTTGAACATCCGTGTTTATGGGGAAAAAGCCGGTTTGGCTTGGCGACAAATGGAACCCAATAGCTTGGTGGTCACTTGGCTCGATAAACCGAAAGAAATCCTCCGCACAGGCTTTACTTCAAATCTTTATCCAGAAGCCATCGCTCATACGCGCGTACCCGGGGGGCATCCAGAAGGGTACATGGAGGCTTTTGCCAATATTTACCGCAATTTTGCCATTTGCTTGCGCGCACGTTTGGCTGGCAAAACACCAGATCTTATTCACCAAGATTTTCCTACTGTACAAGACGGCGTGCGCGGTATGCAGTTTGTAAATCGCGTAGTGGAATCTAGTGCAACGGAGCAAAAATGGCTGGCATTCTAGTCTAAAGTGAATAAAGATGAATTTGGCGACTTATTTAATTCGGCGCCAAATTCATCTCCCTTTTCTTATTTTGCCCAATAATCGATGACCATCACCTTATCGAGGTGCGGTTTTAGCACTTCTACAAAAGCTAAGTGCGCAGGGTGAGGTAAATAAACCGCCCGATCGGCCTCGCTAGCAAAACTCACTAAAAAACAATGGGTGAAGCCTTGGTTCAAATTCTCAGGGCTGTTGTTGGTTCCCCATTCGTAGGCTTTGATTTCCTTGATTTGTTGGGGTAATTTTCCAAAAGCGGCTTCTACCGCTGCCACTTCAGCTGGCGTGCTGGTATCTTTGAATTTGAACATCACCACGTGACGAAGCATCATTTTTTTATTGGTTTTGGTGGATTGAGCGGGTAAGGCCATTGCGGCGCCCAAAAAAAGAAAAAGCAAAAAAACGGTAGAAAACTTCATGACAATGGTTTTTTATGAAGCTGCGTTGCTCCGGTTTAAAAATTATAAGACTTAGGACTGTCCTTTATTTTTTCCATACATTATCAGTCAAATCATTTTCATAAAACCAATCCTGGACAATACGCAAACGACTGATAGTCTGGGTGGTTGGCAGCGGGATTTGCAGCGACTGCTGCGTTTTCCATACTTCCAAAGGCCGAGTGATCCGTTCTTTACTACCATCTTGAAAAGTGACCTCCAACGTGATCGGAACGGGTTTACCGCCGGTATTGACAATGATGGCCTGGGGAGCATTGCTACTTAGGTCTACCTTTTCGATTTTTAGATTAACCGTGTTGTAATCAAAAAACCAAGCTTTCCAAAACCAGTTCAAATCCTGTCCTGAGGCCGAATTGAAGGTATAAAAAAAATCGTGCGGACAAGGGTGCTTCCCGTTCCAACGCCGAAAATATTCGTGCAAACATTTTTTAAAGGTTGCCTCGCCTAAAAGCATTTTGAGGGCAGTATACGCTGCGGCGGGTTTGCCATACGAGTTGAACCCATACGATTCCGACATTTGCTGGTTGGAAGGCGTGTACATGGGCACATCCAAATCGGCATTTTCGGTGTAATTCATTTCTGTTTGGTAGTACCGCGGAAAAGTTGCCGTTGAATCACCCAGTTTAAAAGCATGCAAACTGGCATGGTATTCAAAAAAAGAAGCCCAGCCTTCGTCCATCCAAGCATAACGCGATTCATTGGTTCCCATGTAAAAAGGCAGGTATTGATGCGCAATTTCATGACTGGCCAGAGTGATGACATCATCGGGATTATCTAGGGTATTGTCGTTCACCACCATCGGGTATTCCATTTGTCCTAGCCCGTTGAACGCCGTTAGTTGTGGATAAGGAAACGGGTATCCGGGCATTTCGCTGTTGTAATACTCAACTACTTTGCGACAAATATTGGCCATTTCGGGGTAGTCGCCAGATTCGGGGGCATAAGCAGTTTGTATCCATACCGTTGAATCAGCAGGTGTTTTGCCATTTGCTACTACTCCATCCCAGCGGTAATGATCGCTTACCCCAAAAGCCATATCGCTGACATAATTGGCTTTGAACTTCCAGATCAACCTTTTATTCTTGAGGGTTACTTCGCGTTTTTTTGCCTCTTTTTCGCCGACAATCTCCACCACACTTTTGCTTTTTTTGGCCTTTACCAATCGCTCTACTACAGCAGGTTGCAACACTTCGGAAGGATTAACCAGTGCCCCAGTAGACCACACCAAAAAATGCTGTGGCACATCAACACTAAGTTCAAAATCGCCAAAATCGTTGAAGTACTCGGTTTGTTCGTTAAGCTCGGTAAGATCCCAGCCATCTAGATCGTCATACACACTGATGCGCGGGAAAAAATAGGCGGCAAAAAAAGTAGTCGGATCCACGATGCCTTCCCGGTCGCCATTGGTGGAAGGCCGCAGGTCATAATTCCACTTAAAAGTAAGGGTTATTTTTTCATGCGGTTCCAACGAAGAAGGCAAGGTTAAGTAGCCATTGGTAGGATTACCGCCATAATTGTGCTCCTTATTGTCCCATTTCACCGATTTCCCATTTACCGTAACTGCGGTGATGTTCAATCCTTTGCCCAGCCAGTCTTGCTGTACGTTGCTTACTCTGCTGGTAGTGCCCAAATGGGTATTCTGAATCAATTTGATGTTGAGTTCATCCAGGGAGTTGGGGCTGTTGTTGGTATATTCGATGGTTTCCACGCCCTCCAATTTAGTGGCTGGCGGGGAAAGCGTAACCGCAATTTTATAGCTGGCGGTATTTTGCCAGTATTTGGGGCCCGGTTGGCCATCGGGGGTACGCGTGCCTTGCGCGTAAGCTTTTTGAACATTTCGCGGCGTGTACAAAGGCACTTGCCCCGCCAACTGGGTAAGAAAAAGGCCAAAAAAGCAAATGGGAAGCAATTTCAACATGGTTCTATTTTTTGCAAAAAAAATTTATTCCACTTCTGGGTTTTCAGAGGGCGTCTCCGCTGCATTGATTTCCGATAGTTCCCCTTCAAATGCCGTTTTTACGCCATGCGCCTCCAGTCCTTTTTCTTGCAACCAGCGACTAAACACATCGGTGTAGCCGTGGGTAACAATTACTTTGGTTGCTCCCGTCGCTTCAATAGCGGTGTTCAGCTCATCCCAATCGGCATGATCGCTGAGTACAAATCCGCGATCGGCATTGCGCCTGCGCCGCGCGCCGCGCAAAGTCATCCAGCCTGAGGCCAAACCTAAGGAGGAAGGGGAAAACCTACCCACCCAAGGAGAACCAATGGCCGATGGCGGGGCAATGATAATACTGCCCGGGTATTCGCTTTTTTTGACAGCCTGAGTCAAGCGTTTAGCTTCTGGCAATTTGATGCCCTGCGTACGCAAAACCTCGTTTACGTTTTCTACTGCGCCATGGGTAAAAATCGTGCCGATGCTGGGATCCAAACCGCTCATCAAGCGTTGGGCTTTACCTAGGGCATAACCTGCGAGCACGCTCACTTTCCCTTCCGCGCGATTTTGTAACCACCAGGCGTTGATATCGGCATAAATTTCTGCTTGCGGCCGCCATTTGTAAACCGGCAAACCAAAGGTAGATTCGGTGATGAAGGTATGACAGCGAATGGGTTCAAACGGCTCGGATAGTCCGTCGTTTTCCAATTTGTAATCCCCTGAGGCAACCCATATTTCCCCTTGATACTCCACGCGAATCTGCGCTGAGCCTATAATATGACCCGCCGGGTGAAAAGAAAACTTAACGCCATTGATGGTTTTGGTTTCGCCATAATCCATGGTTTCAACTTGGATGGGCCCCAAACGTAGTCGAATTACTGGTTTGGCGCTGCGGGTACACAAGTAGTAATCGTGTCCCCAACGCGCATGGTCCGAATGCCCATGGGTGATCAAAGCCCGTTTCACCGGCTTCCAGGGGTCGATGTATACGTCGGCCTGAGCACAGTAAATCCCTCGATCGTTAAATTCCAAAAGTGCCATCGTTGAGTAGCGTGATTTTTTGTAAAGATATAACAAATAAGAGGTCTTCAAGATAGTGGCTGAATCAACAAGTCTAAGAGTGTGTTTGGATTTCTAGTTTGCAAGCGAAAATGAGCGAAAATTAGCCCCAGTGAGGCATGAAAAGCGGAATGTAGCAGCGCTACATGAGCATTTGAAGAACGAAACTGGGACTAATTTTCGCTCATTTGCAGCGCGAAGTAGAAATCCAAACACACTCTAAATGCTGAAGATTGATTATTTTTACCTTTTTGCAAATTAGCCGAAGATGTTACGCACAAAAACTACCTTTTATTCCCTGGCCTTTTGGGCTTTTCTAGTCCTTTTTGTCCCAAAGTTATCTGCCCAAGTTGACGTCCTGGACGATGTGCTTTTTGCCCATAAGGTCGATAGCGTAGCTCAGATGCAACGCATCCAACAGGAAATTATCGGTATGGCGGTTTGTATTGTGAAAGATGGAAAAATCATTTACAGCCAAGGGTATGGTTATAGCAATTGGGAAAAACTCATCCCGGTAACTCCTGCTACTACTTTCCGCTGGGCATCGATGTCAAAAAGTTTGACCGCTATTACGGCGCTGAAATTGCATGAGGAGCATCATATTGACTTGGATTCCACTGTTACTTTTTACAATCCTACCTTGCCTTATCGTCAAGTTCATATTCGTGATCTATTGCAGAATCGGAGCGGTATTGGCCATTATGATGAAATGACTCGCGATTATCCCCAATGGCGCACCAACATAAAAAATTATCCGGGCACCGGTCCTTTTAACTCTAGAGCTGCCGTGCAAATCTTTGACAATGCCCCTTTGAATTTTACGCCAGGACAAAAATTCCTGTATTCCACTTTTGGGTTTGTGGTAGCAGGCGAAGTAATCGATACCATTGGTCGGCGCGTATTTGGCAAAGGATATTTGGATCTTGTTAATGAACACATCCGCAAGCCGCTGGGCATGGCAAGTTTGCAACCCGATTATCAATATGAAAACAACCCCCTCAAAACCGAAGGATACTATTATGGCGGCGACAATGAAATCGTGCGCCGACCCAATGACGAGGTGAGCTGGAAATTGGCCGGCGGCGGTTTTGAATCCAATGTAGTTGATTTAGGCCATTACATCCGCGGCCTCATGCTGCGGGAAATACTACAACCTTCTTCTTACGAGTTGTTGTGGAAAAAACAGCCGGATGTGGAATATGGCTATGGTTTTTCAGTAGAAGGAGAGAACCTCAACCTGCGCATTGGGCATTCTGGCACGCAAACCAAAACCCGCACCATCTTTTGGATGTACCCCAATCGGCGGGTAGGGGTAGGCGTGATGCTCAACTCGGAATGGGGCGACCCCGGTATTGTAGCTGATCATTTGTTGCAGCTGCTGGGCGTCAATACCGAACCCCGTAAATATGAACTTCGCTGTATCGATAATTCCAAATCAAGTACCCAATATGCCGCCATCTGGAAGGCCGGCAACAACAAACAGGTCATGCGCCGCGGCTATATGACCCAGCATTTTCAGGTTGAGTCGGATCACTTACGTGCCCACGGTTTTCAATTGACGGATGTAGAGACCTATCTCGACAAAAAAAATGTGCGCCACTGGGATGGTGTTTTTGAAGCAAATAATGAAACGTTTGTTTGGGAACACCATATGGATTCCGATTCTTTTTACGCGCGCAACGCTGGCCTTGCGCGCGAAGGATGGCATTTGCAAGACGCCGAAACCTACATCGTCAGCAACAAACGTAAATGGACGGGTGTGTACGCCCGTGCTGCTGAAAAATCAACTTTTATCAACGATCTTGATGCCGATGCTTTTGATAAACAGATTCGTTTGCTGGCGCGGAAAGGGTTGCGGTTAAATGATTTTGAGAGCTATTACGATGCGGAAAAGAAAAAACGCCTTTGGGCTGGTATTTTCACCCCTGGCGGTGACAGCTATGGTTTTTGGCGCAGTTTGAGCATGGATGCTTTCAATCAAAAACTTACTGATCTCAATAAAGAAGGCTTGAAATTGATCGATATTGAGATCTATAACCTCAACGGAAAGCAATTTTGGTCGGGCGTATGGCGCGGCGGCAATTTTGATATTCGCCTACAACGCAACGTTAGTTTCTGCCCAATCATGAAAAATTTCATCAACCTTGGGCAAAATGGTTATGATTTATTAGATTGGGAACGCTACTAGATCAATCACTTAAGAGTGTGTTTGGATTCTTAATTCGCGCTGCAAATGGCCAAAATTCACCCCAACTTCATTGCGAAAATACTCATGTAGCGCTGCTACACTCCGTTTTTCGCGCTTCGTTGGTGCAAATTTTGACTCATTTTCGCTTGCGAACTAAAAATCCAAACACACTCTAAAACCAAATTAACTTGAAAAGACGATCGTTTTTCTCCAATGCTACGCTGGCCGCGCTAGCAGCATCTATGGGGGTTGTGGCTTGCCGCAATGAATCGGCTCCCAAAACCAAAACCCACAAAAACAATCCCAATTCTACTTCGGGCAAACCGATGACCATCGCCACTTGGCCTAATGAGTTAGCCACTGCTGCTGCTTGGAAGGTATTGTCGGGCGGAGGTTCGGCTTTGGATGCAGTGGAGCAAGGCGCGCAAATTCCGGAGGCTGATCCGAACAATACATCAGTTGGACTTGGTGGATTACCTGACCGCGACGGTACCGTAACGCTGGATGCTTGCATTATGGATGCTGCTGGAAATGCGGGAAGTGTTACGTTTGTACAAAATATTTTACATCCCATTTCATTGGCGCGTAAGGTGATGGAAAAAACGCCCCACCTAATGCTGAGTGGCGCTGGCGCCGAGCAATTTGCCGCAGCCGAAGGATTTCCAAAAGCCAACCTACTGACAGAAGGTTCCAAAAAAGCCTGGGAAGAATGGAAAGTCAAAACGGGTTATCAGCCAATGCCCAACCACGATACCATTGGCATTTTAGCGTTGGATCAAAAAGGACTACTTTCAGGAGGCTGTACCACCAGCGGTGCGGCTTATAAAATGCATGGCCGGGTAGGAGATTCGCCGATTATCGGCGCAGGCTTATTTGTAGACAGTGAAATTGGGGCGGCAACCGCTACCGGATTGGGTGAATTGATGATGAAAACGCTGAGTTCGTTTTTGATAGTGGAATTGATGCGCCAAGGATTTAGTCCTCAGGAAGCTTGTGAAGAAGCAATCCACCGAATCGCCACAAAATACCCGGATAAGGTAAAACCAGCTGATGTGCAATCAGGAGTAATTGCCATCAATCCAGCTGGGGAGCATGGCGCCTATTCTTTGCGCCCTGGTTTTTCTTATACCATTTTCATGAATGGCGAAAACAAAGTTTTTGTCGCCGATCATTACATGGAATAAAAATTGACTGATATCCCAGATTGGTTTTTTTGCACAAAAAACCAATCTGGGATAAAGCTACAATCAAGTCCAGATTACTATCGACTGGAACCCTGCCAGGCTGCCATCGGTTGCAACACCCACCACATAAACGGGGTGTTCCGCGCCCACTTCCGGGTCATTATCTTGTCCCATAATGATAATCATGGGCTGACGCAAGTGGGTTTTCATGATGCTCACAATCGCAACCGCATGTTTTTCTTGTTCAAAAACGCGGTGTTGCTCAATGAAAGTTGGGAAAAAAGACTCTGCCGCAACAAAACGCTCGATCACATGATGCGGGTTATTGGGATCCAAAGACAAGGCTTTTGCAAAAGATGCCTCGTCAAAATTGACAATTTGACCTGGGAAAGAGATGGGTTCAATTGGCTGGCTGCCTTCTGAAGCCAAGTAATCAAAAAATAAATTTTGGACGTGCGGTTGAATCAATTCCGCCACTTCTTCTCCAGTGAGGTCGCTGGTGCCTTCCTGAGCGCTTTGCTTCAGTTGAATGGCCAAGGTAAGCGCAGCAGTTCCCATATCAGATAATCCGTCAATTTCAGTATTCGAAAGCTCGCTGCAATCAATCTCGAATTGATTGATCACCTTTTCTTTCACGTCAGAAATGCCTTTTTGAATATCGCGATTGGTGATTCTTTGCGTACTGTTGGGTTCGCGCTCGCAAAGGAAGCGGTAAAACTGATCAACCAGCGCTTGCTGATTACCATTGAGCTCCGCCAATTTGCGCCGGTATTCCCGGCGACTTAAGATGCCATCGCTTCCGGCGGCTTTTTCCAAATGACTCGCAGCTTGTTCGATTGCTGTTACCAAATTAGCTACTTTAGCACGTAACATAAGTGTGGTTTGAATGTCTTTATTTAAAAAAAACTAGTTTTTAGTATCAACCAAGGTCATGAACTCGTCTTCAGTCAAAATCTGAACCGTACCCAGAGCCTGCGCCTTTTTGAGTTTGGAGCCCGCATCTTCGCCCACCACCAAAATATTGAGGTTGGAGCTAACTGCGCCCAGTATTTTTGCACCAGCTGCTTCCGCTTTTTCTTGTGCTTCTTTACGTCCCATTATTTGTAAAGTTCCCGTAAACAGGATGGTTTTTCCAAATAAAGGTGCTTCGGTATCTACTGATTTTGGACGGTCTTCTTCGGTTTGCTGGAAATTGACGCCCAAAGACTCCATGTCTTCGAGCAAGGCCACATTGCGTCCGTTTTGGAAAAAACGAATCACATTTTCCGCTACCACCGGGCCTACGTCTTTGATTTTAGTAAAATCTTCGAGGGTCCAATTTTTTAACTCCATCACATGCCCAATTTCGGCGGCCAAAAGCTTGGACACTTTTTTGCCCAAATGATGGACGCTCAAACTATGCAACAACCGAGAAATTGGATTCTTTTTGGCTTTTTCAATCGAGGCTTGCAGATTGGTGGCTGATTTTTCACCAAAACCTTCCAATTGGGCAATTTGGCTGTAGTCTAGCCGGTATACATCAGCAATGTTACGCAACCAACCCAATTCAAAAAACCGATCGATGATCGACTTGCCCATTCCCTCAATGTCCATCGCATCTTTGGATACGTGGAAAATGATGCGTTGCAAATCTTGAGCGCCACATACACAATCAGGGCAGCGCCAGGCCGATTCGCCTTCTTCCCGAATCAATTCTACCGGTATAGTGGTGGTATTAATGGGGCAAAATGTGGGAAAAACGATGGGTAATTCCGTGCCATCGCGCAATTCAGGCATTGATTTCACGATGTAGGGAATGACATCGCCCGCACGTTCCACCAGAACCGTATCACCAATACGCAAATCTTTGCTGTTGATGAAATCCTCGTTGTGTAGAGAAATCGAGGATACGGTTACCCCAGCCAATTGCACCGGCTCAATTTTTGCAACAGGCGTAATCGAGCCGATTTTACCTACTTGGTATTCTACCGTTTGTAGTTTAGAGGTGGCTTGTTTTGCTTGAAATTTAAAAGCAATGGCCCAACGTGGGTGGTGTGCTGTAAAACCCGAACGCTCTTGCAGCACCCGACTATTGACTTTGGCCACCATGCCGTCAATTTCATAGGGATATTGCTCCCTTTGTTTTTGCCAATACTCGCAAAAATCGATTACCTCTGCTATGTTGGCGCAGCGTTTGCGTTCTTCACTAGGCACTTTGAAACCCAATTTTTCGAGCAATTCCAAGCTTTCCATATGGGTATTGAACCGATCAAGCACATTGTTGCCCGCCTGATCAACGGCGTACCCCAAGGTGTAGATAAAAGCTTCCAATCCGCGTTTGGCTACTTCTTTGGGATCTTTCATCCGCAGACCACCGGTGGCGGCGTTGCGGGGGTTGGCAAAAAGAGATAAACCTTCTTTGCCCCGCTCGGCATTGACTTGCTCAAAAATATCTTTGCGGATCAGTGCCTCGCCACGAAGCTCAACCCGATAAATGCCGTATTCTGAAAAATTAGCCCTCAGTGGTATGGAGCGAATCACCCGTGCATTGCTGGTCATTTCTTCACCAATGGTTCCGTTGCCGCGTGTGGCTGCGCGCACGAGGAGGTCGTTTTCATAAACCAAAGCGATACTGCCCCCGTCAAATTTTGGTTCTACGCCATATTCAATAGGTGCATCAGCAGGAATATTGAGTAAACGTTTGAGTTGGGCATCCCAATCGTTGAGGTCGTTGGCATCATAGGAGTTGGCCAACGACAACATCGGCGTAAGGTGTTCAACAGAAAAAAACTCTTCGGTAAGGTCGGCAGAAACCCGTTGGGTAGGTGAATCGGGGGTAACCAGGTCAGGATGAAACTCTTCCAGTTTTTCCAATTGCTTGTATAACTGGTCGTATTCAAAATCGCTGACGACTGGATCGTTGCCAATGTAATAGCGCCATTCATGATAAACGACAAGCCTGCGCAGGTCTTGGAGTTGTTGCGTTACCGTGTGCTGATGAACGGCGGAACCTCCTTCGAGGTAGGATTTTGACAGCTCGTACAGGACTTTTTGCTCGTCTTGGCGGTACATTGGCTGATGAAATTTTTGACGCTGCGAAGATAGTCAAAGTTTTATTCGCGAGGTGAGATTCACCCTGGTGTTTCATCAACAGCAATAATAATTTTAAGTTGGGATTTTGGAGGCAAAAAAAAATTGGCGGCCGTAGGGGTAAACGAAAGGTTTGAGCATCTTTCCTGAAAAATTGAATCATTATGAAAAGAGGAGCACTCCTGATAATTTGTTTTCTAGCTGTACACTTACTATCCGCTCAACGTGATGAAACCCTTTTCAATCGGGCAAACATGGACTTTAGCGGTTTTTGGTACAGTCGCACCATTAATTTTTCCTTTCTGGATTCCGACAGCGAATATTTTTCTGGCGGCAATATCGGATTTGAATTCGGTAAATCATTCGTTGTAGGTTGGGGCTGGCAACGCATGAAAGATTACGCGCTACTGCCCAATGATCGTAGTCGCTTTAATCTCAGCAATAGCGGTCTACTGCTGGCTTATGTTCCGGCGCCAAATCGAGTGATCCATCCTTATTTCAGTGCTTTGATTGGCGGCGGAAGATTGCGTTTGGATAACGGTACTTCTGATCGTGTATTTTCAGTTCAACCTACCGCAGGTTTGGAACTCAACGCTTTCCGTTGGATGCGCTTGGGTTTGGAAGGCGGCTACCGATTAGTGACTGACGCCAACCTCGGAACGATTAGCAATGCCAATGTTTCTTCGCCTTTTGTGCAATTGCAATTGCGCTTTGGCTATTCTTGGGGCAATCATTGGTGGTAATTCATACTACTGGACATTTTCGATTTGATCGCTCGCTAAACCTTCCAGGTCTTCGACCTGGAAGGTTTAAGTATCCCCAAAATTTAAAATGTCCAGTAGTATGGTGGTAATTATACTATGATTTGAATTTTAAGACCTTGCGATCTTGATAAAAAGCAGCAGGCGCATCAAATGTACGCCTGCTGTTTACTATTTTGTCAAATCAATGTTGGTGCTCTTCCATCTTATGATCTGGATTGGCAACATAGTCCATACCACAGTTAGGGCATTTCCCTGCTTTATCGCTGCCGCTGCCTTCACAATGCATGGGGCAAACATAGGCTGAAGTGTATTCCTTACCCGCTTTTGGATCAGCAGGCTTTGTAGCTGCTTCTTTGTTTTCAGTTGCACCGCTGGCAGGTTGCTGGTGAGCTGCATTGCCACAATAAGTCAATGCAAAAACGCATAATGCGCCAATCAAAAATTTACTCCAAGTTTTCATGTTGATATATTTTGAATGAAAAAATTATACTCAATTTCGTCTTAGTCGTATGGTTTTTACGACCATTTTTTCTTCGCCCACGGTATAAGCAATCCACATATCGCCCCCCAATCGGGCCAAAATAGGGAAACCGCTTCCCCGCGCGCTCGAAGTCGTTGCTGCCAAAAAAGGAGCGCCTTGCTTTCCTTGCGGGGCTACCCGCTGAATTTGAATATCGGCATCTTTTCCTTTTTCCTTCATCCAGGAAACTACTGCCTCGCCCCAACTTGTCCAAGCTACGTCAACTCTGCCAAGTGGTTTGGTATCGTCGATGACAATGGGTGCTGAGAAATTGGCACCTGAATCTTCACTGAAGGCTACTTTCACTTGCGGTTTGGGAGCTCCGGTGTACCATGCAACCACCACTTTATTGGCAAGGGCATCAATAGCTGGGCCATTCACCGGACAACCAGTGATGTGCCAATTATCGGTTGCTACTGGCTTTGGCGATGTCCATTGTCCATTTTCTAGTCGAATGATTGAGATGTCGCGGATTTCCTTTTCGCTGCGGTCGCGGTAAACCACTACTGGCCCTAAATCGCTTAAGGCAGCATCGGTTTGGCAGCAATCGCAGATACGGGCATCTAGTTCGGCATCATCTTGTAGCTGACCTTGCGGGTTAAAAACAGCAGTATGCAACGACATTGGGCCGCCGCCGTGACCTTCGTGGCCACTATGAGTAGCAGATGCTGACATCGTTTTGGTATGGCGGCCATCTAACCAAACGGCCATCATGCGCCGTGAATCCAATGGCAACAGACTTACAAAACCATATTCAGCAGGTGTATTGTCGTGGGGTACAAAGGAAGGCGACCAAGAGGCGCCGCCATTTGCCGACTGAGCAATGCGCACTTCATAATCGTAGTCTCCGCCTGCACTTTTGGCCAACCAATGCGCTGCTAGTCCCTGTTTTTTGGTGCCTGGGTACACCGCTAATGAAGGAAAATCAGCCCAATTGATAAACCAATTGCTACCTCGTGCCACTTCTTTGGGTTCACTCCAAACATCCGCTTCGGTGAGGGTGGAAAAACGCAAAGCATCGGTAGTATCGTTGACATATTCTACCCAATTGAGGAAAAAACCGCCTTCCCAAGAGGTGACCAAATTGGGTTCGCCGCCTGATTGACAAGGCGTAGCAATCTCCGTTGCTGTCCAATAAGGGGGTTCAGGCGGCGGAGGCGGCGACTTTTTCTGGCACCCCGCCAGCAGCGGTAGGCTTAATAAAATAAGCAGTTTGATGTTTTTCATGGCAATTGTTTTTGTTTCGGAAGCATTTAGGGAACGGGTGAATAATAAGTGCTCGTTTGTCCGCCGCTATTTTGCTGCCAATCAACTATCTTTTGAGGCGCAATGTGGGGCATTGTAACGAAAAAGATAGGAAGAGTGGCAATAAAATAGCAAGGCAAAAGTGAGCGCTTATTGTTTAACCGGTCCTAAGGCAGTGAATCTTTCACATACCCGCAGGTCAGCATTTTTTTTCCAAAGTAAGGATTCAATACTTTTTTTTCCTCGCTTAACCAATCGGCGCCCTTATTGTCAAAAGCCATCGGGCAATGCTGTACATAAAGTGCAGCGCCATGAATCCCCAGTTTTTTGACCAATTCAATCATTACTTGAGATAAAAAATCGAATTGTTTGCGTTGTGTCTCCAAATCGGTTGCACCCTGGATTTTGCTGGCGTGGGTGGTCAAGTTTTTTTGTTGTTGCTGCCAATGTGTTTTTGCTTCCGTGCTTAAATCACTGATCGGAACCTTATTGATGAGCTTTAAAAACACTTGCGCTTGCTGGCTAACTTTTGCCGCATCGGAAGCCACCAAAGCATCTTTCAAGTCCAAATAACTATCCAGCAATGGTTTGAATTGCTTTTCAAAGTTAACAGAAGAAACTTGAACAACCTTTTCCTCAGGGACTTTCTCCATTATTTCTCCATCGACCATGCGGTTCATCATGCTGGATTGGTTGTTGATCTGCGCGGCGGCATCAATCACAAATGCGCCATTGACCACTACTTCCTCGCCGGGTTGCAAGCCCTTTTCAATGAGGTACCCATTTGCCGTAGCATCTCCCAATTCTACTTCGCGGAATTCAAAAGAAGGCAGCGAAACATCCGGTACTTTGACATACACTACCGAGCGCTTCCCGGTCCACAAAACTGCGGTTTTGGGAACCACCAATTGGTTGGTCGTAGGTCCTGCTTTTGATGTCAATTCGCCGCGTATAAACATTTCCGGTTTCAGCGCGCCGCGATTATTGACCAATTCACCCCGTACCGATGCAGTTCGCGACATAGGATCAATCAACGGATCTATAAAGGAAATGCGGGCGCTGAAAGTTTGATTGGGCAGTGCAGGCGTAGTAAATTGTACCACCGCACCTAAGCGAATATCGGGCAAATCCGTTTCGTAGGCTTCAAATACTGCCCACAATCGGCGCAAATCCATCAATTCCAGCAATGGGCTACCTGCTTCGAGATAATCGCCAACGGCTACTTCGCGGTTCATAACCACCCCATCTCGATCGGCGCGAACTACGATTTCGCGTTGTGGTTTACCGCTGTCTTCGACTTGCTGAATAAACGTATCCGAAATTTTCCAAAACCGGATGCGGTTGCGGGCCGCTTCAGCCAAATCGCTGTTTTTGCCTTTGAATCGGATGGCTTCCAAAAGCTCTTGCTGGGCAGTGAACAATAGCGGGGCGTATAAACGTGCCAGCGGCTGACCTTTGCGCACCGTCTCGCCTGTATACGTGACAAATAATTGCTCAATTCGGCCTGGAACATGCGCAACTTGACTAGCGGCAGTGCGCTCGTCTACTTGGATTTTGCCGCTGAGCAGTACTTTTTTTCCAAGCACAGCGCCTTGTCCGACAACCTGAGTCTGGATGTCGGCAATTTTTATGGCTTCTGCTGATAGCTCCAAAATTGTGTTGCCTTTTTTTCCAGTTTCCGCAACCGGCACCAGATCCATTCCGCAGATGGGGCAGGAACCCGGCTCAGGCTGCCTGATTTGGGGATCCATGGTGCAAGTGTACTCTACTGCTGCAATGGGGCTGGTTGTAGCGGCGGGTTCAGCGGTTTTTTTGGCGCTAAAAACAAGGTACCCGATCCCTAAACCACCTAAAATGGATAACACGATGGTTAAGGCAAAAATTATTTTACGGTTCATGATGATGATTTTAGAATGTGTTTGGATTTTTTATTCGCGCTGCAAATGGCCAAAATTCAATCACACGCTTAAGGTTGAATCAATTTTTCCAGCATTGCCTTGGCACGCTGACTTTCAACAATAGCTTCCAACTGCAGCATTTGATAATCTTGTAGCAGCAGGTAATTGTCGAGCAGATCATCCAGTCGGTTGTTGGAATTGCTGATATTGGCTTCTTGTAAGCGAATCACCGCCTGTACGGTTTTGATTTGCTCTTGGTAAAAAAGCAGGTTCAATCGCGCCGACTCATGATCGGTAAATGCCTGCTGGATTTGGGAAGAAAAATCATTCATCACCGCTTGTTTTTCCTGTTGAATGGCAGTTTGGCGGTACTCTTCCTCGCGTTGTTTTGCACCATATTTTTGGCGGTAAATGGGCAAACGAACGGTTACCTTGGGCATCACCATATCCAAACCGTTGGTGCTGCTCCCATCGCGTCCAACTACTTTTTGCATCACCACATAATCAACTCCAAAGCCAATATCTGGGCGACTCGACAAGCGGTTAAGCGCCAGATTTTGCCGTGATACTTCTTGCTCATACCGTAAGGCTTGTAATTCTGGATGAGTGCGTTGCGCCAATGCCAAAATGGAATCCTTGGAAAGTGGTAATTCGGCAAAACCCAAAGAATCCTGAACCACCACGGTTGCATCGCTCGGCGCATTGCGGGTTTGATTAAGCACGGCTAAGGGTTTTTGCCGATTATTGGTCAATAAAATGATGCGTTGTTCCACCTCGCGTTGTCGGAGCTGGAGGCGCAGGGCATCCTGCACGCTGGCCGCTCCTGTAGCCTGGCGGTTAGTAAGGAGGCGCTCTAGGATGGCAAAAAGCTCTAAATTCCGTGCCAGGACTTTTTTATTTTTTTCCACCAAGTACAAATCCAAATACGCCAATCGTACGGTATTGGCAATAGACAGCGCCTCCACTTGCGCCCGCTCGTAAACCACTCGGGCTTCCGCTACGGCAACTGAACTCCGGGTTGCCAGCGTTCCGCGCCAAGGAAACATTTGCATGACGCCAAAAAAAGCCGTTTGCTCCCAGGTACGCGTACGAATCGGCAAAGTCTGGAAACTAGCCGAAAACTGCGGATCATCTAATTGCTTGACCTGCCCCTGGCGTTCAAGGGTTGCCTGATAATTGGTGTAGAGCGATTGCAAACGCGGGTTGCTGCGCAGCGCTTGCCCGATGAGTGTATCCAAAGGCTGGGCATGCGCGCTTAATGACAGCAAAATCAATATCGTCAAGAGCCCAATTGGCTTCCTTTTTTTATTTTTATTCCACATGGTTACCTCCTTTTTGAAAACGCCAGCGCCATTCTTGCCACAAGCAAAACAGCACTGGTACAATGAAAATGGAAATCATTTCAATAAACAAACCGCCAAACGCTGGAATGGCCATGGGCGCCATGATATCGGAGCCACGGCCGGTTGACGTCAGAATGGGTAAAAAACCGAGTAATGTAGTGGCGGTTACCATCATGGCGGGCCGAATTCGACGCATGGCGCCATCCACCACGGTGCTGCGAATATCCGCGATGCTATTGGGTTTGTCGCGGTGGAAACGCTCTTTGAGGTAGGTCGCCATTAGCACGCCATCGTCGGTAACGATGCCAAATAATGCCAAAAAGCCTACCCACACCGCGACGCTTAAATTCACCTGGTGGACTTGAAACAAGGTTCGCAGGTTTTCTCCCAACAGGTTTACATCCAAAAACCAAGATTGGCCGTACAACCAGATCAAGATAAATCCGCCAGCAAAAGCCACAATGACGCCAGTGAATACCATTAACGATAGGATCACCGAACGGAATTCCAAGTACTGAATGAGCAAAATGATGAGCAAAGTGAGTGGTAAGATGATGGCCAAGCGCTGATTGGCTCGCACATTGTTTTCGTAGTTTCCAGCAAAACGGTAACTCACTGCCTTGGGCACCGTCAACGCGCCCGCAGCTATTTTGGCAGTTAAGTATTTTTGGGCATTTTTGACCACATCCATTTCAGCGTAAACATCCTCTTTGTCAAATAAGACATAACCCACCAAAAAACCGTCTTCACTTTTAATCATTTGCGGCCCTTGTCGGTATTGGATATGAGTCAACTCGCTGAGGGGAATTTGCGCATTGCTGCTTTTGGAGGGGATAAAAATGCGTTGTACCAGCTCCGGATCATTGCGCAATTCACGAGGATAGCGCAGGCGAATGGCATAGCGCTCCCGGCCTTCTACGGTTTGTGTCAACGCTGTACCACCCAAGGCCGTTTCGATTTGGTTTTGCACTTCAGCGATGCTTAGGCCGTGGCGAGCAATGGCCGCTCGGTCAATTTCCAATTCCAAGTAAGGTTTCCCGACAATGCGATCAGCAAAAACCGCTGCGTCTTTTACCCCTTCTACTTCGCGCAGCAGTTTTTCCAATTCCAAACCAAACGCCTCGATTGTTGCTAAGTCAGGGCCTTTGATTTTAATCCCCATGGGTGCGCGCATACCAGTTTGCAGCATGATGAGCCGCGTTTGAATGGGTTGCAATTTGGGCGCTGAAGTAAGTCCAGGAAACGTAGTTGCCCGCGTGATCTCGTTCCAAATGTCGTTGGGTGTATGGATATGATCGCGCCATTGCCGGAAATACTGCCCTTTGGGGTCTAGGATCAGATTCCCTTCTTTAGTGTAGACATATTTTCCTTGCGCATCCACTTTAAAGCGCTGCCGGCGCCCATCTTCATCGGTTTTGTATTCCGATTTGTAGGCAATTAGGTTTTCATACATCCCCAATGGCGCAGGATCCAGCGCACTTTCTACCCGACCTGCTTTACCGACTACGTGCTCTACTTCAGGTATTGCGGTGGCTGCCATATCGAGCAGACGCAAATTTTTGGCCACCTCCTGCGAGCCCGCGTGAGGCATGGCGGTAGGCATGAGCAGGAACGAGCCTTCGTCCAATGCCGGCATGAATTCTTGGCCGGTATGTTGAAAAATGAAAAATCCGGCCGTTACAATGCCCACTGGAATCAATAAAAACAAAGCTTTGAAGGCCAGAAAAAACTGCAACACGCCTCGATATATCAAGGTAATCCAGTACAAGAAACCCAGCAAGCCGCCAATAACAAAAGCCACCACAAGGAAATTGGTTAAAAAACTATGCCGTGCGCCCAAGGGCATCCACATGTCGGCAATCAAATACAGCGCCATCCCAGCATAAATCAGGTTGACGCCCAGTTCGATGTATTTTTGGTATTGAACGGGAAGAAAGTCATGTAGTAAAATAGACAAACAACCGGTCACTGCTGCTGTTCCTAAAACCATTGCTAAGTAAGAATCGCCCCAACTGGAAAGGAAAACCGCTCCTACTCCAAGCAGGCCATAAATTAGCCACTGCATGAGCTTCCGGGGTTTTTTAAACGAAAAAACCGCGTGCGCCAATGCTGGCAAAACGATGATCGCCAAAGCAATAGCGGCTCCTAAAGCAAAAGTTTTGGTAAAAGCCAGCGGTCGAAACAGTTTCCCCTCGGCACCTTCCAGTGCAAAAACCGGTAAAAAACTGACGATGGTGGTCAATACTGCGGCTACCATGGCGCCGCCTACTTCGGTGGTGGCATGGTCGATGCGTTGCAAGATGGTTTCTTCAGGCGGACCGTTTTCAATGCGGTGTACAATGCCTTCCGACATCACTATGCCTACGTCTACCATTGTTCCGATGGCAATGGCAATACCCGATAAGGCTACTATATTGGCATCCACGCCAAAAAACTTCATGGCAATAAAAGTCATCAACACCGCGATCGGCAACAAACCAGATACCACCAAGGAAGCCCTTAAGTTGAACAAGAGTAGAATGATTACGATGGTCGTTACCAATATCTCTTGGACGAGGTTGCTGTACAGCGTACCTAAGGTTTCTTGAATCAAACCGCTACGGTCGTAAAACGGTATAATTTTAACCGAGGAGCGGGTTCCGTTGGCTAGCATTTTACTCGGCAATCCAGGTTCTATTTCTTTGATGCGCTCCTTTACCTGGCGAATCACATCCATGGGGTTGGAGCCAAAGCGGGCTACCACCACCCCGCCAACGGCTTCGGCGCCACCTTTGTCGAGGATACCCCGCCGCGCTGCCGGACCAATGTTGACATGCGCCAAATCGCCAATACGGATGGGTATGTTGTTGTTGACCGTTACCACCGTTTGCTCGATGTCCTCAATTTTTTTGACATAGCCCAATCCGCGGACAAAATATTCCGCTAGGTTGATTTCCATAGTTTGTGCGCCAACGTCAATGTTGGATTGTCGAATGGCGTCCATTACTTGCTCCAAAGGGATGTTGTAGATGCGCAATTTATCGGGGTCGATGTCAACTTGGTACTCCTTCACATAGCCACCAATGGAAGCGACTTCTGCTACGCCACGCGCCGAAGCCAATCCATACCGAACATAATAATCCTGAATGGATCGCAGTTCATGGGGATCCCAGCCGCCAGTGGGTTTGCCGCGCTCATCTCTACCCTCCAAGGTGTACCAATAAATTTGCCCCAATCCTGTTGCGTCGGGGCCCAGACTGGGTTGCACTCCTTGGGGAAGCAACTGTGGCGGTAAGGCGTTCAATTTTTCCAAAATCCGCGAGCGGCTCCAGTAAAAATCAATTTTATCTTCAAAAATGATGTAGATACTCGAGAAACCAAACATGGAGTTGGAGCGCACGTTTTTCACCCCCGGTAAGCCCAGCAAAGCCGTAGTCAGCGGGTAAGAAATTTGATTTTCTACATCGGTAGGCGAGCGCCCTGGCCACTCAGTAAATACAATTTGCTGATTCTCGCCAATGTCAGGGATCGCGTCCACGGGTACGGGATCGCGCGGGAGCCACGACCAGTGAAAGTTAAACGGCGCGTTGATTAAGCCCCAAACCGAAAAAAGCAACAGAAACAAAAAAGCAAAAAGCTTATTGTGTAGAAAAAAACGAATGATCGAATTCAACATGATGGGATGTTGCCATTGTGCTAATAAAAAAAAAATTTAGCCTGCTCATGTCACGTAGACACAACCTCATTTCAAAAAATAGCAGCAAAGCAATGGCCTAACAACGAAAAACCTGCAAGTAAGCCTGAGGGTGGCTCCTCGTGGCAGGAATGGGTGGTTTGTAGTATTGAAAAAGAAAAGTGGGATTAAAAAAAGAAGCTTGGGGAAGTTGCCAAAAAGCGATTGGCGTTGGCGTCCAATCCAAAACGACTTTGATCTCAGGCAACCCTAGTTGAGGACTAGATTTTTTGTCATTCAATTGGATAAAAGCAGCCTCATCATCGCAGCAATCTTTTTGCTGCATGGCACTGCCGCCCATCAAAGAAAAACAGTTGATATTGGCGTCGGTATCTTCGCCAACACATTCTTCGGGTTCCACAAACAAAGCTACTGAACGCAAAATTCCACAACAATAATGCTTGTTCACCACCACTCCTGAAGAGCTGATGAACACCGTTAATGCCAAGAATAGGTGCCCAATTTTTTGAAACATCGAAGCTTGTGTTATAAAAGAAAGACAAAACTAAGGGATTTAACTCCCTTAGTCAAGTCTTTTTGTCATTGGATATGCGGGTTAAAGAACCGTCAAACAATACAAGTCCACTTTCCCCTTGCTCTTTCACTGCCACTCTTCCTATCTTTTTCGTTACAATGCCCCACATTGCGCCTCAAAAGATAGTCGATTGGCAGCAAAATAGCAGCGGCTAAAATGGACTTTTATTATTCGCCCGTTCCTAATTATCATTCTTGCCCACGTCGATCCATTTTTTTCCTTTCAAAATGCCATTTACGATTTTTTCGTCCCCATGATTATTGGCTGGTTGAAGCCCCAAAATGGTGCAAATCAATTTGTACACATTTACATTTTCAAAGGAAGGAACGGTTTTTCCAACAGCAAATGCCGGTCCTTTGGCCAAGAAAATAGCCCGCATGTTGACTTCGTCGTTGTCCCAGCCGTGAGCGCCTTTGATAAGCGTATTTTTCTGTCTTTGAAAATTGCTTCTCGTAGTATTGTACCAGGGTTCCTCAGCCACCACCACCACATCACCAATACGGCGGTTGTCGCGAAAATGCCAGCGCTCTGGAGTCTCACTTTTTTTGAATACCTGAAAATGGGGATGTGGCTTGCTGTTAAAGCCAGCCAGCAGGGAATCCATTTTTTCTGGTTTGGCAAAAAAGTGGGTTACTTCGCCCCAAAGCGTACGGCTAGCCCAATCGGTATTGATGTAGTCGTCCAAAAAATTAATCCTTTCCGTACTTAGCGCATCCATACCGTGGTCAGATACAACGATGAAGTTGACTTGATTTTGCAAATTGCGTTTTTCGACACCCTGTACCAATTGATTTATATAGCTATCCACATACTTGGCGGCAACGCGCACCGAATCAGACGCAGGGCCGTAGCTATGCCCCATTGCATCAGTTTTGCTAAAATACATGGTGATCAAATGCGGCTGACGGGCGGCAGGCAAATCCAACCAACTCAATACAGTATCCACTCGATTGCGGTAAGGCTCGTCGTTGTTGTAAGGTTTCCAAAAACTAGGCCGCATGCCATTGATATCAGCTTCTGAACCAGGCCAGAAAAAACAAGCCGCTTTTACGCCCTGTTTTTCGGCGGTATTCCAAACTGGTTCGCCACCCCACCAACGTGCTTTGGTGTTTTCTTCTTTATTGGCCAGACTGAATTGCGCCTTGAATTCCGGATCGTAGATGTTGTTACCCACAATACCATGTTCGGCAGGATAAAGCCCGGTAACAATGCTGTAGTGGTTGGGGAAAGTAAGCGAAGGAAATACCGGTTTCATCCATTCAGCCTGAACGCCGTTTTGCGCTAGTTTTTGCAAAGTGGGCACCTCCATGGTTTTGAGGTAATCGCTCCGAAAACCATCCAGCGAGATGAGAATGACAATCGGTTGCTTGACGTTTTTTTGATTGACAATCCCCGTTCGCGTGCTGGAGCAACCCCAGATCAAGCACAAACTGAGCAGGAGGCAAAGGGGTGAAAAAAAGCGTAATGGAAACATGTTGGTCTTTTTTTGGCGGTCAAGCCGTTGGTGATATGGATTCGATAGATTCTTCTGAACAAGCTTTAAACGTTAAGAACGCCGCTGCCGTACCGCCTCAAAAAGTAAAATCCCCGTAGAAACCGATACATTCATCGAGTCCACCTGCCCGTACATGGGGATGATTACCCGCTGATCGGCAGCCTCGATCCAAAAATCGGTTATGCCATCCGCCTCCGTACCCATCACTATCGCCGCCGATTGTTTGAAATTGCATTCAGTATAAGGATAGCTTGCCTCCAAGTGGGTGACAAAAATTTTGATGCCTTTTTTTTGCAACCAAACCAACGCCTCCTGAGCCGGAACGGTAAACACCGGCAAAGTAAACACCGCGCCAAGGCTGGCGCGAATCACATTCGGGTTGTACCAATCGGTTTGCGGATCGCAGAGGATTACCGCGTCTACTCCAGCGGCATCAGCGGTACGAAGAATTGCGCCCAAATTGCCGGGTTTTTCAACTGTTTCCAAAATCAAAATCAGCGGCGCTTCGGGTAGGGGTTGGTTTTCTAATTTTTTTTCGGGTTGCAAAAAAACGCATACCGCATTGGGTACGTTCGCCCGGTAAGCAATCTTTTCCATCACTGCCCGATTGACTTCAATGATTTCTTTAGGCGGTTTTTGTGCTACCTCAAGCAGTTTTTTTATGTCCTCCACTTCGGTAGTTTGCGGATCAAACAACAAGTGCTCAGCTTGTAGTCCAGCCTGCAAAGCCATGCGCAATTCAATGAGTCCCTCGGCCACAAACAAGCCTTGTTGGCGGCGTTCCCGCGCCTTCTCGCTGAGTAAGGCAATATTTTTTATCAGCGGATTTTGTAGGCTGGTGATAATCTTGGACATTTGTTGGATAATTTACAACATGAATTGGATTGGACTTCCCTTGTTTCCCGATTATGAATTGATTGACTCCGGCAATTTTAAGAAATTGGAACGGTTTGGACAATTTATTCTTTCTCGACCTGAGCCGCAAGCGCTTTGGCCTACGGCTTTGAGCGAACAGGAATGGGAGCGCCAAGCCCACGCCGTTTTTACCCGCAAATCGGGCGCAGCAGCAACTGCCGATGATGGCAACTGGGCGCTTAACCCCGATATGCCAGAACAATGGTACATCAATTACCGCTACAAAACGATGGATTTAAGTTTTCGATTGGGGCTTACTTCCTTCAAACACGTGGGTATTTTTCCAGAACAAGCCGATAATTGGAACTATATTTTTGATGCTTGTCAAAAAATGAAAGACAGCAATCCTTCGGTGCTCAACCTCTTTGCCTATACCGGTGGCGCATCATTAGCAGCCAAAGCGGCCGGCGCTGATGTAGTGCATGTCGATTCGGTGAAACCAGTGGTAAGTTGGGCGCGTCAAAACATGGAAGCCAGCAAATTGACCGATATCCGCTGGGTGATTGAGGATGCGTTGAAATTTGTAAAAAAAGAAGCTAAACGCGGCAGGTTGTACCAAGGCATCATCCTCGACCCTCCCGCGTACGGGCGCGGCCCCGATGGAGAAAGGTGGCTATTGGAAAAACAAATTGGGGAATTGCTCGAAGCTTGCGCGCAAATTTTGGATCCTAAAGTGCATTTTTTGGTACTCAACTTGTACTCCATGGGATTTTCGGGGATGGTGGTGCAAAACTTGACGCGTTACTATTTCCCACAAGCCGAAGCTTTATCGGTGGGCGAGTTGTTTGTGCCCGATCGGCGTGGCGCGCAGTTACCGCTGGGGACTTTTGTGCATTTCGCGAAGTTTTAAATTTCATTTTTGCCAAAATAAAAAGTGATTTTAGGGTCGTTACCGCTAAAATCACTTTTGTCTCTTTTCTTAAAAAAACGGTATTCCTAGCGTTGCGCCTTCAATAGATCGCGAATTTCCGCCAATAAATCTTCAGATGTTGCTCCGGCCGGTGCTGCTGGCGCAGGTACTTCAACTTTTTTCATGCTATTCATGGCTTTTACCACAAAAAACAGGGTCAACGCAACAATCAAAAAGTTGATGATGGTATTGATCAGTTTGCCGTAAGCCAATACCACACCGCCTCCAGTACGGATGGCGTCAACTGAATTCAGGTTGACGTCAGCAGCGGTTGGCGCACGCAACACGGTAAACAAGTTGGTGAAATCGGGTGCGTTAAAAACGGCGGCGATGATGGGCATCAAAACGTCGGTTACAACGGAAGAAACGATGGCGCCGAATGCTGCGCCAATGATCAAGCCAACGGCTAAATCAACCATATTGCCTTGCATGGCAAAGTCGCGGAACTGTTTGAACATGTTGTTTTCAATTTGGTAAGTAGAAAGAGTGTGTTTGGATTTTTTAATCGCGCTGTAAATTGCCAAAATTCACCCCAACTTCGTTGCGAAAATACTCATGTAGCGCTGCTACACTC
>JBBANM010000021.1:0-80085 GCA_040401995.1 Saprospiraceae bacterium
TGAATTATCTCGAAAAAATTCTAGGGGTGTAGATTTGATGCGTTTGCCCTAGAAACTCACCAGCACCAAAACGGTGCAAGGGTTTTTACATGGGGAGCGAAATAACCGTGATCAATCGTCCCGAAAAAACGGCCACCAATCCCCGCTATATCCAGGTGGTGCTCGACAAACATACCAAAGGTAGCTTGGGATTAACCAATGAAGGGTTTCGCGGGATGGGCATCAAAAAAGATTTGCGCTACGATTTTTCAGTTTTGTACCATCAAAAAACGGCTAGCGCCAAAATGTACCTGGAACTGGTCAACGAAAAAGGCGAGGTCATAGGCTCGGGCGTGTATGCGCCTACGCAGACGGGCGAGGGCTGGCACAAAGGCGAAATGAGTTTTACCGCCACCGCTACCGAACCGCGCGCTAAACTGAATATTTGGTTTGAAGGCAGCGGGGTGCTGGATTTGGATATGATTTCCCTCTTCCCAAGCGACACCTGGAAAGGAAGAAAAGGCGGTTTGCGGGCTGATATGGTGCAAATTTTGGCTGATATGAAACCCAAGTTCATCCGTTTCCCTGGCGGTTGTATCGTGGAAGGCCATGATCTTTCGGTGCGGTACCAATGGAAAAAAACCATCGGCGCAGTGGAAGACCGCAAATTGATCGTCAACCGCTGGAATTATGAATTTGCGCATCGCCCAGCGCCCGATTATTTCCAAACTTTTGGTCTCGGTTTTTTTGAATACTTCCAAATGGCGGAAGACATTGGCGCGGAACCGCTACCCATCTTGAACTGCGGCATGGCTTGTCAGTTTAATTCCGCCGAACTGGCGCCGCTTGAGGACATTGGTCCCTACATTCAAGATGCCTTGGATTTGATAGAATTTGCCAATGGTGCGGTAACGACTCCTTGGGGCAAAAAACGCGCAGCAATGGGGCATCCGGCGCCGTTTAGCATGAAAATGCTGGGGGTAGGCAATGAAAACTGGGGGCCGCAGTATGTGGAGCGTTTGACCTTGTTTCAAGCGGCCATTCAAAAAAAATACCCGGAGATCAAACTGGTGTGCAGTACCGGTTTTTTGCCCAACGGCGACCTTTTTGATTACCTGAATACCACTTTGCGCAAAATGCAAGTAGCATACGTCGACGAGCATTTTTACAGTCGGCCAGAATGGTTTTTTGGCAACGCTAAAAAATACGATGATTACGATAGAACCTCGACCACTAAAGTTTTCGCCGGCGAGTACGCGGTGCAAACCGACAAAACGGTCAGCGTTGACAACAAAAACAACTGGCTAGCCGCATTGGCAGAAGCGGCTTTTTTAACCGGGGTAGAACGCAATGCCGATGTGGTGAAAATGGCTTCCTACGCGCCGCTTTTTGGCCACATCGACGGGTGGCAGTGGAAACCAAACCTAATTTGGGTGGATAACCTCCGGGTAATGCCCACCGCCAATTATCAAGTACAAAAGCTGTATGCTACAAATAAAGGCACCAATGTGGTTCCAATGATGTACAAAAACAACCAACCCGCCACCGGCCAGGACAGCCTGTACGCTTCGGCGGTATTGGATAAAAACACCAATGAGTTGATCATCAAAATCGTCAATGCTTCAGGAAAACCACAATTGAGCGAAACACGGATGGAAGGATTGCAACAATTGAATGCAAAAGCGCAGTATGTCTTATTGCAAAACAATGATTTGCAAGCCGAAAATACGTTGGATAATCCCTCGGTGGTTGCACCAGTGAGCCAGGTTATTGATATCCAGGGTAAAACGATACAGTTAGAATTGAAACCATATTCTTTTTCGGTGATTCGGGTGAAGTATGGGCGTTGATATTTTTTGGGAATGAAATTTTAGCAAGAACTAAAACCGCGTTTTTTCATTAAGTTTGAATGACGCTATGTAGCCAACATAGCAGCTTTAGCCATAAAACCACGCTATGCAAAACCTAAAATTCGCTTCGATCTTTCTGCTCTTGTTGGCCTGTCTGGGTTTTCAAACAGAAAAACCAGCGCCCAAAATTGATGTTACCGAGCTGACCATTGCTAAGATTCATTCGGCGTACAAAAAAGGCACGTACACCAGTCAGGATTTGGTCGCGGCGTATTTGGAGCGCATCAGTCAATTCGACAATCAGATTCATGCCATCATTACCACCAATCCAGAGGCGATGGCCATCGCTAAAGCCTTGGATGAGGAATACCAAAGAACCAAAGTACTGCGGCCATTACACGGCATTCCCATCATCGTGAAAGACAATATCCAAACCAAAGGACTTACCACTACTGCGGGGGCATTGGCGTTACAGCATTTTATCCCCGGTACGGATGCTTTTATTTTGGATAAATTGGTAAAGGCTGGCGCGATCGTGTTGGCTAAGTCGAATATGGCAGAATGGGCGTTTTCGCCTAGGGCATCGTTTAGTTCTATTCTGGGCAATACGTTGAACCCATACAATGTTGGCCACACCCCCGCGGGATCAAGCGGAGGAACCGGTGCGGCAGTTGCGGCGAATTTTGGCGCGGTTGGTTTGGGTACGGATACTGGTAATTCCATCCGCGGCCCTTCTTCACATTGCGCATTGGTGGGTTTTAGAACCACCTTGGGACTGAATAGTCGATCAGGTATTGTTCCTTTGAACCTCAAAAACGACGTGGTTGGCCCCATGTGTCGAACAGTGGAAGATGCCACCAAGGTTTTGGAAGTCATGGCCGGCTATGATCCCGCCGATCCTTTGACCAAATATTCGGAAGGTAAAATTCCTAAAAACTACACCCAATTTCTCAAAAAGAATGGACTTAAAGGAGCCAGGATAGGCGTACTTCGCGAGCTTTCGGAGGCCAATCCGGACCCGCAGATCAAAGCGTTGTTTGAAAAAGCCATTGCCGATATGAAAGCGCTGGGGGCGGTGATCGTCGATCCTGTGGTTGTCCCTGATTTTTCTGCTTTGCGGAAAGACCAATGGTGCTCCAATTTTAAAACTGACATTGAAACGTATTTAGTTACTCAGGTCAAAAACGACACTATCAAAACCTTGGACGACATCATTCGGATAGGTACAAAATCAAAGTTTGCAGCGGATCGCCTCAAAGGCAATAAAAATGGTGACGGTCAATGCTTAGACGCTTCTGATGTATACACGGCTCAAAAAAGAATTGCTTACCGAAAAGCGATTGAGGACCAAATGGACAAATTAAAGCTTGATGCCATCGTGTACCCCACCTGGAACAATCGTCCTGCTGAAATCGCTACGGCGGATAAAGATTACAAAGGCGACAACAGCCAGATCATTGCGCCGCATACGGGTCAACCGGCATTTACGGTTCCCATGGGCTTTTCGGAAGGGAACTTACCTGCGGGTATTCAATTTTTAGGCAGAATGTATGCTGAACCGACTTTGATTAGATTGGCTTATGGTTATGAGCAAGGGACGAAACATCGGGTTCCGCCGGTGCTGAAGTGATGGGGGAGGGATGGTTCAAGCGAATTTCGAGCCTTCCTTTTTTAAAAATTCCCCCAAATTGACCTGGATACCTACTAAGATTTCTACCTCTTTATTCCAGTCTTTTATAAGCCAATCTTCAGAAGGAGTGGCAACGATAACGGTTTTTCCAGGAGTCATCACCCAAATTACTTTTTCAACACCGAAATCAAGTAATTTCCGGGTTTTGGTATGCACGTATCCTTCCGCAGTTAAGCTTGCGGGATCTACCGCAATATCTACCTCTATGACAATCTTCGGCGGGATGGCAAAATAGTTTTCATTGATCGCATCAATCGAAACATCTTTTCGATCATAAATCAAGATATCCCCTGCTAGATTGTTGCGTTTATCTAAGTGTAACCCCGCTTCATTGGTGAAAAGGATAAATTGGGTTTCGTCCAGATTCTTATACAGTGTTTTTAGTAAGAAACTGATGATAAAAGCTTGCAAAGAACTAGACCCCATAATATCCTCTGGTGTTTTTTCCCCATTTAATACCTCTTCATACCCTTTAAAATAGAATGGTCTCCCATCTATGACCTCACAGATTAGGGAGTTGGGTATTTTTTTGCTGATTTTTTTATGCCCTTTTGGCGATTTATTAGCTACCATTTAAGATGGTTTTGAGGAAAATTTAGACTATGAGTATATTGAATAAAATTAGGCTTTTTCTGAGAGAAAGACAATTCACATCAAAAAAGAAGATAAAAAAGCTACTCCTTCCCCCCAATCAACACTCTTACACCCATGGCAATTTTTTCAAACTGTTTGCAAGCATTGTTGCATAAGATGATGATGGTTTTATCAGCATCAATAAAACGGATGATTTTGGTTTTGTAGCCGGGGTTGTCGCCATTGTGTTGTACGATAGCGCCGAGCTTGGCATCGTTTTCAATTTCCCAGCCAAAACCATAGTGTACGGAAGTCGTTCCATCGTTCAGCACGCCGGAGGTGAAGGCTTGTTGTAAAGTCGCCTTTTTGACCAGTTTTTCGGTGTATAAAGCCCGATCCCAAAGCAACAAATCTTGCGTGGTTGAGCTGATGCGACCCGGTCCTTTCCGATTACCCAACCAAATGGTGTAGTTGGAAGAAGGAAACGAATCGGCGCGGATAAAGCGGTTTTTGCCCTCCACATAAACATATCCTAAGGCGAAATTTGGGGTAGCGGCCTTTGCCGCCAGCGTGCGGATGTCAGTATGGGTCATGTGTAGCGGCTGAAAAATGTGCTGCTGGCAAAAAGCGATGAAGTCTTGCCCCGATACTTTTTCTACGATACTGGCCAGCAATACATAAGCCGTGTTGCTGTAGGAATACTTCTCGCCCGGGGCAAATTCGCGGGCTGGGGCGTACCGATTAAGGTATTCTAAAATATCTGCATTGCCAGCCACTTTGGATTTGTCCCAATGCTCATCCATGATGGCCTGGTAATCTGGCAAACCGCTCGTGTGCGTGAGCAAGTGTCGGATGCGGATGCCGGCGTAGGGGATTTTTAAGTATTTTTCTACCAAATCATCGTATTGCAGCAGACCCTTTTCTTGGAGCATTAGGATGGCCATCGCGGTAAATTGCTTGGAAACCGAGGCCAGTTCAAAGAGATCGGTCTTTTTTAGTGGTTCTGCTTTTTCAAAATTGCGGAACCCAAACACCAACTCGGATTGAACCTTACCTTTGTCGGCCACCAAAATTACCCCGCTAAAAGGTTGCTCTTTGCTGGTTTCTTGGCGAATCAGGTTCTGAATGGCTTGATTTAAATTTTTTTGAGCGACCAATTGCAGACCCGTCAAAAAAAGCGCAAGGGAAAGTATTTTTTTCATCGTTGATCGTTACTAATCCAGTTCAATTTGATCCAATATGTCTGCTGCTTTTTCCAGTTGCGGAATTTTTCCCACATCTAACCAAATGTCGTCTTGATGCGGATAGCCCGTGATGGTTTCTTGAGTCGACGCATCAAGATAAGTATCGATGATGGAAAAAACAGGCTCAGTAGAAGAAAGGTAATCAAAAAATGATGGGCTAATTGCGTGGATGCCGCTAAAAGCCCAATCTTCCAGTTTTTTTCCGCCTGGCAAACGCGATAGTCTGCGTTCCCCCGTTTTGTCGTTGCGCCACCCGCTGAGTTGTTTGTTGCTGTCAAAAAGTAAATAACGCGAGGAGCTGCGTTGGCGAATGGCCAATGTCGCCATACTTCCGCTGACCAAATGTGCTTGGTAAAAAGCACCCAAATTGAGGTTGGTAACCACGTCGGCGTTGAGCAGCAAAAAAGGCGCGTCTTGCAAAAACCAGGCGGCTTTTTTGAGTCCCCCGCCCGTATCGAGTAGTTGTTCGCGTTCGTCAGAAATGGTGACATCGATGCCGAAATGGTCTTTTTGCTGCAAAAACGCCTCAATCTGCTCGCCAAAGTGATGGATGTTGACGATGATTTCCCGGCATCCGTAGTGTTTGAGTCGGCGAATAGTAATTTCAAGCAAGGGGATCCCGTTGATCGGAACCAGGGCCTTAGGCATGTTGTCGGTAATGGGGCGCAAGCGGGTACCCAGACCTGCCGCAAATATCATTGCTTTCATGGATGTCGTTCAATTTTACAATTGCAACCAAGATAAAAACTAAACCTAGGTGTAGAAACAGGAATGAAGAAATTCTCTTAGTTTTGAACCAACTTGAACAGATCAACTTACATGAAACCAAATTGGATTTTCCGGATTGTGTTGTCGCCGTTTGCTTTGTTGTATGGATTGGGAGTGTCGTTTCGCAATCTAATGTACCAAACCAAATTGCTGAAATCGGCTAAGTTCAGCATCCCGGTGATATCGGTGGGCAACCTTTCGGTAGGCGGCGCGGGCAAAACGCCGCACATCGAGTACTTGATTGAACTGTTGCGTCATTACCTCAATGTCGCTACGTTGAGCCGCGGTTACAAAAGAGAAACCACCGGTTTTTTGTTGGCGGAGCCCGATATGAATGCCAAAACCATTGGCGACGAGCCGCTGCAATACAAACGCAAGTTTCCGCAAATTGAAGTGGCCGTGGCGGAAAACCGCGCCTTGGGTATTCCGCAATTGATGGCCGCTGCAATTGAAACCCAGGTGGTTTTATTGGACGATGCGTTTCAGCACCGGGCGGTTACGCCCAGCTTGAACATCATGCTGACCGAATACAGTACCCCATTTTCCAGCGATTGGTTGTTGCCGGCCGGTCGATTGCGCGAGTGGCGTTCGGCTTACCATCGTGCAGATGTTATCATTGTGTCCAAGTGCCCCGCGCAGATGAGCGAAGCGGAGCGGGAAAAAATACTCAAAGCCATCCGCCCGCAGCCTTACCAACAAGTATTTTTTAGTTACTACGCTTACGAGCAGATGTACTACCTGTTCAATCGGGGGTATCAAGGCGTTTTGGATAAAAATACCGATGTGTTGTTGCTGAGCGCGATTGCGCGTACCGATTATCTCATGGATTATCTGGAAACCCAGGCTGCTTCGGTGCTCGGGATGGAGTTTGAAGACCACCACTATTTCACTTCCGAAGACCTGCTGCGCTTGAATACCGCTTTTTTGCAATTGAAATCAGCGCAAAAAATCATTCTCACCACCGAGAAAGATGCAATGCGGCTGGAATTGCACCGCGCCTTCTTGCAAGAAAAACAATTGCCTATCTTTGTCTTGCCGGTGGCGGTACAGTTTCATTTTGGTGAAGCCGAGCGCTTCAACCAACTGATCAAAAATCATCTACTCAACTTCAAGGTCTGATTGTGAACGCACTACAGTTTTTGGTTTATTACACGCTCAAAGTTCTGGTGATCATCCAGTTCAATATTTATTATTCCAGGACCTTTACTTTGGGTAAAAAAAACCTGCGCCTAAACAAGCCCACGATAGTTGTTTCCAATCATCCCAGCACTTTAATGGACATCTTAAACGTAGGTCGAAAATTGAAAGCGCCTTTGTATTTCTTGGCCAATGCCAGCATGTTCAAAGGGCGTTTTGCTGGGCCTTTTTTTCGTTTTCTATTTTGTATTCCCGTAGAACGCCCTTATGATACTGGTGGTAAACCAATTAACAACGAGACCTCCTTCCTGAAATCATACGAGCATCTGGAAAAAGGGCTACACATTTATATTGCTCCCGAAGGCGGAAGCTTCACTGGTCGAAAATTGCTACCGCTCAAAACCGGCGCGGTTCGCATTGCTTTGGGAACCGAAGCGCGCAATCAATTTCAACGCGGTGTACAGATTTTGCCAGTTGGGTTAACCTATAGCAGCTTGCAAGACACCTTTCGCAGTGAGGTGGTCATTCATGTTGGGGAACCCATTGAAATGGCGTCTTTTGCGGAGACTTATGCACAAGATGAGCGCCAAGCCGTACGGGAAGTAACGGATTTGTTGTACGCCCGCATGCGCGAACTTTTGGTGGCCACTCAAGATGAGCGTCAGGATCAGCTGCTGTATCAATTGGAAGAGATATTGCGCTATCAAGAAGAAAGCACCCAAAAGGTCGCCTATTTCCGCAGCCGAAAACTGGTAGATGCCTTGCAGCAGTGGCAACAGAGCGAGCCAACAACCTATGAATCCTTTTTGAACCAAGTTGCCGCATACTTTCAAACACTAAAAGAACAACAGATTACTGAGCAAAGCGTAGCGGATACTGCATTGAACAAAATGGGATTGTGGATGCGTATTGGGGTATTGATTTTTTCAGCACCTTATGCAGCATTCGGGTTTATCAACAATGCGTTGGCTTTTGGCGGGCCTTATTTTTTGTCGAAACGAATGAAACTCATAATTGAATACAAATCAACGGTTGAGGCCGCACTAGGACTGATTTTTGTACCGTTCTTTTATGCGCTACAAACTTGGGTGCTCAGCTTTTTCGTTTCCCCAATTTGGCGTTGGGTATACCTGATCAGTTTACCATTAACTGCCTGGAATGCTTGGATGTGGCTTTTGGTAAGTAAGGAAGCGACTAGTCTATTGTTGTTACGTACGCAAAAAAAATTGACCCAGGATCTTTTAGCACAACGCAGCAGCATTTTGGATCAAGTAAAAAAACTGTTGGGATGACAATGGCGCTGGAGGTTTTTATGGCGCTTTTTATTTTTGGTACCGGGGTACAATTGGCGTATTGGTTGTTGTTTTTTTCTAAAGTGTCGCGGTATGAAGATCCTACATCATTTCCAACAGATCATGCACAATCGGTATCTGTAATCATTTGCGCACGCAATGAATCAGAAAATTTAAAAAAAAATTTGCCCCGTTTCCTCAACCAAAACTACCCTTCCTTTGAAATAATCGTCGTTGACGATGATTCGAGTGATAATTCTGCTGAGGTGGTGTTGGAATTTCAAAAGAAAAATTCGATCTTGTTACTCGTTCGCATATTGGATAAAAAGCATACTGGCAAAAAAGCTGCTTTAGCCGCTGGAATTCAAGCTGCACAACACGAAGTTCTTCTACTCAGCGATGCAGATTGCTTCCCTGCAAGTTCCAATTGGATCTGGCAAATGCAGTCTGTTCTTCAAGGGTCAATACAGATAGGACTTGGATTTAGTCCCTACTTTTTTCAAAACGGTTTTCTAAACCGTTTCATTCGATTTGAGGCCATCTACACTGCCGTTCAGTACTTTTCCTTCGCTTTAGCGGGTATTCCCTACATGGGAGTAGGTAGGAATCTCATTTACGCAAAGTCCCTCTTTTTGCGGAATGGCGGTTTTTCCAATCACCTTGATATTGCATCTGGCGACGACGATTTATTCGTTAGCGCAGCGGCGGAAAAGCACAATACAGCAGTGTTGATGCACCCCGATTCTTTTGTTTTTTCAACGCCAAAAAGAACTTGGCGAGGCTACTACAACCAAAAGTCTAGGCACTTGAGCACGAGTACCCGGTACAAGCCCATCCATCAGTGGATGCTGGGTTTGCTATCGTTGAGTCACTACTTGCATTACATGGCAGGTATTGCGGTACTATGTTGCGGAGGTTCCTGGATGTTTGTGATGAGTTTATACTTGGCACGAACCTTGGTAGTGGCCGTTCAAAGTTGGATTATTCTGAGGAAATTCAAAGACACCGCTCTTTTCTGGTGGATACCCCTCTTGGACGCTGTAATGATTATTTACTACCATGTGTTCGCGCCGATTTTCATAATTGGTAATCCTAGAACATGGAAGCTGTAACAAAAAAGCCAGGAGTTTCAAAAAGAAAAGGTGCAGATGACTTTAGCTTGATCCAATTAGCAATTGGAGGAAGCGAACAAGCCTTCACCTTGTTGATGGAGCGGTACCGCGACTCCATCCACCACACGGTACAAAAGATGGTACACAACAAAGACGATGCGGATGATCTCACGCAAGAGGCATTCGGTAAAGCCTTTAACAGCTTAAGCAGCTATCGGCCTACCTACGCTTTTAGTACTTGGTTGTTTCGTATTGCCATCAACAATTGTATCGACCACATTCGCAAGAAAAAATTGCGTACTTTTTCGTTGGATGCCCCGCTGGAGCAAAACAACGAACAAAACTTCACCGACACGTTGCGGGCCAATTACCTCAACCCAGAAGAACTCGCCATCCGCGAACAACGTTTGGCGATGATGCGCCGTTTGGTGGGTCAGCTCAGCGGTCGTTACCAATTGATGGTAGAGATGCGCTACTTCGAAGGTCTTTCCTACGATGAGATCTCCAAAGAATTGGAAGTGCCCATCGGTACGGTGAAAGCCCAATTGCACCGCGCACGGGAAATCCTGTTGGAAATGGTCAATAAGCCAGAAGCTGCGGCTTATTTTGAACACCGGAAAAGAGGATAACCTAGTTCGTATGGCGTAAAATTTACTAGTATTTGCAGTTTTTTTAGCGGTATTCTTTCTTTGCGTTCTAATCTATGGGTCTTACGACGGCAATGTTTCATCTACAGCCTGTGGACCGTCTGGTTTTCAACAACCGACCCAAATACACAAAACACTGATTTTTTTTAAATAGCGGAAATTTTGGAAAACGCCTGGCTGTGTAGTTAGTGGCGTACGTGGTATTGCTTGATTAGCGATAAGTGATGGGCGTTTTCTGGAATTTCTGGCGATTTGCGTTTACATGTGATTCGGTAATAGAAATAGACGCCCAATCTTTATTTCAGTGATTATTATGCTCCACAATGTCGGCTGTGACCTAACACATGCTCCTTTCTTCAATAATTTTTTTGCAATTCAAGTGAATTTTGTATTTTAAGGCAGCAAGTTTTTTTCCCTAAAATCATTAAACTATGCTGTTCAAAAACAAAGAAATCCGCCAACGTTTGGTGCATATGCTGTCAGGGGTTATCATTCTGATTCATTCCTATGAAAAATATGAAAGTGGCCACGCCTCACATGCTTTCTTTGCAATTGCCGGCCTTTTATTTTTAACGATTGCTTTATTACACCCTATTATTGAAAAAAAAGCGCCTTGGGTAGATGGGGTATTCTTTTTTATTGAAGGCGTTTTATCCCTTTTTGTAGCGTACGACTTTTTCCACATGGGTAAGAAAGGACTGCCCTTTGCCTATGTTTTAGCAGGCTTGCTACAGTTTTTTAGTGCATACAAGTTTGGTAAAAAAGGCTTACAAAATCATCATCAATCAACGGATCAAATACCACATCAATGAAAAGAAGAAGAAATATCGCCCTCGCTATTTTGCTGATTTTGTCAATCGGCAATTATAGCCGCTTATCGGGTAGCGAAAACATCAGAGCTGTCCAGTTTTTGACCATTTTTGCCATTGGCGCCTTGTCTGCGTTGTTGTTGCAACAATTCTTCACCTATTTCAAAAAAGACGAAGCATGACGTTAACTTATTCTTAGAGTGTTGGATAAACTTACCGCGTTTTCCTTAACACCAAGTAAAAGCAAAGCATTTGAATGCCAACGACTAAGATCAAAACCCCGGGCAAGATGTCGATCCCATAAGTTTTGGCTAAAAACCCCATAGCATAATTGGTCGATAAATTGCCAATCAAGGATATCGTCAACACGATGCCAATTGCAGTGCCACTGGCGTTTTGATAGCGCATACTGCTGATGCCAAACATCACCGGGAACCCAAGCGCTAAACCCAAGCCAATCAATACCAAGCCCACAATCGTCCATGTCAAACTTGATGACCAGGCAAACGTAAGGGCGCCAATCAAAAAAAGCCGCAGACCAATCCCGAGCATTTTCACCGCCGGTGTTTTCCTGAAAATACTTCCGGTCAGCAAACGCATGGCAATAAGCCCCACCACATAGAATGATAAAGCGTACAAGGTCCAGCGACCATCAATATGGAGTGTATCGCGCAGGTAGGAAGTTGTCCAGTTGTTGATCAACGCTTCGTTGGCGCTTTGCCAAAAAAGAAAAAGGCCAATGAGCAGCAAAACAGGATCGCGGAGCATTTGCCCAGTGGTGGTGAGCGACATCCCCTCTTGTTGTTTTGCCATTGGAAATTGCAGCAGCACATAAACCAAGGTCAAAACAAAACAAAGCGCGCCAATGAACAGCAGAATGGATTCAAATGGAACCAGACCGCGCAAAAGACCCAATACAAAAGGAATGGCCAAAGCTCCCAAGCCAAAAAAAGCGCCGAACAAAGCCAAACTGGCTCCTTTGTTACCTTCGCTAATGTCAGCTACTAAGGCGCTAGTAGCGCCGTTGATGGCGCCGCCGCCAATACCAATCAGGAAAACGCCTATCTGGATGACCACAAGCGCGTCCGCCATTCCCAGGCTGGTAAACCCTAACCCCATGATTAGACTACAAACAGCCAGCAAGATCTTGTACCCAAATCGATCCACAATGGGGCCAAACCCCAAGGAACCAAACAACACCCCGACCGTAAAAATGGAGAAAATCTTGCCAATCCCTAATTCGTCTAAGGCTAACTTGGCTTTTAGATCCGGAGCAATAGCGCCAAAGGTAATGACGCCAACGCCAAATAAAAATAACCCGGCACAGGCAGCAGCAAAGACTAGCTTGCGGTTGTAAATCATGGTGGTGTATTCGGTGAGTTGAAGGGTTGAAAAAACGCTTGGAAATTTAGGGTATGTTGGCGAAAGGAAGGCATTTTTGGGGCGAGAAATCTACTTTTAATGATTGTGTACTGCAATTTTTGGTTTTGCAACACACAACCATTAAAACAGCATTCCTTATTTCCCAATTTCCGACACATAAAGCACCTTTCCCAGGTGGTTGATGACTTGTACCATGGCTTTTTTTTCAGTCATTGAAAACGCCATGAACCCGCCTTGCGCCGCAGCAAATTTGCCAATTTGCGGATACTTGACCGCTTCGGTAGCTTCTGAACCAGCGCCAGAAATAAAGTAATGGGTTTTGCCTTCTGGTTTCACGTATTGCAAGCTGTGCTCATGACCACATAGATACAGATCCACGTTGAATTTGTCAAAAAGTGGTTTGAACGATTTCCGCATATCCAAAGTACTGGGGTCGTCGATGCGATCACCGCCAGTATACAGCGGGTGGTGTCCCACCACAATTTTCCACTTGATTTGTGGATCGTTATCGCTTAATGTTTTTTCCAACCAGCGTTTTTGCGCTACGGTATCTTGTTGGAGTACATTGGCGTATTTAGACTCTTCGTAATAACCCGTAATGAAAGGACTAGAATCAATAAATACCAGCAGCACTTGCTGTGCTGGATCTTCGTCAATCATTACTTTCTTGCTGTAGTAGCGCTCGGACATTGTCCAGCGGCGACTGATTTTGCTGTAATCGATCTCGGCCTGTACGTTACCACGGTAATCGTGGTTGCCCAATACCACATACCAAGGACATTGCAATGAGCTAGCAGAATAAATCGATTCAAAAGAACCAATCCATTGATAATCCTGTACACTAGCTACTCCGTTTGGGTAAAAATTGTCGCCAGTAACCACCAGAAATTCTGGTTCTAAATCATAACCCGCTTTGCCCATTTCACGAGCTACCCCTTTTTGAAAATATTCGCCCATGCGTCCCCAATCGCCAAAAACGATAAAATTAAGGGCGCCATCTAGTTTTTTTATACCCGCAATATGGCCGCCACGGTAACCATCATCAAGCGGGGCGGGTTTTAATTGGGCAAACAAAGGCAGGGTAAAAAATACACATAGGAAAAGCAAGAACGGTTTGATCAACATGGTTTGAGATTTTGGTGATAAAAATGCTGATTTTGAATGGCTCAATTTAAAAAACAAAGGAGGGCACTCGATGAGCAACCCTCCTTCAAAAGTGACAGTATGAATTATTTTACTAGTTGGTTCCGTAAGTGCCAATGAAGGCGCTAGGAGCCGGAGTCGTATATTTTACGCCACCTACCGTGATATCGGCCTTGGTAGTAAAACCAGTTTTGCCTTTGGTCAAACCAACAGCACCAGCTTTCAAGCGGAAATCAACACCTGCTGGCGGAAAATCCAAAGTCAATGGATCAACTGGATAAGCTGAAGTGTAACCTGAAACGGTATAGTTGGCAAAAGTAGGATCGTTTTCTTTAGCTGCCCCAGCTACGTCTTTAGCTGTTTCAGAATCGCCTTTTTTGAATTTATTTCCTGTTGGATAAAATTCATTCACCATTACTGCATCTGTACCGTAATAATGGTTGTAGCCGATGGCCAAGTTGGTTACGTCTGAATCATCAACTACACGGGTACCAAAGCGACAGCTAACGACCAAGTTGTTGTAAGCTTTGCCACGGGCGCCTTTCTCAACGTTCAAAGAGCCACCACGACCAGTTTTGGTCTGGCGCCAGCCACATTCTACGGCTGTGTTGTTGTAAACGTCAATATCGGTTTGAGGCGTAGCAGAAGATCCGCTGGCGTTTGACCATTTCCAAGCATTGGTAGCTGCGCGCCAGCTGGTGTTGTAGGCAATAGTACCGATTACGCTACTTTTGATGTTCACAGATTCACCACCGTTTTTACCATTCAATACAAATAAGTTATTGGTGATCAAAATCGTACCGCCTACGATGCGCATGCCATCGTCAGCAGTATAGGAGATACGGCTGTTCTGCATGACAAACTTACCGTTGGAGTTTGAGAACAACAAACCATAGCGTGGATCACCGTCAGCATAAGGCCCGATGTTTTTTGATGGGTTAGCGCCACCAGTTGGTGCACCTACAAATTCAATATTAGTGTATTGCAACACCATTTCAGTTGCATCTTGGGTAGCTTGGATACCACCCCATAGACCAGCGAAGATGTTGGCTTTGGTGCGCTTTACTTCAGGAATGGTAAAGGTGATTGGCTTAGCAGCAGTACCAATACAGTACAAGCTTCCTTGAACTGAGAATTCAGGTGCGCCTTGTGAGCCGTCACCGTCAAAAATAACGGTTACACCTTCAGGAATGGTCAATGATGAACCTTTTGGGATGATCAAGGTACCGCCAGCGATGTAAGTCGTGTTTTTCTGCCAAGTACCACTAACGTTTCCAGCAGGAACAGTAACCGGAGGCTTAGCAGTAACAGCAACTGTAATGGTCAAAGTACCTGACATACCTGCTTGATCCAATACCTTCACCGTAATGGTATAGTTGCCAATCTCTAAAGGAGCAACATAAGTTAAAGTAGCAGTACCTGCTTCGGTACCAGTACCGGTAACATTAGCAACCGTTACAGTACCTTTGTCGGCAGTAGCTGTAAGCGATGCAAAAGTACCTGGAGCAACGACGGTAAGCGTTACGTTGTCGGTAGCTTCAGCAACCAAGTTAAGTGATGTTTTGCTGCCTGTTACCTGAGGTGCAGGCTTAGGACCATCATCTTTTTTACATGACCATACCGCGACTGTCAAAATCAACAGCGCTGGAATTAATTGTAGAAGACTTCTTCTGTTCATAATGTTGGATGTTTAAATGTCAAAAGTTAAATCGAATACCAATGCGATAGGATTGGAAATATTGATCCCTCCGAATCAGCGTTGATGTGGGTGAATCTTGTAGTTTGTATTCTTTCTCTGGAAGTAAGTGCGGCTTTTTGATGATCACTTCGTAAGGAGAGTTGAGCAGGTTTTGCCCTTTGATCATCAATTCCAGGTGTTTGGTCAGTTTTTGTTCAAATGAAAAATCCAACTGAGCAAACGGTTTTACCCAAGAATCATTTTCAAAAAACGGAGATACATTTTCGATGCGTTCGCCGGTATACACCATGGCCAACTGCATGTTTGTTCCCAGTTTTTGATCTTTGAACAACAGCGAAATATTACCCAAGTGCTTTGCTTGACCTTGCAACGGGCGGGTTTGTCTGGGCGTAAGAACAATGACCGATGAGGTGGGGTCATTGGGGTTTTCACGTTGACGAAGCGCCTTGGTGGTGGTGATGCGAGAATCAGTAAAGGTATAGTTGACCTTTATCCCAAACTTGTTGAAGTACTTGGTATAATCAAATTCAAGTCCCCAGTTGTTGGCTGTTCCATAGTTGCCCGGTTGTACACGAGGCTGGCCAGTTGGTCCCAAAACAGTAGCATACTCAATGGGGTCAATGATGTTTTTGTAAAAAGCACCCACCAAAATTTGGTCAAAAGAATTCGGAAAATACTCCCAACGCAAATCGAAATTATGTGCTCTTACTCTTTTTAACTGAGGGTTACCAACTTCAGGATAACCGTCACTTTGAAAAGCATTGTAGTAAGGTACAATTTCAAAATAGCCAGGTCGGGTAATGGCTTTGTAGTAGGAAGCACGGATATTGGTATGCTCATTCGGCATGTGCTTCAAGCTGATGCTCGGCAATACGTCGGTATATTTTTGGCTCAATTTTGTAGGAATACTAGGGTCAGTTGGGTAAATCAACTGATAACCTTGATCGGTATTTTCCACCCGTACCCCGCCGATGACCTGCGTTTTTTTGAACAACAAAAACTTTGCCTGTGCATAGTAATCCAGCAGGTTCTCATGGGCATTGTAGTTTTGCGGATCTGCGGTGCTACCCAATGGATTGAGCAATGTTTGCGTAACCTGGGCAAAAGTTTGCCAATCCCGTCCTTGGATCTGAGTCGTTGGCGAAGGGTCAAAAGAATAGGAATTGTAGAAGTTATTGCGCTGTTTGTTACGGTACAACCCGCCAATGGAGATATCCCCTTCTGAGCCAATAAAACGCGGCGTCAAAATTAAATTAAGGTAACCGGTATAGTCATTATCAGTATTGTGCTGCCAAGTACGCGGCATACGGCGCTCAAGGGTAACGGGTTGTTGTACAAAATTGACCAAACCCGTATTGCGCTCAAATTGTGCTACATCCGGCTCGTCGTTGCGGGCGGTAGAGCGCACTGCCGACCAATTGATTTTGAACTGCGGAGTTAGTTGGTGATCGCCTTGTAAAGAAGTGGTGAAAATATGTTGCTCAATGGTTCGAGTACGGGTGATCAGCGATAAAATGGCATTGCCTTTTTCGGCGCTGTAAAAACGTGCGTCCAATTGCGATGTGTAATCATCGCGGGTTTGAAAGCTGTTCAAGCGGTAATCTCCCAGGTAAAATTTAAGGCTGTGGCTCTTGTTGAATTGGTAATCCAAACGGGCGTGAGCGGCATAGCGGGTTTGTTGAGTGGAATACTGTCGTTCATGCAATTCATCCAAGGAGGGACTGTTGGAGCCAAAATAATCGGTAGTGGTTTGAAACCAAACGCTGTTGTTGCCTCGATAGGAGTTTTGGAATCCGCCAGCAACCAATACGCCAAGGCGTTTTCTCAAAAAACGGTTGCCAATGGAAAAATTGGCAAAAACATCGGGAAGGGGTTGAATAGCTTTTGTAACTAGGTTTTGCTTGGAGAAATTTGCAAAACTGGCTTGGTATAATGGCCCATATTTTTCAAAAGGTGATTTGAAGTCTACTGCCGAGTGGTCATATTCTAAAAACTTGCGTTCCAGGTTGATTTGGTTGTAGCCCAATTGCACATCTCCTTTTACAGTAAATTGGTTAGGGGCATTTTTCATCACCATATTCACCACACCGCCAATGGCATCTCCTTCCATGCTTGGAATTAAGGCTTTAGATACTTCCAAGCGCTCTAAAAAAGAAGCCGGGAAAATGTCGAGTGGGATGTAGCGATTAGAATTGTCAGGGCTCGGAATTTTTAAGCCGTTGACCAAAGTGTAGTTGTAACGGCGATCCATACCCCTTACAATGGCATATTGCGGGTCGCCATTGCTGTTGCGCAAGATCGATACCCCGGAAACTCGCTGAACTACATTGGCTACGGTTACATCTGGTGATAGTTCAATGGTGCGGGCAGAAACGATATTGACTACATTCAAAGCATTTTTTTCTCCTTTCCGTGCTTCAACATCTGAGCCCCGTTCAGCAGCGCCTACCACCAAAACCGCATTCAGTAGATTTGCTTCCGGCTTGAGCTGCAGTTTGAGATCAATTACCTGATTTTCAGTAGTGACTTCGATGGCTTGTTCCAGCGTGGTATAACCAATATAGCTTGCTACCAAGGTGTACTTTCCAATAGCAACATTATTGATTTGAAAGCTACCGTCTAAGCCTACAATGGCGTATTTTTCAGTTGTTTTAAGGACAATATTGGCGCCAATCATGGGTTCTTGATGCTCGTCGAGCAGTTGGCCTTTGATGGTAGCAGCTGTTAGGTTTAAGGTAAAAAGGGTGAGCAAACAAAGCGCGAGGATAGAGATATACTTCATTTGTAAGGTTTAACAAATTGACCCACAAATGTACCGCGCCTAGGTTAAGCCAAAATAATGCATGTATTATGGAAAGCTTAAGAAAACAACCTTTATTCGATAGTAATTTACATTGATTTAATATTTGTCCTGTCATTCAAAAAAAATTTCATTCTACCAACTGCCATACCCCCGGCAATGCTCTTCCCAATTGATTGTAATCCAACCCATACCCAATTACAAATTTATTAGGTATTGAAAAACCAACATACTCTGGCGATAGGGGCATTTGCAACGCATCCGGTTTTAACAATAAAGTAGCAATGGCTACAGAAGCCGTTGCCTGCGCCTGTAGTTGGGTTTTAAATTCGGTTAACGTACGCCCGGTGTCTACAATATCTTCCACCAGGATTACATGTCGATCGGTAAGGTCGATGTCCATGCCAATCAGGGTATTAACCGTACCGCTTGAACTCAAGCCCGCGTACGACGATAATTTCACAAAACTTATTTCGCACTCAATGTCTGCTGCGCGCACCAAATCAGCGGCAAAAACAAAAGCGCCATTGAGCAGCCCTAAAAATAAGGGGCGTTTACCGGCATAAGCGGCTCGGATCTCCGCGCCCAAGGTTTTTACCCGTTCTTGAATTGCTTCTGGGGACAAAAAAGGCTGAAAATCAAGCCCGTGTACGTTGATGGTTTCCATCGGTAGATTTTTATACAACACTCTATTATTAAAATGCTAATGACGCGGTAGTTTGAACCCCATCATTAGCATTTTTTTTTCGAACCGCTCAATTACAACCTATTCCAAACCATATTTATCCAGTAAAAAAACCAAACTGGTCATGGCGGCAACGCCCAATTCCAATTCGCGTTTGTTTACCGTATCAAAGGTATCAATTGCCGTGTGATGATAGTCAAAATAGCGTTGCGAATCGGGTTCAAAACCAAATAGCAAACCTTTTTGACTTTTCAAAGGGCCAATGTCTGCTCCCGAACCTCCTTTGTGCATTACCAGGCCATAAGCTTCCAGTAAAGGCGACCAGCTCATTACTTTTTTGTATTTTTTTTCAAAAACACTTTCCTCCCCATCTACGGTAAACCCACGAGGAAGAAAACCACCGCGATCGGATTCAATGGCGGCCAGGTGGTATTCTTTTTTGGTGGTAGAAATGGCTTTGTAGGCATTGCCACCGGCCAAACCATTTTCTTCATTCATAAACAATACACAGCGAATGGTGCGTTTTGGGCGATACCCCAGGCGTTTGATGAGTTGAAGCACGTCCATAGATTGTACGCAGCCAGCGCCGTCATCGTGCGCGCCAGTGCCCACATCCCATGAATCCAAGTGACCGCCAATGGCGATGATTTCTTTCGGGAATTGGCTGCCGCGGATTTCGCCAATCACATTAAAAGATAGCTTAGGCGCCAACATTTGAGCGGTGTTGCGGATGTATACCTGTACGGCCTCTTCCTTCAATACGCGACTCAACAAATTGGCATCGTTGGTACTGATTGCCAAAGCGGGTATTTGCAACACGCCTGGTTCGTAGTTCTGACTACCAGTGTGTGGTACATCATCGTTGCGGGTGGTCATAGAACGGACTAATACAGCAACTGCGCCATATTTGGAAGCTTTGGAAGCGCCAGCGCCGCGTTGGTCAACCGCGCCGCCATAGGCCGCAAATGTATTGAGCTGCGTAGGATCCATTGGGCGGTTGAAGAAAACAATCTTACCAGCAATTTTTTCCCGTCCCAAAGTTTCCAGATCATCCAGTTTTTGTACTTCGATCACCTCGGCGGTGAGCCCTTTTGGCCCAGTGCCAATAGAGTTGCCCAGCGACAAAGCACGCAAGTCTTGAACCCCAATTTTACGCGAATTAACGATCCGTACTTGTTCTGGTTCGCCGCGGTACCAATGCGGCACGGTACAAGGTTGGAGCCAAACGGAATCCAGACCTAAGGTGTCCAGCATCTGTTTGGTGTATTCTACGGCGGCAATCGATGCTGGGCTGCCGCTTAAACGAGCGCCTATACGATTGCACAAATAATCCAACCAGGGGTAAGATTGCCCTTTAGTAAGCGCAACATTGTGGATATTGCGCAAGAAAAATGCATCTTCATCGCTTTGATTGTTTTTCTGAGCGAACCCGGGAAGGCTGCAAACCAGTACCAAAAAACAACCCGCTAATGCTTTTGTAAACTTGACCATTTTGATGTATTTCAGTAAATAAATTAACTTTTTTTCAAAAAAATTGTAGCGGGGCTTTTGGAGCAAAATTCTCCCAAAAGGAAAAAAAGCGAATATTTATTGCCAAATCTTCCTGTTGGGGATCATTTATATTTTTTCATTAAAAAGGAGTAGTCCAAAAAATGACAATGATGCAGTATTTTGATGTAGGTATTGGGTTTTTATAAAAAAATGCTGTAATTTTGCTTTACCGTGAAAAAGAAGTTGAGTTTTTTGACAAATTTGTAATTGTATTTTTTACACCAACTTCCTTTTCTCGAAGCAAAAATCACACCCAGTTTAAAAATATAATTTGGTTTTATTTGGTTAGGGCTGAGGTAGTGCTGTGGTAGCGCTGCCTCCTTTTTTTATAGCCCATTTTTAAACCGCACCTCCACCGCCATCGTATTTTTTCCGGCCAAAATCATTTGCTGCAAACCATTAATCGAATAGCCCTTTGCTGGCTCGTAAGAAAGCTTTTCTTCTGATTGAGCAATGATGCTTTTCAGTCGATTCTGAATCTCAATTTTTACCACTTTGCCTTGGGTATATTCGATGATTACTTGCCGCGTTTTGAGTTGTTCATCCAGCGCTTTATATTGAATTTTTTGGAGCAGATGCCCTTCGGCGTACAAAGTATCGGCTTGGTACTTATCGCGCCACGACAATTTATTGATATCCGAATTCACAAAAACCGCCAATTCTTTTACAAAATCGAGTTTGGCGCTGGGCAAATGCCCTTTTTTAGCGTTAAAACTCAATTCTTTTTCTGCTTTCACATTGCCCTTCGTTAATCGAATGGCCTCCTGATTAAAAAAACCTGCCAAGTCAAAAAAATAGACTTGGCGTTTGGTGTTTTTCGGGGCAGAAGGATTCATTAGTTGACAAGCTTGTGTTGCCAAAAAAATAAAAAGCAGCGCCGCTCCAAATCGAACAGCAAACAAAATCTTCATTCCGCTTCATTAATCGGTTTCAAAAAGACGGCATTTTGCAGCGTCTTTCCGTATTACCGGGTGATCAAAACTGTGCCCGTCATCTCTTTTGGCGCTGTAATATCCAGTAAAGACAAAATAGTAGGCGCGATATCCCCCAGTTTGCCATTGTGAATAGTAGCGCCAGCTGACCTTGCGCTAACATAAATACAAGGTACCGGGTTTTTGGTATGTGCGGTATTGGGCGTGCCGTCTTCGTTGATCATGTAATCTGAGTTGCCATGATCGGCTAGCAAAATAGCTTCGTATCCATGCTCCAATGCCAGCGTAACGATCTGTTTCACACAGCCATCGACGGTCTCAGCTGCTTTTATGGCTGCCGAAAAAACGCCAGTATGCCCCACCATGTCGGTATTGGCAAAGTTGATACAAATAAAATCAGGCTGGTTATCTTTGATGTCTTGCAGCAAAGCATCGGTAAGCCCTTGAGCACTCATCACAGGTTGAAGATCATAGGTGGCTACCTTAGGCGAAGGAACCATAATGCGGCGCTCGCCAGGGTATGGCTCTTCGCGTCCGCCATTGAAGAAGAAAGTAACGTGAGGGTATTTTTCGGTTTCTGCCAAACGCACTTGGGTAAGTCCAGCATTGGAGATTACTTCCCCCAGGGTATTGATCAGGTTATCGGTTTCAAAAACGATGTGCACATTCTTATAGGTGTCGTCGTAGTTGGTCATGGTAACATAATACAACGACAGCTTGTGCATGTCAAACTCCGGAAAGTCTTGCTGGGTCAATACCGTAGAAATTTCCCGAGGGCGATCCGTCCGGAAATTGAAACAGATCAATGCGTCACCGTCCTTGATAGAAGGGTAAGGTTGTCCATGCTCGTCTAAGCAAACGGTAGGGTGGAGGAATTCATCGGTTTCATTGGCGGCATAACGACTGGCGATGGTGGCAGCAACATCTGAGGTGCGCTCGCCGATACCGTTTACCATGACATCGTAGGCTAATTTTACCCGTTCCCAGCGCTTGTCGCGATCCATGGCGTAATAGCGGCCCACCAAAGTGGATAATTTAGCGGGCGTACCCTGGGTGTATTTTTGTAAATCGGTGATAAAACCCAATCCGCTTTTTGGATCACAATCCCGACCATCGGTAAAGGCATGGATGTATACTTCCTTGAGTCCTTGTTCGCCAACCATGTCAATCAAAGCCTTCAGATGATTGATGTGCGAGTGTACCCCGCCATCAGATACCAAACCCATGATGTGCAAAGGTTTTTGGTTGGCTTTGGCGTAAGTCATGGCTTCAACCAAAGTTGGGTTGTTGTGCAATTCTTTTTCGCGAATGGCTTTGTTGATGCGCGCTAGCTCTTGATACACTACCCGACCGGCTCCCAAATTGAGGTGCCCCACTTCAGAGTTACCCATTTGTCCATCCGGCAAACCAACTTCTTCGCCAAAAGTTACTAAAGTAGAATGGGGGTAATTGGCCATTAACCCATCATAGAATGGAGTATCAGCTTGGGCGATGGCATCGGCAGCAGGAACTTGTCCAAGTCCCCAGCCATCCATAATGACGAGTAATACGCGACGTTGCGCCATGATGCTTATGCGTTTTTGTGTGTTTGAGCAAGCGAGTTGACAGCGGCAATTTACTACATGCTGAGAACACTTTAACTTTATACTTGGAACTTTCTTTGTGTCCAAGCAATTATAATCGGATGTAAACCGTTTTAAATGATAGCATTAGCCGTTCTAAACCCATTGAAAAAAGTTTCCAAAAAACGGCAAATGTTTTCCTAAAGGTTAAAATGTGACTCTTTAAACGAACAACGTCAAAATGTGTACAAAAAAGAGTCGATATTGAAACACTTTACTGAACCTTTTAACACACCGGTGAACTCCGGTATTTTTTCAAAATAAAATCGACAACCATGAAAAGCCTGTTGTTATTGCTGGTAATTTTTCCCCTTTGGACCGACCAGCCTACTATGGAAGGGATTACCAAGGCGATCAGCACGGGTAATGCGGCCGCTTTGGAACCTTATTTGGACAATTCGGTGGAGATCGCCATCTTGGATCAAGAAGACGTCTACGCCAAAACCCAAGCGGTGCAAGTTTTGAAAACATTCTTCGGTAAAAACAAACCGACAACTTTCAATCAAATGCACCAAGGCCAGTCAAGAGGCAAGGAATCCGTGTATTGTATTGGCAATCTAACCACCGCATCTGGCAATTTTCGCGTCTACATCTATATGCGTGTTGACGCTGAGAAATACTTTGTACAAGAGATGCGGTTTGATAAGGAATAAGATGGTAGGATGAGCTGTTTTGATAAGAACAGCAATCTTGCGCAGCGCGCCCAACAAATCAATGATTCGTTGGGCGCGTTTATTTTAAATCCATTCGCCGCTAATGCCCATTCCAAAAAGGGCAAAGTCATATTTCACTGGATCAGCGGGGTCAAACGTTTTTAGCGTTTCCGTCAGTTCCAACACCGCCTGCCAATCCGTTTGTTTGCGTTCCAAAAGGCCATATCTCCGTGCAATGCGATCTACATGCACATCCAAAGGAATAAGCAACTGACTAGGTTGAATGGTTTGCCACATGCCAAAATCAACGCCTTGGGCGTCCTGACGTACCATCCAGCGCAAAAACATATTGAGCCGTTTGCACGTAGAACCTCGTGCGGGCGTAGCCACATGCTTGCGGGTACGCTGGGGCGAGTCGGGTAAGTTGAAAAACAATTCATGAAAACCAGTCAATGCCGCACCCACGTGAATGGAATCAGGTTGTAGAAATTGCGAAAATGCAGTTTCCAAAGAAGCCTCACTCCGATAATACTGCTGGAAAAATTCCAAAAAATAGAGGGTATCCGTAGGTTGAAAAGTACGGTGCTTGAAATCCAGAAAGCGCTTGCGATCTATTTCCTGGTGATTGCGAATAAAATCGAATGGCGCGCCGTCCATCAAACGGACTAACTCTTGGGCGCTGGCAATCATCGTTTTTCGCTGCCCCCAGGCCAACATGGCTACCCAAAAACCCATGATTTCTCGATCCTGTAAACTGCTAAATTGATGAGGAATGCTGATTGGATCTGATTCAATAAAACCAGGTTGATTGTATTTTGCCGCCTGCTCATCGAGAAAGGCTTGTAAGTTTTGCATCAATCTGTTCCCTTTATCCATGCGTTGATGAATTCCCAAACCAATTCCGACTCAAAACCGCGACTGATGACATATTGTGCTGTTTTGGACTTGCGCGCGTAAGGCTCTTCGTTGGCTAAGGCTTCCCATTTTTTTTCCATTACGGCTTGAAGCGTTGATCGGTATTCCGTTTCGTCAATTTCTTTCAATCCTTGTTTGATGCTGTAAGTCGAAATATGGCGTGCTTTTAATTCCTGTACAATCCGAATACGCCCCCAATGTTTGACCCTAAATTTTCCGCGGGCAAAAGATCGAGCATAGCGTTCCTCGTTCAAAAATCCTTCTTCAATCAGCTCCGCCATGATGGTTTCTAAAGCATCGCCATAAACGCCCAATTCGATCAATTTGCTGCGAACTTCTTGATGACAGCGGTCTTGGTAAACGCAATATCGTTGGATGCGTTGCAAGGCCTGCTCGGGAGTCAATCTGGTTTTTGCCAAAATTCAATTATTTTTAATATGCAAAATTTGGTATTTATTCCGGGATTCCGGTTATTCAGCCAACAATTTATATTTTTGAAGAATAAAATAACCAACTCAATTTTTTAACCCTATTTCTACCCAAAAGACATGGAAGATACCAATCAAAAAGTAAGCGCATTTATGAGCTTCATCCAAGCCTTCACACCAAAGTTGATCGGTGCATTGATCGTTCTTTTTATCGGATTGTGGATTGTCAACATCATTGTCAGAATGATGAAGCAACGCATGGAAAAAACCAAAGTTGACGAAAGTCTTCAGCCATTCCTGTTGAGCTTGGTCAATGTATTGCTCAAAATTATGGTGGTATTTAGTGCTGCAGGCATTGTAGGCATTCAAACCACCTCGTTTGTAGCCATGCTTGGCGCCGCTGGTTTAGCGGTAGGTTTGGCCCTGCAGGGTAGCTTGAGCAACTTTGCTTCGGGCGTGCTGATTTTGTTGTTCCGGCCTTACCGCGTTGGTGACATCATCACGGTTGGCGGTTTTTCTGGTACGGTGAAAGAAATCCAGATTTTCACTACCATCTTAGCGACCGTAGACAACCGCATGATCATTATCCCCAATTCGGCGATCACCAGCGGACCTATTGAAAACACGACGGCTTATACCGAACGCGTTGTCGAAGTTTTGGTGCCAATCGATCCTACCCAAGAAATGGGTAAAGTACGCGAGATCATCGAAACGGTAGGTAAAACTGTTCCCGGTTATGTGGATGGTTTAGGAATTACTTCTCCGGTAGTAGACGTGAAACCAACTGCAGTGACATTGGCGGCCAGAGTTTGGGTAAAACCGTTGCTTTATCTTGATGCTCAAGCGTTTTATAAAGAAGCGCTAAAAAATGCGCTCCAAGAAGCAGGCATCGATGGCGAACACGAACCAGTGATGGAGATAAAATTGGTGCAGCAGTAATTTTGCGTCAATTCAAAAGAATATAAATGATAGCCTTGTTGATGTTTTGGTCGACAAGGCTATCTTTTTTTAAAATAATCCTCCTTCGCGAAACTTATCCGCGCTGGGAATGGTTCAGGGCAAAAAATCAAAAGACTTATGTGGAACGCAATTGCCAGCAACCCCTACATTTCGATGCTCCTGACATCGTGGAAATATGCCTACCAAGAACGTCCCCGCTATGTCTTAATTTACTTGATGTTTGGCGCGAGCAACGTCATCGATGCGCTCCAGCCTTTGATTTGGGGATGGCTGATCAATGAATTGCAACAAAAAGGCGCCAAAGTGCTACAATCGGCATGGATTTACATCGCGCTTTACATGATCATCCACTTGAGTAGCTGGTTTTTTCATGGCATAGGGCGCATCATGGAGCGCAAATTGGCCTTCAACATCAGCCGCAATTTTTTACAGGAACTGTACCACAAAACCTTGCATTTGCCCGTGAAGTGGCATCAAGACAACCACAGCGGCGCAACCATCAACCGGGTTCGAAAAGCATATGATGCTCTCAAAGAGTTTTTTGAAAACGGGTTTATGTACATCAATGCCTTGGCTAAATTTGGCTTCTCCTTTATTGCCATGTTGTATTTTTCCCCTTTATACGGCAGTATCGCCATCGCTTTGGGCTTTTTTGCCATTTTTTTGATCGTCCAATTTGATAAGCCTTTCATCAAAGCCTTAGAAGAAACCAACGAAAAAGAGCACGCCGTATCGTCCAATTTATTTGATAGTCTTTCCAATATCATCACGGTCATTACCCTGCGGCTTGAAAAACGCATGGAGTCGGGGTTGATGCAAAAAATTCAAGATATATTTCAACCCTTTCGGCGCAAAATCCTGATCAATGAATGGAAATGGTTTTTTGTCGATTTGGTAGTCGCCCTGATTTATTGCACCATCTTGGGCGGGTATATCCATCAAACCTACGTGCCAGGACAGATGTTTTTGGTGGGCGGATTGATAACGCTGATCATGTTTGTGGAGCGTTTTACCAGCGTATTCCACGACATTGCCTGGCAATACACTCAGATTGTCAGTTTCCATACCAATGTTCAAACAGCCAGCAACATCACCGATGCCTATGACCGCTGGCATTTGCCGGAGTCGACTGAAAAATTGCCCAAAAATTGGAAAAGCATCCACCTTAAGCACCTCAATTTTCAACATGAATTGGACGAGACGCCTGCTGAAAACACCTTTCGCCCGGGCTTAAACGATTTGGAGATCGAGTTTGCGCGCGGGCGCAAAGTGGCATTGATTGGCGAAAGTGGTAGCGGGAAGAGCACTTTATTGACTTTACTACGCGGTTTGTACCCGCCACAAGAAGGCATCGAAGTATGGGTGGATGGCGAACGTCGCAATAACCTGGATCTAATTTCTAGTCATGTTACCCTTTTTCCGCAAGAGCCAGAGATCTTCGAGAATACCATTGAGTACAATATCACTTTAGGGTTGCCCTTTTCCGCTACTGAGATTGAACATGTTTGCGATACCGCGCATTTTGCCGAAGTAGTACAACAATTACCGGCAGGGTTGGCCTCCAACATCCGTGAAAAAGGAGTGAATTTATCAGGGGGGCAAAAACAGCGATTGGCATTGGCGCGCGGCGTATTGGCGGCGCGGGATAGCGATATCGTGTTGCTCGATGAACCTACCAGCAGCGTGGATCCCAAAACAGAGATGTTGATTTACGAAAAAATGTTTGCCGAGTTTTCGGAAAAAGCAGTACTCTCTTCCTTACACCGCTTGCACTTGTTGACGTTTTTTGACTATGTCTACATTCTCCAAGACGGCAAAGTAGTAGATCAAGGTACTTTTGAATACTTGCGGCACAATAGCCCTATTTTTCAAGACATGTGGAAGCATCAAGAAGAAGCAATCGTATCTTGATATACTTCCCTCGGGATGGAAAGGTGAAATTTTGGCGAATTTATTTTTTTGACCTGCGAGGCGCAAAGCGCAGGCATAGCCAAAGCTACCGCGAGCATTTGCAACGCGGCAGGACGAAAAAAGAAAGAGACAAAAATCACCTGGTCATCCCGAGGGAAGTATAACCGATCACATTGATCATGCGGCCGGTAAGCCCTTTTTCTTTGCGGTAAGAAAAATAGACGTCATTGTGCAAAACGGTTGAAAAAGGCGATACTTCAATTTGGCTGCTCGGGATCCCCGTTTCCAGCAAGTAATCGCGGTTGGCTGCTTTGAGGTCGATAAAAAACTTTTGACGATCGGTATCCCAGCGTTTGTAGGGGTTTGAAAAATGATCGGCAACATCGGCGTCTACTTCAAATGAGCATTCATCAATGCAAGTACCCACGTAGGCCAAGCAATTTTCGGGGTTTGATCCGTATTGAGATTGCATCATCAATACCGTTTTTCGAACCAAGCCGGCAATGGTTCCCTTCCAACCAGCGTGGATGCCCGCAACCACTCTATTTATGGGATCAGCTACCAAGATGGGCGTACAATCGGCCACTGTTACGGCCAAAAAAATTCCTGGTTGCGCCGTGATCAACGCATCAAACCCATCGTAGCGACCGGGCTTTTCAATCAGTAAAATATCGTCGCCATGTACTTGATGGGCGCTGGCCGATTGTTCTAGCGGAATGTCTAGACTTTGAAAAAAAATTTGTCGGTTTTTTTCAATTTTTTGCAGGTCATCAGTCGTAGAAAGACCAAGATTAAGACTTTCAAAAGGGGGCAGGCTTACGCCGCCATGGCGGGTACTTTCAGCAGCAACTAGACCCGATTGGGAAGTAAAAATCGGAATACGGCGATGACTAGGATGGGTAGCGAGCATATTTGAATGGGAATTTTTTTGCGAAAATATCAATTTCTTCGGGCTAAATTTAGAGCTTGTTCAGGATTCTGGTTCGATAGCGAAAATGAGCAAAAATTTGCACCAATGAGGCGCAAAAAGTGGAGTGTATCCCGACTTTGTCGAGGACAGGTCAGCGCTACATGAGCATTTTTGTAACGAAATTGGGGTGAATTTTGGCCATTTGTAGCTCGAAGCAGAATTCTGAACAAGCTCTTAGCGTTAGAATACTTAGATCATGCACGAATTAAGCACGGAGCTATTTGACTTCAACCATACACTTACGGCCGATTTATTTCGGCAGGTACACTACCCTTGGGAGGTATTGCCGCTCATTGCCTCTTTTTTGCCAAAGTTGGCCGCTCAATTGGGCGACGCGTACACCGAAATTGCTCCTGGCGTCTGGGTTGGCGAAGGAACCTACATCGAAAAAACGGCGCTGATCATGGGGCCGGCAATTATCGGCAGAGGTTGTCAGATTAGGCATTCTGCATTTATTCGGGATAACGTAATTTTGGGTGATGGGGTGGTGGTTGGTAACTCAACAGAAGTGAAAAATGCCATTCTATTTGACCATGCCCAGGCGCCCCATTTCAATTACATCGGTGATTCGGTATTGGGTAGTGGCGCGCATTTGGGGGCAGGGGCAATTTTATCCAATTTCAAAGCAACGGGCGATGAAATCCATGTGCAAATGGATGGTCAAAAAATGGGTAGCGGCTTAAAGAAATTCGGCGCGCTTTTAGGGGGTAGGGTAGAAGTGGGTAGTAATGCCGTCTTGTATCCGGGCACGATTGTTGGGGCCCACAGCATCATTTATCCATTGTGTAGTGTACGAGGAACCATCCCTTCGAAGCAGATATTGAAAAACGATGGTGAATTGTACCCGATGCGCGACAGTAAGGAGTAGTTATTTCTACAACTTCAAGTCATCCTCAGCAACAGGCAATCAACGACTTACAAAGCAAGTCAAAATTTTGCCTGTTTTTCAAGCTATTACGCGTTCTTTTCTTCAATTTTTTTTGAACAAAGCTTGTTTATTTCCAAAAAGCGCTCTACTTTTGCACTGCTTTGTTGAGAAGCATGGATTAAGGCCGTGAAGATCAAGAGAGAAAAAATCCTTTTATTTTTTTACAACAAAAAACAACATCAAGTGGATACGTTGAGCTATAGAACGGTTCATGCGAACAAGGCTACGGTGGAGCGCAAATGGTATATCATTGATGCCGATGGAGAAATCGTTGGTCGACTATGTACGCGCATTGCTTCAGTTTTGCGTGGCAAGCATAAACCATCTTACACTACTCACTTCGACGCAGGTGATTTCATTATTGTAATCAACGCCGATAAGGTTCGCTTTACCGGTAACAAGTGGTCGAACAAAGAATACCAGACTTATTCAGGTTACCCTGGAGGTCAGAAGTCGGCAACGGCTAAAGAACTTTTGGTGAAAAAGCCAAATGACATCATTGAAAAGGCGGTAAGAGGCATGTTGCCAAAAAACCGTTTGGGTCGGGCAATGATCAAGAAATTGCACATTTACACTGGCGCTGAGCATCCACATGCTGCACAGCAACCCGAACCATTCAACTTTTAATTCATTGATTAAACTGTTCGTCTGGAACGAACGCAAAATATCTTTGGGATGAGTACTACGGAACAAATAAATGCAACCGGTAGAAGAAAATCGTCCGTAGCCCGGGTTTACCTCAAGAAAGGCGAAGGCAAGATTGTGGTAAATGGCAAGGATTACAAAGAATACTTCCCGCAGAACCACGTACAAATTTCAGTTGTTGCTCCTTTTGAGATCATCGAAGCGATGAACATTTACGATGTTAAAGTAAATGTTGCTGGCGGTGGTTACAAGGGTCAGGCCGAAGCAGTACGCATGGGCATTTCTCGCTGTTTGGTACAGCTGAATGAAGATTTCCGCAAACCGTTGAAGGAACAAAAATTCCTTACTCGGGATTCGCGTGAAGTGGAACGTAAAAAGTATGGTAAACCAAAAGCCAGAAAGAGCTTCCAGTTCAGCAAGCGTTAATCTTGATGTGTTGCAAGTATTCTTAATTTTTTCAATTTAAGGAAAATGACAAAGCCTACTTATAAAGAATTACTGGATGCCGGCGTTCACTTCGGTCACTTAAAAAAGAAGTGGAACCCCAAGATGTCTCCTTATATCTTCATGGAGCGCAAAGGCATTCACATCATCGATTTGAACCGCACCGTAGAGTGCATGGATCGCGCGGCTAACGCGATGCGTCAGTTGGCAAAATCAGGTAAAAAAGTAATGTTCGTTGCTACCAAAAAACAAGCACGCGATATTATCGCCGAAGCTGCACGCAGCGTAGGTATGCCGTTTATCGCTGATCGTTGGTTAGGTGGTATGATGACCAACTTTGCAACGATTCGCCGTTCGGTGAAGAAAATGCAAAACATTGAAAAAATGTTGGGCGACGGTACTTTGACCAGCGTAACCAAAAAAGAACGTCTTACCTTGAGTCGGGAGCGTGAAAAATTGGATAAAGTATTGGGCGGTATCACCAACCTCAATCGTTTGCCTGCTGCTATTTTTGTAGTAGATATTCAACACGAGCACATTGCCATCGCTGAAGCTCAGAAATTGGGCATTCGTACTTTTGGCATCGTGGATACCAACTCGGATCCAAATCAGGTGGATTACCCCATCCCTGGAAACGACGACGCTTCTAAATCAATCAAAATCATCACTGATTACATGGTTCAAGCCATTCAGGCTGGTTTAGAAGAACGTAAATCTGTTAAGACTGAGCAGGAATCTGCTCAGTAATTAATGGAACTTGCTAGGGACATTTTGATCAATAGCTACTATTTATAAAATACCAAAACGTAGGAGTTCAAATGAGTACTACCATTTCAGCCGCTGATGTAAAAAAACTGCGCGACATGACTGGCGCAGGTATGATGGATTGCAAAGGCGCCCTTGGCGAAGCCGAAGGCGATTTCGAAAAGGCAATTGAAATTCTACGCAAAAAAGGCGAAAAGCTTTCTTTGAAGCGCGCCGATCGCGATGCTACTGAAGGCGTGGTACTGGCACTGATTAACGACGAGCGTACCCGCGGAATCGTGATCAAAATCAGTTCTGAAACCGACTTCGTTGCTAAAAACGAAAACTTCATTGCCATGACTCGTAAAATTGCCGAAACTATCTTGGCACATTTTCCGGCTACCAAGGAAGAAGCACTTGCATTGCCATTTGATGGTGAATTGACCATCGGTCAAAAAATCACCGAGCAAGTGGGCGTTATCGGCGAAAAAATTGAATTGGCCGATTATTCGCATATCGAAGCGCCAATGGTTGCTCCATACATCCACATGGGCAACAAAGCAGGTGTTTTGATCGGTTTGAGCAAAGCACATAATGACTACTTCGATGCAGGTCGCGATGTGGCCATGCAAGTTGCAGCTATGAATCCAGTGGCTTTGGACAAAGATTTCGTTGATCCATCGGTTATCGAAAAAGAGATCGAGATCGGTAAAGAGATCGCTCGCAACGAAGGCAAAGCGGAGGAAATGCTTGAAAAGATTGCCCTCGGCAAATTGAATAAATTCTACAAAGAGAACACTTTGCTCAACCAAGATTTTGTTAAAGACAACAAACAAACGGTGGCAGGTTTCCTCAAAGGATTTGATAAGGAATTGACGGTTACTGACTTCAAACACGTGAAGTTGGGTTAATCTCCAGAAAGGCGGATCAGGAATTACTTGATTCGCCTTTTTTTTGGATTAAAAAACCAATACAGCGCTTGGCTCCCAGTTTTTTACACCTATCTCTCGTTCTCTGCTATGCACATTAAATCCACTTCGGATTTTTGATTATTTTGGTAGCCGCGTTCTGATGCTTGTTGTTCCATGAATTACTAAAACAAACCATACTATGGCTCTGAAATACAAACGCATCCTTCTCAAACTCAGCGGAGAATCGCTCATGGGCGATCAGCAATACGGCATCCAATCTGAAATGCTTCACCATTATGCCGATCAAATCAAAGGCTTAATTGACATAGGCGTCCAAGTAGCAGTGGTTATTGGCGGCGGCAATATCTTTCGCGGATTGCAAGCAGCTAAATCAGGAATAGAACGGGTTCAAGGCGATTACATGGGGATGTTGGCCACCGTAATCAACGGTATGGCACTTCAAGGCGCATTGGAAAGCCACGGTATTTACACCCGTCTGATCTCGGCCATTGAAATGAAACAAATCGCGGAACCTTACATCCGCCGTCGGGCTATTCGCCATTTGGAAAAAGGCCGGGTAGTGATTTTTTCTGCTGGTACTGGTAATCCTTATTTTACCACTGATTCTGCAGCTGCTCTGCGCGCCAATGAAATCAATGCCGAAATAATTCTTAAAGGTACCCGCGTGGATGGCATCTACACCGCCGACCCTGAAAAAGATCCAACTGCCACCAAGTTTGATACCTTGACTTTTGCCAAAGTAATCAGTCTTGGTCTAGGCGTAATGGACATGACTGCCTTCACGCTTTGTCAGGAAAATAACCTGCCAATCATCGTTTTTGACATCAACGACAGCACCAACCTCAAAAGAATTGTTCGCGGAGAAAATATCGGAACTTTAGTGGAAGGCTAATCCCCTCAAGTCCCGTTGTTAGCATTCTGGTAAGGAGATGGCGATGTTTACCGCCAGTCCTCCTAAGGATGTTTCTTTGTATTTGTGGTTCATGTCTTGCGCAGTTTCCCACATGGTTTTGATCACTGCATCAAGACTCACCTTTGCCATGTTGGGATCGCTGTCTTGTGCCATTTTTGCTGCGGTTATCGCCTTTACAGCCCCCATGGAGTTGCGTTCAATACAAGGGACTTGCACCAATCCGCCAACGGGGTCGCAGGTTAAACCTAAGTGGTGCTCCATGGCAATTTCCGCCGCCATCAGCACTTGTGCGGGCGTGGCGCCCAATCGCTCCGTCAAAGCTGCGGCCGCCATCGCCGACGACACGCCAATCTCAGCCTGGCACCCGCCCATTGCTGCCGATATGGTTGATCCGCTTTTGAACAAAGCACCGATTTGACCAGCTACCAGAAAAAAACGGCGAAGGTCATCTAAACCCGGTTTTGACGGACTAAAACAAAGGTAATACATCAATACAGCTGGAATTACCCCAGCTGCACCATTGGTAGGCGCGGTAACAATGCGCCCAAAATTGGCATTTTCTTCGTTTACCGCCATCGCAAAACAACCAATCCACTTGATGATTTCCGAAAAACCAAATCGACTGTAGTGGATGCGTCGAATCCAATCATCGACGGTAGTATAGTCGGCATCGGCTAGTAATCTTTTGTTCATGGCCGCTGAACGACGACTAACTTGCAAGCCTCCGGGTAAAAAACCTTCCGTATGGCAGCCTCGAAAAATAGCGTCGCGCATCACCTCCCAGATCCGAAAAAGACCCTCGTCAATTTCAGTTTTGCTACGCCAAGTTTTTTCGTTTTCATAGACAATATCGGAAATAGACATGTTGTGTTTGGCACATAAGGCAAGCAACTCATCGCCGGAATTGATCGGGAAAGGCATATCCGCAACTGTCGAAGCACCAATTTGATCTTGTTCGCCTTCTTTGATTACAAAACCACCGCCGATGGAATAGTAGATCCCTTCGTGTAGCAATTGATTATCGAATTGAAAGGCCGATATTTTCATCCCATTGGCATGGTAAGGAAGCATTTCCGTTCGGTGGTAAATGAAATTATCTTCAGCGATAAAAACGATGGGATAGGTTTGGTCTAGCCAGATCGTGCGTTCTTCGGCAACTTTTAGGGGTAGTGTTTTTACTTCTTCAACCGGCACTGTTACTGGATCTTTGCCGCTCAAACCCATTAAAATAGCCACATCCGTACCATGTCCAACGCCTGTCAATGCCAAAGAGCCATACAAATCGACTTGAATGCGGGCAATTTGAGGAAAAAGGTTTGAATCTTTCAGTTCCTGCAAAAATCGCTGAGCAGCACGCCAAGGGCCTAGCGTATGCGAGCTCGAAGGGCCAATGCCAATTTTTAGCATGTCAAAAACACTGATGGGTTCCATGGTTTTTGTTTGAGGTTAATTTGGTTAGGAGCCAACTCAAAAACACGCTAAAGAGTTGGGAATAAAATATATTCAGTGAATGTAGGTAATGGCAAAGTATTATTTGTAAAAAAATCGTTTCTACTTTTTTGATAAAGACTTAAAAATCTAAAAAGGATGAACCTAACCATTTTGCTGTTTTTAAATTGGCTTACGATGTTGAGTTTTCATAATCCACCTTCTACGATCCCCTGCTTTTCGGCGGAAGAGCAAAAGTTATATGCCTTAATCAACCAATACCGCGCCAAAAATCATTTGCCAGCTATACCCGCTTCGGCATCGCTCACCACTGTTGCGCAAACGCATGTACACGACTTGGAAGACAACCAACCAGCAACGGGGGAGTGTAATCTACACAGTTGGTCAGATAAAGGAACCTGGAAAGCATGTTGCTACACCCCCGATCACAAAAATGCTCAGCTGATGTGGAGCAAACCAGCGGAATTGACTGCTTACCCTAGCGAGGGTTTTGAAATCGCTTTTTGGCACAGCGATGCTTCCACTGCCGATAGATCGATCGATGGTTGGAAAAAAAGCGCTGGCCATAATGCGCTGCTGGTGAACAAAGGGATTTGGAAAAACAAAAAATGGAAAGCCATGGGGATCGGAATTTATAAACACTACGCTGTAGTTTGGTTTGGCTTGGAAAATGATCCGGCTGGAAAACCGGAGTTTTGTAAACCTTAGTATACTACTGGACATTTTCGCTTTGATCGCTCCTCAAACCTTCCAGGTCTCGAAGACCTGGAAGGTTTACGCATCCCCAAAATTTAAAATTTCCAGTAGTATGAAACCTTAGCGCTTATTCGAATTTGTGCTGAATTGCCAAGTTTGATGCGTAAGTCGATACGTTTCTATAGTCGAAGTCTTTTTTGGCTGGAAAATGGTCTTTTTTCCCTGATTTTTGCTCTCAATTGATGCCTGTACAATAAATCTGATTTATATTGTTCCATCACTTACTTAACCAAATACAGGATCATGCGATTAAAAATAGCCCTCTTATTGAGTTGTTTACTCGGGGGAAGCCTTCTTTTTGGCCAAACAGTAGACACCAAATTGCTCAAAAACATCAAACCCCGCAATATTGGCCCAGCGGGTATGAGCGGTCGAATCACCGCCATCGATGTCGCGCACAGCGAACCGGATCACATTTACGTTGGATCTGCTTCGGGAGGAGTTTGGAAATCTGAAAGTGGAGGGATCAACTGGGAACCCATTTTTGAAGAACAACCCGTTCAAGCCATCGGCTCCATTGCCATCAATCAACACAACCCTAGTGAAATCTGGGTTGGTACTGGCGAGGGTAACCCGCGCAACTCGCAAAACTTTGGTGCGGGAATTTTCAAATCCATCGATGGGGGTAAAACTTGGAAGTGCATGGGGTTGAAAGAGACCAAAACCATCCACCGTATCATCATTAATAAAGACAATCCCAATATTGTCTATGCTGGAGCACAAGGTTCATCCTTTGGCCCAAATGACGAACGCGGCGTTTATCGCAGCAAAGACGGCGGCAAAAGCTGGGAGCGCATTCTTTTTGTCAACAACCAAACTGGAGTAGCCGACTTGATCGTTGATCCTAGCAATCCCAACAAATTGATTGCCGCTATGTGGGAATATGGCCGCAAACCTTGGACTTTTAACTCTGGTGGTGCTGGCTCCGGTCTTTACGTTACTTTTGATGGCGGCGACACTTGGGAAAAACGCAACGAAGCAGACGGTTTGCCTAAAGGGCCGCTGGGGCGGATTGGGGTAGCTATTGCCCGCAATAAGCCCAATATTCTTTATGCTTTGATCGAAGCGAAAGAAAATGGTCTTTACAAATCTATCGATGGCGGTAAAAAATGGAGCTTAGTTTCCACCAAAAATATTGGCGATCGCCCTTTTTACTATTCTGAATTGTATGTGGATCCTCTGAATGAAAATCGAATCTATAATGTTTTTTCACTCGTGTCGCGCAGTGAAGATGGCGGGCGCACTTTCGAAACGCTGCTACCTTATTTTGGCGTTCACCCAGATCACCATTCATTTTTCATTCACCCCACCGATCCCAATTTTTTGATTGACGGCAATGATGGCGGTTTGAATATTTCGCATGATGGCGGTAAAAACTGGCGTTTTGTAGAAAACATTCCCGTTGGGCAGTTTTACCATGTCAACTACGATATGTCGATCCCTTATCAGATTGGTGGTGGCTTGCAAGACAATGGTTCATGGGTTGGGCCAAGTTCGGTTTGGCAGCAAGGCGGTATTCGCAACGCCCATTGGAAAGAGGTGTTTTTTGGCGATGGATTTGACGTTGCTTTTCGACCCGATAATTCGCGTTTTGTTTATGCCATGGCGCAAGGTGGAAGCTTGGGTTATGTTGATACGGAAACGGGCAAAACAACCTACATCAAACCCACTTCACCCAATGATGCCGAATTGCGTTTCAACTGGAACTCCGGTTTTGCCCAAGATCCTTTTAATAACTGCGGCATATACTACGGTAGTCAGTTTGTGCACTACAGTAAGGATTGCGGCCAAAGCTGGGAAGTCATTTCCTCTGACCTTACCACCAACGATACCTCCAAACAAAAACCACACCTCAGCGGTGGGTTGACGCTGGATGCGACGAATGCGGAAAACCACACCACCATTTTAGCCATCGGGCCAAGTGCGGTGGATCAAAAAGTAATTTGGGTGGGTACCGACGATGGTAATGTTCAAGTTACTCGCGATGGTGGTAAAACCTGGACCAATGTGGCGAAAAACATGCCAGGATATAAAGCTGGTAGCTGGATTCCCTACATTGAAGTATCGGCAAAAAATGCTGGCGAAGCCTTTGTTGTTGTCAACGACTATCGTCGCAACGATTTTAAACCTTACGTATTCCATACCACAGATTATGGGCAAACCTTCCGCAGGATTGTCGATGAAAATCAAGTGAGTGGCTACGTTCATTGTATCGTACAGGATGTCCAGGAGCCCAAACTTTTTTGGTTGGGCACCGATCATGGTTTGTATTTCAGCATCGATGGCGCTGCTACGTGGAACAAGTGGAACAATGGTTATCCTTCCGTTCCAACTGCCGATTTGAAAATTCATTCCCGTGATGCCGACTTAATTATCGGCACTTTTGGCCGTTCTTTCTGGATCCTGGACGACATTCGCCCGTTCCGGGAATTGGCTCGTACCGGAGGAAAGGTTTTGGATCAGCCTTTTAAAGTTTTTGCGGCGCCCGATGCTTACTTAGCAGAGTTCAGGTCATTTGACGGTGTTCGGTTTCCAGGGAATAGCCTCTTTTCTGGCGCCAATCGCTCCCCTGATGCCTGGATTACAATTTGGAACAAGCCAGCAGCAAAAGAAATGGCGCCACCAGCAGCTGTGCCTGCAGTAATCATCGATAATAAGGGCAAAAAAGACAAAGAGGTAAAAACTCCACCCGTGCCAACAGTAGAACCCAAAAAGAAGCCAGCAGATGAGAAAAAACCGGAAAAGGTGAAGGTCATCGTGATTGGCGCTGCGGGGGATACCGTTCGTACCTTTAGCGCCAAATTGGATACCGGAATCACTAGAATCAATTGGAGACTTAACCGCAATGGTGTACGCTATCCATCGCGTCAAGAACCCAAGCCCGATGAAGATGCACCTGGTGGGCCATCGGTTTTGCCCGGAGTTTATAAAGTAGTATTCATTTACGGCAAAGACAAAGATTCAACGCAAGTCAATGTAAAAGTTGATCCTCGCTTAAAGCCAGCTTTGAATGATTTGAAAGCGCAGGATGCGGCATTTAAAGAAGCGGAGAAAGTGATCAAAACTGCCGCACAAGGTTTTGATAAATTGCAGGAAGCAAAGGCAACCATCCGCCGCGTAGATCAAGCATTGGCCAACGCGCCAGATAGTACCCGTCAAAAAATGACCAAACTTGGCAAAGCCCTCCAAGATAGCATCGCTAAGTTGGAAAAATTGTACATGCAGCCGGATGACGCCAAGGGTATCCAGCGGGAAGACGATAATTTGATGTCGACGCTAGGAGAAGCGGGGCAGTACATTGATTCTTCCATTGGTGCGCCTAATCAAGCGGCTCAACGCATGATGGAAAAAGCGCGCAAACACACGGGTAGAGTCATCGAAGCCATCAATGGCTTTTTTACCAAATCATTTGTGCCTTATCAGCAAAAAGTGGAACAGATCCAGTTTTCGCTCTTTAAGCCATATAAGCCTTTGAAGCTGGAGTAGATTTACTTTTCATGGATCAAAAAAGCCACGCTGTTCAACAGGGTGGCTTTTTTGTTTAAGAGTGTGTTTGGATATGTTGAAAGATTCATTTTTTACGCTTCAACTCCTCTAACTCTTTTTCCAACTGCTCGATGTACGCTTTTTGGGGCGCCATTGCTTCTTGGATCTCTTGCAGTGTATAACGCTGAGTGATGTGTTGTGGACAATTCCAATCATACCCTTTGATGTGGAGTAGCATGATCCGTTCCGGTTTGGCTTTGTATTCGGTAAGTTGCAATTTAGCTACTAAATCAGGACGATCCTCTAAAACAACGATCTCCGCTTCGGCAAACATTTTTAAACGGGTTTGGCGGGCATAATCCATGAAAAATAGTGCCACATTGCGATTGGTCTGGATGTTTCCGGTGGAAATATATTGCAGGTTACCTCTAAAATCTAGAAAACCCAAAGTCGTTGGATCCAAAATTTTTAAAAAACCTTGAGGGCCTCCTCGAAACTGAATATACGGGAACCCATTCTCACCGATTGACGATAAATAAAACCCGTCTCTTTCGGCAATAAAGAATATTTCATTTTCACCCAAACCGGCTACATCGCGTGCTTGTTCTACCCGCTCGTATTGCTTTCTGCTACCATGCTGTTCTTGCAATTTTTTGACCGGGTCGGTGAAAGCCAATTTTGCGTAGTTCATGTTTTTTCTTTTCAACTGTCAAGATCATTTCTTCGACAGGATAAATGGAACAAGCGTTTGAATGCGATTGGTTGAGCGAGCTGTTTTCTTTTCAGTATTCCTGTCCGAGCCAGGACGATTATTCCTGTAAATTGGCTTCCGTTTTAACCAAAAAGATGTACATTAGATTGGTATCATTAACACAAACACCTAAGACATGCAACTCCTAAGCCAAATCCTCATCGGCATCGTCGCGCTCGAACACCTGTACATTTTGTGGTTGGAAATGTTTGCCTGGGAAACCCGCGGCAAAAAAGTATTTGGAAAATCAATGGCGCCGGAGCTGTTCAAACCCACTAAAAAATTGGCCGCCAATCAAGGCTTGTACAATGGCTTTTTATCGGCAGGCTTGATTTGGTCTTTTTTTATTACCGATGCCCAGTGGGCGCAAAACATTGCCTTGTATTTCCTGGGTTGTGTAGCTGTTGCCGGAATTTATGGCGCCCTTACTGCCAGCAAAATGATTTTCGTTATTCAAGCTGTGCCAGCAATTTTGGCAATAATTGTTCTCCTGTTGAAATAATCAAAGTGCGGCCACTGCCTCAATTTCAATTTTAAATCCGTAATGAAGCTCGGATACCGGCACCACCGAGCGTGCAGGACGCCAATCGCCAAAGAATTGGGCGTACACGGCATTTACCCTGCCCCACAAGCTGATGTCGGAGATAAACACCGTTGTCTTGATCACTTTGTTTAGGCTGCTGCCACTGGCCACTAGAATGGCTTCTAAATTTCGTATGGTAAGCAAAGTCTGCTGTTCAATCTCGCCTAGGCATTTTTCGCCAGTAACTGGATCAATTGGCAGTTGACCAGCAACAAAAACAAGGTCGCCATGAATGATGGCTTGAGAGTAATGTCCGCCTGGTGCGGGGGCATTGGTCGTCAGTATGGGCTCCATTTTTTTTGCAACAAGATAAGCGATGTTGAGATAAAATATTACCCTTTCCGCAATAAACGCGCCATGTAAAATCCGTCAAAACCGCGTTCCTGCGGCAAAATAGTTTGCTCGGCCACCAGTTCGAATGCGCAATCGGGTTGCTGCAAAAAGAACTGCACTTGCTCCTGATTCTCGGAAGGTAAGATGCTACAAGTGGAATAGACCAACATACCGCCCGGTTTTACCATACGCGAATAACTTTGCAGAATCTGGCGCTGGGTTTCATGCAAACGTTGAATTTGCTCCATGTTGAGCGTCCAGCGGGCATCGGGATGGCGACGGAAAATCCCCAATCCTGAACAAGGTACATCCAACAACACCCGATCCGCCGATTGATCAAGGCGTTTGATGACTTTGGTAGTGGTGATTTGGCGGGTTTCAATAATGGTAGCGCCAACACGACGGGCTCGTTTTTTTAGATGCTCCAGTTTCCACTCTTCCGTATCTAAGGCTAAGATGCGGCCTTTGTTGCCCATCAATGCCGCAAGATGCATGGTTTTTCCACCATTGCCGGCACAAGCGTCGATAATGCGCATCCCTGCTTTGGGTTCCAAAAACGGCGCTACTAGCTGCGAAGAGAGATCTTGCACCTCGTAAAGTCCATCTTTAAAAGCCGTATTGATAAAAAGCTCACCGCGACTTTCAGCCAGCAGTGCGTCTTCCCCTACGCGGCGCGTGCGAATGTCGAACGATGCCAAGGTTTGAATGACCGTTTCCACATTGGCCTTAAGTCGATTGACCCGCAATACTGCATGCGGCCGTTTGTTCAAAGAGTGAAGGGTAGGCGGCCACAAAGCGCCCAATTCTTTTGCCCCCAGTTCATCCAACCAATCGGGGATCGACTCCCGAACGGCGCGTTGAGAACGTAGATCTTGGTATCGATCTTTGATGGCCTCGCGGTTGAGGTTGCCAAACTCTTCCCAGTTGGGTGGGTTCTCACCTTTTAAAACATACAAGATGGCGCACATCTGCCACCAATCGTTAACACCAATCGGTTCGCGACCCGCCAAATTGGATAAAAGGCGATAAAAACGAACCATATCGTAAGTCACCTCAGCCATCAGCCCGCGCTCGTCGGTGCCCCAGTGGGTGTTTTTCTTAAATTGTTCCTGGATTGCTTGATCGGCATAACGCCCCTCTACAAATACTTGTTCCAGTGCGGCAACCATTGCCTGTAATTGTTGCGGACGAGGAAAGGCCATTTTTTATAAGTATGAATGAGCTGCAGTGGGAGGTAAAAAGCACTCCTTTTTCCTCCCGCTGCGGTAAAGCCCGCAAGATACCAATTTCCCGGCAGAGTTATTGTACTTGTATGAGCTGAGAATACCGTCCATTAGCGGAACGACCTTCCAAGAGGTATAATCCGGGGGTTAGATTTTCCAAAGACATTGCATAATTGCCTTGAAAAGAAAACCGCTGCAACAGTTGTCCGCTAAGGTTAAATAAGGCTAAATCAACCAGAACCCCTTGTGGTGATTCCAATTGCAATACTTCTTTTACTGGATTGGGGTAAGCACGCAGGGTTAAAGTATTTGGCTTAGGCTCTTGAGTTGGGGTTGTTCCGGAAAAACGCAGCAATAAGCCTCCTTCACCCAACGCCCAGCCGTTTTTTGTATTTGGCCAAAAAATACGGGTCAAAGGAGTACTTCCATCAAAACTACTTTTCCAAGTTTTGCCGCTATCATTGGTTTGGTAGATTTTACCATCCTTTCCGGCAGCCCATCCTTGTTTGGTAGTCAAAAAAGCTGCATCGACCATATACGTTGGCAAATTTGTGTTCACCACCTCCGCTGAAAACCGCCATGATTCCACGCCCCGCGTTGCATCATAATAAAATCCTTGCAAGCGCATCAAACGATTGGTAGGGCCTGGCAAATAGCGAACTTGCTGATTGGAAAAAACGAAAACCGTATCCCGGTCGGGCGCCGCAATAGCGGTAAAGGCATCGGCATTGGGAAAATCAAATGGGAAAAGGCCACCCCAGGTTAGTCCGCCGTCGGCACTGCGAAACCCAAAAGTAGAATAGCTGGCAAAACCAGAAATATTGCCGATGAGATAAGCGGTTTTTCCATCGGGGATGAGTAAGCGTTCGGGTAAAACAGTTCCGCCATATTGAAGTTCTGTTTTTTGCCAACTTTTGCCGCGGTCGGCGCTCCAAGTTATCCCTTGATAGCCAAAATTAAGCCAGCGGCTCTGGTTGTTTTCCAACTGATACCCTTTTTGAATGGTATTTCAGGTTTTTCCCGCATCATTGCTGCGATAGAGCTGGTTGTCGAAATAGGTGCCTGCGGACACAATGATGGTATCACTCCCTGGGAGGAACACATCGTGTAGATCCTCTTTAATGTTGGTAGCGCGAGCAATCCAGGTAGCGCCGCCATCGCGGGTGATCGCAAGCGCGCCCTTTGCGCCCGCCACTGCGCCAAAGCCATTGGGAAGGAATTCAAGATCACTTAGTGCTTCGTTAAGGTTGGTTTTAACGGCAGTCCATTGGGCGATCAAGGAAAAATGACTGAGTAAAGCAAATGCCAAAGCAAAATGCTTCCACTGAAAAATGGGAATTCGGTTCATGGTTGTGTTTTTTTTAGATCCTGAAAGGGGTAGACGGGTTGGAGAGCGAATGCGTTGGAAAATAGTTTTGAAAAAACAACAATACTGAGTTAAAACATCTGTATGCTTAAAGAAAATTCCATGATTTTAAAATCAAACCCGAAGATAAAATTTTAACTTTCGGTATTGCTTATGTCCTTAAAGTCAAACACAGATCCTAGCAATGGCCGAAAAACAAGAAAATTATTTCATCAAATCGCGGGTAGAAACTTTTAGCGATGGCATTTTTGCCATCATCGTTACCCTGCTGGTACTAGAAATCAAGACACCAAAACTCGGCGATCCGAATTCAGTCGTTGAACTTACCCACGCTTTGTGGGTGCTTTTGCCCAAAATACTGAGCTGGATGGTCAGCTTTTTAATCGTTTGTGTAATTTGGGTCAATCACCACCGCATTTTTGAGCAATTGAAACTGGTAACCCATAGCCTTTTTTGGCTCAATGCCAATTTGTTACTCTGGTGCTCATTTATTCCCTTTCCTACCGCGTTGATGGGGGATTTTTTGGCCAATCCTGCGGCTCAGGCGGTTTTTGGGCTAATCCTCGCCATGATGTCGTTCTCTTTTACCTTGATGCGCTTCAATGTGCTCAAAAACGTGTACGTGCTCAACTACAATGTCGATGTCAAACAATACCAATTGGCGGCTCGGCGCTCTTTCTTTTTTGGCCCGGTATTGTACCTAATTGGTGCGGCGAGCAGTTTTATTCATCCCTACATTGCGTTTGCGATCTATTTTTTCATCCCGCTTTACTTCATCTTTAGCAACACGATGAAGCCTAAGGCAAACACCCAATAAAAAAACAAGAGCATGAAAATAGCAGTAATCGGCACCGGAAATGTGGGCAGCACGCTCGCACTGGCCTTTAAAAAAGCTGGTCATGAGGTGGTTTTTGGCGTGCGCAACAGCGGCGGCGACTTCAAAGGCAAAGAGTTTGCTGACGAAAATGGAATCGACTACCGCGAGGTGCTGGCTGCCGTTGCGGCCAGCGAAGTGATTGTGCTCAGCACTCCCGGGCAGGTAGCGCACGAAGTAGCAAAAACATTAGGAGATGTCAGCTCCAAAGTCATCATCGACACCATGAACGCAGTGGGAGTCAAGCCCGCTCATTACAATACCACCAGCGATGCGATCTTGGATAATTGCAACTGTACAGATTTGGCCAAATGTTTCAACACCACGGGTTTTGAAAACATGGCTAACCCCGTTTATCACGGCGAACCCATCGATATGTTTGTGGCTGGCGATAGTGAAAAAGCCAAAAATGTCGCTACGCAATTGGCCAAAGACATTGGTTTTGGCGAGGTATATGATTTTGGCGGCAACAACCGCTTCGGTTTGATTGAGCAGTTTGCCCTTAGTTGGATTACACTAGCGATTATGCAAAAACAGGGTAGGGGAATGGCGTTTCGGGTGGTGAAACGGTAGATTTGAATGAAAAAAAAGAAAAGGGCGCTCTTGAATGAACAAGAACGCCCTTTTTCTCTGTAGACCCGTAAGGACTCGAACCTTAACAGGCTGAACCAAAATCAGAAGTGCTACCATTACACCACGGGTCTGAATTCCTAAGCAAATAGGAAATGCCTTTTTAAAAAGGCGTTGCAAATTTATAATAAGGTTCGCACTTGCGCAACTCCTTTCGAAAAAAAACTCAAAAATCTTTTCCAAAGTTCCCAATTCTCATTGTTTTGCCATAAAAATGATAGCAAGCCAAGCGTGGAAAGGTTTTTTGTAGCTTTGTAGTACATCATCAAATACGGTACTTATGTTGCTTTACTTCTTTAAATCGCTGCACATTGTCGGTTTTGTATCCTGGTTTGCCGGCTTGTTTTACCTGGGGCGCATGTTTGTGTACCATCGCGAAGCATTTGACCAACCCGAACCCAACAAAAGCATTTTGACCAAGCAATTCATCGAAATGCAGGAACGGGTGTACAAAATCATTTGCAACCCCGCCATGATGATGACTTGGACCTTTGGCTTGATTATATTGTTTTTGCATGGCTGGGACTGGTTGGCTGCCAATCCTTGGATGCATGTCAAACTGGTATTGTTGCTGTTGCTCACGGGGTATCAGCTCTGGTCCAAGCGACTGATCGCTGATCTAGGAAAAGGATTGATGCCCTACACCTCGTTTCAGTTTCGTTTGCTGAACGAGGTACCCACCATTTTTTTACTCTCTATCGTTTTGTTGGCCGTTTACCGCAACGCTTTGGATTTTTTAATGGCCTTTTTGGGGATCATTGGATTTATGGCGTTGCTGTATTTTGGCGCTAAAGCCTATCGACGAGCCAGAGAACGACAAAAATGAACAACGAGAAGCTTTGGTAAAAGTTAAGAATATTGCTATATTTCCCTCATGGAACCTTCTTGGCTAACCATTGCATTCTGGTCGCAATTTTTATTTTATCCGCTGATCATCTACGGCGGACTGTGCGCGTTTTTTTATTTTTTTCAGCATTATTTCTTTTTTCGCCCGGAAATGCTGCCTTCGCAGTTTCAATACCGGTATCCGTTCCCGTTTAAGGAGCATACCTTTGATATGGAAGACGGCGGTCGGGTCAATGCCCTACAATTCATCGTGCCCAACTCACGAGGAGTCGTTTTTTACCTCAAAGGCAATTCGCGTAGCTTAAAAGGTTGGGGAAAATTTGCCAAAGACTTTGTGAGCAAAGGCTACGATTTTTTTATGATCGATTACCGCGGGTTTGGTAAAAGCCGTGGTCAGCGTACCGAAGCCATCTTATACAGCGACGCACAGATTGTTTACAAATGGTTGGCAACCCAATATCCCGAAGATAAAATCATCATCTACGGCCGCTCGCTGGGTAGCGGTATAGGCGCGCGCATTGCCGCTTGGAACCAACCGAAAATGTTGATCCTCGATTCGCCATACTACAGCTTTTATTATCAAATTCGGCAGTATGCTTTTTGGCTACCCTTGCGTTTGTTGTTGCGGTACCAATTGCGCACCGATCGATTTATCCAAAAAGTGACCTGCCCGATCTTCATTTTTCATGGCAATAAAGACCGCTTGATTTCTTACAAACAGGGGAAAATGCTACACGCTTTGACCAAAAATCGCAGCATGCTCATTACGATTGAAGGAGGCGGGCACAATAACTTGCCCAATTTTCCGGCCTATCATGAAGCCCTGTACGATATTCTGAACGATGATTCGATCTATCTGGGTTTGCGCGAGCAATATTTACTCTCCTTGGAGGGGGTGATTCCGGATGGCGCCAGGATTTGACGTTGTTTCAGGGCCAAATAACAAGAGGGAAGCTTTCAAACTTCCCTCTTGCTATTTAAAGACTCAGCCTATTGGGTTAAAAACCGCCAAAGCGAAAGGTAAGCGTGCCGATTGGGCTGCTAAAATCTTTGCTTTTTAAGGCGCCCAATTGTGTGACGCCGCCAATGTACCGATAACCGCCAGTAAATGCCAATTTGAACCATTTAAAAACATTGAGCTCAAATCCCGCTTCGGGAGTAAGCGCAAAAATTCGATCCGATTGGGCTCCTGGGCCGTCTCCTTTGATCTGGGCACGTCCCCAGCCAATGCGGGCATCGGCATAAAAATGCAGCAATTTGCGGTCAGGAGAAGTAACACCTATCCAAAAACCGCCATGTTTGAGTTCGAGCCGGTAGTCGTTATTATTGAGGCGATAATTGGCGTAATCAGTTCCCAGGCCGTAGCCACCCAAAAAGGCGTTGTGAAATATCAGTGCGCCGCCGCCGCCTACGCCTGTCCCCATTTGCCCATTTATTTTTCCAAATTCGAGAAAAGGGCCGCCAAAAGCACCAGAAACATCAAAGTCGTTGAACAAGGTTCGCTCTTGTGCGTGCAACCAATGGCAGCCTATGAGCAAAAGAAAGAAGGTAAACTTGCGGATCATGTTGTGTATTTTAGGCATGAATAGAGGTGTACCAAATATTAAGATCGCAAAATGCGCGTAGAAAGAAGATGCACCAATCATGTCTTTACCCCTATGCCGCAGCAGTTGAACAAAAAAAGGGTGTAAAACACGTAAAAATTGAGTAGGCGTCTAATTGGAAAGAAAAAGTAAATTGGAATTATATATGGTGTTTGTTTGCTAAAATGTGATTATATTAGGCATTATTAACCCTATTAAAAACAAAATTTATGAAGTCCTTTAATCTTAGCATTTCCACGATGCTGTTGCGTTTTTTTCTAATGATGTTCATTGTAATCATTGCTGGATTCATTGGTCAGTGGTGGTTGGCAGCGGTTGGCGGAGTGATATTTATCGTTTCCTTGTTGGGAGTCACTTGGGGGAAAGATGAGAAGTAAGGTTGGAGAAGGTAGGAATTGGTCATTTTAGAAACCGACCAATTCCTACCTTTCCATTATTTAACTGGGCATATTGGTCAGTTTACTTCGATCTTTAATGATGATAGCGCCATCGGTAATGTCGATATAGCCATCTTGTTTGAATTCCGTCAGGGTACGGATCACGCTTTCTTTAGCCGTACCTACTATGCGCGCCAGATCGTCGCGTAGCACATTGATTTCGTCCTTTCCCTCTTTTTCTGATAACAACAACACGGCATCGGCCACGCGTTTGCGTACGGAGTGATAAGCCAATTGCAAGAGTTGCTCTTCTTTGTCGCTGATGTCATTGGCCAGCATATTGATAAGCTGATGGGATACATCGCGATTGGCAAAAAGTAGCGTCATGAAATCATCTTTAGGGATCAACGCTATTTCGCAGTTTTCCAGGGCTGCCGTGGTATCAGAGTAAACACTGTCTTTGATAAGATCAACGTATCCCAAAAAATCGCCTTCTTTGTAGATATCGATGATGTATTCTTTGCCGCTATCACTGGTTTTGAAACTTTTGATTTTTCCGCTTTTTACAAAATAGAGGTAGCGCGGGTAATCACCTTCTTCGTAGATACACTCTCGTTTTTTAAAGCGTTTGTTTTTGCGCTCGCCGGAGAGTTTTTTGAGTTCTTCATACCCTTTGGCGGTGTTGATGAAAGCGCTCAGTCCCTGCTCCGTTTTGTCAAATTGTTTGCGTAAAAGGTTGCTTTTGCGCAAACGGGTTTCAATTACATCCAACAGCTCGTCTTTGTAAAACGGTTTGGTAATGTAGTCGTCGGCGCCTAAGTTCATACCGCGGCGAATGTCATTTTTTTCCGTTTTTGCGGTCAAAAAAACAAAGGGAATTGAAGCCGTTTCTGGTCGTTTGCTCAGGATATTAAGTACTCCAAAACCATCCAAACGCGGCATCATAACATCACAAAGGATCAGATCCGGTTTTTCCTTTTGGGCGAGTTCAACGCCAATATTGCCATCTTCAGCTGTGAAAACGATGAATCCAGCTAAGAGCAAAATTTCTTCAAGGTTTTCCCGTACTTCAAAGTTGTCTTCTACGATTAGAATTTTTTGCTTGTCCATGCTGTCTTTTTTTTAGAGTGTGTTTGACTCCCTGTGCAGCGGGATTTCGATAAAAAAACTAGATCCCTCCCCAAGTTTACTGGAAAAATTGATATGCCCGTTTAACAAATCAATATACCGTTTTACGATGTGCAAACCGAGACCGGTTCCTTGAATATTTTCTACGTTGTGAGCGCGAAAAAAACGACTAAACAAATGGCGCTGATCTTCTTCTGGGATACCGATCCCTTGATCGCGAATGGTGATGTACAAGTTTTCTTGTTCCACTTTGAGTTCGCAATCAATGGGTTTTCCAGGTTCAGAGTATTTAATGGCGTTAGATACCAAATTGAATAAGATGTTTTTGAGCAAACGATCGTCCATGAAAATGATAGTTTCGGATCCTACATTGCTCATGTGTCGGAGCTCTTGACCGGGTTTTAATAAACTGTGCATTTCGTCCATGACTTCCTCACAAAAATGGAACAAATTGAATTCGGAGTATTGTGTTTGCACTTTTCCTTCTTCCAATTTGCTGAGCGAGAGAAAATCATTGAGGATATTGGTAAGGTTGCTGACCGCCGATTTGATTCGAGCGGTGTGTTTTAGTCGTTTTTCGTGTTGTAGCTCATTGGTATAAGCTTCAATCAAATCCGCTGAAGAAAGAATAGTGCTCAAGGGTGTCCGAAATTCATGAGACGCCATGGATACAAACCGCGATTTCAGGGTGCTCAATTCTTTCTCTATTTCATACGCTTTGCGCAGTTCGCTTTCACTGTGGCGCAAGGCGGTCTCTACGGCTTTGCGTTCTTGAATTTCCACCTCCAATTTTTTATTGATTTTCAGCAATTGGTTGACGGCGGTCGCCAATTCCTCGGTGCGTTGTTCTACTCTTTTTTCGAGTTCCTGGTTCATTTCCAGGATACGGTTTTCAGCAGCCCGTTGCTCCGTAATGTCGATCCCTGAACTCAATGCCGAAACGACCTGTTGTTGTTCATCGCGAATTAGGGCGCTGCGCCAAGCAACAAGACGGGTGACATTGTATCGAGTAACAATGCTGTATTCCAAGTAGTCCAGCGTTTCAACATTCCCCTCCATCAACTGCTGGAAAATAGCTTGTATTTTTTTCTGCTGATCCTGGTTCACTACTTGTTCAAACCAATTTAGCCCAACCAATTCAGCTTCTGTACGCCCTAGCAACGCTTCACCGATCTTGTTGAGCTGGATGACCATGCCGGTTTTATCCAGTACCACATTAATGGTATTGGCCAAATCAAAATACATTTGGGCGCGTTCCTTTTCTTGCCGTAGGGCTTGTTCGGCTGCTTTTTCTTTGGTCAAATCTTGGACAATACCCGTAAAAACCCGCCGATTGGGCAGTACCACTTCGCTAATACTGAGGCGTAGGGGGAATGTACTGCCATTTTTACGTTGCCCCGAGACCTCCCTACCAATGCCAATGATTTTTTTTACCCCGGTACGTAGGTAGTTGTTCATATAACCATCGTGCTCTTTTTGATAAGGCGAGGGCATCAGCATGTTTACATTTTGCCCTATCATTTCGTCTTCAGAGAACCCAAAAAGCTCACAGGCAGCTTCATTGACCAATTCCATCAAACCGTGTTCATTGATGATAATGATACCATCGGTAGCCGATTTGATAATGGCCTCCAAGCGTAGCGCTGCTTCAAAATGTTGTTGTTGAGTGTGAGCTATCTGATCCAATGCAAATGCTGCTTTTATTTCGGAAAGGTAAGCAATTTGTCATGAATGGTTTTTTTCAAAAAATCAAGGTTAGAGGATGATAAAAGTCACCATTCGTTAAATGGGCTTTTTTGATTTTGCAACAACAAATTTTTTCTCAGAACCACAAAATATACTGCACAAGGAAAAGCACGCAGTAAAGGCGTCGCTTCTTAGCTCAGTAAGTGATAGCTACGATCGAATGAATAACCGAAATGATTTGCAAATAAACCACCGGGTTTTGCTACTAGGCATAGGCGCTGCTAAAGATAGAGCCTTGAAGGCCAATCTTATGGCTGCTTTTGACCGCTTGCAAATCAATTTGCCGATTGAAGAGGTAACCGATCTGGATTTGTTGATGGCGTATGGCATCACGGGTATACCTGCCTTGATCGTTGATGAAAAAGTGGTGTTTCAAAAAATCGTCCCATCGGTCGATGATTTGATGGTAGTTTTAAGTGTTTTGGTAGAGCCCCAAGCCCGTTCTCCACTTATGGTTCGTCAGATAATTGTTCCCACTGATTTTTCGGAAGCTTCTGAAAATGCGTTAAACTATGCTGCATTTTTGGCAGCTGAGTTCCATTCAGATGTGCGATTGGTACACATTCAGGATCCAGAAAGCGCAGTCATGGGCGGGGTGTTTTTATTTGAAGACAAAAAAAATGTCACTACAAATAAGGACAAACAATTGGGGGGGATGATGCGGCGCGCCCAAAAAGCGTTGGAGCAAAACAAGAAACCAGCGGTGACTATCACTAAGGAAATCATTCAAGGATTGGTACCGGAAGAGTTACAACGCTTGTCGAGCCAAACAAATACCGACCTGATTGTTATGGGAATTGATGGCGATAATGGGCTGATTCCGCAATGGTTTGAACCTCCTTTTACCGAGGTTGCCCGTCGCGCTTCTTGCCCTGTACTGCTTATTCCTGGGAATAGTCATTTTGAGGGGTTCCGGAATGTCATTTACGCTAGCAATCGCGGATCTGTAGACGAAAAAACCTGGCTAAGGGTATTGGAGTTGACAGGCCAATTCAATGCCAATTTACATTTTGTGCACTTGAACTCTAATAGCAATGCCCCCACTTCCGTACTCGCTTCGCTCATCAATGATCAAGGATCTGCGTTTCACTTGGCTACTATATACCAAATGGATCTGGCGGCGGGCATACAGCAATATACCCAGCAGCATCATGCGGAATTGTTAATCATGAATGCCCCGCATCGGCATTTTTTTCAAGACATTTTCCACCATCAGCACATCACTTACCACATGACGCTCAATACCCAGACGCCATTGATGATCCTGCATGATAGCGAGTAGAGACGCGATTCATCGCGTGTAATCGTGTATTATCGCGTCTCTCATCCTGTCTATTATCGCAGTACCTCCATTATATACTGACTCCGATCAATGGCTTCATTCGGGGATTCTGCAAAACCGCCAGTAGGTTGGCGGATGTAGAAGCGGAATTGATCAGCCAGCACTTTTCCATCCAGTGCTTGTTGCTGAGAGCGGGTTACCACATCCATTTTTCCATCCTGATTCAAATCAACCAACCAGCCATCCTGTTGTTCGCAGCCTTTATCGGTACAATTTGCCGAAGCTATTTTGAGCTGGAAAGAAAGATAACCATTAAATACGCGGTACAATGCTACCGTATTGGCCGAAGATTGTCCCATCAATCTTACAAAATAAAGCGAATCCATGGAACCGGAAATATAAGTACCGACTGCTGCAGCCTGTTTGAAAACCTCGGTACTTCCTTTATCAAACATGCCATACATCTCAACCGGTAGCGGTTTACCCAAAAAAGGATAGCGATTGATTTTATCCCCAGAAAGGATGCTAAAGCAATGAAATTGGTTCATTTTCGGCCAAACCGCGAAGCTTTTCAATAGCCCGGCGAAGTTGGTTGAAGTAGCGCTTACTCCCAAACTGGCTTCTGAAGTTTTACGTCTTTCAAAACTCAATTCTGCTTTATCGGTACAGATGATGGTCAGCTCGTCGCCGAACACATCATATTTGGAGGAGTTATTGAGGTGTTTGAGGTAATTGACCTCAAGATTGGTATTTTTGCCGCAATACTTTTCGGTTGAAAACATCCGGTCAAACAACAAGCGGTTGCCTTGCTGGGCATAATCGGTTCCGTATTGGTTACACGCCACATCGCCGCTGATGTGGTTATCCAAAAAAGAGAGGGTAATCTCGAGGTCTTTGGGCAATTTAATCTCCTTGTCGTTTTCGGTCATCGCCACCAGTTTCCAGTCCGTACGATCAACGATGCCACCATTTTGGGTGGTTCTTTCTTTCTTTTTGCAAGCAGAAAAAGAAAAGCAAAGGAGAAGAAGGAAGACAAGAATTTTTGGATTTTGCATGGTTTTTATTTTTTCAAAATGCTAAGTGCTGCAAAATTAAAGGAAATGGGCAGAGATGGAACAAGTGAGGGGAGAAAATTTAGTTGTTGCCCTAAACCATGTGCATTGCTCATACGGATTACTTTTGCACAATCCTAAATTTCCTCTTTGATTTCGCCAGTAAAGCCGTTTTTGCTGCTTTGTCCTCCCCCTAATCGAGGTAGGGCGTTTCATCTGGATGGTATCAGGTAGTAATTTATTGTTTAACCGTTTCTTCGATCCAATATCGTACTCGAAAATTCCTTCTTGATTCGTTCAAAATTCATCCGTTCCACAGGGTACCAATAGCATAGCGATGACAATAATCTCACTGAGTTTTTGCCGTAATCCTTTAATACCTCGAAAGTCGTCTAGATTACATAGCACTTTTCTACTAATTAGTATAGGATAGTCAAGTATTTTTCTCTCGAAATACAGCTCTTTTTTATGTCACTGCCATAATATCCTGAGTTACTTTTTCAAGAAAAATCACACACTGTACGATTTATGCAGGGTGTGGAGATAGCTTTGGAAAGTCAATTGATCGGGGGATGCTGAAAACCCGGTAAAGAATTAAATAGAGTAAGCTAATTTTTTAATTCTAGTTATCATGACCAAATTTGAAAAATTTTCAAATGCTCTCGGTAGGTTATCTACTGATGAAATGAAAAATGTAAAAGGAGGAGCTTGCGGCTACTCAGTTACAATTAACGGAGTATCCATTGTTGATTGCAACGTTAGTCAGTCAGTTGCTCAGAATACGGCTTCTAGTTGGGGTGGAAATTGGTGCTGCTCTAGTTGCGGTGGCTCTAGTTATTGTCATCAAGTTTAATTTGAATTTATGTTTGCCCCTTTACAGCCGTATAAAGCTGCAAAGGGGCATTTTACTGCGTACTGTCAAATTTTATGGAGAATGATGCAGAATACAGAATATGAAGGCATATGTTAAACTCGGTTGTATTTCATATTAGAGTTCATTAAAAATAGCGATTTCGAAAAATAGAACCTTTGAATGCCAAACCTTTGCTAGTTAAAATTGGGAAAAACGCTTATTTTGTATAATCTCTATTGTGAACAAAGTAAATAATCATGAATACGTTCTATCTTTTTCCTCTTTTTATAAGGTTCTTTGCAACAGGGTCATGTTTGCTGGATAGTCCAATTCAAAATGAAACTGGAAATCAAATTGTGGTGTTTTTTGATCAAGCTCCAGTTAATTTTAGGAATACCCTCTCTTCGGGCACTACTATGATGATTGGTAATTCCGAAATTAGATACTTAGATGACAATCTAATTGAAGAACACTTTACACCACAGTATGCCCCGCATAAAGATACATTGGTTATTAAATGTCAAAGAGAGTGGTTGGAATTAAGACATGCCTTTAAAGGTGCAGAGGAATGGAGTTTTTTATTTCAAAAAGGAGATAGCGTATTATTTACCTACAACGGTCAACTACCAATTGCAAAAGTGATAAATCGAACAACTAGTCCATATGAAACCAATTACAACTTAAAGAGATTAGAAGAAGTTTATCAAGATACCTTTTCAGCTACTACATTATTTATTAGACCAAGCTTGGCAATGCTGCGTAAGCAGGGTAAAACTTTTTCAGAAGTTCAGGATTTTTATTTCAAAAAAGCGCTTTTAGAATTTCAAAAAGAAGAAGAATGGCTAGATTCTCTTTTGAAAAACAAAGTTATTTCCGAAAAAACCTATCAATTTTATAAGATAAAAAATGAAATTTGGCTTATTTCTATAAAAGATTTCAAGGTTGGGATTTTAAAACTCCCAAATCGAAATGAATCTTTATTGAAGTTTATAAAAGACCACATCAATCCTTCTGAGAGCAAACAAATACCGGATGAAGCCTTGCAAAATATGGATTTTAAAGGGTTAGTAACAGAATATTTTAATTCTAAAGTCAATAGAATAAGAACCTCAAATTCTAATCTGCCTAATTACAAAGCTGTATACGATTCTATATATAAATCAACCATTTTGAGTAAGACAGCAAAAGAAAGTTTATTATTTGAAACAATTAATCAACTTGTAGAGCAAGGATCGATGGAAGAAATTAAAGCCTATTCTAAAAAGTTTGATCATGATATCGAAAATGCCAGCTTAAAAAATGCATTTCAAAAGAATTTCAACTTAGATTTTAGTTTAAGTAACCATTTATTGTTAAAAGATACAAATGGAGATACCCTGCTTTTTTCAGACGTACTAAAGCAATTGAAAAATAAAGTAATATATCTTGATTTTTGGGCGAGTTGGTGCGCCCCCTGTATAGGCTCTTTACCTGCTTCATTAGAGTTGAAAAATAAATATGATAAAGTTGAATTTATTTATTTGTCAATCGATCAAAGTAATAAGCAATGGATACAGGCGGCTGCTAGGCATAAGATCAATAACCCATCTCAATCTTTTTTAATTTTAAATAGATATACCTCAGCATGGCTAAGCGAATTAAGAGTCAATACCATTCCACGTTATCTGATTTTTAACAAGCAAGGAATTTTGATCCATAAAAATGCTCCTGGACCAGGGAGCGAAGAGACAAAAAAACTTTTAGATAAATATTTGAATGAATGATATAGGTATATGACAAAATCGGGCGGCTTAACTTTTTCGAGTAATAGACTTTCGAAAAGACTGCTAAGCATTACCCCGATTTTGTCATGCACTCAGATTATTTAAACAAAAGAATAGCTAAAATGAAAAAAAGAAGCCTTGTAAAAGACAATGCACGCCAAGCTGCAAGAATTTTGCTTAATCGATTAAAGGTGAAGTTCAATTCCTTTTCCTTGGATTGGTTTTTTTATCACCCTGAATTCCCCAGCATGTTTGCTTTTAGTCAGCTTTTTGATCGTCTTAAACTTAAACATGCTGTAATTAAGGCAACTCCAAATGATCTTGAATACCTCCCGAAACCTTTCCTTACCCATTTCATTTCTGATGGTGGTGGGTTTTTCATTGTTGTTGATGCAGTGAATGAAGAAAAAGTGCAATTCGTAAATGAAAAAGGTTTGATTGAAGATTACGCTAAAAAAGATTTCATTGCAGGCTGGAGTGGTGTTGCAGCTATTTTTGATCCTGATGGTCAGGAAAAAGAAAATGATTTTTTCAAAACCAGAATGAAAGAATTTTTAGCAAAACATCGGGGGGTGTTTTTTTGCCTTTCAATAGTTGCAATGGTTATATTTATGGTATTATATTATGGTGTTGGTCGTTATTCGGGCTTAAATATAATCTTCATTATTACTAAACTTATTGGTCTTTTTCTGAGCTCTGTCTTACTTATTGAAACGTTTGACGATCAAAACCCTTTTTTTCATAAAGTCTGCTCATCTGATAATAAAGGCGTAAGCTGTTCAGGTATTCTTAGTTCAAGTGGAGCAAGGTTATTTGGTGTTTTGTCTTGGAGCGAAATTGGGTTTAACTATTTCTTAATATTATTTCTTTACCTCATTATTTTTCCTGGTATAGAAACACTCAATGTTGTATCCCTAATTTCATTTTTGGCGGCGCCATATACCATTTACTCTATTTGGTATCAAAAATATGTTGCCCATCTTTGGTGTAAATTGTGTTTGTTTATTCAAGTTATTTTATTTATAGATCTATTATCGTCATTACTGTTTTATAATTATTGGGAGCATCAACATCTATATTTGTCAGCCATTATGCCTCTTTTAACCTTAGGTTTATTAAGTATAAGTTCATACAGCTTGCTAAAGCCAGTATTTGAAGTTTGGATTAAGGATAAGACTGAAATGCCAAAATTGAGGAAATTAAAATTTGATACAGATGTATTTACCATTATGCAGAACCGCATTCATCCTGTAACTATACCAATTGAGGAGTTAGATCCAATCAAGTTTGGGGCAGAAAATGGTAAGTATCAAATTACTATGATTTCAAATCCATTGTGTAGGCCTTGCCAAAAAGCTCATGAAAGTATATTCCGGTTTTTAAAATACAAAAAAGATACAACTATCAATGAAATTTTCCTTATGGATATTAAGCCTGATGAACAAGCATATCAAACTGCTATTTGTATGCTTGCATTAGAAAAAACCTTGCCATCAGAGCGATTTTTATACGAGCTAATCGATTTTTACCACAATCACGCATACTCTCCCACTTTATGGAGAAGTCATTATACCAATTTAGATCTTGAAGATACCAAAATAATAGATAGACTGAACAAGCAAATTGAATGGTGTAACGAACAGAAAATCAACTCGACCCCTTTAATAATCTACAATGGTAGAATTCTTTCAAATTTCTACCAATTAGATGACCTAGATTATTTTACAGAATAGGATCGATTTAGATTTTTTTATTGATTTCAAGCTATTTGTGGGTTGAAAAAAACTTAATTTAACAACTGTAAAGAAAACTGTTGGTCTGGGTTTTGAAAGTTTAATCTCTCAAAGTCTAAATCGAAAAAATAACCCTTTCGTGATTCCCCACCCTTCACTTTTTCCTCATCTATCTTCTGCACAAATAATTCTCTCCGGAATTCCACTTCCGATGTGTAGTAATATGATTCGCGGTGTGGGCAATACTCTACAGGAGCTCCGAGACTCTTTAAGGTATCAATCATCTTGTACACTTTGCGTTCACAGATGTTCAAGCGGCGAGCCAGGTTACAAGGTCTACCAGTAGCCTTGCGACGGATGAGACCGTCGAGGCGGTCGATGAGATCAAGGATTTCGAAGAATTTATGCATGAGTAGAAAGCTTTGTTTTAGATTTGGAATAACGAATGGGTTCTAATAATAAATAAGTCTCTATGCACCCAAACCTTCACTCTTCATTCGAGAAGTTTGTTATTTGCCACATTTTCCCAAGCAACCGTTCCAGCACCCGCCGCTCCTTGGTCACGATTCGCGCGGTACCGCTCAGATTTTGGCGGAAGGGAATGGTTTTGCCATAGCTGCTGCGCAGTGTGTCGGGTAATTTTACCTCTACTTGATAGAAAAATTTGCCCTCTTGGTCTGTATCTGGCAAGCGAGATATATAACACACTCGCCCATTCAGATATCCAAATTCATCAGCAGGGAAGGCGTCGAGTTCAATTTGTACCCGATTGCCAAGCCTCATCCGACCGCTACCGGCAGTTGGAGTGGTACAAATGGCGATTATGCCTTCAGAGCTACTTGGGATGATTGTGCCAGATACTTTGCCTGCATTGAGGAACTGCCCCTCGCTTAATCCAGTTTGCCATACCACCGTGCCTGCAATGGGTGCTGTAATTAGAAATTGAAGTTTCCATTGAGCCAGTGAAGCTTGTAATTGTTGGGTGGCTTGTTGATAATTTCGTTGGTGTTCTTCTAAAGAATTTTGCCGCTCCGAGTACAGGCGCAGTTGTTCGGTGTGTAATTGCTCAGCACGAATGCGGTTTTGTATAGCTTCTTCACGCATGCTATGCTCGGAACGCCGAGCTTGCAACCAAGCTGTTTTTTTGCCTTCTAATTCTTGATCACTAATGACATTTTGATCATTCAGGTGTATCGCTCGATTGTAGTCGCGTTGTACCAGCTCCACTTCCTCTCCGTATAAAGTACTGCGCTGATCTAGCGCTTGAGCTAATTGGGTGTTGAACTGGGCTTCTTTTTGCAGTGTAGTGATCTGCTCTTGTGTAATCGTCTGGTTTAAAAAGGCTTGTAAAGCTAAGCGTACTTGCAGCCAGGATGCAAAACTAGTCTGTACATCCCCCAACTGTAAAGGATGGCTAGGCAGCACAATGTCAGTATTTAAGGGTTTGGACATGATTTTCTCTACCCATTGTAGATCTCTCCAATATGCCGATGTTTGCAATAAGCCCAAGATTTGGCCGCTTCTCACCTGGTGTTGGTTGGGTACTACAATTGATTCCAACCGCCCTCCATTTACGCAAACTATTTCCACGGGTGCCTGTTGGGTATGCAATAAAGCAGTTGCTTGAATCCGATCTGGAAAACTGATAAACCAGCTCATGAGTAGTACAAATACCCCAAACGTGCACATCAACCCCATTCCAGAATGCAATAACCAGGTCGGTGGCGTACTCAAGAAATCTTGTAGTGCATCCGGGCGTGATGCAGAAGGATTAAGATTTGTAGTGGGCATAAGGGTTGATTTTGGGATGACGAATCGATGACATTGTGACGGATTAGTCATTCATTATTTTAAAAAAATATAATTTAACTCGTCATCAGTTTCCTAATTCTAATTGGTTCTTTACTAGTGTAAAGTAAGCTCCTCGTTTTGCGGTAAGTTCTTCGTGGGTTCCCAGTTCTATGATTTTCCCTTGATCTAGTACAACAATTTGATCGGCATGACGAACAGTACTAAGGCGGTGAGCGACAATGACAACGGTACGGCCTTCAAAAAAGCGCTCTAGCTGAGAGATGATCTCTTTTTCATTATTGGAGTCTAGGGCATTGGTTGCTTCATCAAAAAATAAAAAATCAGGATCTTTATATACAGCACGAGCAATTAGTAAGCGCTGGCGTTGCCCCTGACTAACGCCGTTTCCTCGTGCGCCAATGGTGGTATTGAACCCTAAAGGGAGAGAATCAATATAGTTGTGGATATTGGCAATTCTCACTGAGCGATCCAGTTGTTTAGTGTCAGGATATAGTGCACTCTCTGAAATATTGTTGGCAATGGTGTCTGAGAAAAGAAATCCATCCTGCAAAACTGCACCACAATGTTCTCGCCAAACGTCGGATTGAATTTGTTGGATTAGAGCTGAGCCGATTCGAATATTTCCCTTCTCAGGCTGGTAAAATCCCAGGAGTAGTTTCAATAAAGTAGTTTTTCCGCTGCCACTAGCTCCCACAATGGCCGTGACTTTTCCTCGAGGAATGGTCAGCGAAAGGTTTTCAAGAACCCATTCACTTAATGGATTATAGCGAAAATATATGGAATCAAGGAGTATATCACCTTGAGGTGGTATACTTGATGATTTGTTGTCATCTTGTTCGTCTTCATTTTCTTGCTCATGGATTTCGTTCAGTCGCTCAAGGCTTAACCGTGCATCCTGAGCTGAGCGCAAAAAACCAATTAGCTGTTGTAACGGTCCATTTAACTGTCCAACAATGAACTGCACTGCCAGCATCATCCCTAGTGTCATTTCACCAGCCATAACTGCAGTCGCAGCTATAAAGGTGATTAACACATCTTTGAGCTGGTTAATCCCCAAAGCTCCTAGGTCTTGGTATTGGGAGATACTTAAGCTGCGCATTTGCGCCCGCATGAGTTTCAATTGAATATCCAGCCATTGATCCCGACGCTTTTGGCGACTTCCTTGTAATTTAATTTCTGGCATTCCCTGAATGATCTCCAGAAGCGCATCTTGATTTTGTGATTGATGTTGAAAAGCCAAATAGTCTATTTCTTTTCTCTTTCTTAGGAAAAAGACTATCCAGACCGTATATATGACGGCTGAGATTGTAAAAACAGTAAATATTGATAAAGAGTACCAAGCCAAAACGGCAACAAACATGAGTAGATTAAACAGAGATAAAATTACAGTAATGGTAGACGAGGTCAAAAAAATTTCAATCCGGTGATGATCTCCAATACGTTGTAAGAGGTCACCCGTCATTTTGCTGTCGAAAAACCCCAGTGGAAGGCGCATTAATTTTGATAAAAAATCACTAATCAAGCTGATGTTTATATGATTGCTGACACGTAGGAGAATCCAGGATTGAACAAATCGAATGGCCATTTGACCTACAAAAAGCATGGACTGTCCTAGTAAAACCACGTATATAAAACCTAAATCATGCAATGCAATTCCATTATCTACTACCGATTGCGTTAAAAAGGGAGCAAAAAGGGTTAGAATGGCACTTAAGCCCATTCCCAATCCCAATTGTACAAGCATACGCCTTTGGGGACGTAGATATATAAACAAGGCTCCAAAACCGCGCTTGCGTTCTCCTTGATTTTCTTCATTGTAAAATCTCGGGGTTGGCTCCAATAGCATGGCAATGCCTTTATCGTCATCGCTTAACCAACAATCTAGAAATTCACGACGGGTAAGTCGAATTTTTTGCCCAACTGGGTCTGCAATCCATATAAAATGCTGGTTCATTCGAAAAACTACAACGAAGTGCTTTTGTTGCCAATGCACAATAAGTGGCAATGGAGCTTGCCTCAGTCCCGGAATTTCTCCAACACCGGTGAATGGAACTTTAATCGACAGGGTACGAAAGCCAATTTTTTCGGCGGCATTTGCAATGCCACGCATACTTACACCTTCTCGATCAATATGACAATGAGTACGCAAATAGCTTGCTGAAAAACTTCGCCCGTAGAATTGCGCAATCATACGTAAGCAAGTGGGGCCGCAATCCATTGTATCGTGTTGGCGATACAATGGAAAGTATATTTTGTTATTTCGGGGCTTAACCATATTAATGTGAAAATGATTTAAATTTAGGCAATAATATTCTAACTATGATGCGGATCATAGGCCATATTTAGATAGTTGCAGTTGGAATAAATAAAATGTACACGGGTTTTTAACCCATGCAAGCACAGTATTGAATTGTTTATCTAGTATGTGATATTTAAATTTAACCCACGTGAAAAATGCTAATTCAATCAAATAGAAATGATTGAATTGATTCACATCAATAGAAGGTGTATAATAGAAACTAAACCTTCATCGAAATGAAAGCAACTACAAGGCTGTGTATATGGGTAGAATAGAAGGAACTTTAATGCATTGGCAATATTAGCAGATTCTTATTTGTTTTCCAATAGCAAGTATGTTTTTTTTCTAACTTTAACAATCGGCTTTCAGTTCTTTTAATTGATCTAAATAAGTCATCTTTTTTTGCATTGGTATAAAAAAATCTTTTTATGCAAAATTTGTTAAAATATTTCCCCCCAAATCTTGGTTTTACATTTTATACATTGCCTGCTATTCTCAACTCAATATGATCATGAAGCATTTTAAGCTGTTATTTCTGCTTTTTTTGAGCCCTTTGGCTGCTCTTTTTGCCCAAACCGCTGCCATCCCCGGCGCAGTACCTACCGAAAAAGCACTGCTTTGGGAAATTTCGGGCAACGGTTTGAAACAACCCTCTTACCTCTACGGCACCATCCACATGATCGGGAAAAAGGATTTTTTTCTCACTCCAGCCACTAAAACGGCGCTCGAAAAAGCCAAACACGTCACCTTCGAGATCAACATGGAGGAAATGACCGACAACGTCATGGCCTTGTTCCCTCTTTTGATGCAATCGTTTATGCGCAACGATACCACCCTCAGTGATCTCCTCACGCCTCAAGAATATGAACTGGTAAAAAAACACTTTGAATCGATCGGTTTGCCGTTTATGATGCTCAATCGTATCAAACCGATGTTCCTCACCGCTATGGATCCCAGCGCAATGACCGGGATGGGCGGTGCGGATGGAGCTAGCGCCGACGGGGTTGTTTCGTATGAAATGGAGTTCCTGAGCATGGCAAAAGAACAAAAAAAGACCATCGGTGGCTTAGAAACGGCAGCTTTTCAAATGAGTATGTTTGATAGCATCCCTTATCGGGTACAAGCCAAAATGTTGGTGTCGAGTTTAAGCCAGGAAGAAAGTAAATCGGATGGTGAGTTTGCCAAAATGGTAGAGTTGTACAAAAGTCAAGACATCCAGGCCATGCAGACGCTAATGGACAACAGCGAAGGCGTGGGTGGCTACCAAACGCTGTTACTCGTCAATCGGAATAAAAAATGGATCCCCATCATGGGTAAAATGATGGTCGAAAAACCAACCTTTTTTGCCGTAGGCGCTGGGCACCTTGGCGGGGTTAATGGCGTCATTGCCTTATTGCGCAAGGCCGGGTATACGGTACAAGCCAAGATCTAGAGGAGAGTCAATGGGTTTGGTCAAAATCTTGCACAATTTTGATCAACAAGTTAAGATCCTCCCAAAAACCCCGCACCAATTCAAAGCTGAGGTTGGTTCTGAAAATGTAGGGTTCCAGCAAATCGCGGGGTTCAGTGACGGCGAGGTAAATATTTTTGCCCAAAAAAGAAATATAGATCTCTTTACCGGTGGTCTTACAATATTCGATGATGGCATCCTGCATGGGTTCGGAGAGGATGCCCGCCACATGGGTATCAGGAGTAGCATAAGTCATAAACATGGCGCGAAATGCTGGGTTCAGCACCTCCTCGTCGACGTTCTCGGCACCCAACCAGTTGAATTCGCGAATGGATCTACTAAGGTATTGCTTAAATTCCCTGGGCCAGATTACCATGTTACCGCGTACGTCTTCCGGGAAAATAGCATGCAAAAAAACACCCTTGAAGACGTAATTGGTGCGATTGCGCACCACCGAAAAATCACGCACGTTGAGTTCGCACAGTTCAAAATCCATTTCTCCAACCCTGCCCGAAATGTAGTCTTCCCCTTCATAGATTTGGGCGTCGGTGGCAAATATTTTACTCTCGAAGAATGTGCTTTTGGGAAGCAGCCGTTTGGCATCGTAGGTCATTTTGCCCATATTGGGTTCCGCGCTGATGAAAGTCAGCAGTAAATTGAGGACATTGGGTTTGAAAGTTTGCAAAAACCGACGCACCTCATAGCCCAGGTAAATCAAGTAAAGGGCAATAAAGATCGCCATTGTAAGCGTAAGGGGGAGGATGCTGATATTAAGCTCAAAAATGATCACTCCCGTGAGCGCCAATCCCGAAAAGAAAAGCAAGCGCAGCAAGCGGACGCGTTTGCGTTCCATCCGCATCAGTTCGGGATGCATGGTATGGTTGTAGTAAATTCTAAACTTATCGAGCGGGTTCATAAGCGTTAATGATAAAATTCGCTAGGTAAAGAACGGCTAATCTCGTCAGCCAACCAACCCCATTCGCTTTTTTTTCCTCTGTGAATGAGCATCCGTCTTAGTCAAGAAGGCTACAGTTGGCGACATGTTGCGCGCGGGTTTTGTAATTCTAAGATTTTTTCTCTAAATTTGCAGCCTTATGAAAAAGAATTGGTTGATTCAGTTTTTTGGGATCCTGTTTATCGGTTTTGCGCTTTATAGCTGCAAGAGCGATTTCGAAACCATTCGCACCAGCGGGGATCCAAAATTGCTGTACAAAAAAGCCATGGAGTACTACCAAAAAGAGGACTACCAACGGGCGCAGACTTTGCTGGAATTGCTGGTGAGCAGTGTACGCGGAACCAAAGAGGCAGAGGAAGTATATTTTAAGTATGCTTATTCGTATTTTTATTTAGAAAACTACGTATTGGCATCTTATTATTTCAATAACTTCGTTAACACATTTGGCGGCAGCGCATTGCGCGAAGAAGCAGAGTTTATGTCGGCCTTTTCGCATTATAAACTAGCGCCCAACTTTCGTTTGGATCAAACGTATTCACAAAAGGCAATGGATGAGCTGGAATCTTTTGTCAATACCCACCCTGAAAGTGCGCGGATTAAAGAATGCAACAGTTTGATCGATGAATTGCGCGCCAAACAGGAACGCAAAAACTTTGAAGCCGCAAAATTGTATTATAACTTGCGGTACTACCAAGCGGCCATGCAGGCTTACGAAAATGTGATCAAAGATTTTCCTGAAACTGCACGCGCCGAAGAAGTACGTTATCTGATTATGCGTTCTTCTTATTTGCTGGCACAAAACAGCGTCTTGGAAAAACGCGAAGACCGCTACAAGCAATGTCTTAAATTTGCCGAAGAATTCATAGAACGTTATCCGAAAAGTGAATACTTCGATCAGGCAAAAACTTTTCAAGTAGACTCAAAAAAACAACTTAAAATACTCAGCAGTAATGTCAGATATCAAAACCAAGGTACAAGGACTGGATCCTAACGTAAGAGCCCGCAATGTAGATTCAATCGCTGGGCACACCGGCAATGTTTACGAGGCTTTGGTAATCATCACCAAACGCGCTCGTCAATTGGCAGTGGATCTTAAATACGAACTGCACAACAAACTGGAGGAGTTTGCCGTAAACTCGGATACCATCGAAGAAATCAGCGAGAACAAAGAACAAATCGAGATTTCTAAGTTTTACGAGCGCTTGCCCAATCCAGCAATCATTGCTACCGAAGAGTTCCTAAATGGTGAAGTCGTTTTTCGCTATACTGACGCAAAAAAACGTCCATATAACTCTGAGGAATAAATTTTAGCTCTTGGCGCTGCCCAAAAGCCTTGTCAACTTATACGTGGCAAGGCTTTTTGGTTTTTCTAATTGCAGAACCTTAATCAACCATGTCTCAACTTTCCGGAAAAAAAATCATCCTGAGTGTTACGGGTAGTATTGCCGCTTATAAATCGGCGTTTTTGACCCGGTTGCTGGTAAAAGCCGGCGCGGAGGTGCAAATTTTAATGACCGAAAGCGCAAAGGGATTTATTGCGCCGCTTACCTTATCTACGCTTTCCAAACGACCTGTTCACACCGAGGTGCATTCCGAAAACAGCTGGAACAACCATGTGGAGCTCGGCCTCTGGGCTGATGCCATGATCATTGCGCCCGTCACCGCCACTTCCCTGGCCAAACTATCCATGGGGATTGCCGATAACATCCTTACCGCCACCTATCTTTCGGCGCGCTGTCCGGTTTTTTTTGCACCGGCAATGGATCTCGACATGTGGAAACACCCCGCAGTGGTAGAACATGTACGCCGCTTGCAGTCTTTTGGCAATCACCTTATTCCGGTGGGTTCTGGAGAATTAGCCAGCGGATTAAACGGCGAGGGACGTATGGCCGAACCGGAAGAGATCGTAGATTACCTCAACCGGTATTTTTCGGAACCAAAAATTTTAGCTGGCAAAACTATAATGATTACCGCCGGACCTACCTACGAACCCATCGACCCGGTACGCTTTATCGGAAATCGATCTTCCGGGAAAATGGGGATCGCGCTGGCAGATGTAGCCGCGCGCTATGGCGCACAAGTGAAGCTGATTTTGGGGCCTTCTCGCTTGCGTCCTCAAGAACCCAACGTGGAGGTGATTTCGGTTGAAACGGCTCAACAAATGTATGAAGCCGCGCAATTACATTACTCAAACGCCGATGCGGGCATCCTGGCCGCAGCCGTTGCGGATTACCGACCAAGTGAAGTGGCCGATCAAAAAATCAAGAAGAAAGACGAGAATTTGGAACTGCAACTGGTAAAAACCAAAGACATCGCCGCTGCTTTAGGTCAAACCAAAAAAGACCGCCAATTGCTGATTGGTTTTGCACTGGAAACCAACGACGAGCTGGCCAATGCGCAAAGCAAACTGGAGCGCAAAAACTTTGATTTTATCGTTTTGAACTCCTTGCAAGATCAAGGCGCCGGTTTTAATCACGATACGAATAAGATAACCATTCTATACCGAGACAATAAGATTGCGTATTTTGAGTTAAAATCGAAAATTGCCGCGGCGGAAGACATCATCCAGGCCATGGTGGCTAAATTGCTGTCATAATCCATTAAAAACTTGAATGCTATGCGAAAATACGGTGTGTTGTTGGCTTTACTGGTAACTATAGTCGCTCCTTTGAGCGCCCAAGAATTCAACTTCAAAGTCATTGTCAATGTACAGAAGCTTACCTCAGCTGATCCTGGGATTTTCAACAACCTCAAGCAGTCGATTACCGAATTTTTCAACAGCACCAAATGGACCAACGATGTTTTTGAAACCGATGAACGTATCCAAGGTAACATTTTGCTAACCATCATTGGTGAAGCAGCTTCTAAAGACGGGATCATCCCTAATACCTATGATGCTGAATTGGCCATTTCGATTTCCCGGCCAGTGTATGGATCCTCAGAATACACGCCCTTGATTAACCACTATGACAAAAACATCCGCTTTTTTTACGAGCAATTTCAACCCATCCAGTTTACCCGCAACACCTTTAATGACAACCTCAGCGCGGTATTAGGGTATTATGCTTTTATCATCTTAGGGATGGATTATGATTCATTTTCGCTCAATGGTGGAGATCCTTTTTTCCAAAGCGCACAAAGTGTATTGAATACCGTGCCTTCTTCCTGGAATGGCGATGGCAGCGGCTGGGATGTAAACAACAGCCGACGCAATAGATATTGGTTGGTAGAAAACATGTTGTCGCCACGGATGCGCCCCTTGCGCGAGGTGACTTACACCTACCATCGACTGGGATTGGATGTGATGTCGTCCAATGTAGCTAAAGGCCGTGCCGTAATTTCCAAAACTTTGGAGAACTTACGCAAAGTTAGCGCGGCGTACCCCAATTCATTTGGTTTACAGATTTTTGTCAACTCCAAAGGACGCGAGATCAAAGACGTTTTTAAGGTGGCAACTGCCGAGGAAAAGGAAAACGTCATTGACATCATGTCAACGGTTGACCCCGCCAATTCGGGGAGTTATCGCTCGGAAATTCGGCAATAAAGTATATTTTGAGCGCAAAAAAATAACGATAGGATAGTATACGTGCAAAAAACATTGTATTTTGAAAAATATTGCCATTTTTGCTTCTGGTGCTGGTTCCAATGCCCGAAAAATCATTGAATACTTTGATCAACGCGAGGATGTTGCTGTGCAATTGGTGATTTCCAATCGTGCCGATGCTTTGGTGCTGGAAGTTGCCGCAAAATATGATATCGATCAAATTATACTGGATCGTCAACAATTTTTTGAAACCGAAAACCTGTTGTCAATCCTTGATAAATACGAAATTACGCTTTTGGTCTTGGCCGGTTTTCTTTGGCTTGTCCCTCCCTATCTTGTAGAAGCCTTTGCCGGTAGAATCATTAATATCCATCCAGCGTTACTACCTAAGTTTGGCGGGAAAGGCATGTATGGGCATCATGTGCATGAAGCAGTAAAAAAAGCAGGAGAAACCGAAACGGGAATCACGATCCATTATGTGAATGCACATTACGACGAGGGTCGAATTATTTTTCAGGCAAGTTGTCCGGTAATGCCGGAAGATACACCTGAAGACATTGCCCGGAAAGTATTGGTTTTAGAGCACCAATATTACCCGCAAGTGGTGGATCAATTGCTCGGAAAAAAAGTATAAAAACCATCCTGATGCGTCTTCTTGTTTTTTATCTACAAGAAAATGTAACCATAATTGGGATGTGCATTATTATAAGAGCTTTTTCAGGATTTTGGTTCGATAGCGAAAATGAGTTAAAATTCGCACCAATGAGGCGCGAAAAGCGGAGTGTAGCAGCGCTACATGAGCATTTTCGTAACGAAATGGGGGCGAATTTTAGCCATTTGTAGCTCGAATCAGAATCATGAAAAAGCTCTAAAGGCTATTTACATTTTTAACGAATCAAAATGCTATGGTAAAGAAAATCTTGATTGTCCTTGTGGGCATATTCTTGGTTTATTCAGCAGATGCGCAGAGCTGGCGTAAACTGAAAAAAGATGGCGATGCAGCTTTCGAGAAAGGAGATTTCAGCTCGGCTGCCGATCTCTTTGACAAAGCCTGGCAGAAAAGTGGCAATAAGAAAAAAGAGCTCATCTTCAAAGCAGGCGAAGCCTACTATGAAACCCGCAACTACCGCAAAGCGGCAGAAGCCTATCAAAATGTAAAAGACGAAAACGACGAATACCCCTTAGTGGGTTTGAAATATGCCCGAATGCTCAAGCAAGATGGCCAATACGACAAGGCCAGCAAAGCTTTTGCCGAGTTTCGGGATGGGTATACCAGCTCCAACAAAGCAATTTTGGCCGACATCATCGCTACCGAAATCGAAGGGTGTGAACTGGGTAAAACCTTACCTGCTCAAGCCAATCCAGGGGTAGAGATCGTCACGGCAGGAAGCAGTATCAACACCAGCGACAATGAATTTGCGCCGCTTTCTTTTTCTAAAGATGTGCTTTATTTTTCGTCTAGTATGGGAGGTCAGGCTAGAATCTATCGTGCTACGGCCAGCAATGGCGCCTGGGGGAAAGGCGGAACTCCAGAAAATTTCCCAGTAATCAAAAATGGCCAATATTGCCAAGGTACGCTAACGCCAGATGGACAGCGTTTTTATTTTACCATTTGTGATGCTAAGGGGAGTTTCGACAACCGCAAAACCCGTTGCGAAATCTACGTCATCAAGCGTCAAGCCAACAACTGGAATCAACCAGAACGGCTCTCGGATTTGATTAACCCCAAAGGTGTTACAGCCACCAACCCGCATGTGGTACAGAAAGGAGATTCCGAAACCCTCTACTTCGCGTCTAACCGCACCGGCGGTCGTGGCGGATTAGATTTGTGGTATGCAACCCGTTTGATCAGTGCCAATAACAACGATTTTTCTCAACCGGTCAATTTAGGTCCGGTAATCAATAGCCCCGGCGATGAAATGTCGCCATTTTTTGATGCTGCTGAAAATCGTTTGTTCTTTGCTTCCAACGGTCACCCTGGTATTGGCGGGTTTGATATTTTTAGCTCTCGCGGCGAACAGATCAACTGGTTGCCTGCCGAGAACGCTGGAACACCTTTCAATTCTAGTGCCGATGATTATTATTGGGCAAAAAATATAGTAGGGGAGGGCGGTTTTTTGGTCTCCAACCGCATCTTTGCTGGTGAGAAATTAAGCACCAAAGACGACGATATTTTTGAATTCCGGGTGAAATCTCGTTCCGCTATTCTGGAAGCTACTGTTTTTGGACAAGACAGTGAACCCTTGAATAATTACGTCGTTACCTTGTACGAAATTCGTAATGACGGCTCAGAACAGTTGCTGGTCAACCGCGATTTTACAACCGCTAAATACAACCTTGAACTATTGGCCAACCGCCAATTCCGGGTAGAAATTACCGCGCCGAACTACGAAACGGGTTCTTATAATCTATTTACCGATAACCCTACGCCGGGTCAACCTTTTGGGCAACCGATGTTTTTGAAATCACTACTGCCCCCCAAAGCACCACCAGTAACCAATAATCCAGTTGTAACCAACCCTGGCGTCAAATCTACTCCAGGTAAAAACAACAATCCGCCAAACAAAATCAATGTTCCCGTCAATCCTCAACCGACTGAAGCGGCAGGGAATTATACTTCACGCGGTGTAGGTCCTACCGACAAAGGGGAGTATTCTTCCACCGCACCAAGGTATGAAGGCGATTATTTCAAGGTGCAATTGGTAGCGCTTTCCAATTACAACCCCAATGATGTGCGTTTTGCTAAATTGAAAGACTTAGGAGAGATACAATTAGAAACCATCACCGCGCAAAACTTAAACCGCGTACTGGTGGCTACTTTTTTTACTGCCGCAGAAGCCAAAAAAGCGATGAATGAAGCCAAAAAACGTGGATTTGTTCAATCGTTTATTGTAAAATATCAAAATGGAGCTCGCTACGGGCGGGTGAATTTGTAACCTTAAAAAAATTGTAGACAAGGGCTTCTGGTTGTTGACTGGGAGCCCTTTTTTGTTTTTAGTTTTTCTCTATACCCTGAAGTCCACCGGAATGAACGAAGCAAACTTCGCTCCCTTTTCGAAAAAATCCTTTTTCTGCCAAATCCACCAATCCCATTAATGCCTTTCCGGTATAAATTGGATCCATTTCCCACCCAGCTTCCTTACTAAAAGCAATAAACGCTTGAAGTTCAGCATTCATTTTGGCATAGCCACCGCCGTGGTATTCAGTCAATACCTTCCAATTGGCGTACGCTTTTGGCGCTAACCAATTCTGAATATCCGCGGTATGAAAATCACCTTTTAAGGCTGAAAAACCCAATGTCGTTGCCCGTCCATCCAGTACTGGAATCATCCCGGCCATTGTTCCGCCGGTACCACAACTTATTGCAACGTAATCGGGGTTGGATTGTACTAAAATCTCTGCTGCAAGTTCGGCGCAACCTTTGAATGCCTCTATATTGGTTCCTCCTTCGGGTAAGATATAAGCGGCTGGAAATTCTAGCGCAAGTTGCGCCATCGTCTGTGGATCAGACTTTTCCTGAAATCGTACGCGCGACCAAAACTGGAGCTCCATTCCACAGCGTTCAGCGTGAGCTAACGTGCGATTCAAAGGCTCGATGCGTTCACCCCGAATGATCCCCACGGTTTTGAAACCAAAGAGAAAGCCCGCGCTGGCGGTAGCGGCAATATGGTTGGAAAAAGCGCCGCCAAAGGTCAACAGCTGCTGGCAACCTTGGTCTTTGGCGGTGATGAGGTTGTATTTCAATTTGCGCCATTTATTACCGCAAAATGCCTGATCGCCAGGAAAGGCTTCCAACAGCAATTGATCGTCGCGTTTGACAAAAACGCGGATGTCTTGCGCTTCAAAAATAGGCCAATCCAAATCCTCCACAGGGCTTGGTGGATGATGCAACAACAATTCCCAGTTGGTTTGGATTGACGGAACCGACATCAAGGTGCTGTTTAATATCCAAAGATTTCCTCTAAGGTCACTTCCTGCAACGGCCCATATTGACGAAGATAGTCTAGGTCAATCTGAGACTTAGTGCCCATCACCAAAAAAGTATACTTCCGATTGGCTACATATTTTTGGTGGAAATCAATCAGTTCGGGCGCCAATGTACTTTTTGTGGTATGGTAAAGATCTTTGCGCAAATCATGCTCGTAACCCAGTTTTTTATTGGCGCGCGCTGTCCAGTAGGTCTTTGATGGCACAATGCGTTCGCTTTCGATAACTTTTAGGATCGATTGCTTGGCATGTTCGATTTGTGATTCCACCACGGGCATATTGTTGAGGATGTTCAAAAAAGCCGGGATGGCGTCGGCAATTTTATCCGGTTGGGTGCCCACATATGCTTGGAGGTAATGCGCCAGATCCTGTCGGGATGGCGAGCTGTAATAGGCATAGGTGGAATACGCCAAGGCTTTGGATTCCCTTATTTCTTGAAAAACAATAGACGATAAGCCGTAGCCAAAATAATTGTTGTACAACTCGCTCATCAAAAACTCTTCCAGGCTAAACGCTGGCGAACCCTTGGAAAGCAACATTACATCGGCTTGCACAATGGGATAATCCAAAAACAGCACCTTCTGTTCGTCGGTGGGCAGCTGGGTATAAGTACGATTGGGTAGTGGAGCTCGGAGATGAGCTGCTACTTGATGGTGTTTTTCTAACAGCGCCGCAACCTCTTGCTGCGATTTTTGGCCATAGTAATAAATGCGATGTTGATAGGACGACAATTCCCGAATTTTTTCCACCAATTCAGTTGGAGTCACTTGATGCAGCTCTTCTTTTGACAAACGGTAAGAAAAAGGAGAGTCGACGCCATAGCGGGCATAGCTAGCGAAGGCATTACGTAAAATGTAATTGCGGTCTTTTTTTACATTCTCGCGGCGCGTAAGGACATCAGTTACCACTTTTTCCAAAACGCCGTCCTGTGGTTGTACTTGACTCAAAATATGCTCAAATAGTGTCATCCCAGCCTCCACGTTATCCTCCAGACCGGTAAGTGAGATGTAGGTATGATCATCGTCGTTGGTAACATCAAAGCTCAAACCCAATCGAAAAAACTCCTGTTGCAATTGACTCGGCGTATACCGATTGGTGCCCAAGTACGGTAAGTACAATACCGCTAAAGCCAGTTTGCGATCGCTGTTTTTGCCCATGTCAAAAATATAATCCAGGCGAAATAGCGCGTTGCTAGGGTTGCGAACATAGTCGAATGGAATACCGCTGGCCAAATTAATGGTACTAATTTGGGCGTCAAAATCAATAAAAACGGGTTGTAAAGAAGGCGTTGATGTTGCCAAAAAATCTTTGGCAAACTCCGATTCTGCCTCTCGATTGATTTCAACAGGATTAAAGGGCGGTTTTTCTACTTTAATGACGCTGGGGTCTATCCCTTGTTTTTTATGAATGACGACATAATCATTGCCTAGTCTTTCTTGGGCAAAAGCTACAATATCCGCTTTAGTGATTTTTTCCATTTGCTGCAAACGATCGGAAAATTCGCTCCAGGTAAGCCCCAAAACAAAACTTGCCGTGATGGCCGACACCCGGGCATCATTGGATTCGGAGGCGCGGATTTCATTTAACTTAAAATCGGTAATCACTGCCTCCAAGAGCCATTCTTCAAATTCACCTTGCCGGATCTTCTCCAATTCGCCTAATAAGAGCTGTTCAACATCCTCTAAGCTTTGATCTTGCCGCGGTTTGCCGTACAAGCCAAATGCCGAAAAATCTTCGTATAGCCAGGTCCAAGCTTCCGATTCCAACACCAATTGCTGTTGATTGAGGTGGATGTCCATCAATCCTGCCTGCTGGTTGAACAAAAGTTGCTGAATCAGCATCAAATAAAGATCATCCGATGAGGAAGCGCCGTTAAAACGCCAGCCCATCATCACATGTTCGGCTTCCAAGCCCAAGAGCGATTTGTGAATTGGCCCTTCAAGCGGCGGTTGTTCAGAAAATGAAAAAGGCGGGAGCGCTTTAGGTTCGTAATCGCCAAAATATTGCTCAGCCAAAGCCACTACTTCATCGGGGTCGAAATCTCCAGAAAGCACCAAGGCCATATTATTGGGAACGTAGTAGCTGTTAAAATACCACTGGATATTGACTTGCGAAGGGTTGCGCAGGTGTTCGGGCGCACCCAAGGTAGTCTGAGTCCCATAAGGGTGTTGGGGAAAAAGCGTTTGTCGTAGTAGGTTGTTCATTTTTCGGCCATCTTTATCTTGGCTGATGTTGAACTCTTCATATACCGTTTCCAACTCGGTATGAAACATGCGGAGCGCCATCATCCGAAAACGCTCAGATTCCAGCTGCATCCACCGCTCTAATTCATTGGCCGGAATATCGTTTACGTACACCGTTTGCTCCAACCAAGTATAGGCATTGGTTGACTTGGCGCCCATAGCGCTGGCCAGTTTGTCGTATTCGTTGGGAGCAACCCATTTGGCCGCTTCGCCAGAAATGCGGTCGATTTCAATGTAGATCTTGCGACGTTCGTCCTCGTCTTTGGCGGCGCGGTGCTTTTCATAGAGATCAGAGATCTGCTCCAAAAGTACTTTCTCGGTTTCCCAATCCACTGTTCCCAATTGATTGGTACCTTTGAACAACATGTGTTCCATGTAATGCGCTAGGCCTGTTGTTTCAGCCGGGTCATGTTTTGAACCAGCGCGCACCGCGATGTTAGTGAAGATCCGAGGTTCATTCGAGTTGACGCTCAAAAAGAGCTTTAAGCCGTTTGGCAGGGTATATTGCAAAACTTCGAATGCCCCATTGGTAACTTTTTCGAAGGTGTATTTGGCTTCCGTTTTCAACATAGTATTATTTTTTTCATCAGACTCGATCAACTTAAAGGGACAAGTCTAATATAAAGACATGAAACCACCAATAGTTTACTTTTAGGAAAATTGGGGAGCCAATTGGCCGATGGTTGAATTCCAAGGAAGGGTAAAAAACAAAGAGCGACGGGAGACGTCGCTCTTTGTCGCCCTTCGCTCTTTTGGTTTGAAGTAACGCTAAATTATTTCTTCAAAGGATCGATCCCTTTCGCCGCTTCTTTTTGCAAAGCACTGTTGGCAACAATCGCAATCTCCACTCGTCGGTTGGTTTGGCGACCATTATTGGAGCTGTTGTCTCCTTTGGGCTTGGTTTCGCCAAATCCTTTGGTAGTAAACCTTCCGGCAGCTACCCCTTTTTGTTTGAGGAAATTGGCAACCGCAACAGCTCGCTGTTCTGACAATTCTTGGTTGTGTTCGTCGGTACCGGTGTTATCAGTGTATCCCATTACGACCAAGTCGGTTTGTTTGTACTCGTTGATGGTAGCGGCCATTTCAGACAGGTTCTTTTTGGTACTGGTGCGGAGTTTGTAAGAATCCACGTCAAACATTAGGCCTGAGTCGAATGTGACTAAGATGCTTTCACCAACGCGTTCAACCTCAGCATTTTTTAATTTTTCCCGTAGTTTTTTAGCGTGTTTGTCCATGTAGCTGCCAATAATGGAGCCGGCCAGCCCGCCAATGGCTGCCCCGATTAAAATACCGCGCGCATTATTTTTGCCATCAGCAATCAAAACGCCGGCAATACCGCCGGCTAACGCGCCAATTGCCAATCCGCGGGCAGTATTGTTGCAGGAAAATGAGTGAAAAACTACCAGCAAGAGCAAGATAATACTTAAACTGCGGTGTTTGGTAAAAGTTAAGATTTGATTCATCATCGCATTCATCATTTGGTTATGGAAGAAATTCAAAGATTTGTTGGCAACAGCTGATCACATGAATTTTTTTACTTAGAACAACCTATTACTACATTTCGACGAAAATTAGTAAAATGGTCAGCACAAGTAGGTGGATTTAAGATTTTTTTAATGTTATTTGGTGATCTGCTAACATCTAAAACCCTCCAATCATGAACAATAAGATCATCACTCTGGTTTTGTTGGCCATTTCAACGCTTGCCGGCGCACAAGCCCCTCTGGTGAACTCGTCTAACGCTACCGCTCCTGATGAGCCGCTCTACCGTACTCATCCTCGTTACCGCGAAGCTATCATCAACACCCGTCGGTTCAAACACAGTGACCTGGAGCCCCTGCTGCTAAAGTTACCATCCGCTATTTTTCGATCAGAAGTAGCTGGTAAATCAAACGAAGGGCGCAATATTTATCACATTACAATTGGCAAAGGGCCGATAAATGTATTGCTTTGGTCGCAGATGCATGGCGATGAGCCCACTGCAACCATGGCGATGCTAGATATCTTCAACTTTTTTATCCAAAAGGATAGCTTAGATCCCTTCAAAAACGACTTGTTGAAGCAATTAACCATCCATGTGATCCCGATGCTGAACCCGGATGGCGCTGAACGGTTTACCCGTCGCAATGTTCAGGGTATCGATATCAACCGCGATGCCCAAAGGTTGCAGACTCCCGAAGGACAAATTCTAAAACGGGCGCATGATGCCATCAAGCCAGACTGGGGTTTTAACCTGCATGATCAAAGCAGGTATTATGGCGCTGGACAAGCGCCACATACGGCATCCATTGCTTTTTTAGCGCCAGCCTATGATTTCAACAATACGGTGAATGAAAAAAGAGGCGAGGCCATGCAATTGATTGGACTGATGAGCGAGGTACTGCAAAAACAGATCCCGCAAAAAGTAGCGCGTTACAACGATGCTTTTGAGCCCCGTGCCTTTGGTGATAACTTCCAGAAATGGGGAACCAGAGCTATCCTGATCGAATCAGGTGGTTTAGCTGGCGATCCAGAAAAACAAGAACTGCGCAGATTGAATTTTGTAGCCATCCTTCGTGGATTGGAAGGGATTGCCAAACATCGTTTCCACAAGTGGGATTTGTCGGTATATGATGCCTTGCCAGTTAATGAACCCAATACCTTTCACGATTTACTCCTTCGGGAATTAACGCTTGAAAAAAATGGGCGGATCTACACCACTGATCTGGCTTTTCGCCGCCAAGAAATTGATTCGGATGATTCCCGGACTTTTTCATTAGAGGCGGTGATTACCGAAATTGGCGACCTGTCGGTTTTTTATGGATATGAGCAAATAGAATTGAAGGGATATAAGGGAACCATAGGGAAAGTTTACCCCAGTGTGCTACCGAATGTAGAGGCACTTGCTCAATTGGATCTGAAGACCTTGCTAAAAGAGGGGTACACCGATTACCAAATGGCTCAATTACCGCAAAAAAAACAGGACCTGGCGCTACCAGTTCGCTTGATTCGCCCACGGAAAGACCCTGCTGTACCTGGCCTCTCTGGAGATATCCGGATGGGGCAAAACCCTTCGCTGCTGCTGGAACGCGATGGGCAATTGATCTATCTGATCACCAATGGGACTTTGAAAAAACTGGATTGAGGAGTTTGATTTCAAAAATCTACTACTTCGATGTTCCTGATGGTATGCTCAAACCACTTTAAAGGCGCTTGGGTTTTGTCGCCAGTACGGGTATCGCATTTGAAAAACAAATAGTAGAGCTGAAGATGATCCCCCACGCGGTCGAGTAATTTTTGAAGACGGTGTTGCCCTTCCTCGTATTGGTGGTACAGATGTTCCATTCGCCAGGCATAATAGGCCTCATCGTGTAATTCGGTGATTTCCAGGACTACTTTATCGGAACAATGTTTTTCCAAAAATTGTCTTGCCAACACGCTATGATGTCGGCTCCAGTCGCGCGGGCTCCCTTTGTGTTCGATGTGCTTAAAAGAATCATGCGCAAATGCAATCAAGCGCAAACGCTCGCGCATAAGCTGAGCTACCGAAAGTAATTCAATGTTGGAAAGTACTTCTTTGATGTGTTTGTATACTTCCCCCTCGGGGTGGCCATAACGCGGTGTACCCCAATCTAAACCATCGGTAAAATCAGGATCCATTAAAAGCCGATGTTCTAGATCGGTCTCAGGCTTTAACTCATTGATGTAATACTTTACCCTTTCTGGCATGTCCTTGATAGCCATCATTTTTTCTTCGGTCGTAATGCTTTGAATATCAGTAAGTTTTTAAAGTAAAAAAATGTGTTAATTTCCTGTTAAACTGCCTCTTAATAGTAACAAAATTACTAGGGCAATGTGTTTATCATACGGTCTTTTTTTACGGAAGATTCTACTTTTTGGAGTTTATTTGCATAAATTAAACGCTAAATAGTTTAAAAAGCAAACCTTATTGTGCTTGTTTTAAATCTGGACAGATTATGAGACAGTGGATCCCTTATGTTTTTGCTGGTTTGATGGGTGGCATGGTCACTCTTGCCGGCAGTCAGTTGCTCAACAATCGTACTCAACCCGTTACCCAAGCGCAACAACCCAACTTAGCGAGGGCTGTAAATTTTACGCGAATGCCCGCTAGTTCGGGTTATTTTGATTTTGCAGTTGCCGCTGAAAAATCGATGCCTACTGTGGTAAACATTACCGCAACCATTGATCCCAACGCTGGAAAATCCAGCAACCAAAAAAGAAATTCTTATGGGGACAACTTCTTTGGTTTTCCATACGACAACAGTCCACAAAAAGGAACCGGTTCGGGGGTAATCTATTCTGAAGATGGCTACATCATCACCAACAACCATGTAGTGGAAGGAGCGACAGAATTGGAAGTCACCTTGTATGACAACCGTACGTTCCGCGCGAAACTAATTGGCCGCGATAAAAAGTCGGATTTGGCGGTCATAAAAATTGAAACCAGTGGTCTTCCTGCCATCGAAATTGGCGATTCTGATGCGGCAAAAGTAGGCGAATGGGCGCTGGCGGTTGGTAATCCATTTGATCTTACCTCAACCGTAACTGCTGGTATCATTAGCGCCAAAGGGCGTAGTATTGAACTACTGGGCGGCGGCGATGCTATTGAGGCCTTTATCCAAACCGACGCAGCCGTGAATCCAGGCAATAGTGGTGGCGCGTTGGTGGACATCAACGGTAAACTTATTGGCATCAATACGGCCATTGCAACGCGCACTGGTTCTTTCCAAGGATACAGTTTTGCCATTCCCGTCGATTTGGCCCGTAAAGTGGTAGACGATATTATCAATTATGGTTCGTACAAACGGGCTTTCCTTGGCGTAACGATTAGGGAATTGGATACCGAATATGCTAAAGAACTCAATGTTAATTTATCACAAGGGGTTGTGGTAGAAAATTTGGTGGATGGCGGCTCAGCACAATACGCCGGTATACAACCAAGTGACATCATCACCAATATCAATAACCGGGAGGTGAAATCAGTACCGGAATTGCAGGAAGTGGTAGGTAGATCTAAAGTTGGCGATACGGTACACTTAACGGTATTGCGCAAAGGTAGATCGATTGAAATCCCCGTAAAATTGCGGGAAGGCAATCAGTAAGAGCTTGTTCAGATTTTGGATCTGAGGCGAAGGAGAGCAAATTTTATTTCAGACGAGGCAAAATTTGCAGCCGTATGTGGGCGATACGGCGAAAATTTTAACGAAGTACGAAATCAAATTTGCCTCATGGAGCCCAGAATCCAAAACCTGAACAAGCTCTAAGGAACGGGTGAATAATAAGTGATCGCATTTGCCGCCGCTATTTTGCTGCCAATCAACTATCTTTTGAGGCGCAATGTGGTGCATTGTAACGAAAAAGATAGGAAGAGTGGCGGTGAAAGAGCAAGGCAAAAGTGAGCACTTATTGTTTAACCGTTCCTAAGATGACTAATTGCCGACCGATAGGGCAATTTCTAAAATATTAACATTTCATCTTTTAACAATTCCTCAATAGAATGGTTATCCATTTCAAGAGACTTGTTTAAAGTTGGTTTTTCGTTTTGTTTTGACGCGTCTGTCTTGTTTCAACGGGGCAGACGTTCTTTTTTTTTAAGGAGCATTGCTTCTTTTGGAATTTTTTTGTTTTTTTGAATTCAATTTTTCAGAAAAACTAAACTCCATGTTGACTACACTACAATTAGGAAATGACCTTTTAGGGTTGTTCTACCCTCGTTTATGCCTCGCTTGCGGCAATCCTGGCCAGCCCAAACAAGTATTGATCTGTTTAAAGTGCTTAGCCAGCTTACCTTTCACCAATTATCACATAGACAAAGAAAACCCGCTTTCGGAACGATTCTGGGGGCGCTTGCCTATTGAAACTGGCGCTGCAATGCTGCATTTTGTCAAGGCGGGGCGAGTACAGCACTTGATCCATGCCCTCAAGTATGAAGGGAAAAAAGAAGTGGGGCAATATCTAGGTAGGATGTATGGCGCTTTACTAAAAAAAACGCCCCATTTTGAAAACATTGATTTGATCTTACCCGTCCCGCTTCACCCCAAGCGACAACATCAGCGCGGGTACAATCAAAGTGCTTGTATTGCGGAAGGTATGGCCGAAGGAATGGGTATCCCTTGGTTAGATGGTGCCTTGATTCGCGTCCGCACCACTGAAACTCAGACTCGGAAAAACCGACTTGATCGCGTCAGTAATGTGGCCGAAGTATTTCAAGTTGCCAATTCTCAGTTGCTAATGAATAAGCATATTTTATTGGTAGACGACGTCATGACTACTGGAGCTACCTTGGAAGCCTGTGGGGAAAAAATACTCGAGATACCTGGGGTAAAATTAAGTGTGGCTACCTTAGCAATTGCTGACCATTAGGAACGGTTGAATAATAAATTACCAATTTATCCTTGCTCTTTCACCGCCACTCTTCCTATCTTTTTCGTTATAATGCCCCACATTGCGCTTCAAAAGATAGTCGATTGGCAGCAAAATAGCGGCGGCTAAAATGTCAATTTATTAATCACCCGTTCCTTAACAGTATTTGAAGGGCGAAAGAATAGGGTGTAATTCAAAATGTCGCAAAACAAAATAAAAAATTAATATCTTGAGATCA
>JBBANM010000022.1:0-79774 GCA_040401995.1 Saprospiraceae bacterium
ATGACCACTTTTTCCCTTTTTTTTTATCCGTTCAACTTTTTGAACAAGCTCTAAGCCAAAGTTTTCATCGACGGGTAAACCCTTACTTATAAATATCGATTTTGTTAACGTATTCCTAAATGATGGTAGTATATGGTTGCCAAAATTAGCCAACCCGATTTTTTTCATTTTTGTGCAATTTTATGATCCAAGTCGGGTTAGAAAATGTTTGCTGAAAAGATTATTGATACCTTTAGAGCCTGTTCAGGTTTTGGATCTGAGGCGAAGGAGAGTAAATTTTATTTCAGCCGAGGCGAAATTTGCAGCCGTATGTGGGCAATACGGCGAAAATTTTAACGAAGCATTAAATAAAATTTGCCTCTTGGAGCCCAGAATTCGAAATCTGAACAAGCTCTCAACTTCTGTTTGGGACTTTACCACGCAAAAAATTGAAATAACTATGGCTATGAATGGAAATCGCCGCGATCCCGAAAACAAAGAGACCACCAAGCTCAGTCGGGAAAAAGTAGTACGCGCGCTTTCAGTTTTTAAATACATCCTACCTTACAAGTGGCCGTTTATTCTAGGTATGTTTTTTTTGGCGGGCGGAAGTTTGCTTTTCCTGGCCATCATGAAATTGCCTGGAGAGATCTTCAATATTATCTCCAATAAATCGACTTCTCACTACACCTTGACGCAAATCTTTTTGTTTTTACTGCTTTTGCTTGGGGTGCAAAGCGTTTTTTCTTATTTCCGGGTTCAGCTTTTTGCCCAAGTGAGTGAAAAAAGTATGGCTGCATTGCGGACGGATTTGTACCAAAAATTGGTGACGCTCGGTATTCCTTTTCTGGAAGAACGCCGGGTAGGCGAACTCACCAGCCGAATTACCAACGACGTTACTCAAGTTCAGGGCGTGGTGTCTATTACCCTTGCTGAGTTTCTGCGACAGTTGATCATCCTCGTTGGCGGGGTATTAATCATCGTGATCACCATGCCGCGATTGGCATTGATTATGTTGCTCACCTTCCCCGTTGTTGTTGTTTCCGCCATGTTTTTTGGCCGCTATATCCGCAAGCTGATGAAGGAGCGCCAGGATCAATTGGCCAAAACCAACGTGGTAGTGGAAGAAACCATGCAAAGCATTCAAACGGTAAAAGCTTATACCAATGAATGGTTTGAAGTGGAACGCTATAGCAAACACCTCAAAGAGGCCGTGCGCATCTCCTTGCGCGCTGCGCACATGCGGGGACTTTTTGCGGCGTTCATCATCTTTGTAATGTTTGGCGCTTTGTTTTTCATCATGTACCAAGCGGCTTTGTTGGTACAACAAGGCAAAATGGTGGAAGGCGACCTGGTCAACTTTGTGGTCTTTACCGGTATTATTGGCGGCGCAATTGCCAGCTTGGGCAATTTTTACACCGAGTTGGTGGCCGCAGTCGGCGCTACCGAACGTATTTTGGAAATCATGGGCGAGCCTTCTGAATCTGTTTTGCGCGATGCTAATAAAACACCGCTTCGCCGTTTTTCAGGTACCATTGATTATCAAGATGTGCATTTTTCTTATCCCGGTAGAAAGGATGTAGCGGTGCTCAAAGGCATCAGTTTCCACATTCCTGCCGGACAAAAAATAGCCTTGGTTGGCGCCAGCGGGGCGGGAAAATCCACCATTGTGCAGCTCTTACAGCAATTTTATCAAATCGAGACGGGCAATATTTTGGTGGATGGCGAATCGATTTACAACTACGACTTAATTGATTACCGCCGCAATTTGGCCATCGTACCTCAAGAAGTAATGCTTTTTGGCGGCACCATTCGTGAAAACATCGCCTATGGTAAACCCGGTGCTAGCGATGAAGAAATCATTGAAGCAGCTCAAAAAGCCAATGCCTGGGAATTTATCCATTCTTTCCCTGAAGCCTTGGATACCGTTGTTGGGGAAAGAGGGGTGAAATTATCGGGCGGACAGCGCCAACGCGTAGCCATTGCCCGCGCCATTTTGAAAGACCCTGCAATCTTGATTTTGGATGAAGCCACTTCTTCATTGGATGCGGAGTCCGAAAAATTGGTGCAAGACGCCCTCAATACCTTGATGGTAGGAAGAACGTCGATCATCATTGCTCACCGCTTAGCAACTATTCGCGAGGTAGATTGCATTTATGTGATCGACAACGGCCAGATCATTGAACAAGGTGATCACGAAGAACTGTCACTGCGCGAAGATGGCGCTTACAGTTCTCTCGCCAAACTACAATTTGAGGTGCATTAAACAAACCGAAAACCTACGCGATGGTCTCGCTTTTGCCCTACAATACTTTTGGAATTGATGTTGCCGCCCAACAAGTCATCGAGGTTAACACCAGCGATGACTTGTTGCAGGTTATCAAAGCAGATCCTGATTCGCCAAAATTGATCCTTGGTGGCGGTAGCAATATGTTGTTTCGCCGCAATGTCGATGAATTGGTACTGTTTAACCGCATCATGGGCAAAGAATTGATCAGCAAAACCAATGACAGTGTCACCATTGCGGTAGGTGGAGGCGAAAATTGGCACGAATTGGTGTTGTGGTCCTTACAACAAGGCTGGTATGGACTAGAAAATTTGTCTTTGATTCCCGGCACGGTTGGCGCTGCCCCCATCCAAAACATTGGGGCTTATGGCGTGGAATTGAAGGACTATTTTGCTGGATTAGAAGCCATTGATCTCTCAACTGGCGGCACTATTTTTTTTGATAAATCCGCCATGCAATTTGGCTATCGCAATAGTGTTTTTAAACGCGAATGGAAAGGTAAAGCCTTGATATCCAAAGTCTATTTTAAATTATCGCTATCCCCTAAAATCAACATTGGCTACGGGGTAATCCCCAAAGTACTCGAGGCTGTGGGGGTTGAACACCCCTCCCCTGTGGATGTCAGCAATGCCGTTATTTTTATCCGTAAAAGCAAATTGCCCGATCCGGTGGTTTTAGGAAATGCCGGTAGTTTTTTCAAAAACCCAGAATTGGATGCTGTTTATGTCGAGGAAAAATTGCTTCCTCAATTCCCGAAAATGCCCCAGTACCCAAGCGTACCAGGAAAAATTAAAGTCCCCGCTGGCTGGTTGATCGATCAATGTGGTTGGAAAGGTCAGAAATTGGGATCGGCGGGTTGTTATGAAAAACAGGCTTTGGTGCTCGTCAATCATGGCGGCGCCAGCGGTAGTGATATTTGGAAGTTGGCAGAAGCCATTCAAGATTCCGTTTTTAGCAAATTTGGTATTTCACTAGAGCCGGAAGTCAATTTGTATTAGGAACGGGTGATTAATAAATTGACATTTTAGTCGAGGCTATTTTGTTGCCAATCGACTATCTTTTGAGGCGCAATGTGGGGCATTGTAACGAAAAAGATAGGAAGAGTGGCGGCGAAAGAGCAAGGGTAAAGTGATAATTTATTATTCAACTGTTCCTTAACGCCGTTTGTCTAGTCGAAGTCCCAATCTTACTCCGGCAAATACCTGCGTCAAATTGCTAACGTTTTTTACCGAGCGATTTCCTAAACTGGGGTCCAAACGCAAGGATTCTTCCAAACCTTGCCAATTAGCTGTAGGAAAAATCCTTACGCCCCCAAAAGGCGTAATGGTCAATAAATCGGAAATGCCTATATCCAGTCCGCCAGCGAGGCTAATGCTGGGAACCAAGGTTCGGGCGTACAAGCCAACGCCATTGAGCATGTTGATTTTGGTTCTCATGGCTGAAATTCCAGGAGCAATCTGAATAAAGAAACCTTTTGATACCGATTTTCCCTGCTTAGAAAAGGTAGGACAATGGCAGTCGCCTTTTAAATCCAGCAGATAGATGTTGGCTTTTAGGAAAAAACTATAAAAATCAGCATGAAGTGCCCCAAGGTCAGGAGCAGTAGCATCATATCTGGCATAATTGAGCTCTGGTAATAACTCGATGCGGGCGCCTTTTAAAGGGATCCAGTAATCGACGCCTACGCCAAGTCCGCTTCCTGGAAGTGAGGTGGTATTATTGTTGCTGAGGTCTTTAATCGCCCAAAGCGGGGCATTGTTGAGGTTGTAAGTGGCATTTAAGCCGAATTGCGCTGCTAAATTCAAGGACCAGCAACCCAGGCATGCGATCAATACGATCTTTTTCATTCTTACCGAGTTTTTACGAATAAAAACATAACGAAAGGGAGACCATTCAAGTATATGTACTTTCTACGTACCTTTGCACTTTGTTGAATGAAAAACGTATGAAGACCAGAACACTCAAGCAAGATAAAGTCAATGTAATCACTCTGGGTTGCTCTAAAAACCTAGTGGATTCCGAAAACCTCATTACCCAGTTGCGCGGCAATGATTATGATGTGGTGCACGATAGCGAAGATGAAGACGCCAACATTGTCATCATCAATACCTGCGGTTTTATCGATTTAGCCAAAGAGGAATCGATCAATACCATTTTGGAGTACGCGGAGGTAAAAAAGCAAGGCGGCTTAGACAAATTGTATGTCACTGGCTGTTTGTCACAGCGTTACAAAGATGATTTGGAACAAGAAATCCCGGAGGTTGACGCCTATTTTGGCACTCTGGAGCTACCCGGATTGTTGGCCAAGCTCAACGCCGATTACAAACACGAACTGATCGGCGAGCGCGCCATTACTACGCCCCAGCATTTTGCCTACCTCAAAATATCTGAAGGCTGTAACCGCACTTGCTCCTTTTGCGCCATCCCACTCATGCGCGGTCAACACGTGTCGCGCCCAATCGAGGAATTGGTAAAAGAGGCCAGCAACTTGGCACGCATGGGGGTAAAAGAACTGATTCTGATTGCCCAAGAGTTGACCTATTATGGTTTGGATTTGTACAAAAACCGCGAGCTTCCCAAATTGCTGGATGCACTGGCTGAAGTTGAAGGCATCGAATGGATTCGTTTGCATTACGCTTACCCCAGCAAGTTTCCGGTCGAAATATTTGACGTTATGGCGCGGCAACCCAAAATCTGCAATTACTTGGATATGCCCTTGCAACACGCTAGTAATACCGTTTTGGAACGCATGCGTCGCCAAATCACCCAAGAAGAAACGGCGGAGTTGATCCGCATCGCCCGCGAAAAAGTACCCGGCATCACCATTCGCACCACGATGTTGGTGGGTTTCCCTGGCGAGACCGAGGAGGAATTTCAAGAGTTGTGCCAGTTTGTGGAAGAAATGCAATTGGATCGTCTTGGCGTTTTTCAGTATTCACATGAAGAGAGCACCCGCGCTTACGAACTGGAGGACGATGTATCTGCCGATGTCAAAGCCGAACGCGCCGACCGTTTGATGGAAATTCAATCGACCATTTCTTTTGAAAAAAACTTGGCTAAAGTAGGTCAAACCTTCAAAGTGCTGATCGACCGCAAAGAAGGCGGTTACTTTGTGGGGCGTACCGAAGGCGACTCGGCGGAAGTAGACAATGAGGTACTGATTCCTGCCAAAAAACAATACGCGCGGATAGGCGATTTTGCCCAAGTAAAAATTACCGAGGCGACGGAGTATGATTTGTTTGGGGTGTTGGTTGAGGGGTAAGTGGCTAAATCCAATTGGAGCATAGTTGAAAAAGTTGATACTGCAAGTCATCGGATCGTGAAAAGAGCATCCAAATAGATTGAGCTTTCATTTCCTTTAGCTTTTATCCCATATATTTTGTATATTTCATATCCCTGGAATTACCGCAAAATGAACCATATCTTTCATTTCGCATTATACCGATATGAGCAAAACCTATCATTCCATCTACGAGCGGGCTTTTACGCCCTATTTACAAGCTGCTGTCATATTTGGCGGGGTATTGCTGTTCAATGCCATCGGTTATTTGCTAAAAATTAGCGGTTTGATCGAAATTGGTGAGCGTTTTCCTTGGATGGTGGCAGCTTCCTTTATGCTACTGTACGCCATGTTCAATAGCATTTTTTCCATCTCCACTAAAAACAGAGCCAGCTACTGGGGCGCTTCGATTTATAGCTTTCTCGGCCTTGCAGCTGCATCGGGTTTTTTGGCCTACCTGATCAGTGGTTTGGCCATTAAGGAAGCTGGGTCTTATTGGTGGATTTATATCGTGGTGACGGTCGGTTACCTGGTTTTTGTATCCATGGTGGGCGCCATGCGCAACATCGTAGAATTTGCACAACGTGAAGAATGGAATCAACCACGTTTTCGCCAAAAAAAACGCCGCTGATCCACAAATCTAGTGTCCGGCTTGAGACCATTACAAGGGTTCCTTGAATTCGGCTCCAACTGTCAGCCCTTTTTTTGCGTTATGCTAAAAAACATCACAACTATGTCATTTCAAAAGCGTGTTTTCTTATTCATTTTCATCCCATTTTTGGGATTTACGGCTTGCAATACTGCTCAAACCAGCAAAAGCCGGCCAGCACCAACTGCTTCCAAAGTTGAATTCGTTTCTCTGGATGGTCAAAAATTGGATTTGGTCAATAAACCTGATGCGGAGTGGAAAAAAGAACTCAATAGCGTGGAATACGATGTGCTGCGTCATGCGGGCACCGAACGCCCTTTTACCGGCAAATACTGGGACAATCACGAAAAAGGAGTCTACACCTGTAGAGCTTGTGGATTACCTTTGTTTAATTCTGATACAAAATTTGAATCCGGTACGGGTTGGCCAAGTTTTTGGGAGGTTTACAAAAAAGGATACGTTCATGTTAGTTCCGACAATAGTCTAGGAATGGCTCGCGACGAAGTATCTTGCGCGCGCTGTTTTGGTCACCTCGGTCACGTCTTTGACGACGGCCCTAAACCAACCGGATTGCGCTACTGTATGAATTCTGCTTCACTGAGCTTTGTTCCTACCAAGAAAAAATAAGGAGCTTTGAACGCTGAATGATACATTCTTTGTTCAAAAAATAACCGAAGCGGTATCGTGTGACCCAATTCAAGGGTCGCGATACCGCTTCGTTCATTTACGCCAATCCTCGGCGTTTCAATTCGGTATTCACCAATTGGTATTCCCGACTCATATCACCAGTTACCGTTGAGTTTTCCTGTGCTCTGCGGATCAGAAATGGAATCACTTCCCGAACCGAACCATAAGGCACATATTTTGCGGAATTGAATCCGGCCTTCGCCAAATTGAAGGTCAGATTATCGCTCATGCCATACAATTGACAAAACATCAAATGTGGGTGCAGACGTAGAATACTCCGCTCAACGATCAACTTGGCCTGCAACATCGCGCTATCGGCATTGTGCGAGGCATTACAAGAAGCAATGGTTTCATAGTTGTCGATACAAAAACGCAGTGCCGTATTGTAGGCATCATCGGTAGCCTCTTTGGTAGGGTGAATGGGCGAAGGATACCCCATTTCTTCTGCGCGATGGCGTTCTTTTTCCATGTAGGCGCCTCGAACCAATTTTACGCCTAACACATAATGCTCTTCTTCCGCACGTTTCGCTAAGTCAAATAAGTATTGTAAGCGGTCGGTGCGGTACATCTGACAGGTAGTATAAATTACAGCCCGTGTTTTGTTGTAACGCTTCATCATCATCTCCACCAGGTGGTCGATGGTATTCTGAATCCAAGTTTCCTCGGCGTCAAAATAGATGGAGACTCCTTTTTGGCTGGCAACATTGCACAAGGCATCCAAACGCCGCAATACGTTTTTGTATTCTGCTTTGGATTCTGGCGTAAGGGTTTCCCCAGCTTGAATGCTTTCTAGTAATTCAAATCGCGCCAATCCGGTGATTTTAGTGCTGACAATCGGCACGCTTTTGCCGTGAGAGGCGAAATCAATTCCCCGAATGTTTTCATTCATCGTGAAATTCATTTCCTCTTCCGATTCTTTGGCTTCCGCACCGTAGTCGAGAATGGTCTTAATGTTGGAGGAACTAAGTCGTTCAACTGTCTTTTGACTTTCCAACAAAGTAGTACCCCCACAGAATTGCTCAAAAATGGTATATTTTACTGCACTTTCGACAAATGGGAGGTGCATCCGAATGGCCGCTAGTCCTAATTTGGAGCCAATTCCCACCAGCCAATGCTTGTTCATCAAACCAAACAAACGCGCCATTTTCTTCAATTCCTTCTCCGAACGGTCGGCAAAAGCAATTTCTGTATTGGAAAAATCCAATTCTAAAGCTTCTGCTCCGCCTTCTACTACCTGTTCGGCCATCTTAGTCAAAGCCTCAAGGTCTCTGATTACCGGTTTTCCAGCGTCTTCCATGTTTATTTGTTTTTCGAATTGCTGCTTGGAAATACCAATCTTCTTGATTTTATATTCCCTTAGCAACGGATCAATTGGGTAAAAAGCATATCATAAAATAGGTGCTACACCATTGGGTCGTTCCAGATTTCCCAAGCTTTTTCAGCTTGCAAATACAACATATCTAATCCATTTTTGACTTTTGCGCCTTGTGTAAGGCCTAAGCGCATAAATTCAGTCTCCGTTGGATTGTACACCAAATCGTATAAAAAATGTTTGGCAGTTAAGGACTGGTAAGGAATTGGAGGTGCGGAGTCTACATTTGGCGTCATTCCCAAAGGGGTAGTATTGATGATCAATGGATGCGCATCCATCACTTGAGCATCCAAGGCTTCATAGCCCAGTTGTCCAGCAAGCGGAACCCGTGATACCACTGTAGCTGCAATATCCATTTGTTTTAACGCATAGAGTACCGCTTTTGCTGCGCCGCCAGTACCCAATACCAAAGCCTGAGTTGGCTGAGCATGGTGTTCTTGTAAAAAAGCTTGCAAAGAACCCCAAAAGCCATATACATCGGTGTTAAATCCTTTCAAATGCCCTTGTGTAATTTTGATGGTATTGACCGCTCCAACTGCCGCTGCGCCAAGATCCAATTCGTTCAGATAAGATAACACTTGTTGTTTATAGGGTATAGTGACGTTCAAACCGCGCAAATTGCTCAAAGAAGAGGTCAATGCTTCGAATTCCTCAATGCGTTCCAGTGGAAACAACTCGTATTGGCAATCCGTAATGTCCTCTGCATCAAATTTATCCGAAAAATATTTTTTCGAAAACGAATGAGAAAGTGGAAAGCCAATTAGTCCAAATAAGCGCGCTACGGATTGTATTTCTTCGGTTACTTTATTGATATCGAACAAAGCAGTTTGTTTTTGATTCATGCTCGTAAATTACAACAAACTGGGGATTTTGTATTCCTATTCGTGTTCTCGGCCTAAAGCACGGCCTTTTTGCAGCGCAATTTGCAGACTTTTCATCTGCTCTTGTTCTTCTTTATCATCGGTTGGCGTCAATAATTTCCGAAGATCGGGTTGACCGGCGTCTACCCAGGCTGAATACCATACACTTGCCACATTCAGGATGGTTTCCCGCATTCTTCGTTCCACCATACCCTGCATGGCCTGTTGAAAAGCCTCGGCATAATCTCGGCATTGGGTGCGTATGGTGACCCCCATACGATCTTCGAAACAATACTGCTGATCTTGCGGAAAAATTTTGCTCAAGCGTTTTTCGATCAACAAAACGCTGTCAACCAATTGATGGCTGTCTTCAATGATTTTCCAAAAAAAAACATTGGGATCCTTGATGTATTGTGCCTGCCCCACAAAATAATCATAGCGATCATCGGCAAACAATTCAGGGATACGGCTTTCCCAAAAACCGTGAATTCCTATTTGATTAGTTAATTGACCGTTGTAGTTTTTGGTGGTGTGCAAAGGAACATGGGCGTCGCCGATGTAATGCCCAATCTCAGCACTCAACCGAAGGATGCTCGGGCTATTTTTGAGGTAAAAAGCCTCCGTCAATCGCCGGTATACCCGCAGCAAATTATATGGCAAGATGCCATGCTCCGACAAGTGATCTACCGCATAGGCTTTAACCACTGGGATGTGTTTGCCCAACAACTTAGAAAGTTCCGTTACCTCAAAGTTTGTATCTTCCTCATAGTACAAATGCAACACCGTTGTGTCAAAAAAAGCTTGATAATCCTTCCAAGCAATTCCTTTTTCCGGCCAAAGTGTATTGTTGCTGTCAAAGGCTACCAATCGATTACCTATTCTTTGGGTAATGCCTTCGCCAATCAAAATCAGCGTATCGCCATTCGCGGTAATGCCATTGATTTGTGTGAATTGTGCCAAAGCCTCGTTCCAACCCCTTGGCAGGTTTTCAAAAGGCGGCTTGCCATATTGATCCAGATCAATAAAATGCCGAGGTGCTTCAAACCGGGTAGCATAGCGCCGTTTATCGGGGTCCACCGCATGCTCGGTTAGGTATTCGATGTTTTTTTTGTAAAACGGAATGATAGAAACGGGTAGGCAAAAAACCGCTAGTCGATTGATCCGGCGGTGCGCAAAAAAGCCCCATTGTGGTTGATAAGTAAAAGTGCTAACGCCCATCAACAACAGCGAAAAAACAGCAAATACGGAGTGAAAGCGGGTAAATTTCATAACCGGTCTTTGTCTAAGGGGAGCAAATTTGTTTTTGTCTATTCAAAAAAGAAATCATACCCCCAAAGGATTTTTCGAAAAACGCGATCCTGAACCAGCAAAAAATCTCCCGTATTGGTTTCGGCAAAATAGCGGTCTACACTTAAATTACCCAGTTGTTTACCGGTCTTTGGATCATCGATTGCTTGGTTAATTATCGGATACAATTTAACCCATTTTTTGTTTCCTTGTTGGTCTTCGGTGCTAATGATGGTAAAAGGAACCAGCCGACTAACGGAATCTCGGGCGGGGCTTCCATTTTCGAATCCTTCGGCTTGAAGGTGCTCAAAACCAATTAGGAAAGCTGATGTCTTTCCAGGTTTTATAGGTCGATTAATTTGAGGAGTTATGCTGTAAAACGGGGTAACAGTATAACCGTTGCCGGTCTTCTCCAATCGAAATGATTTATTTTTCTGCTTGGGGTACTCCACCGTTACGCGCTGGATTTGCTCAAGGTTTTCTTGAAAAATGGAAATATCCCGCCAATCTTCTCCTTGCAAACTGTAGCGAAACCGCAGATTGCCTTCCCAGCCTGGCAAGTGCGCTACGTAGGGTTGATTGTACCCCTCGTTGATGACGAAAGTGCCCCGTTCATCTTGGGTGGCGCCGCCCACGTAATAAGCGCGCAGCAGTTTATTTTTTTGATCGTAAATTTCTACTTTAATGCCATCGGCAGCCAAACTCCGCACCATTAAAGGCACTGCGGCTTTGGCTGGTTTGAATTTGATTTCGACGCGGCGAATGGCATCCAGTAGGTTATCAATGGCATTGGCTCGGGCTACATAGCGCCCATTGTAGCGCCAAATGGCGCCTTCGCGTTTTAAGGTCACGGTTTCTCCGTCGCGAAAAGCGATAAAGACTTTAGCAATCTGGTCGGTATTTTTGACGGCAAAGGTGCGTTCTTGATTCAACCGATCTGTTGCCGCGTCGTTAGGATTATATAAAGCGTAAAGCAAAACGCTGCCTAGAACTAGAAAACCAACCAATAACCACCCTATCCTTTTCATGCTTTGCTAGGTTGTGCGTAACGCCGGCGGCGCAAACGCTGATAAACGACGCCAAAAATACTCAATACAATCAATGGCAAACCAATGTTCAAAAACTGCCAGTATTCGCGTTCGCTTTTGGCTTTACTGGTGTTGAGGAGGCGCAATTTTACATCTTTACCGCGCGCGGCGATCACGCCATTATCGTCCAACAAATACTCAATGGTATTCATCAAAAAGTCTTTATTGGCAAACCGGTATTCCACAAATTCATTGTACCCCAGCGGCGAAAATTGCTGCTTTTTGAGGTTGAATTTGTTGCGGGCGATGTCGCCATCGGCCACCACCACCATCCGATTGGGTATGCTCACTGGTTTGTACTGAATGCCCAATTGCTGCATCCCTGCGGTCATATCTTCTGAAACCCGGTTTTCATAAAGCGAGGGAAATTCACCTTCCAGCAACACGGCAAGCGTTTGTCGGCCTTTGGTAAACTTGGTAGGATCCAATTCGTATTTCAGAAAATCAAAATTCATTCGTGCGGGTAAGTATTGAATCCGACTTTTTTCTGTAGTGGTCAACAAAATGGTCTTTTTGACTGGCGTTTTGGTGCGCAGCGTATCAATGGTGTTGGCAAAAAGGAAATTCACCGGCCCTAAACTTTTCACAATAGGGTTGTTGCTTTGGGGGATCGACACGATGTGATAAGGATAGTTAAAAGGAGTGAATTGCGGCGCCGAACCCAATCGCCCAGTTACTAATTTGATGGTAGTACATTGAAAATCAAGGGCAATATCCGGTTGAACCCGTACGCCATAGCGAAACAGCAGATCGTCAATTTTTAAATCGTATTCCGTAGGGACGTAATCCGCCCGTCCGGTAAGACTATCCAAATCCATTGCAATTTTATCAATCAACCACACGACTTTACCGCCGTTCATCACGTACTGATCAATCTTAAATTTATCTTTTTCGGAAAAAGGACTGCGCGGCTTGGCGATCACCAAAGCGGCAATTTCCTTTTGATTGATCCGCACCATGCTATCCAGGTTTACCCTTCCGGTTAGGTAAGATTTGCGCAAGGTTTTTTCCCAATCTGCGGTTTCCATAAAGTTCAATTCGCCATGACCGGCGGTGAACAATACAACGGGTTTGGTAGCGCGTTGCAATTTTTGAATACCGTCGGCGATTTTGTATTCCAGTAGTCCGATGGCATTGTTCAACACCACTTCGTCGGGTACGCCGGGGATTTCGTTTTCCAATAAGTTTACCGCTGCCGTACGGCCTTTGTAATGGATGATCGCATAAGGAAAAACCGGCCGTTGCGTGGTTTCGCCATTCACCTTTAGCGTAAGCGATACGGGGGCGATGCCGTCTTTGCGGTATTCTTCCAATCGGGCTTTGTTTTCTTTGGCCGAGCCCCCGGTTGGATTTTCAAAACTATATTCAAAATAGCTGCTTTGGGAACGAAAATCATCCAACAAATCCCGGGTGCTGTTTTGCAAGCGTTTGAAACCTGCCGGAAACTTACCGTCCAGCAACACTTTGATGTCAACAACCTCATCCAAGTTGCGCAACAACTTCTTGGTGCCGTCGGTAAGGGTAAAATGTTTGTCTTCAGTCAAATCGAGCACGGCAAAGAGCGAACGCCCTCCGATGCGCGCATTGGCGAGAACATTGAGTAAAACAACAATCCCAGCGAACAAGGCCAACTGGATTAAGGATTGTGTTTTTTTATTGGTTTGCGCCATGATGGTCTTTTCTTTCTACTTTTAAAGCAATGTTGGAAACAATTAAAAAACAAAAGGCTTCTCCCCTACCACTTTCGCCGCTCCAATGACACCAAAGTAAGCATCAAAAAAAGCCCAGTAACCGAGAGGAAGTAGACCACATCCCGAGTGTCAATCAACCCTCGACTGATGGAATTGTAATGGTAATCGATGCCCAACATTTGCACCAAATCATCGCCACGCCCTTGAAAAATGGGCAACTTGCTAAAAAAATAGAACCCGTAATATAAAAACATGCAAAAAGCGGAGGCGGTCAAAAATGCCAAGATTTGGCTCCCAGTAAGCGAGGAAGCAAAAACGCCAATTGAAGTAAAAATTGCCGCCAGTAAAAACAACCCAATGTACGAACCAACCACTGCACCAACGTCGATATTGCCAACTGGCGAGCCCAGCTGATACGCAGTGTAGTAATACAACAAGGTTGGTAATAAAGCGATTGCCGTTAGCATAAGTGCGGCAAAAAACTTGCCAAGGATGATGTCGATCTCGCGGATAGGCTTGGTTGCCAAAAGCTCTAAGGTGCCGGCCTGTTGTTCTTCCGAAAACAAGCGCATCGTAATGGCTGGAATCAAAAAGACAAATACCAGCGGCGCCGCCTCAAACAATGGATCCAGGGTAACATGGTTGTAATCCAAAATGCTGGTATCTGGAAAAACAAACAGCATCAAACCCAGTACCACCAAGAAGATTCCAATGACAATGTAGCCGATTAATGAGCTAAAAAACGCGTTGATCTCTTTGTTTAAAATCGTGATCATGGCTTGGTATGACAAATTTTGCGCCTGTTCTCAAAAGGGTTTTAAAACCTTTCTGAAATCAGACATGAAATCAATGTTTTTTCTTTGGTTGAACGAGGTATACGTATACCGGTTTACGCTCATTGAAAGTGATAATGGCGCGGAAGTAGCGATCAACCGGATCTTCGGGTTGAATTAGTCTTACTGCCCGCGATATTTCTGGTACGTCCGCCGTCCATTTCGATAATACCTCTTTTGAAAGAAAGCCTATTTCACCGGTTTGGTAACGCAGTATTTTTTCTCGTTGTTCTTTAAATTCGCGTTTCACTTTGCCTTTGCGGAAAGGCAATCCATTGGCCGGGTTGTAGGCGGTAATTTCCACATCGCGGGTGATCTCTGTCTCATATTTGAAATAGCTGATGTTACCCAACGAATACAAGCGGGTAAAAATGGTCAATTCCCGGTTGATGCTGTCGTGCGGGATGCGAATAAAGGGTCTTCCATTCCAACACAACCCCCACAAGGAATCCAAAGGAACCAGTTTGCCATTGGGCAATTGCACGGCCTTGAGTTCTACTTGCTGATTGACAAACTGCATCAAACCCAGCATCCGAGCGCCTTTCCAAGCAAAGGAAGGCCGATTGGTACGCCATTCTTGAATGTTGCGGTAAAAACCATCGCGAAAAATGAAGGAGGAACGCATGGGAATGCTATCCTGCGCCCAGATTTGCAGGGTCAAGAAGAAAATGGCAATAAAAAAAAGCGTCCACTTCTTCATGATTTACCGGTCAATTTTTGAAATACTTCTTCCACGCTTATTGTTTCTTTCTTCATCTCGATCAAGGTAACTTTTTGTTCCACCGCAAAGTGAAAAATAGCGGGTTGGATATCAATGGCAGCATCAGCCAACAATTGCCACCGGTTTTGACCAAGATCCTTTACTTGGCGTACCCCGCTTATTTTGCGCAACTGTGTAGCTTGGACAGCTTCAGCAAACTGTACCGTTACGGCAGATTCGCCTTTGATGCGCGCCTGCAAAGCCTCAATTGGGTCATCCGCCACAATTTTTCCATTGTTGATGATCAAAACCCGGGTACAAATGGCTTGTACCTCTTGCATGATGTGGGTAGAAAAAATGAGGGTTTTTTCCTTGCCCAAATCTTTGATGACGTTACGGATTTCCACTAATTGATTGGGATCAAGCCCCGTGGTAGGCTCGTCAAGCACCAGTACCTCTGGATCATGGATCATGGCTTGCGCCAATCCCACCCTTTGTCGATACCCTTTTGATAAGGCGCCAATGAGTTTGTGTTGTTCTTTACCCAACCCCGTCAATTCAATCATCTCCGCAACCCGTTGATTTACCTTGGTAACCCGGTGCAGCTTAGCTACGAACGACAAATATTCTTTGACGTACATTTCCTTGTACAAGGGGTTGTTCTCGGGAAGATAGCCTATACGCCGACGGGCTTCCAGTGATGCTGATTCCACATCGTATCCGCATACCGACGCTTTGCCGCTACTTTGGGGAATAAAACCCGTGATGATCTTCATCGTAGTGGTTTTTCCAGCGCCATTTGGCCCCAGAAAACCCAATATTTCTCCCTTATGGGCTTCAAAAGAGACGGAATCAATCGCTTTTTGAGCGCCGTACAATTTTGTCAATTCTTCTACCTTGACCGACATAGCGTTGCTGATAAACCATTTAATCCACAAAAGTATCTTTACGTGCGCAATTTTTTACCCGCTGCGCTAAAAAGCGGCATATTTTTTTCATAAATAGAGGCAAAAACCAATACCTATCATTATGCAGCAACTTAAAATAGAACAGATCGACATTTACCGGATGAACATTCCGCTGACATCGCCTTTTGTCATCTCTTTGGAAACTGTTACCCAAGCCCAAAATATTGTTGTTCGCATCACCGCAAACAACGGATTATCTGGATTTGGCGAGTGTAGCCCTTACCGCACGATCGCTGGAGAGACCCAAGACAGCGGTTATGCGGTTGCCCCCTTATTGGCTAAATCATTGATTGGCTACAATCCGCTTGACTTAGGCGGTTGTATCCGCGCCATGAACCAAGCCATTGCTGGCAATCGCTGTGTCAAAAGCGCTTTTGATTTGGCACTTTACGATTTAGCTGCTCAAATCGCGGGCTTACCCCTCTATGCTTTTTTGGGTGGCGACCCCAACAAGAGCCTCAAAACCGACATGACGGTTGGTATTGGTACTCCAGAAAAAATGGCTCAATCCGCTAAAGCCTACCAAGATGCTGGTTTTTATGCCATCAAATTAAAATTAGGAACCACTGTTGCCGCTGATATAGCCAGAGTAAAAGCCGTTCGCGAAGCTATTGGCTATGATCTTCCCATCAGAGTAGATGCCAATCAAGGCTGGAACCTGGTTACTGCCATTCAGATCTTGAAAGGGCTAGCTCCTTACCATATCGAATACTGCGAAGAACCTATACCTGCATCACAATTCCTGCAATTACCCCAATTGCGACAGCAAAGCCCCATCCCGATCATGGCAGATGAATCTTGTTTCGATCACCATGACGCGATTCGACTTATTCAGCTTCAGGCCTGCGATTACTTCAACATCAAGCTTTCTAAAGCTGGCGGCATCCATAACGCGCTAAAAATTGCGCATATTGCCGAAGCTGCAGGAATGAATTGCCAGGTAGGCTGTTTTTCCGAAAGTCGTTTAGGGATTAGCGCATTGGCGCACTTTGCCATGGCTGCTATTTCCGTTACCCAATTTGATATGGATGCCCCGCTGATGCTAGCTCAAGACCCCGTTCAGGGCGGAGTAACTTATGGTGAGGCGGGCAGTGTTACGGTTCCTGATGCGCCTGGCATTGGAGCACATTTAGCGGATAGCTATTTAACAACTCTGGAAGGCGTTACTTTTGGCTAAAACCGTTGTCGTGCGGACACTCCTACCCCCTGATATGTTACCGCCAAAACATTTCGATCCTATACGGTTGTCTATCTTTGCATCATCAAATCAGCAAGAAATGGGATAATACATGTTGAAAGAAATCATTTTATCCCATTACTTTAAAACCTAAAACAATGAAAAAGTTAACTTTTGAGCGAATTGTTGCTTATGCCGCCGCTGCTATTTTATTGCAGACCTTGTTTTTCAAATTCACTGCACACCCAGATAGTGTCTATATTTTCACTAAATTAGGGCTGGAACCCTATGGCCGTATTGGACTAGGTTTTATTGAACTCATCACCGCCATCCTACTGATCTTCCCTCGTACTGCAAGTATTGGTGCAGCAATTGGAGTAGGTATTTTAGCAGGTGCAATTTTTGCCCACCTTACTCAACTTGGTATTGTGGTGCGCAACGACGGTGGGTCTTTATTTGCTTTGGCAGTAATTGATTTTATCCTCTGTGCCTATGTACTTTGGGTACGTCGTCGTTCCTTGCCAATTGTAGGCGGTATTTTTGCTTAAGAACGGTTAAACAATAGAAGTTCATACTTCAAAAAAGCCGGTACATATGAATGTATTGGCTTTTTTCGTTCGTGTACCACTTTTACACTTTAGAGATTCTGAGTTGATAATAGAACAATACCAGCCCCCACATGATTAGGGGGTTGATTGTACTCTTTTTTTTGACTACTTTTACCTCATTCCCCAAGGGATAAGATGCATTAAAACCCATAATTCATGAAGGTAACTTTTCTATGCGCTGTTTTGCTCATATTGAGCAATTTTCTAATCGGCCAATCTACGGGGCCGCAAGCAGCGGAAGCCAATCAGAATTCAGCTAATCAGGATTTACAAAAATTCCAACAACTCATTTCTCAATCAGAGCAAGCCTACACTGCTGGCGATTTTCAACAAGCTGCCAATTATGCCGAGACAGCCGTGGAAGTATCTGAAAGTTTGCATAATCTTTCTTATACGGCATTAGCGTTACACCATCAGGGCAAGGCCATGATCAAATTGAGCGGTGGTAAAAGAAATGGCGCCATTTCTATTTTGGAACGAAGCACGCAATTGGCAAAATTGAAGAAAAATATTCCGCTGGCGCTGGCTAACTTAGAACTATTGCGCGGCATTGCCAATTACCGGGGCAAAGATCGGGAAGTAATAAAAATAGAACAGCAAATGGCTGAATTGAGCGGTCAGCCGATTGTTCCCCTTTCGCCGCCCGTTGTTGCCGATAACCGATCTTCCAACAAGGAAGAAAACCAACGGATCTCAACTGAGCTGTCGAACTTGGCCGAAGAATTAGCCAATCAAAGCAAACAAACCAACCAAAGCGCCCAAGTGGCAGCTACCTTGAGCTTAGAACGCCAGAAATTGATGGCGCTCATTGGCACCCAGCAATCGGCCATCAGCAGCATGTCGGAAAAACAAGCCAAAGACCAACTGATGATCGCCCGTCAAGGTAAAATCGTAGATTCCCTGAACTACGAAAAGCAGATCACCACTATGGAACTGATCAATAAAGAGAATGAGATTCAGCGCAAAAACTCGGAGATTGCCCTGAAAAATACCCAGCGTAACTTGTTCTTAGCAATTAGTGCTTTTGTGCTCATCCTAGCCGCCGGAGTATACAACCGCTACCGAAATATCAAGACCCACAACGTAGTTTTGGAAGAAAAAAACAAAATCATCCAGGAAGAACGCCAACGCTCTGAGAATCTACTGCTCAACATCCTCCCTTTTTCAGTTGCTGAAGAGCTGAAAAAACGCGGTCATGCCGACACCCGCAGTTATGAGCGCGCAACCGTTTTGTTCTCAGATTTCAAAAATTTTACCCGTATTTCAGAGCTCCTTACACCAGAAGAGTTGGTCAAAGAGCTAGATTTTTGCTTTAAAGGTTTTGATAAGATCATTACAAAATACGGTCTTGAAAAAATCAAAACCATCGGCGATGCTTACATGTGCGCAGGGGGCTTACCGGATCCCAACTCTGGCCACCCGGTCAAAGTGGTTCAGGCAGCTTTGGAAATTCAGCATTTCCTTGCTGATCTTAAAATTCAAAGAGAACGAGAAAAACGCCCCTATTTTGAAGCCCGGGTAGGCATCCACACCGGTCCGCTGATTGCCGGCGTGGTAGGTGATATCAAATTTGCCTACGACATCTGGGGCGACACAGTAAACGTTGCAGCGCGTATGGAATCCAGCAGCGAGCCCGGCAAAGTGAATATTTCTGCCTCTACTTATAATTTTGTTAAAGATCAATTTAACTGCGATTACCGGGGCAAGATTGAAGTAAAAAACAAAGGAGAAGTGGATATGTATTTTGTGCAAAATTAAGCACCTTGGTGTTTTAGACCATTGATAAAAAGGGGTATTGCAACTTTAGTAGCTTGCAATACCCCCCTTTTTGTCAATGGTAGAAAGCAATAATTTTGAACAATTGAACCCTAAAAAACAACAACGTCCTGCTCAGATGATTCCAAGCAGGACGTGTTTTTTAAGCCCTCTATTGGTTTAAAACCAATCATCCCATTGAAGGAACGCCCAAAAACGGGGTATCTTCAGAAGAAATCTCCTTATTGAATACAGTTTCGCCATGCTGGCTGATGTCCAAACCTACTTCCTCTTGCTCTTCAGTAACCCGCAATGGAGAGATCATGTTGGTCACTTTGTAAAGGATCCATGAACCTCCAAAAGTAAATACCACCACAAAAAGCATTCCGCCCAAGTGCTTGAACAACAAGGTGAAGTCGCCAGAAGCCATAACACCAGTATCAGCAGCGAAAATAGCCGTCATGATCATACCCACCATACCGCCTACGCCATGGCAAGGGAACACGTCCAATGTATCATCCAAGCGAGTACGATTTTTACGAACAACTGCATAGTTGGAAACAATGGCCGCTGTAAAACCGATGATCAAGCTAGGACCAAAGCTAACATATCCGCAAGCAGGGGTAATAGCAACCAAACCTACTACTGCACCAATACAAGCGCCTAATGCTGAAGGTTTGTGACCGCGCATGGTGTCTACCAAGATCCAAGTCAAAGCAGCCGCAGCTGAAGCCAAGTTGGTGTTAAAAAACGCTTTAACTGCAGTTGCATTAGCAGCCAAGGCAGAACCCGCGTTGAAACCAAACCAACCGAACCAAAGTAAACCAGTACCCAAAATAACATAAGGTGTATTTACTGGTGTGAAAGATTCGCCTTCAACATGTGATTTGCGACGACCCAATACCATAGCGCCCGCCAATGCTGCGCAACCCGCAGAAATGTGTACTACCGTACCACCTGCAAAGTCAAGGATACCCCATTTGAAAAGGAATCCATCAGGGTGCCAGGTCCAGTGCGCCAGTGGTGCATAGATCAACAAACTCCAAAGAGAAATGAAGATCATGTAGCTCCAGAAACGTACCCGCTCAGCAAATGAACCAGTAATCAAAGCTGGTGTGATGATGGCAAACTTCAACTGGAAGGCAGCAAAAAGCACAAAAGGCACATTGGGATAGATCACTGCATCAGGGGCAGTACCTACGCCATTAAACATAAAGTGCGCCATTGGGTTGCCAATAAATCCACCGATTGAAGGGCCAAAAGCAATGCTAAAGCCTACTACAAACCAGAGGATACTAATAACGGCCAAACAGATAAAGCTCTGCAACATCGTTGAAATGATGTTCTTTGGACGTACCATACCGCCATAGAAAAAGGACAAGCCCGGCGTCATGAACAGAACCAAACTAGAAGCTACTAGTACCCAGGCGATATCGCCGGCATCAAGTTTAGCGTCAGAAGTTGGAAAGTTTGAAGGGTAAACTGCTGCTACAATGGAAATAACGAGCAACAAGATAAAGCCAACTGTAGCCATTGGCTTGTTGGTAATCAATTGTGTCATACCGTTTTCATTTAAGATTTGAAAAAGTTGGTGTTGTGTGCTTTAGTTGAATCTCAATAATTCATTTACAAATTTAGCAATTCAGCATGGTATAACCAATTTTTTTAAGCTTTTTTCAGCAATCAAAACAAATTCATGGAAATCTAGGCGTTTAAAAAAATTTATTGCACCAACCTTGCCAAATTTCCTAACAATCTTCGCTTGTTTTTGCTCAATTTTCAAGCCCTTCTTTTTTCAAACCCGCTTGAATGTTGGCTGCCAGATCGCTTTTCGCTTTTTCGGCATTGCGATTAACCCAATAAAACAATCCAAAATACTGCCCATCGGCTTGCATTCCTTCAAAAATGGGTTCGGGCTCGGGGCGGGTTAGGATGCCTTCCTCCCTAATGGCATACTGACGTAAGAGATCCAATACGCGCTGTGGATTGGCATTTTTTGCTGCCTTAATTTGCAGATAAAAACGCCGCGGTTGTTGCGTCCAGGAATGATTGATGACTTGTTTGTTGATGAGTTCAACGTTGGGAACAATCAGCAAACCGCCATCTGCAGTTCGTATTTTACTGGATCGAATGCCTATCTCTTGTACTTCGCCTTCTACGCCGTCGATGATGATGATGTTTCCTACGCTGATGGGACGTTCAAAGATTAAACTCAAGCCCGCTACAAAATTGGCGACAAAAGACTGCAAACCAAATCCTGCTCCTATCGCCAAGGCTCCTACCAAAATGCTGAGTTTTTGAAAATCCAACCCGGCATTCGATAAAGCCAGCAGTATCCCCAGCAATAACATACCATAACGTACTATCACGCCAATGGCCATCGGTACACCGCGCTCCAATTTAAAGCGTGGCAATATTTCATCCTCCAATAGTATTTGTAATAACTTGCCCAATAGCCAAGAGACTATAATAATCAAAATAAAACCCAAAACACTCCCTACGGTAAGTCGCAATTGTCCGAAACTATATCCCAACAACCAGAATTGTTCGAATACCACGCGGATGGGGTCAAAAAGGCGTAGAAAAATCAAAGCAAAAATAAACCAGGAAATGACCGCCGACCAACGAAATACGACACCCGCCGCTAGGAAAATGTTGTTTCTGCGTATAAACCTAGGCGTTCCTGGTTCTACCGGGCGATAGTTTAACCCTACGCGTAATAATCCATCCAAAATCAGTACCCCGCTAAAAGCAATGAGCCCTACCAATAATATTCGCTCCAATGCCAAATTGAAAACTTCTGCCAGAGTATCATACCCCGACAAATTACCCAATGCGGCCATACTAGCAATCACCAAACAGATAGGTGACAACAATTGCATCACGCTATAAAAGGTAGCACTGGTTTTGGATTCCCGGAACCATTGTTTTTCGCGAAGTCCGACTGAAAAGAAAAATAACGCCAGCAATAAGCTTTCCACCAGCATAAACCAGCGAAAAATGACTTGATTGATAATCGCCGATTTAAGCATCAGGTGTAAAAAAAACAACCCGCCCACCAAATAGATACTCCAGCGATTGGAACGGATAACAAACCTAGGTATCACCACTATAAAAGGCACCACCAATCCCATTACAATCAAATCACTAAAAATTGCTGGGCGGTTGGGATACAACAAAGAACTAAGCAACAGAGAAATCAAAAACGCCGTTGTCAGCGGTTGCGACAAAATCACTTCGCTAGCTAGATTAAACTCGTTGTCTTGCTTGCCATTGTTTTCTTTTTTGAAAAATGAATTGGCCAAAAAGAAAAACAACCCCAAACCAATAAATATCAGTAAATGCAGAATCATGCGCTCCCGGTTGTTGCGCAAAAACTCTGACAACTCGGTACGGAAGTAATCCAAAGCTACTTTGCGGTAATTCTCGGCTGCCGTAGCGGGTTTGCCACGCCAGGATAAATTGGGCAAGGGCTCGCGCCGATTGCTCAATAAACTTTGTAGCTCCAATTGTTCCAAGCGCTCCATATTGTCCATATGGTATTGTCCCATCAATTTGATGTCGAGCACGCGGTTTTGCAACGACAACAATTCATTAAAACGCCCGGTGAGCAATGAATCTGCCCGCTGTAGTTCTTGTTGTAAAGTATCGATGCGAAAATTGATAGCGTTCGGTATGTCTTTAGGTAAGCTGGCTTGAGTAAGCGTCCAGATGATTTGTTGGCGCTTGAGTTCGTCTCGAATCTGCTCCAACTGGTCAGAATAATTCGCTAAGTCGCGCTCATAACCGGTCGATTGCCGATATAAGCCCCGCCATTTATTCACCAAGCCGCTGCTGATGCGGGTAGCCACTTGTTGATCCCAAACATAAGCAGAGATTCCAGTAATAGCTTGTACATCGCCGCGTAGGGAATCAACAGAAGGAGCTATCTCCGTTACAATTGGATTTCGCAATACCGGATACAACTCGCTGCGCAAATAAAGGGTGGTATTGCCAAATGCCTCTGCCAACTTTGGCAAGGGAATGGGTTCATTTTTTTGTTTAGCCGTATCGGCTGCGGAAAGGGGCGCCGGCTCTTGAGCCCACACCGACAGGCTCAAAAAGCAGAACAAGATCGTCAGCCGCCAGTCGCTGCTGGTTTTTCCCATGTGTATTGGTAGTTGTTAAAAAAATAGCCTGAACGATGGCGAAGTATACTGATTTTTACCGTTATTGACCTTGATCAGAACTCCTGAAAACGCCGATTTGGGAAAAAGTAATAGCTTGTTCGGGTTTTGGATCTGAGGCGAAGGAGAGCAAATATTATTTCAGGCGAGGCAAAATTTACAGCCGTATGCGGGCAATACGGCGAAAATTTTAACGAAGCATGAAATAAAATTTGTCTCATGGAGCCCAGAATCCAAAATTTGAACGAGCTCTAAAGGTTAAATGTAGGCATTTTTTGATCTTTATTTAGCTAGCTTTTGTTTAATCCCCAAATTATTTTACATTCGTTTCAAACACTAAAACTATGGACCATCGGCCCCTGAGTCTTCAGGAAAAAGAATCAATAGTTAAATTCTTTGGCAAACCCATTGAAGAACTCAATCCCCACTCCTATCGCGAACTCCTTCGCGAACTTCGTGTACGTTACCATCCCGATAATTTTGAAAAATTTGGCGACGAAACCGTCCGCGAATTGGCTACTGAAAAATTTCAGATCATCGAACACTTGGCAGGCCGGATAGAGGATCATTTCAAAAATGATCCCAATACCCATAGTGCCGATTGGGAGGATTACCTTCAGCGTGATGCCCGTTTCGCCTTTGATCGCATGAAAATTGAAATCAACACCGCGGATAAAGATCTAAAATACCATCTTTTTGGCACTTACTACCGTTGGTTGGTTTATGGCGACAGCTATAAAATTCCGGGTACTCGCGCCCAGATCACCATTGACGACAACCACCAAGGTAATTCCATAGGTTATCGCGAAACCATTCGTATGTACCTCAGCTTCGGCGAGAACGACTCCACCGAAGACATCGTACGCTGGCTATTCACTAAAATTGAAGGTCGTGCTGATTCGCTGATCATCCATAAAGAATTGGTGCAAGTCGATTTCAATGCCATCCTCATTGCTTTGAAACGCCAATCTTACTTGTCAATAGGTATGAGTGCTTAGGAACGGGTGAATAATAAGTGCTCGCTTTTGCCGCTGCTATTTTGCCGTCAATCAACTATCTTTTGAGGCGCAATGTGGTGCATTTTAACGAAAAAGATAGGAAGAGTGGCGGTGAAAGAGCAAGGCCAAAGTGAGCACTTATTGTTTAACCGTTCCTTAAGTACGAAATTTTCAAAAGCTTTAGTAAAAAACAAGCTTAATCGTTCTTTGCAAGGCGGATTGAGCTTGTTTTTTAAAAATTTACAAAAAAGTAACATAAATTAATTCCAAATAAACTACGCCGTTTACTCAAACCAACAAATCTCCTTTGCTATTTTCTTTTGGTGTTTTTCAATTATTTGGCAAAACCCGCTTTGCGCTTTAAGTACTTAATTTTTCTGAATACGCAAAGTCTTTTTATTTGGAAAATCCAATAAATAGCACCAATTTTGCAGCGCCTACTAGAAAGGCTATAGCTATCTGTCCCGCATTAATTTCGCCCTCAGTCTGCAATTGTAGCCCATCTAGTCTAATAAAAGATAATGAAAAAAATGAATTTCAATGACTTGGCTTTGAGCCAGGAAATGAGCCGTGCAATAACCGAGATGGGTTTCACGGACGCTACGCCTATTCAGGCTGAGGCAATCCCGCATTTATTGGAAGGGAAAGATCTCATCGGACAGGCACAGACGGGTACAGGCAAGACTGCCGCATTTGGTATCCCACTTTTGGAAAACTTGCCGGAAGGCGCTAAGCATGTATCGGCATTAGTTGTATGCCCTACACGCGAATTGGCCATCCAAGTTGCAGTTGAATTGCGTAAACTGGCTAAATTCAAAAAAGACGTCAGCATTGTAGCCATTTATGGCGGCGATTCCATCCAAAAACAAATCCAAGAGCTAAAAAGAGGCGCACAAGTAATTGTGGGTACTCCAGGCCGAATCATGGATCACTTGGAGCGTCGGACTTTGTCCTTTGCTCAAGTTAACACCATCGTTTTGGATGAAGCAGATGAAATGTTGAACATGGGTTTCCGTGAAGACATCGAGAACATTTTGCAACAAATGCCCGGGTCTCGCCAAACTGTTTTGTTTTCTGCAACAATGCCCAAACCAATTATGGACATTGCCCGCAATTATCAAAACAAGCCGGTTCACGTCAAGGTGGTTCAGGAAAAACTGACCAACAACTCAATTGAACAGATCTTTTTTGAAACTTCAAACTCGGCTCGCCCGATTTTGATTTCAAGATTGTTCGAGATGAATAGCTTGAACCGCTCCATTGTGTTCACCAACACCAAGCGCACTGCTGACGAACTGGCTTTGACTTTGAAAAACCTGGGATTGAGCGTAAAAGCTATCCACGGCGACCTCAATCAAACCCAGCGGAATCAGGTGTTAACCGCTTTCCGTGATGGTTCGCTCCAGGTTTTGGTAGCTACCGACGTTGCCGCTCGCGGTATCGACGTCAACGATGTAGACGCCGTTTTCAACTTCGATATTCCTTTGGATCCTGAATACTATGTACACCGCATCGGTCGTACTGGTCGTGCTGGAAAAACAGGTATCGCCTTTAGCTTTGTTACCGGTCGTAAAGACTTTTACCGCTTGAATGACATTGAGCGTTACACCAAAGCTAAAATCGAAAAACAACAAATCCCTACCCTTCGCGAAGTAAACCTGCTGAAAAAACAACGCTTTATGGAGTTGTTGACCAGCTTGGTAAAAGCGGGCGGTTTGGACAAATACGAGTCGATTGTTAAAGAATTGAATGATGCTGGCATTTCTAGCGATGATTTGGCTGCTGCACTCATCAAATACAATCTACCTGTCGAAAAAGACGTACAAGAATTGCCAGAATTCGTTGAAGAAAGACGTGAACGCCCTGATCGTGAATTCCGTAGCGGCCCTCCTCGCAACAACGATTCAAGAAGCAGCAGCGGCAATGGTCGCCCATACGAGAAAAAAGGCGGTTACGAAAAAGGTGGTTACGAAAAACGCAGAGAAGGCGGCGGTGGTGATAGACCACGTAAATCTCGTTTTGCGCGTGCTTAATTGCTAAGTTAGCTTGCAACATACATCAAAACCGAGGCCAGATCATTGCGTATCTGGTCTCGGTTTTTTGTTTTTTCCCAGCAACAAAAAAGCCCTGAGATTTGACACTCAAGGCTTTGGAAGTGGTCCCGGCAGGAATCGAACCTGCATCTTGGGTTCCGGAGACCCACGTAGTATCCATTCTACTACGAGACCAAGTAAATATTTACGGACGGCAAAGATAATATTTTTTGTGATCGTTTGCCCATTTTTTGCTCAATTTCAACAACTCCTTTTCAAGAAGGTTCCTTGCATTTTTGGTATTCATTCGGAGCAAAGATCTTAACTTTACCTACAAATTGGAAAAATGCGCAAAATTGCCATTTCTGACATTCACGGTTGTTTTTTCACCTTCCAGTCTATCCTTGATCGTTTGGGACTAACCAAACAGGACGAGTTGTTTCTATTGGGTGATTTTGTAGACCGCGGAGCCCACACCAAGCAGGTATTTGATCATATCTTTGAATTACAGCAACAGGGCTTCAACTTGTATTGTCTGCGTGGTAATCACGAGCAAATGCTGCTTGATGCCCTCTTTTACACTCAAATCGAAGTGAAACGATTTGAAATAAATGGCGGACGCGCCACGCTGGATAGTTTTAAAGCCAATGAGGTGATCGACATCCCTCGCGTTTATATAGATTTCATCACCGAGCTACCGTTCTATCATCTCGCCGATCCTTATATTTTTGTCCACGGTGGCTTGGATTTTCGTTACCAGGAAGATCCGTTTAAGCGGGAGCAAACCATGTTGTGGATGCGCAATTGGTACCAAAAGACCGATTACACTTGGCTTGGCGAGCGCTACATCATTCATGGACATACGCCGATTCCGCGATTGGCGATCGAAAAACAATGGGATACCTTTGAAACTTTACGCATCGCCAACATTGACAATGGATGTGTATATGACCAAGAAGGAATGGGAAATATGTGTGCGTTGGATCTGACGAATCGCAAGATTTTTTTTGAACCCCGACACCGATTGGATCGAAGGTTACTTTAGAAAAAAATCCTTGAACTGTGCTAATTCGTCCAATTCCTTTTGTACCATCGATTGAAATATCCGATCATCTGCAACTTGGATTATACTTGAGATACCGACATCCACCAAACGTAGTCCCTTTTCGGTGAGCAGTATATTGTCAAATACCAAGCCGATACTGAACTCAAAACGCAACAAATCCCGATGTACAAATCCGGCTTGGTGCAATTGGCGAATCTCGTATTCAAACACCTCGAACCACAATTGCCGGCGCTCCAATTCAAACTCCTTAAACTCGAGCGGATAAAGCCGTTCCATCACCAACATGCTTTGTGGACTAGCGATTTTAAAATCTAGGCGACAAAAATTGACTACCAAATCATTGACGCCGTTGGCGTATTGCATTTTTTCCGCTTCCGCCAGCATTGCCCCTTCTTCTGCAGGTTCAAAAAGCTTGCCCACCTCCCAATCAGAAAGCGCTACAACAACGTTGTTGAAACCTCGGGAGAGTAATTTTGGGTAAGAAATTTTCATGAAAAATACAATTTGATATTGTATGTGTCGGCATTCGAACCCGAATTACCGTCTTATTCCAGCTTTCGAGCATATAATTTAACCTTTTTTAACCATTAATCAATGGCAATTAACCGCACTTAAAAATGCCGCTAGGTATCTTTGTTCTAGAGCTTGTCCAGAATTTCGGATTCTGGGCTCCCTGAGGCAAAATCTGAACAAGCTCTTATCTAAAACTCATGCAATCAACTTAGCATGCTTTGAAATCATCCAATACTGTTCATTATGAAGCACTTATTCCTAAGTTTATTTTTATTCATTTTAGGCATTACCAGTATTTTCGCCCAATCAAAAGTCACGGGATCGGTAAATGATACCTTGAAAAAACCACTTGTTGGCGCAACAGTTATGTTGATGCAAGCCAAAGATTCCCTCCTCACTGGCTTCGCTTTAGTCAACGATAAAGGTAGTTTTGAAATTTCTGGCATCAAACCGGGCAATTATGTGCTACAGGTTAGCTTTTTAGGCTACCGTACCATCAAAAAAGCCCTTACTGCTCCTGCGGATCAAAACGCTGTTGATGCTGGCGATATTCAACTTGAACCGCAAAGTAAATTACTAGATGCAGCGTTAGTGACCGGCGAACGCGAGCCCATGCGCCTGCGCAAAGACACCATCGAATTCAATGCTGGCGCCTTCCAAACTGCTCCCAATGCAACGGTAGAAGATTTGATAAAAAAATTGCCCGGCGTAGATGTGGATAAAGACGGTACCGTAAAAGCGCAAGGCGAAACGGTAACCCGCGTGTTGGTCAACGGTAAAGAATTTTTTGGTCGCGATCCCAAAACAGCCACTCGCAACTTACCTGCCGATGCGGTGGATAAAGTACAAGTATTTGACAAACAATCCGATCAATCGGAATTTAGCGGAGTCGATGATGGCCAACGGGAAAAAACGATCAACCTCACGCTGAAAAAAGACCGGGAAAACGGTACTTTTGGTACGGCAAGTGCTGGCGGGGGCAGCCCCAATCGTTTTGAAGGCCGAGCAAACATCAACCGCTTTAAAAAGAACGAGCAATTGTCGTTCATCGGCATGGCCAATAATACCAACAAACAAGGGTTTTCTATTTCAGAATATGCTGATTTCCTGGGCGGCATGCCTTCAGGTGGCGGCGGCGGCGGTGGTCGCATCATTACGGGTAATGGCGGTTCAGCCAATTCTGATGGTATACCACTTGATTTTGGCCGCAATTATGGTTTTACAACCACGGTGGCTACCGGTCTTAACTTCAACCATGAATTTAGTAAAAAGACCCAGCTCAATGGCAGCTATTCGTACAGCGGTTTTGACAAACAGACCGACAAAAAAAGTCGCCAAGAAAACTTTTTGAAAGGCAGTAGCTATTTTCAGAATGATACTTCCCGTCAGCAAGACAAAAACGCCAATCACCGGCTCAACTTTACTTTGGATCACAAGATTGATAGCACGCAGTCACTGCGGATGATTACGCGACTTTCTTACAGCCAAAGTCAGCAAGATATCTTATCCAACTCCATAAGTACAACTTCTGAACTACAACCCCGCAACTCCAGTAACCAAACCAACAATACCAAAGGTTGGGGCATCAACCTCAATACTTCACTTTTGTACCGCATTAAATTGAACAAAAGAGGGCGAAATTTCAATACCACGGTAGCACTAGCGGTTATCGACAATCACAGCGACGGCGCCAACCAATCTACCAATAATTATTTCCAAACAAGTACACCAACGGTGCAACAATTGCTCAATCAACAAAGCAACTCGCTGAACGATCGTTTGACCTACAACATCCGCGCTTCTTATACCGAACCGATCAAACGGGGTCAGTACTTAGAGGCCAATTATTCCTACAACCACCGCGGTAACGATAATAACCGCAAAGTGTACGATTTAAAAACCGATGGTAGCTTGGTCTTTTCGCCCAAGTACAGCAACAATTACCGCAACGATTTCAATTTTCACCGGGCGGGCTTAAACTACCGAATTGCGAACCCAAAGTTCAATTTCACGACCGGCCTTACCTTCCAACAGGCGCAGTTGAATGGCGTACTGATAACCCAGGAGACAAACATTCGCCGTTCATTTACCAATATCCTCCCTACGGTACGGATGCGCTACAGCATATCACAAACCAAAAACTTGGTTTTTGATTACGATACCGACATCAACGAACCGAGCATTACGCAATTGCAGCCAGTTCCCAATTTGACCAACCCGCTAAACATTTACCAAGGGAACCCCAATTTGCGCCCTGAGTACGACCACAATTTCAACCTCCGTTATATCAACTTCAATCAATTCAATTTTAGCAACTTGTTTGCGTTTGTCAACTTTACCTATACCCACAATCGCATTCAAAACACCCAAAGTATTAGCGATCGTTTGGTCACCACCAGCACGCCAGTAAACGTGCCAGATGATTACCGCATCATCAGCCGTTTTAATTATGGCGGTAGGATCAAAGCCATTAAAATGCGCTACAGTGTGGATGCAGGATTAAATTTCACCCGCAGCATCAACTTCATCAACGATGCGCGGAATATTGCCTCTACCCGCACTCCCAACTCTGGACTGCGATTGGAAAATCAGGTGAAAAAAATCTGGGACTGGTCCGTAGGCGCTCGAGTCAACTACTCCAACACGGCCAATTCGGTGAATACCACAACAAGTTTAGCCTATTTCACTTACGAGTATACGGCAGATCTTAGGGTGCCTTTTGCCGATAACAAACTCAATATCACTACGGATCTCAATTACCAACAATACCGTGGTCTCAACAACGGATTCAACCAAGACATTCCGATTTGGGGCGCTTCCCTTTCTTGGTTCTTCCTAAAAGCCAATAAAGGACAATTGAAATTTGGTGCTTACGATATCTTGAACAAAAACAAGGGAATCAGTCGCCAAGTGAATTTGAACTCCATTTCGGATCAAAACGTCACCTCCTTGGCGCGGTATTTCTTGTTGAGTTTTACTTACTCCATCAAGGGTTTTGCCAAAACGAATAATAATCCGGGAGGAATGATGCGGATTATGAGATAAATGGTTTTACCGGTTGGCAAGAAATGAGCCTTAATAAATCGTCAGGAATTGATGTCGATTTATTAAGGCTCTTTCCTTATATTTACTTGAAATACACCCAGTAGATTTTTCAATCAACAAAATTCTATTTTTATGAAGAGCTGGATCAGTATCGGTTTGTTGACTTTTTTGACCTTAACCTTTGTTTTTGCCCATGAATTTTATTTACTGCCTAGCAATTTCCGGCCAGGATTGGGAGAAGAAGTCAATATTGCCGTTTTAGTAGGCGAATATTTCCAAGGCGAACCCTGGGTATCCAAATCCTACCAACCCATTTTTTTTAAACAGTTTTTTGGGAAAAAAACGACCGACCTAACCGCTAAATTGGGTCAAAAAGGGAGTGATGTTACCCACGATGAGCAAGGTTCGTACCTCTATGCCTTACAAACTGGCAATAAATACATTGAACTTGAGGCCGCTAAATTTTTGAGCTATCTGAAAGAAGATGGTTTGGATAATGTAATTGCATTAAGAGAAAAAAGAAAAGAACAGAACCTCCAAAGTAAGGAATTTTTTGCGCGTTGCGCCAAGACTTTAATTCAAGTGGGTGATAAAACAACGGCTTCTTTTGCGGTTAATACCAAAATGACCTTAGAGATCATTCCATCCAAAAACCCTTATACGCTTGCCCCAGGTGATGCCCTTTCCTTTCAAATCCTTTTTCATGGAAAACCGCTGGCTGGTGCAAAAATAAGGTATTGGAATAGAATCGATAAAGTATACACGGAAATAGCCCAATTATCTGACAAACAAGGCAATGTGTCTTTCCAATTAAAAAAAGGGCCGTCGATGGTTTCAATTGTGACCATGGAAGCAACCCCGGCTGGATCAAAAGCAGATTGGCAAAGTTGGTGGGGAAGCTACACTTTTGCTTTATAGGCAATAAAATAGTAATTCAATTTCTTGAAAAACTGCGCTTCAAATTCCAGTTTCGACAGCGCGGGAAGTCCATCCAACCAATTTTTCATCAACGATACCTGCAAACCGGCTGCTGAAAATAGATCATAAACCTTTACTGGTGTGCTGTTGTAAAACTCGGAGGCGCCAAGACCATGTTCAAAAATAACGACGGGTTGGCAGCGTTTTAAAGTTTCTACCGCGCCTTCCAAAACCAGCAACTCCCCCCCTTCTACATCGATTTTGATTAAATCCACTTGAAAATCAGCAGGTAAAAAAAGATCCAATTTTTCGGTTTTTACGGTCAGTATTTGATCCACCTCATTGGCGCGGTCGTATTGTCTTTTTTTGAGTCCGCTATACGATGGATTAGAGACCACGTAATTGAAGCTCGCTGTACCCGTTTCGTTGCTCAAGGCCAGGTCTACGATGGTTGATTCCGTACCTTGGTATTTTGCCACCAATTGCTGGTGCAAATCTGGAATGGGTTCAAAGCCAAAATGCTGCCCTTGCGGCGCTGCTTTGCGCATAATGTCCAACACTTCCCCTTTATGACAGCCTACATCAATGCAGTTGCTATTCGGTTTACAAACCCGTTTGATAACCGCCTGGGTTTGCCGATCATAGCGTTGATTTTGGGTAAAAGCAATGGGTAAGCTTTTGAGCACTTTTTTGACGACTTCCTTCATATCCTTGATTCCTTGCGCGTGAATGGTACGGGACAAAGGGTACCATAATTTGGCGCAAAATAAGCAATTTTTTTTTAGCCTTTGATTTGGGCATCGATTGCTAGGCTTTTGTATATAACCAGACGCTATTTTATTCCCGAAGGGAATGTATATTTATAGCACGGTCTAGTGTCTTTTTTCCAAATCCCGAAGGGATTATATGTTTATTTTTCATAATATAAACATATAATCCCTTCGGGATTTGGGCAATACTGGTGCTACAGGCTATAGACATACATTCCCTTCGGGAATCTAAAGGGCAGCTAAATAACAAAGTATCGTGCTTCTTGTAAAAAAAGTAACCGAAACAAACCTACATGTTCCGGCCACTCGACCTGTTTCTCCAAACTTGATTGTACAAAAACTTTCTTCTACTCTTGCAGCTTAAATCTAATCGGCAGATTAAACTGTACCCTTACTGCTTTGCCTCGCTGTCTTCCTGTTTGCCATTTGGGCATACCGCGAACAACCCGCAGGGCTTCCTCGCCGCATCCTCCGCCGATATCACGCGCTATGTTCGTGTTAACAATTGAGCCATCCGTATTGACCACAAATTGAATAACCACCGTGCCTTCTATTCCATTTTCGCGGGCAAGCGTAGGGTAAAGCAAATTTTGGCTCAGGTATTTGAAAAGAGCGGCGTCTCCACCTTCAAAAAACGGTCTTTGCTCTACAATGACAAAAATTTTATCCTCCACGGGTTTTTCCACCTCTACAGCTGGCGGTACTACTTCTTCCGAACGCTCTTCTCCAATCCCCTCAGGCACGCCGCCCTCCACGCCATCTCGGGTTTTGGTGCTGATGTCAACGTTTTGCATTTCCTCTACCGTTGGCGGTAATGCCTCTTCCAGTACTTTTTCATCCTCCTCCACTTTAGGAATTAAAAAAGTAAGCGTGGGCCGAGCCGGCAAGGGTTCAACTGGCGGTGGAACTGGCGGCGGCGTAGTGGTTTCCATTTCTGGCGGCGGCATAAGATCAACAACCGTCGTCATCGTATCGTCTTTGGGGAACGCTGCTTTTACCAATTTCGCAAGCGAAGGCATAGCGGCTAGTAAAACCGACAACGCAATGGTCAGCAAGCCGCCACGGGTCATGTACCGATTGTAGAGTTTGCGGAGTTGATAAGCGCCATACTCCTTATTGCGGTTTTGAAAAAGGAGATCTAGTAGATCAACCTCAGGTGTAGTAGCTACAGGTAAGCCATTTTTAGGCAATGGTTTGATTGACATAAGATTGGGTTTTTAAGAGTGTGTTTGGGTTTTTAGTTCGTAGGCGAAAATGAGTCAAAATTTGCACCAACGAGGCACGAAAAACGTTGAAAATCCCGACAAAGTCGGGAGAGTGTACCCCGACTTTGTCGGGGCAGGTCAGCGCTACATGAGTATTTTCGTAACGAAGTTGGGGTAAATTTTGGCCATTTGCAGCGCGAACTAAAAACCAAACACACTCTAAGTTGAGTAAACTTTGATTCTCACAATTGCGGTTTGCGATTTCCGGTTTTATGGATAATTTGCTCATCAATGGCACTGAAATCATCAATTATCGCATAGCGCTTAATACCAGTGATGGCCATTTCATCCAATACATCTACCATGTTGCGGTATTGCGCATCCGCTAGCGGTTTGATCAATATGAATAGTTCGTCCGCGGATCCCCATTGCTGAGCAACTTCTTGCTGGCGGGATCTGATTTTTGCTCGTAACCCTGATCTGGAAAAAAAGGTACTGTCAACAGTAACATCGGCTGCATCATCAGCGCCCACGTAGCAAAAAACGCGGTTGTCTTTTCCCAAAACCAGAGTCAGGGTCTTAGTTTCTTCGATCTCCGTGGGTTGTGCCTGGTCTTCATTTTTAGCGGGCTTGATGACCTGCATGGCCTTGTCTTTTTTAAATGTTGTTGCCAAAATGAAGAAAGTGAGCAGCAAAAAAGCCAGATCCACCATCGCGGTTAAGTCTATGCGTATGGGGTGTTTTTTTGATCGCGGTTTAGATTCTTTGCTTCCTTTTTGAATAGCATTGTTGATCATTTCTGCCATAATTGGTCGGTATTTTTAAGTTTGGCAATAAAAAAAGGCATAGCAATAGTGGCCAGTTAAGGTGATTAAACCCTTGGCTATCAATTTTTAAAACCTTTACAATTGTATTAATTGGTATTAAAAAGCTAGATGCAAAACAGAGATAGAATGGTGGGTGGAGGGGGGGAATTTTTTCAAAAAGAATTGGGCAAAACTTTAAAACGCGAATTTCCTAAAAACAAAAAAGTCCGAAACAAACGTACTCGTTTCGGACTCTTTGTTGAACAATTCGATTGACTTATTTCTTCGGCAGATTCTTCAAGATTTCGACGTTGCCTTTTGCATCGATATTATCTGGTTCTAGAACCAAGATTTTCTCAAACATAGCCAAGGCAGTCTTAACATCTGCCTCAGGTTTTTTGTAATAACAAGAGGAAGCAACATAATTATAGGCCTCTACCAAACTCTTTTTGTTGAATTTGCCAGAAGTATCCGCTTCGCCCAATTCAATCACTTTCTGATAGAATGGTGCGGCTGGATAAGTTGAATCTTCTGGTCCAGCAGCATCTAAAGATTTGTTGATGCGGGCGCGCATCAACCAACCCGTAGCAAAAGTAGGGTTCAAAGTAGTAACCTTTACAAAAGCCGAGTCAGCTTCAACAAATTTCTTGATTTGGTACAAGCTATTGGCCAGGTAATAATAATCGGTACTAACCGGCTTGCCTTTTTCAATTTTCAATTGGTATGCCTGAGAAGCAGGTTCGTATTTCTTAGCATCATAGTACATCTTACCCATCAAGTCATAAATCTCAATGCGGGTACTATCTAACTCTAATACTTTTTTAAAGTTAGCGCCTGCAGTTTCAGTATCGCCCACTTTAGCCGCAGCTTTAGCATAATACTCATAATCGGTGCTAAACGTACGACGAGTGCCGACAGCTGCAAAGAACTTCTTGGAATTTTCCAAAGACTCTTTAAAGTTGCCTTTTTCGAACTGTGCCCAAGCCAACCAACGGTACATGGTATAGTTGTTAGGATCTTGCTGCAATACCACATTGGCTTCGGTGATAGCGCGATCATAATCTTTTGCTTGGTAAGTCAAGAAGCGTACCAAACGAGCGCGTTGCTCCACATCGTCTTTTACCAAGCTCACGTACTTGTCCAACAAAGGCAAACCTTTAGAGTATTGCTTTTTGGTAAAGTAGATCTCGTATAAGTCTTTGTAAGCAGGAGCATACGCTGGAAATGCCGCTACCAATTGCTCCAATTTTTCTTGAGCAACATCAGGAATACCCGATTTGATGTAAGTACGTGCGATCTTCATCAAGATCTCCGGGTTGTTTTTATCCCGGCTAACCGCAAATTCATAGTTCGACAAAGCGTCGCCTACTTGATCTTTCACCATTTGAGCATCGCCCAAAAGCATAAAGAAGCGGGCATTTTTATTGTCGCTATCACGTGACAAAGTCAGGTTTTTGATCGCTTCATCCACATTCGGGTATTGGCTATGCAAATAAGCCAAACCGATTTGAGCATATGCTTCGCCTGGGTTTTTCTTGGCATAACGGACTGCACGGCCAAAAGACTTTTGAGCGTCAAGTGGTTGCTTCTTGTCTAACAGCATTTTACCTTGACCAACGTGTGCCAAAGGCGCTACATCGTCTATTTTCAACGCTTGGTTGTAAAAATAAATCGCCGAATCTTGTTTTTCTTCATCCAAATAATAACACTCCGCCAAGAAATAGTTGGCGTCGGCGTTAGGCCCTTTGTTGATTAAAGAACGAAATACCCGACGCGCTGCGGAAATACTTTCGTTTTCCAAAAGGGATATGCCTTCTTGCAGCGTCTGAGCGAAGGTGATTTGGGAAATCAATGATAAGGTGATCCACAGCACTAGTTTCTTCATTGCCAGAAAATTTTAATGGTTACCGTTGTTTTAAATTACTCGACTTTAATTGGTTTCGAACTAAGTTCGATATTGTATTCAACCTTATAATAAGGTGGTATACCCGCTTTTTTTATGATCCGTTGACCGATCTCGCCGCCTAAGAAGGCCGATAAACCTGATCCCAACCCTGAATACGCTTCTCTGCTGATCACGTATACATTGCGGGGGAAGGGATACAATTTGCCAATTAGGTTGTCGGCATAAGGCTTGAAATATTCTACGACTGGCGAATCGCTATCACAAGGGCTTATGGACAACAATCGGGCATCCCGACGCAACTTTTTCGTCAAGGGATCATCATAATCGCTGATCCAGCTGTATCCAATGATTCCAATTGCTCCTGGATGGTTGGCTACATAATCCACCACCGCTGTATTCGTTTTGAGCGCATAGGCATTGGGGGGCAGCTGTTTTTTTTCAATTAAATTCAACGCATAGCTAACGGTGCTTGAATTGGCATTGTCAAAAACCAGCGTTATTTTTCCCGTTCTGTTATTCGGACTCAACTGATTCCAGCTGGTCACTTCACCGCTTAAAACTTTAAGAATTTCTTGACAGTTCAGCGCTGTATCGGGGTTTTGGGGGTGAATCATCAAGGCCATTGCATCGGTGGCAATTTGCATAACTCGGGGTGTAATTTTAATTTTGGCAAAGTAGGCTTTTTCTTTTTCGTTGAGGAGGCGAGTTGCAACAACCAAATGGACGCTGTCCATCAAAAGTTGGTTGAATGCTTGGACTTCAGGCAGGTATTTGACATCAATTTGAGCTTGATGATAAGTATGCTCAAAAATATCTACTTCAGCATCTACAATGGGGAACAGCGTATTATCTGCTGCAATGCTGATACGACCAGAAGTTGGACCGTCGAGCGTATTTTCTTGCGATGTAGAACAGCCGGTCAGTGCGATCAAAAAAAAGGCACCATAATAGATCCTCCAAGATTTCATAGGGATGATTGCTTCTTCAAAATAGCCAATCCTCTCCGCAAACGGAAAATTCCGTAAGCTATGCAAACGAGGCAAAAGAGGATATTTAATACTGGAATGGGAGAAAAATGAAATAAGACTGCAGAAACACCTATACCTATATAGATTAGGCTTACCAAAAATGCTATAGCGGTTTGCAGATAGTTCATGGCAATAAAGATAGACGACCCTGTAGATGGTTCCAGAAGAAGCCAGTTGGGCTTCTTCTGGATATCTACAACATCAAATGTGATTATTCGAGTTTGAAGCGGATTGGCAGGTTGAACTGCACCCGTACCGCTTTACCGCGCTGTTTACCAGGCTGCCACTTGGGCATTCCTTTCACAACTCGTAGCGCTTCTTCACCGCAACCTGCACCGATGTCACGTACAACGGCAGGAGTTACGATAGAACCGTCTTCGTTTACTACGAACTGAACGACAACCGTACCTTCAACGCCGTTTTCACGCGCCATTACCGGGTACTTGAGGTTTTCGCCAAGGTATTTAAAGAGTGCAGCGTTACCCCCTTCAAAAGCAGGCATTTGCTCTACCACTTTGAAGATTTCTTGCGGCTTCGCTTTTACTTCTTCCACCACTGGCGGTGGCGCTTCTTCGGTTGGCTCATCGCCAATACCTTCAGCAACACCGTTGTCAGCACCTTCCTGAGTTTTAGTACTCACGTCGATGTCTTTCATTTCCTCCACGGTTGGTGGTGGAACTTCTTCAATAACCTCTTCATCTTTCTTTACGACAGGCGCAACGAAAGCGATAGTAGGTTTCGCAGGCGGAGGTTCAACTGGCGGCGGCGGAGGCGGCGGCGGCGTGTTGGGATCCAATGGCGGCGGCTCAGCTAGCTCAACAGAAATGTTAAGCGTTTCTTCAGTTTTAGGAAGAGCTGCACGAACAATTCTTACGATAGTCGGAAGCAAAGCTAAGAAGACAGAAAGGAAGATGGTCAAGAGACCGCCTCTCGTCATGTAGCGATCATAAAGTTTACGAAGCTGGTAAGCACCGTATTCTTTATTCCGATTCTGAAAGATGATGTCGTTCAGATCAACCTTCATGATGTCCGCTGGCAAACCACTCTTTGGCGATTCATTGGTATTCATGAGTAATGGTTGTTTGCTTATTTAGAAGATGGTACAACAACATTCGCGGTTTTCACTGCATCTGGCTTACGGTTACCCGATAGCTTGATGATCAGGTCATCGATTTCATTGAATTCATCAATGATGGCGTAACGTTTTACGCCGGTGATGGCCATTTCATCCAATACATCAACCATATTGCGGTATTTGGAGTCAGGTAGTGGTTTGATCAAAACGAACAATTCGTCCTGATTGCCCCATCTTTGTGCTACTGCACGCTGACGATCCTTGATCAAAGAACGCAAACCGCTGCGTGAGAAAAACGTACTATCTACTTTTACGTTGGGGTCATTATCACTACCCGTATAACAGTAAACCATATCGTTTTTACCCATCATGATGGTATACGTCTTTGACTGTTTGATAGCTGGCAGGTCTTCTTTCTTTGCATCATCTTCTTTAGCTGGTTTATTTACTTCCATTGCTTTGGGCTTGTTGAAAGTAGTTGCCAAGATGAAGAAAGTGAGTAGCAAGAAGGCCATATCCACCATCGCTGTAAGGTCCACCCGGGTGGACTGTTTCTTCGCGCGTTTTTTTCCGCCTTTCCCCCCTTTATCGGGGACGATCATTTCTGCCATTATTGCAAATTTTTAGAGGTCAATAATTGGGTTGCCTTCGATTACTCCTTATCGCTGCTTGCGCTACGACCAGTTGTGATCAAGTTAAATTTGTTGACTTTCTGCTTTTGCAATGTCTGGATCACCGCGTTGACATCCTCATAGCTGGTAAGCTTATCGGCTTTGATGGCAATCCGCAATTCGGGATTTGCTCTCCGAGCCAACAAAATGAGGTCAATCAACTGGTTTTTGTCATCAGAAATTGGAATCCCAGGCTGAGGAAATTTGCTGCGCTCTTCAGGCTTGGTACCCAAAAACTGCGGCATTTGCTCAAGTGGAAAACCGAAAACTTCAACCAACTTGAATTCTTTTACCTGTTTTTCATTGAAAGCAGGCAGATTGAAGCGCTCCTTGATGGCAAACAGCAGCTTCTCACGGGTATTTTGATCATCTACACCGAAATAAACATTGCCTTTCGGGTCGATCTGGATCGACAAAATGTTTTTATCCGGTACAGGGATCTGGGCTGTCGACGCGGGGATGTTGATTTGCGCTACTTCTTGAGGACGGAATCTTGTAGTCAAGATAAAGAACGTCAACAACAAAAAGGCAACGTCGCACATCGCGGTCATGTCAACAGCCGTGCTTTTCCGCGGTATTTTAACCTTTGGCATAACTTAGCTGTTTTGTTAAAAAATTGCTCCGAATACCAAGATGCAATGGCACCCAAAAATGGTGTGTGGCAGAGCAATTTTTTTTGAAAAAATGATTAACGGTGCTTAGCTGCAAAGTTCTGAGCGATGCTGAAACCTGCTTCGTCAATAGCGTAAGTCATTTTGTCGATACGCGTAGTGAAGTAGTTGTACAGGACGATCGAGAAAGCTGAAGTACTAATACCCAAAGCTGTGTTAATCAAGGCCTCAGAGATACCAGAAGAAAGCGCAACTGCATCAGGAGCACCACTGGTAGCGATAGCCGAGAACGCACGGATCATACCAAATACTGTTCCCAAAAGACCCAAAAGGGTAGCAATAGAAGACATGGTAGATAGGATCACCAAGTTTCTTTCCAAAGAAGGCAATTCCAAAGAAGTAGCTTCTTCAACTTCCTTCTGGATAGCAGCCAATTTTTGGTCTTTGTCCAAATCGGTAACGCCAGAAACTTCACGGTACTTCTCCAAGCCAGAACGAATGATGTTCGCTACTGAACCCTTCTGCTTGTTACATTCAGTAATCGCAGCATCAATTTGGTCAGCATTCAAGAAACCTTGAACCTTCTTTACCAAAGTGTTGATAGAACCTTTACCTTTTGCCACTGTCAATGTGAACAAACGCTCAAAAGCAACAGCAACTACAAGCATAAAGCTCATCATCAAAATAGGCACCAAGAAACCGCCTTTGTACATCATACCCAAGAAATTTCCTGGAATCGGGTGGTTTTTGTTGTCACCACCTTCAAAATTGGAGCCAGCTCCTAAAACGTTTTGAAAAATAAGGATTGCCGTTACCAACAATACTGGAATCATTACCACCGCGAAGATGGAGCTAAATTGACCAGAAACATTGTTAGCAGGCTTAGCAGCAACTTGTTTTGATTTACTCATGGCTAATCAGGATTTTACTTACGATTACGTAAACAATTATAATTGGTTAACAAAATGCACTCTAAAATCAACCACTGCATACAGTAGCTAATGGCCGTGAAGATAAAGAAAAGAAAATTCTTTGCAAGCACAAAATTTTGTAGCATTTAAAGGGATTTTTGACGTTTTCTTCCATAAAAACTGCAAAATTCTGCTTTAAACGATCTTTTCTATCTTTCAAACGGTATACTGATTTACCTCCAAACCGGAGAATAAACCTTTATACAGCGTATTGTTCTTGGGAAAATGTTGATGGGATTATCCAAAAATGGGGTTTTCATAAATTTCCAAAGGCAAAATAGAGAAAAATAAAAAAACCGCCAGCCAAAATTTTGACTAAGCGGTTTTTTTTAACACTTTTTTGGCAATCTTAATTCTGGCATAACCTAAAATGGCCTTTGAATTAAAGCATCCTTGACATTCCGTGGTATTGCCAAGCAAACTTAGCCTTTATTTGAACACGCCCAATACCAAATTAGGCATGATGCCTAATCCTAGTAGAGCGAGTATACATACGATCAATACGGCGCTATATCCAACAACATGCGGGATCGCCTTCGGAAATTCTTCCTGGGTTTGGAACGCCATCATCATTACCCGGAAGTAGTAAAAGATACCAATAGCAGAGTTCAGCGCGGCAATGATTACCAATACCAATTGACCATGTTGCATGGCATCAGCAAAAATGGCGTATTTCCCTACAAAACCGGCCAAAGGAGGTATGCCCGCTAACGACAGCATGGCCAAAGCCAAACAAAACGCCAAGGGCGGGTTTGATTTGTACAATCCGCGAAGACCTTCGATGTTGTCCAAGCCGGTCGTTTCTTTTGCCGTCAGGTAGACGCCAATCGTCAGTACATTGGCGATGCTGTAAACCAACAAATAATATAGTACTGAGCTGTTTGAATTATCTCCTAGTTGCACCAAAGCGAGCAACACATATCCGGCGTTGGCAATACTAGAAAAAGCCAACAAACGCTTTAAGTTCGTTTGATTCAGTGCCATAAGGTTCCCTACCGTCATCGTTAAACCCGCCAATACTGCGATGATTGGCGCATACATTTCACTTACCGGGGCAATGGCGTAGTTGATGAACCGCAAAAAACCGCCAAATGCTGCCGTTTTTGCTACTGTAGCCATAAAGGCCATGATTACTGCTGGAGATCCTTGGTAAACATCTGGCGACCAAAAATGAAATGGCGCCGCTGATATCTTAAATATAAAGGTGATGATGATCAACAAAATGCCCATCCGCAATAAAACTGGGATACTCCCCCCTGATTGCTCAAGAAAAGCGTAGATTTTATCAAACTCAAAGGAACCGGTTATACCGTATACTAGTACTGTCCCCAAAAGCAAAAAAACGGTGATAAAAGACCCAAGTAAGAAGTATTTTAAACCTGCCTCGTTCGATAAAAGATTGTTTCGCTCGCTGGCCGCCAAGATGTACAATGGAATAGACAATATTTCAATCCCCACAAAAAACATCACTAGATTATTGCTGGCTACCATGATGATGCCGCCTACCAGTGAAAACAGAAACAAGGCATAAATATCGCCTAAATGTTCGGCGGCGTCTTTGTAATACCGACGGCTAAGCACCAAAATCAATAGCGTAACCAAGATTAAAACGCCAGAGAAGTTTACCGCAAATCCATCAAACTGAATCATGCCGCTGTACTGCGGTACTTCACTGCGATTTTCAGGTAAGAAATTCGCCACCAATGCCGCCAAACCAGTCAACAACACCACGGGTAGTGCTGCTTTTTTCCATTTAAAAGCTCCAATGAACATGGACAAAACGCCCGCAACGGAGAGTATAATGATCGGTATCATAATCAGTTCGCTTGAATCGCTTGGTTAATTTGTTGCAACAATTGTTCTATCGCCGGACCCGACAAATGCGTAATCAATGACGGCAACAGGCCAAAAACAACAATGGCAATTACAATTGGCAAAAACACGCCTTTTTCTTGGTTATCCAAATCGGCAAAAGTGCCGTTGTTTTCTTTTCCCAACATCACTCCTTGGTAGGATTTGAGCATGTAAACTGCGCCCAAAATGACTCCGCTACCTGCTACCAAACTCCAAACCCAGCTTTTTTGGAACAAAGCCGAGAGCAATAAAAACTCGCCAACAAAACCATTGGTCAGCGGAAGGGCAACTGTGCCCAACAGCACGACAAAATAAGCGGTTGCAAACCAAGGCGCTAAGCGGCGAATTCCGCCTAAAGCCGCAATGTCGTTGGTTCCTTTGCGATCGCTGAGTATAGCGCAAACGTAGAACAAGCCTACGGCGTTAATCCCGTGCGAAAGCATCTGCAACAAAGATCCCTGCAAACCGCTTTCGGTCATGGTAAGAATACCCGCAGCAATCAACCCAACGTGCGCAATAGAAGCATAGGCAAAAAGTCGCTTCAGGTCTTTTTGTTGAACGGCAATTAGCGAGGCATAAGCTACACCAATCACGATGATCCAAATCATCCAGTTTTGATTAGCAGCAACTGCACCCGGCACGATCGGTAATACCCAACGGATAATGCTGTACAAACCCATTTTCAACATGATTCCCGAAAGCATCATGGTTGTTCCACTTGAAGCCGAAGTATAAGTATCTGGCTGCCAAGTGTGAAAAGGGAAAATCGGTATTTTAATGGCATAAGCCGACATAAACGCCAGCAATACCAACAATTGGGCATTGGGAGTTAGACGAACGCCGTAGATGTCATAAATATCAAATGAAGCCGGACTGTTTTGTTGGCTCAAGTAAATGATGGCCACCAACATCAGCAAACTACCAACCAAAGTATACAAGAAAAACTTCATGGCAATCCGGTTGCGCTCGAATGCGCCGTACAATAGCACCAGGAAATAGGCCGGAATAAGCGCCAATTCCCAAAATATGTAATATAGGAAAATATCCAAACTCACAAATACACCCGTCATGGCGCCTTGCATGATCAAAAGCATTCCATAGTGCAAACCAGGGTGTTCTGGGTTTTGCTTAAAGGTAGACCAGAAAATAACTGGACAAAGGAGATTGGTCAGCAATACCAATACCAAACTGATTCCATCAACGCCAACATGGTAGCTGATGCCCAAATTGGGAAGCCAAGGCAATTCAGCAACAAATTGCATGCCTAGCTGCGGATCAAAACCGGCGCACATGGCTATGCTGATTCCGCCGCAAACCAAAGAAAGGGCAAAACTGATCCATTTGGCCTGACTGCCTTTGGCAAGTAGCAGCAAAAGACCGCCTAGAATGGGTAAAAAAAGTAGTATACTAGTTAGCATGAGCACAATCGTTAGAAAAACAATTCTAATACAAGCAACAACAATATGCCGAAGGCAAAAATGAACAGGTAAAAACCTACCGTTCCTTCCTGGATTTTACGGATAACCTTGCCAACACCAGTGGTAAAACGGCCAACACCGTTGACCAAACCATCCAGAAAATCGGCATCCAGTACATCGCCCACAAATTCCGAAAGCTGCTGTGCAGGTTTTACGAAAACGGCGGTATAAATTTCGTCTACATAATATTTGTGATTCAAAATGCGCCCCATTCCCACTTCATCGGCTTCAGCACCTGGCACTTGTTTTTGTACGGCATAATTCCGGTATGCCCAGAAAATCACGACCAATACCAAACCAACAACGATCGCCATCAAAGTCCATTCCATAGACGCTGATATATGAGCTTCTTCTACTTTGCCTATAACGGGTTCCAAGAAATGTTGCAACCAATCGCCTCCGCCAAAAATGGCAGGCACATTAAGTAAGCCTCCACCCAATGACAAAGCAGCCAAAATGCCCAATGGCGCAGTCATCGATAAAGGCGACTCGTGGGCGTGATCCAAGGTGTGGTGATCGGTTCGGCTGTTACCGTAGAAAACCAAGAAGAACATCCGAAACATGTAATATACCGTAAGCAGCGAAGCGAACAATCCCAGTGCGAAAAGCAAAGGACTGTGTCCGTAGGCGGCCAATAAAATCTGATCTTTTGAGAAGAAACCTGAAAATGGCGGAATACCGGCAATGGCCAAAGTACCAATGGCAAAAACGATAAAGGTAACCGGTAACACCTTGCGCAGGTTACCCATTTTGCGAATGTCCTGCTCGCCACCCAATCCATGAATGACGCTACCGGCACTCAAGAACAACAAGGCTTTGAAAAAAGCGTGCGTCACCAAGTGGAAAAATGCAGCCGTATAAGCGCCTAATCCCAACGCAAAAAACATCAAACCCAACTGCGAAACAGTGGAGTAAGCCAATACTTTTTTGATGTCGTTTTGTTTCAAACCAATGGTTGCCGCGAAAATCGAAGTAGCCAGACCCAAATAAGTCAAGACTTCCAAACTAAACGGCGCCAATTCAAAAAGGTGAATGCTGCGCAGAACCAAGTAAATACCCGCAGTCACCATGGTGGCGGCGTGGATCAAGGCCGATACTGGCGTTGGACCCGCCATCGCATCTGGCAACCAAGTGTACAATGGAATTTGTGCACTTTTACCCGCAGCACCTACGATGAACAACAAAGTGATAGCGGTAATGACGCCTTGGGGAGCATGGCTCAGCAAATCGCCGCCAAAAATTCCTTTGTAGTCCAAAGCGCCAAATGTATTCAACAGTAAGAATAAGCCTAGCAAAAAACCTAAGTCGCCGATCCGGTTCATCACGAATGCTTTTTTAGCTGCTTCGTTGTACTCATCCACATTGAACCAAAAGCCGATCAGCAAGTAAGAACACAAACCCACGCCTTCCCAGCCGGAAAACAGCAATAGGTAATTGTTACCCATTACCAGCAATAGCATGAAAAAGACGAACAGGTTAAGATATGCAAAAAAGTAGTTGTGACGCTCGTCGTCGTGCATGTACCCAGCTGAGTACACGTGGATGAGTGCGCCTACACCGGTGATGACCAACATCATCATCCAAGAAAGCGGATCCACCAAAAAACCAAAGTTAACCGACCAAGAAGCGGTTGCTACCCAAGTTCCGATGGATTGTTCTACGCTACCATGGCTCATTACACCTGAGCCCAATAAAAGCGTCAAGATAAATCCAGTAAAAATCGTTGTACATCCCAGCACGCTGGCAATCGATTTGGGTAAGGTACGCGCTCCTAATCCCAAAACTAAGAAACCGACGAGCGGCAATACGGGAATCAGCCAAATTAGGTTTTCCATTTTGTCATTGCGAGCAACCCGAGGTTACCACTTTAGTTGATTCAACTGATTAATATCAATCGAGCGAATGTTCCGAAAAATCATCATCATAATGGCCAAGCCTAGTGCTACTTCAGCAGCGGCTACCACCATGACAAAGAATACAAATACCTGCCCGGCAGCATCGCCTCGGAATGAGGAAAAAGCTACTGCCAATAGGTTCACCGCATTGAGCATCAATTCGATGGACATGAACACCACAATCATATTGCGGCGCAACAAAACGCCCATTGCTCCAATGCTAAAAATGATCAGGCTCAATATGATGTAGTGCTCCAAAGGCACCATGCGGATGGTTTCAGTCATGTTTTCCATCTATTATTCTTCTTTTTTGGTCAAAACCACTACCCCAACCATGGTGGCGATGAACAGCACCGAGGTCAATTCAAAAGGCAGCAAAAATTCGTTGAACAACATTTTCCCCAACACGTTAACCGTGCCCACTGCTTGCGATGCTCCGGGAGCTACTGGCGTAAAATGTGCCGCTTTTCCCAGGGCTGCGATCAATACCAAAGCAAAAGAACCACCAGCAATAACCGCCAGTATTCTTACCAATAATGCTCTGGGCAACAACAAAGGCGCGTTCAAATTCAGCATCATTACAGTGAACAGGAACAAAACCATGATGGCGCCAGCATACACAATGATGTGCACAATGGCGACAAATTCAGCGCTCAAAAGCAGGTAAAACCCAGCCATTGCAAAAAAGGTGACAATCAAGTACAAGACGCTGTACATGGCGTTGCGAGAGCCGACGGTGAGGGCGGAGAATACAATAGCTACGAAAGCTAATGCGTAAAAAATGATCTGCTCCATGCAGGTTAGGTATTCGTTGGTTGTTCGTTTATCTAAAAAAGGATCCAAAAGTCAAAAAAGCGATCAGATCATCAAGTATTCCGTATTTCATTAAAAAATGAGCCTAAACTCTTTTTCTAATGAGCTTATTTCTGGCGCTTGGTGATGTCTACTCGATCATCGATTTTTTCCACCAAATCTTCTTTGTGCCAAATAAAATCTTCGCGTTCGTATTCTGAAAGCACGATTCTATTGGTCAAATATACAGCATCTTTAGGACAAGCTTCTTCACATAGTCCGCAGAAAATGCAGCGTAGCATGTTGATGTCGTATTGTGCCGCGTACTTTTCTTCCCGGTACAAGTGTTCTTCGCCTTTTTCTCGCTCGGCGGCAACGATTGTAATCGCTTCTGCCGGACAAGCTACTGCACACAAACCGCAAGCGGTACAGTTTTCGCGACCCTCTGCATCCCGCTTAAGTACATGTAACCCACGAAAAACGGGGCTATGCTCACGGGTTTCTTCGGGGTATTTAACTGTAGCCCTTTTTTTAAACAAGTGGGTCATGGTAATCCGCAACCCGCCTAAGATCGCTGGGAGGTACAATTTCTCCGTCAACGTCATTTCTTTATTGGATACCTGCTTCGAACGATTCGTCAGTTGCATATTACTTTGTATTTAAAAAAGGGTCAAAAAAGCGCCAGTAAGCACAATATTCAAAATGGCCAACGGCATCAATACTTGCCATCCCAAATGCATCAATTGATCGTAGCGGAAACGCGGGATCGTCCAGCGAATCCACATAAAGAAGAATACGAAAAAGGTGATTTTCAAAAAGAAGAACCCAACGCCAATCAAAGATACGGCAATTGGAGGCAAGCCCAAACTATCCATAAAAGGGAAGTTGTAACCGCCAAAAAATAGGGAAGCCATAATTGCGCCCGATACAAACATGTTGATGTATTCGGCAAAAAGATAGAATCCCAGCTTCATACTGCTGTATTCGGTATGGTAACCGCCTACCAATTCCGTTTCACATTCTGGAAGGTCAAATGGCGTACGGTTGGTTTCGGCAAAAGCGCAAATCAAAAAGATCAAAAAGGCCAAAGGTTGGTGAAAAACGTTCCAGTTGAACCCTGACTGGGCTTCTACAATCGCGCTAAGTTGCAGCGACTTGCTGCTCATTATGATCGGAATGATCGACAATCCCATTGCCAATTCATAGCTGATCATTTGTGAGGAGGCACGTACAGCACCCAACAACGCAAATTTGTTATTGGAGGACCAACCGCCGATCAGGATGCCATAAACACCAAGGGAAACTACCGCAAATACAAAAAGAACACCCACGTTGATGTCAGCAACTTGCAATGGGAATTTTTGTCCGCCAATTTCTAGCGCTTTTCCCCAAGGAATAACCGAACTGGTCATCAATGCCGTCAACATGGCCACACTAGGGCCCAATATAAACAATAAGGTATTTGCGCCCGCTGGGCGAAATTCCTCTTTGAAGATCATTTTTAAGCCATCTGCGATGGGTTGTAACAAACCAAAAGGACCAGCGCGGTCGGGACCAACGCGATCTTGCATGAAAGCGGCAATTTTGCGCTCAAAAAGCGTACTGTAAGCGGCTATCCCGAGGGTAATCAGAAAGACAACCAGTACCAAAACCATTTTAAATCCTAGTATTGTCATGGCTATTTTGGCTGTTCAAGGGCTGGATGAACAACATCCAACTCAAATGGTAAATGATTTTGAGCTATAACAGAGTGCGTATTGATGCGGCGTGGCCCTTCAATCACCCAATCTGATTCCTCCTTTTTTTCAAACCGACAAGTATTGCAAATGAAATCTTCTACCTCGCCAAACTGGTCTTTACGGCCTGTTACGCGCAATACTTCTTTTCCTTGCAACCATAGGGTCACTTTGCCTTTGCAATTGGTATGATCGCAATCGCGGTGGGCATCCATCGGTTTGGTGAACCATACCCGGCTTTTGAAACGGAAGGTACGATCGGTCAAAGCGCCAACTGGACAAACGTCAATAACGTTGCCCGAGAAATCGTTGCCGATGATGTTTTGAATATAGGTGCTGATCTCTGCATGATCTCCGCGGTTGATGATCCCGTGTACCCGACCGTCAGTCAGCTGATCGGCAACATAAACACAGCGGTAGCACAAGATGCAACGGTTCATGTGCAATTGCACGTAAGGGCCTATGTCGATCCGATCGAACGTACGACGGGTAAAATCAAAACGGGTAGTTGCTGCACCGTGCTCGTAAGACAAGTCTTGCAAGTGGCATTCCCCAGCCTGATCGCAAACTGGGCAATCAAGCGGGTGATTGATCAATAACAGCTCCACAATCCCTTTGCGGGCTTCCAGTACTTCTGGCGATAAAGTGTTTTCGATCACCATGCCGTCGGCTACTGGCGTACAGCAAGAAGCGACCAATTTAGGCATTGGACGAGGGTTGGCTTCAGAAGATTTTGACACCTTTACCAAACAAACCCGGCATTTTCCGCCACTGCCTTTCAATTTCGAGTAATAACACATGGCAGGCGGTACGTTGACACCGATTTGCCGCGCCGCGTTCAGGATGGTGGTACCGTCTGGTACTTCAACCGTGATTTCGTCAATGGTTACTTTAGCCATGCCTTCGTATATTTTGTCTTAGAGTGTGTTTGGATTTTTTATTCGCGCTGCAAATGGCCAAAATCCAAACACACTCTTTGGAGAATTATCTTCCCGCTAACCACAATTTATTAATTAAGCAACTACCTCTTCCGCTGCGCGACCCATTCCATAGTTGCGGGTCAACGCTTCTTTTGGATTGCGGATATGCCATTCAAATTCATCGCGGAAATGGCGAATAGCAGCAGCAACTGGCCAAGCGGCGGCATCGCCAAATGGACAAATGGTGTTGCCTTCCATTTTTTTCGCTACATCTACCAACAAATCGATATCGCTTTCTTTGCCATGACCGTGTTCGATGCGGTGGAGCAATTGCTCGATCCAGCCGGTGCCTTCACGACAAGGACTGCATTGGCCACATGATTCGTGGTGGTAAAAACGCGAGAAATTCCAAGTGTTGCGCACGATGCACTGGTCTTCATCAAAAACGATGAATCCACCAGATCCCAGCATACTACCGGTAGCAAAGCCGCCGTCGCTCAAGGATTCGTAACTCATCAAGCGCGCTTCGCCTTTAGCTGTTTTGGTAATCAAGCGCGTTGGCAAAATCGGCACTGAAGAACCTCCAGGCACCAATGCTTTCAATTGTTTGCCGCCTTTGATGCCGCCACAGTATTCGTCAGAGTAAATGAATTCTTCCACTGGGATCCCCAATTCGATTTCATATACCCCCGGTTTGTTGATGTTGCCGCAAGCAGAAATCAATTTGGTGCCTGTGCTGGCGCCAATACCGATTTTTGCATATTCTTCGCCGCCTTCGTTGACGATGAAAGGTACTTTACAGATGGTCTCTACATTGTTCACGATAGTAGGGCAACCCCACAACCCTGAAACCGCAGGAAATGGAGGTTTGATACGCGGATTACCGCGTTTACCTTCCAAAGACTCGATCAAAGCCGTTTCTTCCCCGCAAATGTAAGCGCCTGCACCAGGGTGCACGTGCAAGTCGAGCGAGTAGTCGGTTCCTAAGATTTTTTCTCCTAAGTAACCTTTATTATATGCTTCGGCAATTGCTTTTTCCAAGATCCGCAAAATGTACATGTACTCGCCGCGGATGTAGATGTAGGCGGTACGAACACCCAATGCATAACTGGAAGCGATCATCCCTTCCACCAGCAAGTGCGGATTTTTTTCCATGATCAAGCGATCCTTGAAGGTTCCAGGTTCGCTTTCATCAGCATTACAAAGGAGGTAACGAGGTTTGTCGCTGCCTTTGAATATGAAGCTCCACTTCATACCCGTAGGAAAACCGGCGCCTCCCCTACCCCGCAAACCTGATTTCTTCACCTGATCGGTGACTTCATCAGGCGTCATTTGCTTCAGCGCTTTTTCCAAGGAACGGTAACCACCATTTTTGATGTACCCCTCAATTCCCACCAATTCGGGTTTCTCAATATGCTCCAATAAGATCTTTCTTCCGCTCATTATTGCTGCGCTTTTTGACTAAACTCTTCTACCAATTGATCGATGCGTTCGGGGGTGAGGTGCTCATGGTACCGCTCCCCTACCTGCATCATCGGGGCATACCCGCAGGCGCCCAAGCATTCTACCGTTTTGAGGGTGAATTTGCCATCCGCGCTGGTTTCACCGTCTTTGATGTGCAGTTTTTCCTCGATATACTTAATGATGTTGTCTGATCCTACCAACATACAAGGCCCGGTACGACAAACTTCCAATAGATAACTACCTACTGGTTCCAAGTTGAACATGGTGTAAAAACTAGCCACCTCGTACACTTCAATGTGTTGGATATGGAGCAAGGAAGCAACGTAGTCCATGGTTTGAGGACTTAACCAACCGCCAAAATCACGTTGCGCCAGGTGTAAAATGGGCAAAATGGCCGCTTTTTGCTGCCCCTCCGGATAATGGCTGATTAAGGTTTGCACCTCTTTAAGCCGTTCGGGAGAAAATTGTATGTTTATCGTTTCGCTCATTGTTAGGACAAAATATTCTGAACATTAGTTTGACGCAAAAAATTAGTTCCCGATTTTTTGGGAGGTTTTTGAACAGGAAGCTCACTTGAGATAAACCGTTCTACTTCCTATTCAAAACCCAAAATCGGGAAGTTAATTTTTCTGCGTTCCTTATCACTACGCCCTTTTTATGGGCAGAGCTGAATTAAGCATCTAATTCTCCGGCAATGACGTTCATGCTACTCATTGTAATGATCGCATCAGAAAGCATCATGCCTTTGATCATTTCAGGGAATGCCTGATAATAAATGAAACAAGGACGACGGAAGTGCAAACGGTAAGGCTGACGACCGCCATCGCTGACGAGGTAAAAGCCCAATTCGCCGTTCCCGCCTTCCACTGCGTGGTAAACCTCGCCTTTGGGAACTTCCACTTCACCCATAACGATTTTGAAGTGCCAGATCAAGGCCTCCATTTTGGTATACACATCTTGCTTTGAAGGCAAGTAAAACTCAGGAACTGCGGCAAAATATTCACCCTGCGGCAGTTTCTCAATCCGCTTTATTGCTTCTTCGATGAGATATAAGCTTTGGCGGATTTCTTCGTTACGCACGCAAAAACGGTCGTACACGTCACCGCTTTGACCAACCGGAATGGTGAATTCAAAATCATCATAAGAGCTGTAAGGCTCCATCACCCGTACATCGTAATCTACGCCAGCAGCCCGCAAGTTAGGACCAGTAAAGCTATAGGCCAATGCTCTTTCTGCGCTGATACCGCCTACTCCAATGGTACGATCCATAAAGATTCGGTTGCGCGAAAGCAAGCTTTCAAATTCATTCCAAACAATTGGGAACTCCTTAAGGAATTTTTTGATCCGTCCAATCACATTATCGTCAAAATCGCGTTCAAACCCGCCGATCCGGCCAATGTTGGTCGTAAGGCGTGAACCGCAGATCTGTTCGTATATTTCGTAGATGTGTTCGCGTTGCTGAAAAACGTAGAGGAACCCGGTCATCGCGCCCGTATCGACCCCGATTACGCTATTGCAAATAAGGTGATCGGAGATGCGTGCCAATTCCATGATCACGATCCGCATGTAGTCCACTCTTTTGGGTGTTTTTACGCCAAAAAGTTTTTCTACCGTCATGTGCCAACCAATGTTGTTGATGGGCGATGAGCAATAGTTGAGGCGGTCGGTGATCGGGGTGATTTGATAGAAAGGACGGTGTTCCGCAAGTTTTTCAAAAGCTCGGTGGATATACCCAATGGTTGGTTCACCCGAAACGATGAATTCCCCGTCCATTTTAAGCACGTTTTGGAAAATACCGTGCGTGGCGGGGTGCGTAGGCCCGAGGTTAAGCGTGTTGTATTGCTTTTCCTCGTTATGCGAAGGCGGGGTAATGATTAGGTTCTCCATTAGCGACCAAAGAATTTATCATCCTTGTCGGTACGCGTGCCGTCTTCCAAGGGATACTGTTTCAATAATGGGTAATAATCCATCTCGTCCATGTTGAGGATACGACGCAGATCAGGATGCCCCTTGAATTGGATGCCAAAAAAGTCGAACGTTTCGCGCTCCATCCAATTGGCGCCATCAAAAACCGGCGTCAAGGTGTCCACAACAGGGTCATTAGCAGGAAAAAAGATCTTTAACCGCAAGCGGATGTTGTTTTCCAAACTATGGAGGTGGTACACCACGCCCAATTCTTGGTCTTTCTGTTCGGGAAAATGAATACCGCAGAGGTCGGTCAAAAAGATAAAACGAAGGGTAGGATCTTCCTTCAACCAAGAGATGATGGGAACTATGGCGACACGCTCAACCGTAAGGGCAAGCATACCAAAAGAAAGTTCAGAACCCAAAATCTGATTGGGGAACTGCTCAGCCAGCTGTTCCGCAATGGATTCATACGTTATGTCCGTTGAAGTCATACTCCGTTATTGTATTCCGTAAGATTCCAGCAGCGCGCGGTACTCTTCCCCTTCGCGACGGCGGCGTTCTTCGTTTTTGATCAATTCCTGAATTTTCATCACCCCGTCCAAGATGGCTTCGGGGGTAGGCGGGCAACCAGGTACGTATACGTCGACCGGGATGACCTTATCGATGCCTTGTAGTACACTATAGGTATCAAAAATACCACCGCTTGAAGCACAAGCGCCTACCGCAATGACCCAACGTGGCTCAGCCATTTGAAGGTAAACCTGTTTCAAAACGGGTCCCATTTTTTTAGCAATAGTGCCCATCACCATCAGCAAATCGGCCTGGCGTGGAGAAAAGCTCAATCGCTCGGAGCCAAAACGCGCCAAGTCATAATGCGAGCCCATGGTTGCCATGAATTCGATACCACAACAAGAAGTAGCAAAAGGCAATGGCCAAATGGAGTTGGCACGTGCCAAACCGACCACTTTATCCAGTGATGTTGCAAAAAAACCTTGGCCTTCCGTGCCTGCTGGCGCCTCAACCATATTTACTGCCATGATCGAATTTTTTTTTGGAGATGATTTACATTTGTCCTTTTTCCCATTTCAAGGCGCCTTTCTTCAAAATGTAAAGGTAACCAAGAAAAAGGGGGGCAATAAACAACAACATTTTCAAGTACCCTAACCCGCCGAGCGCTTTAAAGTTTACCGCCCAAGGGTAGAAGAAAATGACTTCCACATCAAAAAGGACAAACAAAATAGCCGTTAGGAAATACTTGATAGAAAAGGGCAAACGTGCATTACCAACCGATTCGACGCCACATTCAAAGCTTTCCGACTTTTCGGCGGTATGGCGTTTGGGGCCCATCCAGTGGGTTGCCGCCATTGTAAGGCTAACGAAACCAAGCGCTACGCCCAGTTGCATCAATATTGCTAAATAATCATTTTGGGTCTCCATATCGCCTTGTTTTCAAAACATCCTGAAAAATAAAGAAGAAAAGTTGAAATACATGCTTTTGCCCTAGATTTTTCGAAGGCAAAAGTAGGTAAGGGAATTCAATTAAAGAACAGGAAGGGAAGGGAAAGGTTTTTAGGTGGGTTATTTGTACGGAGTCTAAATAAAAGACATTAATGCTAGCATCTAAATTAGTTAAAAAGAACGCCGCCCAAGCAACGAATTGTACTTGGGCGGCGAAAAAAGAATATATAATCTACGAACTATTTTTTCTTGATCAATTTTGCATCCAAAGAACCCCATTGTGTTGAGAACGATGGATCTCTGCGAATTTGCTTCATTCCCGGAATTGGATTATCCAAAAAAGCATTAATTTCAGAATACTTACTCATGTCGTATCCTTTTTTTATCAATTCCAGTTTAACATTGCCATAAAGATCGGTGAAGTATGCGGCGTGCTGATCCACGAATTGATCGAATTCTTCATCCGTAAGTTGCTTCGTTACCGTTGTTTCGCCTGTTTGAGGTTGTGCTTGAACGGCAGCGGCATTTTCAGGGCGCAAGGAACCTTTTCCTTCCAAATAAGCGATGATATTGTCTACTTTAGTTGAAATCTCATCTACTTTGGGGGTTAGGTCATTGTTGCTTAGTCCAACTCCTACATTGACCAAATTGAATGGCCGTTCTTTAGCCGATTGCCAAGCCACGCCAACAATTTTAGCAAAATCACCAATTTTCATAGCCTTTGGGTTCACCGCGATGCCAAAGCCATCGTTGTTGCCAGAAGGGATGATGTAATCGCCTACATCCACTTTACCCGCTACTTTTACTGGCACTTGACCCATAAAAGCTATCTTCTCAAAATTTTTCTTAAATTTCTCTTGTGGTGCATTTCCCAAAACGATAGGTTGCTTTGAGATCACCATAACGTGTTGAGCATTTTTAGTGTCCAAGGAAACTTTCCCGCCATTTAGGCCGACAATTTGACCAAAATGAAGCGGTTTGATGCCCGGCGCCCGTTGCAACCATTCTGCGTAGTCACCTGCTCCTGAATTATAAGTAACCCCTACCCCATCAACGGTTTCGGTTTTCCAATTGTCAATTTCAATCCCAAAAGCAATCGCTTGAGCAGCTAAATTAATTGCGTTTGCCGTAGCAGATCCAGCAGCCAAAGCAAAACCTGGTGATGCCCAAGCCAATATGATGGTCGCTCCCGCTGCAGTTGCTGCTGCATACAATCCAACGGCTTCAATACCAAATGCAATCGCTGAAGCAGCCAATTTAATACCAGTTAAAGTAAAAAGGGCAATTTGGCTTTTATATTCCCAGCTATCCTTGAGTTCATCCAAAGTTTGGCCTTCAATTTCACCCCAAGTGTTTTCATCATCGGCAAAAGTCATAAAGTTGTTGGCAGTACTCCGCTTGCCAGTAACTTTGATGTAGATACCTTGTGTACTGCCTTCGATGGTAACTGCATAACTTGCTTCATCATCATCAGGGCCGGTTACGCCACTTTTGACCTGCAACTGTCCACCCTTGGTCAGGACTAGTCGAGTAACGTTGTTGGTTTTGAAGACAAAATCTCTGGCATCCTCTGTTCCAGCAAAATGAATTTCCGGACGGGTTTGGTCGTTACCACCAGTTAGCCAATAGATGGATTGCGCCTTCTCTGTTGGTAAATCAATGGCGGTATCTTCGATCAATTCCGAAGCAGTTGCTGCGTGGAAAGCATAAGGAACAGCATAGAGTTCGGTGCTACCTACTAAGGCAAAATTATTTCCGCCTTTGGCATCCATTTCTACATTTAGCCAAACCTGCTCTGCATCCCAAGGAATGTCTTCAAAAGCACCAATGGTTTCGTTTCCATTACCAATGACCAAGTTGATCAAACCGTTTTCGTCAGTTGTTACCTGATGAATTTCAGTGTAATAGTTCTTGGTACCCTCAGTTTTAACGGAAAAAGATATTTTAAGTGCAACTGGCGCGTTGGCGATAATAGAACCCTGCGCGTCGCGAGCAATGGCTTGATAACTAATTCCGTTGGATTTGGTCGTTTGACCAGCCAGCGAATGTACAAACAAGCCAATGCTTATGAGGAGTAAAAATAAAATCCTTTTCATAACCCTAATTTTGGTTAGGAACAATCAAAAACCAGCTGGTTTGAGTTTGTTCCTATTTTTTAGACTTAATTTTCGCATCAATTAAAGCCCACTGAGTCAGGTAATTAGGATCCCGACGAACTGCCTTCATGGTCTTAGTTGGGTTGTTCAAAAAGGCCATCACCTCTGGGTGGGCATTTATGTCGTAACCGTTTTTTTCTAATTGCAATTTGGCTTGCGCAAAAATCTCTTTGAAAGTACCTGCGTTATTGTCCACCATTTTATCAAATTCCTCGTCGGTATATATTTTTTGGAATGTGGTTTGTGGTTTCGCCGCCGCAATTTGCTCTGGAGTCAATACTTTGCCGTCTGCATTCAAAGGACCTTTACCTTCCAAGTAAGCCATGATCTGCTCCACCTTCTGGTTCAATTCTTCCACTTTATTAGTCAAATCGTTGGCATTGATACCTACTGCAACATTAACATAATTCCAAGGTGCATCTTTTGCTGCTTCCCAAGCTACACCAACGATTTTGGAATAGTCGCCAATTTTCATTTTGGCGGGGTTCATTGCTACACCACAACCATCATTGTTTCCTGAAGGGATGATATAGTCGCCAACAGCTACTGGTCCGGCAACTTTTACTGGAACCTGTCCCATGAAAGCAACTTTTTCAAAATTCTGCTCCGTACCTTTTGCTGGAACTTTTCCAAGCACGATTGGGCGCTTAGACACTACCATGAAGTGATCCACCTGTTCTTTGGTGTTTAGGGAAACGATGCCGCCTTTTACACCAACGATTTCACCATAATTCAAATCGCGTTCGCCTTTCTTACGCTCCAACCACTCTGCGTAGTCACCCGCACCAGAAGAATAAGTTACCCCAACACCATCAACAACTTGTGTTTTAAAGTTGTCGATTTCGATACCTAATGAGATACCTGCGGCAATTATCGCGGCAGCATTTGCAGCTGCACCTACTGCGGCGCCAGCGCCAAAACCTGAAGCACCTAGACCGATAGCTTCAATTACAAATGCAGCAGCTTCAGCAGCAAGACTAATTGCTTCCAGGGTAAAGAGAGCAATCTGGCTTTTGTATTCCCAACTTCCGTAAAGTTCACTCAAGGTTTGGCCTTCGATTTCGCCCCAAGTGTTTTCATCATCAGCAAAAGTGACGAAGTTATTAGCAGAGCTGCGTTTTCCGGTAACTTTGATGTAGATACCCTGCTTGCTGCCATCTACAGTTACTGGGTAGCTAGCAATGTCATCATCAGGTCCAGTTACACCACTTTTAACTTGCATTTGACCTTCTTTGGTCAATTTTACCCGAGTTGTATTGTTGGTTTTGAAGATCAAATCTTTGTTATCACGGGTACCCAAAAAGTGGATTTCAGGTCGCGTTGCGGTGTTACCACCAGTTGTCCAATAGATCGACTGATTTTTTGCAGTTGGAGCGCCTGAGTTATCGCCGCTTACAATTGCATTAGCCGTATTGGCATGCAAGGCATAAGGAACAGACATCAACTGGGTGCTGCTAACTAAGTTGAATTGTTTGCGGCTATTATCGGCCATTTCAATGTTCAACCAAATTTGATCGGTTGCCCATGGAACATCAACCAAGCTGCCTAGCGCGTCTTTGCCCTTTCCGATTACGATATTGAACAAACCTAAGTTGTCCGTTTTCACTTCATGGACTTCGCTGAAATATTTTTGTTCCCCATTGGTTTTGGAAACCATAGATATCTTTAGCACTACAGAAAGGTTGGCTTGCGGTTGGCCGGAAGCATCACGTGCCACCGCTTGGTAGTTCATACCCTGTAGTTTGGATTGAGCCGAAACTGCGGCGCAAAACATTACGTTGGCTAAAATAAGGGTAAGTAATATTTTTTTCATAACAATGATGGTTGACGAAGTTTGAAATTCTATCGATCGGCGGAAAGACCGTTTTGTTATCAAGGAAATTTGAAGCTTATTGCGTTTTCACAACTTTGAAAGACTGTGGTACGTTTTTTCCTGCTTCTTGCATGCCTAGGAAGTATACTCCGCTAGGGTAATGGCTAAGATCTAGCTCCGTATTTCCGCTTTGTAGGCGGGTACGGCGCAACAATATCCGACCTTGCTCATCGCTTAAGGTAGCTACCCATTCACTTTGATTGGCCGATGGAATCTGAACATTCAACGTAGATTGAACCGGATTAGGCATGATTTTGATGGCAACGATTGCACTGGCGTCCAAACCAAAGATCTGTAAGCCTGGCTGATGAAAACCTTCCGTTACAGACCCGCCTGCGGTTGAAAAATGCATCACTGCCGTTTCTCCCAGCGTCCAACTCATTTTAACCCCATTTTGGCTGAAAGATCCGCCAGCATTACTCAATACTTGGGGCGTAAGGGATTGACCGGCCAAACCAAGCGGTAAGATCAAAATCAGGAAGCCTGCGAAAAAACCTATTTTTTGAATCGTCTTCATGTTGCTTTGGTTTTTGAAAAGCCATCCCCTTGCAAGATCCTGAGGATTGCAAGGGGATGAACGATTCATCTTATCGATTTAACAAAACCATTTTCTTGGTATCCGTAAAGTTTGGCGTATCCAAGCTGTAGTACAACACACCGGCTGCTTTCAGATCGCTTTGCTTGATGGTCACCTGGCTCCAGCCTTTGCTGTAGTTGGCCTTCAAGCGGTACACGATTGAGCCTTTGGCATCGCGGATGGTCAAGCGCGCTTCAGATGCTTCCGGTAAGAAGAAGCCAATTTGCGTTTGTTCTGCGAATGGGTTTGGCGTGTTTTGCAACAACTCAGGACGTACCGAAGCTAGATTGCTGCTGCCGAAGTTTAACGCTACAGTGAGGAAATCTCCTGCTTCGTTGTAAGCTTCGTTAGCGGTGTAGCGTGAGCTTACTTTCAAGGCTTCGCTCAAGCTGCCAGCACCTACTGCTTTCAACTTCAAGGTGAAGAGTATAGCATCGCCATTTTCAGCACCGGCTTTGCGGTTCCAGCTGGTAGTGATGACGCCTTCGCGTTTGAACACACCAAAGTTTTCTGCTTTTGCCACCCCGTAATCGATGCCCGCAATTTCAACTTTGTTGCGATCCAATTCCATCGTGAACTGGTAGCCTTGGATCTTCGCCAAGTCTTTAGCGCGGACGGTTACCGTGTATTCGCTACCTGCCTGGAGCGCTTGCTCTTCCGCTTGCATTTCAAGTTTGCCTACTTTACGTACTTCGGCTGCTGCTGCTGCATTCGGACTGGCATTACCGTTTACATCACCCATTTTGATCGCAATAAAGTTGGCGTTCACCTTAGCATTCAAGTTGTTGATGCTGGTAATTTCAGGGAATGCCGCTGACCATGGGTTGGTAGGATCTGGGAAGCTATAGCTAGCATCCACAAATCTCCAGCTGGTATTAGATGTAAACTTCGTATCCAAGTTCAAAATCAACTTACGTAGTAGGATCAAGTCCAGGGTAGTGATCGATTTGGAGTTGTTGATGTCCGCTGCGATCAATTTATAAGGACTGTTCAAGATCTCGATACCCAAGATGTGTTTTTGCATCAACACCAAGTCGAAGGTGGATACCCCGTTGAGCGGGTTAGCATCCAAGTTTGGCGTTACAGAGTAGTCATAACCTTTCTGTAGACCAGTAAAGCTATACTTGCCATCTGTAGCGGTGCTCATGCTATTGATAGATTTGCCCGAAAGCTCTACCGATACGCCTTGAACTGGTTGATTGGTTTCTGTATTGATCAAACCGGCAATTTCGCCATCTCCGCCTGCACTTCCAGCACCTGGGCAAACCTTGTTGTTGTCGCCGACAGTAATGTAAGTTACGCAGAAGTCGTCATTTCCTTTTTCATCCCAAGCGTGGATTTCAACCAAGACTTGCTTGTTTTTGTCATCACAAGATACTACCAAGCTAGTTGAGTTCACGTCTTTTGGTTTACCCACCCGGTTGATAGAGTACTTGGTGATCAGTTTCAAGCCATCCTTCGTTTCTGGTCCTTGACCGTTGCAATCGTAAGCTGGGCTAGCGATGAAATCTTTTGCCCATACGGTCATGGCGCCACTTCCTTTGCCATCAGGCATCAAGTCGGTTGACAAACCATTGATACAAATCGGTACTGGCGCCTTGCAGTCTTTCACTGTAAATGGTATCCGAGTTGGGAGGCTTAAGTTGCCGCATTCATCCCGAACGTAAACAATCAAATCATGGGTGCCTTCTGGCAAGTTTTTGATCGTTACAGTGAACGAATCCGTTGATTTGCCTACAGCACCTGAAGTCCATGTTTTGTCAAATGTTGACGGATCAACCGTTGCTCCCGCATCTTGCGTTTGGAACGGTGCGATTCTGAACAAGTGATTTTGAACCTCAATTACATTGCTGCAATTGTCTTTCGCTTTGTAGTTGATCTTCACTGTTGCCAAACATGGTTTAGAAGGATCGATACAGAACGGCGCCAATTTTGGTACTACTACCTCTGGACGTACATCATCGTACACTTTGATGATTTGAGTATACATCCAAGAGTGGATGAAGTAATCGTGGTAGTCACCATCATAATCCCGGTAGCGACGGCGGTTGTTGGTCCAACCTTTACAAGCCGATGTTGGATAAATCGTTTCATCGTTGCCGTTATTATCGATTACACCATCTCTTAATTTGCTTGCATCTGGACGTAGGTTCCAAGGAATAGTATCCCGAGAAACAAAGAAAACATTGTCGCCTTCATTAAAATACTTTTCGCCTTTGTTGAAGAAGCTGGAAGCGTCGCGAGCGAGTATATAAGTTGGATAAACCCCAAATTCACCCCATTTGCGATCCACAACATAAACGTTATCTGGATCCATAGCGTCGCCGCAACGATCATCATAAGTACACCAGTTGATTACGGTGTAGGTACGGAAGATCTTATAGCACTCGTCATCCGATGCATTGTAGCGTTTGTCGCTCACGTTTACTGCCAAGATATCACAGCCCAATTCATTGGTCAACACCGTATCAACGATAGGTTTCTTGCAGTCCTTCTGGATCGCATCTTTAGGGAAGCAAATGTTGTATTCGTGAACTGGTAATACTGTAATGATCTGGCTACAAACTGTTTTGACGATTCCTTTCGAAGTCTTCTTGCTCAGTGTCCAGATCCGTTCAATAGTACCGTAGCCACACTTCAAGTTTTCCTTGATAGAATATGCAGTATCTGCTTTGGTACAAGTGTTTCCGCTCATGATCAACACATCACCCCAGATTTTAGCAGATGCTTTGGCATCTTTGATCAAAGCAAAGTTCTTATCGGTGCACTTGATGGTAACATTCAGCGGAGGCATACAAACGATAGGAGTTTTGTCATCCAATTTCACTTTATGCCAGCAGTAGTTCTGGTTACCTACAAGGTCTTCACCCCATAGTTCCACAATCAAGCTATCTCCGTCACAGCAGTAAGCTGGGATCGTATCCATCAAAGGCGTCATCAACATCTTCGTTGCCGAAGAAATCGTGAAGTATTCACTAGCATCTGCCTTTCCGTTGCGGTTAAGGTCGATGTAGTCTTCCTTGTTATCTTTAGCACCGATCTTGCCGTCTTTGTTGACATCAATCACTCTCCAGCTCTTCAAGAAGGTAGAGAAACATCCCTCTGGTACTGGGCGGCGTACTTTGATCCACTTCAATGGACCACAGTTATCCCAGCTGCCTTCGTCCATGTTTTTAGCAGTAATATAGCCAGTGCCTACGTTATCCAGTGTAACATTGAGTTGATCATCACACTTCATAACTGGTGCAATCTTATCAACGATGTCGATTGGCAACAGTGCTGTAGATACCGACAAACAAGCATTGCGTACAGTTACTTCTACAAACCAGTCTCCTTTCGCAGGAACTCCAGTTACTTGATAACCTTTAGCGCAATCACCAGTAACTTTCACCCCTGGGTTTTGACGCATGATGTATACTCCCGTTGGACGCTCATCCAAATCAAGTACTGCATAGCGCTCGAACACCTGGATGCTGTAACACCAATCGGTAGTTTCATCTACTCGGAAGCTGTTCTTATTGAATACGAAGCTACCTGTGCAATCCATTGGTCCGGTAGAGAAAGTCAATACATCTCCTGGATCATAAGTAGGCGTTTCTACTTTTGGATCAGCTTTTGGCGCGCCCGCGTAACCGTTCCCGATTTTCTTGTCGTTATCGGTATCCAAAGCATAAATTACTGGAGGGGTGTCATCACCTACAATGATGATTTGCTCCCAGTTGTAGCGACCTCCTGACCAAACAGCCGAAGCATAGCAGCTGGCATCTAATGTAGGCTTGATCAAGAAGTTTGGATAACCGCGATCGGTGCTGTAACACCAGTCGAACAAGCTCCAAGAGCGAATGATTTTCTTACCACACTTGCCTTGGCCTGTAACAAACTGAATGTTGTCTTTGTAAGAGTAAGCTATGCCGCAAATGTCTGTTGCTAACAGATATACACGTTTTCCGGAACCGTTGATGTAATACGGAACGCCATCCGGAACACCATACTTACCAACTAGATCCTTAGGCAATACCAAGGTGTCGCCTTTAGCTAGGTTGTTTTGAACCTCGATCTTACAAGCTGGTAATTGAATAAATGGCCGGTAGAAATCAATGTATTGAGTACACTGTGCTTTATTGTCGTTGGCGTCACGGAAGGTAAACACCCTGGTGATGCGAGCATAAACATATTTGTTGTCTGCCTGTTCTTTGCAGTCTGCGAAGTACACCACTCTATCCAGAACATTGTCCAAAATTGCGGTTCCACAAGCATCTACCGCAGTAGCTATACCAGTATAGTAGCCATATCCGGTGTTTGTCCAAGATTTTTGAACGTTCAACACGCTATCAATGTCGGTGCAAACAAACTGATAAGTACCACCCACTTTGCGATCGGTATTTTTCGGACAAGTAACCACTGGTGGTACTTTGTCTTCCAACTTAATGTTACCCCATACCGGGAAACAGAAGTTGGATACGCTTCTCACTTTGTAGATCAACTCACGATCTAGATACTGGCTCATGTCAAATGGTACGCGGTCAACCGAAGCCCACAGGGTTTGTCCAGTAAGTTTATCCTGGATGATCACGCGGTAGTAGCTGCCCATAGGGTACTTGTTGAATCCACAAGTATCATTGAAGGTAGGCGCTACAATATCGCCGTTGACGATCGCCTTACAGTTTGCATCCAATCCAACTACGATGTCGTTTTGGCCGGAGTTCCATTTGGTCTTCAACCAACATTCGTCGTTTTGGATGGTTTTGTCGTTTTCGTCAGCATATTTATCTCTGCCTGTAACGTTTGGTGCAGAGTAAGGTGTCTGATAAGTGCCTTTGAAACCGCGGTCAGCCACCATGCCTTCGAAGATGATACCGTCACCTGCAGTTGGGTAAGGTACACCTGCCATTGGCATTGGATCGTTAAACTCGTCGCTCAGGTCATAGACACTGATCGATTTGCCATAACGTGGACTGAACATTCTGAAGTCGGTCAAAGGACGTTTTCCTCCCGTTTGTTTGTTGAAGCCGATTGCGCGAGCAGTCGTTGCAGCTTGCAACATCCAAGGGTATTTATCGGTCTTCGTTGGGTCAATTTCAAACTCGATTTGTACACAAAGGATAGAATCTCCTCTGAGCAAGAAATCTTTGTTTTCTGCAGTTGGCAACAACAAACGGATGTCGTTAACGCCATCGTAGTTCGGGTTAACCGTCAACAGGTTCTTCGCTTTTGCGTTAACCGCACTAGCATAATTTACCAAAGAAGACTTCTTAACTTTAATGTTTTTCGGATTCAGCACATAAGCGCTGTCTACGATGGTAACAACAGGCTTGGTCAAGGTGTACAGCGCATTGCCGTATGCATCCTTGAGGTTGAAGAACATCTGCAAGCTATCGAGCGGAACTTCTTGTGGGTTTTTGATGCACAAGTGCGTGATCACGTTAAAGTTACCGCAAATTTGGCTAGTGGGGAAGTTAACCCCTACGATGTCCAAGTTAGCTTCTACGTTCGGCTCGTCAACCCAGCCAATATCCACTGACTTATCCCACTGGTTGTCAGGGAATAGGGCAGTTGTAAATGGCGAAGCGTTGTCATCGGCATCGCGTTTGCCATTTTCATTGAGTGGTCGATCATTGACCAGGACTTCCGGATCACGGCTGTTGCCATCGCGGATGCGTACCATCGCGCCTGGGCGATTACTGGTACCTGGCAAGCCAGAGGTCAAGCCGTCGCTATCGTTGTTATCGTCAACACCTGGGTTATCCTGAAGGGTAACCACGCGGTGTTTCGGCCAAGCATTTACAAATGTGGCGCTATCCGCTGCAAAATATTTCAATGGTAGCACGTAGTAGATACCGGGGATCAAACCGCGGAAAGAATACAATCCGCTGTCTGCTGCTGGTGAAATACCGGTTTTAACCAATGCTCCTGGAGTATAAGTACCCACTGCCGGTGGAGCGATGGTGCGGTTGTATTGAATATCGGTGATGTTACCGCCAGAAATCAAATTCTTGAAGTAACCTACTGTATCAAATACACCCGTTGCAGCATCCAAACCACCCCAGATCAATACCAGTTGTAAAGAGTCAACGACATCTTCAGTCAGATCTTGATCGCCAAATACATCGTGGTCAAACCAAGCCAAGTTGCCAATTTTAGCTACTGGAATACCGTAGTCTTCTACTTCCCCTTGTGGGTATGGGTAGCGACCAGCATCCCCGGCAACGTCATTAAAGCTAACTGGTGGATTAAATGGAAGGTTATTTTGATATGCCTTAACATAAGGCGACTTCGTCATGTGGAAGATGTTGTTGTCAGCGCCCAAACCATTCGGGAATGCGGTAGGGAAGGAAGCTGCATAGTTCGTCCAACCCAAACGGAAGCGCATGAATACCACGCCCGTATCAAACACCGCATCATTAGGTACGGTAAAGGCCAAGATGGTACTGTCTACTCCATTGCTGCCAGTAGCAGCCAAGGCTGGTGTTCTAGTTGGCGTACCTAAAGCTGGTACGTTGTTGGTTGACAATGCGCCAGCAGAGTTTGTCTGATGGGTGAACAACACTTTTTCAGCAGGAATGTCCATTACGCCGTTGCCGTTCCAGTCGATGAAGGCATCGAGGTAAGCAGTACGGTTTACGTAGCCCGTACCGTTAGTACCGGTGCCTGAGGTATCTTGCGAAGTATAAGTAACTTTGATGTAAGCTTTTTCTCCAGGCAAAAGTGGAGAAAGCAAACGTACACCAGTTTCGTCGTCAGTAGTACGGGTTCCTTTTTTGAACAAACCTTGATCGTCGTCGTCGCCGCCAGCTAAGCTGCCAGCATCGGCGTCTGGTTTGCCATTCAATTCGCCGTCAACCCCTCTACCCAAGTACAGGCGAGGCTGGATGGCCGCACGTGCGCCAAACTTACCGCTGAACTTCGCATCCATTGAGTCGCGCAAAGTCTGATAGTAAGAGCCTTTCTTCTGAACTGTTGTTGGAAGATCGCCATAGTCAAATCCTGCATAACCAAAGTCGCGTGTTTCATCGTACTGGTTATCCGGGAAGTTGTTCAAAGCGTCGGCTGATGGAGGCAAGTTATTACCGGCCACCAAGCCACCTACGTCGTTGCGTTCGTTTTCATCCAAACACAAGTTCATTGGGTTGGTGATGGTGAACGTATCGGCAGTGATGCGGTTGTCGATCAACAAGTCGTCGCCATTGCTGTTATCGTCGATGCAGGCATCGTCAGATGGGTCAGGGTTGTTGAAAGTAGCCGTCATACCAGCTGGATCGGATACAATGATCCGGTAAACTGGATTTGGGATACCCGAAGGATCTACGTTGCCAATCAATCCGCAGAAATAGTAGCGGCCATTGGCATCAGTAGTATCAAGGTAAGTGAATTCGTATGGGTCGCCATTATTCAAAATGCCATCAGCACCCGCAAATTCCAATTTGATTGGAACGTTGGCAATACCAGGCTCGAGGTCGTCTTGGAAACCATCATAGTCGCGGTCTTCAAATACAAGGTTACCTACTTTTGACAAGGCAATGAAATAATCTTCTACTTCACCGTAAGGGATGATACCGCCCGGTACTGTGCTGTTGCCCGCGCCCGGTTGTGGATCAGGGAAGTTCAAGTTAGGAGCCAAAATTCCGTTTGGTCCCAATTGTGGATCGTAACTAAGGCGGAAACGTGCCAAAATATTGCCGTTGTTGTATTTCACATCGGCAGGAACTTTGAAGGTCAATGTGATCGAGTCAGTAGCTGAAGTGAGGTAGCTCATCTCCAACTTCACCGCTTGGGTGTTGGCCTCCAAAAGGTTAGGCACGACTTTTCCATCCAGTTTATTGAAAATGATGTGTTCGTTGGCGTCAATGATGCCAGCGCCATTATCAAAGTCGCCATCACCGTTCCAGTCGATCCAAGCATGCAAGTAAGCATCTGGACCGTTGAAGTTTAATTTAGCCGAGTATTTAACCGAGATGATCGCGTCATAACCCGCTACCATCGGCGTCAAGAATTTGATACCGTCTTCGTCATCGCCACAAACATTGGTTGAATCGTGGAATGGCCATCTGCGACCCTGTGATGGATCGTATGGGAAGTTAGGATAATTTTTAAAGTTGGCAATTGGGTCATCACCGCCACCATCTGGGCCTGGTTTGAATTCAGAACCAGCATCCTGGTCAGGCTGACCGAGCCATTCTACATCTTGGCAAGTACCCAAACGTAGATCTGGAGTAACAATATGCTTAGGTCCTTCTGGCTTGGTGCCATTTTCAGTTGTTGTGAATTTGGTTACTGATGGGTTGTTGCCTGATTCGGCCAAATCGCCGAGGTCAAGACCCACATAACCGAAGTCGATGCGTTGTTCTACTTTATTATCCGGGTAACCTTCCAACTCGTTGGGATCCAACAATTGTGGGTTGCCTTGATCAAGGATACCTTCTTCGTCGGTTCCGATCAGACCTTCCAACATTTTAAATTGCTGGCTTTTTGACTGGCGACGTTCGCCGCTCAAATAATCCCATGGATTTTTTAGTGGCTTACCATCGCTATCACGGTCTTCTTCGGTTACATTTTTGATCCAGTCAAAACGAGTTGGTGTAAGTCCGAAGGTATCAAGGGCAATGATTTGGTAGTAACCTTCAATCATACCCGTGAACGTATACAAACCTTTGGCATTGGTAAAGGTATCAATCACAAAGTCATCGATGATATCAGCACCGGCGCCAAGCGAAGCCAAGGTATCCGGTGCATAATTGGTTTTTTGAGTCACCTCATCACAAGTACCGTTTAATGGGTTGATCCCACCAAAACGCAACACCACCCGTACGTTTTTAATACCCAACTGGATTTCCTCAGCGTCTTGGAAACCGTTGTTGTTGCGATCTTCCCAAACTAGGTTACCCAATTTGAATACTGGTACATAATAATCTTCCACTTCACCGTCAACAGCTACACCGTTTGCACTTGGAGCAGCATTAAAGTCTACATCCGTCGTCAAACGGAAGCGGAAAAATGCGTTTCCGCCCTTGAAGGTAGCGCTAGCTGGCACGTAGAAAGAAATCGGCTGGTTTAAAACCGCAGAGTTGGCAGGCAAAGTATACGTGGTAGCCAAATCTAAAATACCGTCGTTCGTCCAGTCGGTGTAAATGTACAGTTTAGCAGGTACGTTTGTACCGTTGCGTCCGGTAAAGGCAACTCTTGAAGTGTAACCAGGTACCAATGGCGTAAGGAACTTAATGCCGTCTTCATCATCAGGCCCTGCTTGTGGGTTCTGATCGTCGCCAGTGCTTTTGGCATTTGGCTGACCATCAACTTCTGTGTCCAGGTTAGTACCTATGTATACTAAAGGTACAACTGGAACACCATGACGTGCGCCATTGCGAGCACGGAATGTTTGATAGTCGCTTGGTGCAGTTCCTGCAGTCAAGTCAGGTAAATCACCATAATCAAGCGCGCGAACTTCAACTACAAAGTCTTCCACTTCACCGTCGATGGCTTTGCCATACGCATCAATAATTGAACCAGTTGTTGTACGAATACGTACACCGATGGAATCTGATTTGGCTAGTAATGGAATAGTTAAATCAAAATCGATGTTACCATTAAAGTTGGCGGGAACGGGTCTAGAAACCTGCTCGCCAGCATCCACAAAATCCCCATCTGAGTTCCAGTCAATATAAGCCCATACGGTAGCTGCTTTATCCGAAGAGTTGTTAACGATCGGAATGCGTAGGCGAATCGGTTCGCTAGAAAGTAAAGGATAAGGGGTATTGGTAGTTGGATTCAAGAAATTAGCGGGTGATAAATCTTCATCATCGATAAAGATATTGTCGTCGCCATTGGCCAAGTGGGTTGGCTTGCCGTCTTTTTCAGCATCCGGAGGCGTTGCTCCGATATACAAGGAATTTTTGTAGTTCTTTACTGGACTTGGATCTACATCAATATAACGAATCCGGTGGTTAGGACCAGAAACACCGCCAGCTACATCCGTGATGTATTTTGGCTCTTCTAAATCCGCCCAATCATACAATAATAGGTCTGAACTGATGTAGTCTTCTACTTCACCATCTTGTGCCAATCCCTGAGGTGATGGATTAGCATCGGTGGTGAAACGGAAACGGAAAGTGGCTTTGTCGCCATTGTAATCCGCATTCAACGGCATCGTAAAGGTCAACTGACGCGTTACAGTCCCCGCAGCAACAACTGCATCGCCAGGTACGGTGAATACAACCGGAATTGGATCAATCGTATTGATACCGTCATTGTTGAAATCGGCATACAAATAAAGCGTCGCAGATTTTGTGCTGTTGTTGGTAGCAGTAAACTCAATCGTTGCTGGCTGACCAGGAATCAATGGTGACGTGATGAACTTGATGCCATCTTCATCATCAAAATTGATGTTGTTTTTGTCGTCGCCATCGCCCAAGATAGAAGGTACGCCATCTGATTCGGTATCTATTTTTTGACCCAAGAATACCAGCGGAGTACCCGGTACTGCGTGGCGGGCGCCATTATCAGCACGGCGGGTCTGGTAGTCGTCTACTTTAGCAACCGTACCATTATTAGTAGCATCTGGCAAGTCGCCATAATCCAAGCTTTGGAAATCCATCAAGAAATCTTCCACTTCCCCATCAGGTGCTGGGCCATAGGCATCAAACACTTGACCGGTCGTTAAACGTACCCGTACACCAATTACATAAGAAGTAGGTAATTGAGGTACGGTAAGGTTGAAAACGAAAGAGTTGGTATATGGCGTTGGGATAACTGTTGAGTTTGCTTGAGCAGCTGGCAACACATCCCGATCATAACGCTCGGTAGCGTTGTTGAAAACTCCGTCGCCATCCCAGTCGATGAATACCGACAACTTAGCTGGTTGTGGAACATTATTGGTTACTGGAACAGTCAAGGTTACTGGTTCGCCAGCAATCAATTTGCCGCTGAAGCTAGCAAGAGACAAATCTTCATCTGCAGTTCCATTGGCGTTGTCATCTACCTGACCATCAACTTCTGCATCAGCAGGAGTTGCGCCGATATACAACGCAGGTACCAATTGCGTAGCTGGAGAAGGATCATTATCAACCAAATCAGCCCGGTGGCTTGGGCCAACCAAACCGCCTGCCAAATCGGTCGCATAACGTGGCTCAGGCAAATCGCCAAAGTCGTTGAGGTGGTAAGTAATGCACAATTCTTGCTCGGCAGATGGTGCAAAAACAATACCGTTGAATTGGTAAACTGGAATCTCAAAATCTGTACCGGAAAGGGTTAAACCGATTTCAAATTTACCATCAGCAAGCAATCTGCGTTGTGCATCGATTACCGCTTGAGCGCCTAAATCTGTCAATGCACCAGTTGCATTAGAGCCGATTACAAAATCGTTGTATTTGGTATCAAAAAGATCGTCAAATATAGGACTGGTGAAACCTACATACGGTGCATAATTTTTATCGTTGACTTGGGTGATGTCAAACTTAAGATCTCCCGCAGCGCCAGTATTATTGCTATTGTTGATGTCGATGTCACATACCTGGGTAAACCCGCCTTGAATTGATTTGGGGCGGAATTCTACCTTATCAATGGTCGCATTTTTGGGAATCGCCGATAAGTCAAATTGAACATAACCGCGCATCTCCACTTTTTCATTTGGATTGGGTGGTGTTGCTTTGGTTTGACGGATACGACCTACCGCAATTGCAGCTTTGTCTTCATCAATTAAGTCAGGGGTAGCACAAGTCCCATCGGTCACTTGCTGGAAATAACCACCTTTGACTCCTTTATTGCCACATGCTACGGTTTGACGTGGTTTTCCGCCAATACCATCTGGTCTTGGCGGTCCAACCAGTGGGCAAGAGTTGATGATATTTGATGGGCAACCAGTTCCATTGTTATTGGTTACTTTGATTTCCGTGTAATCGCCAATACCAAGACCGGTGATGTCATAAGGAAGTGAAATATTAGTCAGGGATACCAATGTTCCATTTGGAGTTTTATATTCCAACTTGTAAGGCCCAGGTTCTGGATTTGGCGCCTTGATGGTGATTTTACCATCAGTTGCATTGACCGTTGAAGGCTGCGTTGGCATACAACTGATTTGTGGTGCTGATTTGACGGTATAATCGACTTTCGTAATTTCGCTATTACATAAAGTTACTATATTTCTTACCCGCAAATAAATAGAGCCGGTTCCTGCAGTTTGTGGCGGTACCGCTGGCGAATAAGTTGAAGATATGCTAGATGATGGATTAGCCAGGAAATTGCCATTTGCATCAGTAAACCATCTATATTCCTCTATATATTTTAAAGGCGTAGTCATTGTCGCTGGAATGAATTGCAACGACGGAGAATTGACTTTAATAGTTATATTCTGCCCCAAACACACGTCAGCAACTTGTGCGACAACAGGCTTGGCTGGAACTGGCGGATCCAATATCGTTGATGTCAAACGGTTGGACTCGCAGTTGTTGTCCAATAAGCTTTTGACATAAACATTGGAATAGGTACCGGCCTTTAGGAATTTGATTTCGAGGCTACCCAATGGATCGGCCATAGCCGTAGTACCATTGGCAGGTGTAGCGCCTGCAAAAACCGAAGGTTGGGTATAGAATACCGAATACATGGTACCAGGTACCAAACCTTTGATTTTGATCCGACCATCCGTCCCATTACAAGTCTTGGTGCCTGTAATACTATCGGTCACCACCGGCGGGATATCGGATACGCGCACTTGGTTACTCGTCAAGGAACAACCGCCTTGCGTAACAACTACTTGGAAACGACACCATGAATCGGCTGGGGTAACTGAAGCTATATTAAAGGTAGAGCTAGAAGCAGGCCCGGCGGCGGTCAAGTCCATACTCGTAAAAGTTGCTTTAGCTACGCCCCCAAATGTTGACAAATAAACATCGTTGCCATCAACAACTAAGCCAGTTAGATTTAAGTTGGTTATACCCGTAACGATATTGGTGAAAGCCGTTCCGCCAGGGTTTAAAACCGACAAACCGCCGGTGGTAGCTGCATAAACCCGGCCGCCGGATACAAATATTTTGTTCACCGTGAGACCGCCTAAACCTGCTGATACCGTAATGAAATTAGCACCACCGTTGATCGAATAGGCAAAACCATTGTCCGTACCAGCATAAATCACTCCATCTTTTGCAAAAACGCTTTGTACGTTGTTGCTGGGTAGTTGATTGCTCGCTACGTTATAAGTTACAAATGTTGCGCCGGCATCATTGGATACTTTCAAACCTCCGCCGGTGGCTACATAGACATCGTTACCCGACAGAAAAACATCAAACGGTACATCAGTGAAAAGCACCGGGCCAAAATTCGCACCACCATTGGTGCTTTTTACAAAACCACCGGTTGTTCCGGCATAAATAGTATTACCACTACCTGCAACTGAAAATACGTTTTGTGTAGGTAAGCCATTTGCAGTTGTAAATTGGGTAAACGAGGTACCATTATTAGTAGATACCCACAAACCCGCACCAGTTGCCGCATATACATAGTTTCCGCCGCCTGTGGCCACCGCATTGACGGTATTACCGGCCAATTTATTTTCGGTAAAAGTAGATCCGCTGTTGCGTGAAATTGATAAATCCGTACCTGTAGCAGCATATACGTTCGCCCCATTTTTTGCAACGTCAAAAACCACATTAGACCCTAGCCCTGCGGTACGCATCACAAATGGATTGGAACATACTTTTTGCCATTGGTAAGTTGCATTGTTGCTAAGACCGCTGACGGTAAACGATGCTGCTTGACCTGCACACTTGAGATCATTTGAAGGATCGGTGAAAGCTCGGATTTTTGGAATGGTATATGGGCTTGATTCGCAGCTTTCGGTTTGTGGGCTGCTAGAAACAATTCTGAACTTGTAGTTCGTGCCCCCGGCTACTACATAAGGTATAATGCCATTGATGCTTCCGGTAAGTGCTGTACTTGCCAAGGTTCCAATAACCGTTGGCGAAGCAAAACTACCTGAAGCATCGCTCATTTGTAAGGAAAAAACGTTTCCTGGCAGAAACACTTCCCCAGGAGCAAATGTGAAAGTAGGTGCAAGTGCTTCTCCTGGGCAGTAGGTTCCAGGTGAAGTTTTCAGGTTCGTTAATTTTCCGCTCGTGATTTTGAATGTGCCAGCATTTGCATTCCAGGTGATATTGGAATTCGGGTTACTGGAAACCACTCTTACTTTATATCCTGTACCATAAGGAACACTATTAACACCACTAGGAATGTTTCCACTGATCGGAGTGTTGCTTCCAGATGTTGTGTTTGATAGAAAACCGATGTTTGATGGAGAAGCGAAAGATCCTGTTTTATCACTCAGCTGAAGGGTAAATGTATTCCCCGATGCCAAGGCGCAGCTTGTTGAAAAATTCACGGTAATGGGATCTCCAGCGCAAAAAGGACCAGCAGGATCACTCACCGTTGTATTTAAAGCCGAAATGGTTAAGTTATTAAAATTGTCATCCAAAATCCCTCTAACTGGGGCGGAAGTGGATACAACTCTGATCCGATAATTGTTACCTGCAGCCAAGTTATAAGGTATAGTAACAGGTACTGAGCCATTTCCTTGAACTCCAGATACAGCTTTTGTTCCAATTTGTACAAGGGTAGTAAAATTGTTATTGGAAATGAAAGCAGTGAAATTATTGGAACCACCAAAATTGCCACTGGCGGTATAATTGACATTGAAAGTCTGCCCTGGACAAAAAGTCCCATTGAAGTCGTCAGTGGACAAGGTCTGAGCTTGCACCCCGTACGCCAAAAAAACCAAGGCGAGTACCCCGGTTAACTTACTGAGCGCAGTGGTAATTTTTTTCGTTCGTTGGACTACAGCGTCTAATGTTCCAACAAATCCAATAGCCTTTAGGTCTTGGCGTACAGGTCTTTTCATGAGAATACGATTTAGTATATGTCTTTTAGGTCGAAAACAAGTCAAAAATCAGCCATAACACACAGAAACACTCAACACCAATCACAGTGCTGGCTGAGCAGAATTAATCAAACTAATAACAGTCAACTTATTAAAAACTTAGGTAGATCGTCTTAAAAAATACTTTACTGGGCAAATATAAAAAAATTCCCTACACCTATGGGTAGTTGAGCTACATTTTTTTCGATATTTTCGACCAGCGAAAATAAAAAAAATCTATAACCACTTTGGTTATTAGTATTTTATGGAAATTTAACTCGCAAAATGAATTTTTTTACTCAAAAAAACTACATTTTTATGGCAGCTGTTACCCTCGTCGGCATTCCTTTTGATCGGCATTCCAGTTACTTGCAAGGCCCCGCTTTAGCGCCCAACCGCATTCGCTCTATCCTGCACAGTGGTGCTGGGAATAGTTATACGGAATTGAATTTCAATGTTTTGGATCATCCTGAATTTTCAGATGGCGGCAATTTTGCCATCGATCACTACAATGACATCCGCACTCAAGCTGAAACCATATTAAGTCAAGGTAGCCGATTGCTTTCCCTCGGCGGCGATCATTCCGTTACCTACCCACTCATCAAAGCCCACTCCCAGTTTTTTGAGCCCTTTACCATCCTGCAAATTGATGCCCACGGAGATCTTTACAATGATTTTGAAGGCAATCGCTACTCGCATGCATGTCCGTTTGCGCGCATCATGGAGGAAGGCTTGGTCAAGCGCCTCGTTCAAGTGGGTATCCGCGCACTATCGCCACATCAGCATGAGCAAATCCAGCGTTTTGGGGTAGAAACGATTGAAATGCGACACATCGATCGGCTCAATGCCATTGATTTGTCTGGTCCACTGTATATTTCGCTCGATTTGGATGGTCTTGATCCGGCCTTTGCTCCCGGCGTATCACACCATGAACCGGGCGGCTTGACTACGCGCCAGGTGCTCGACCTCATCCACCGACTGCCTGGCCCCATCATCGGGGCCGATATTGTCGAGTACAACCCACACCGCGATGTATCGGATATGACGGCAGCGGTGGCTGCAAAATTTGTTAAAGAAATTGCGGGAAGAATGCTAATTTAGTGGCTATACGTTTTTACAACCCCGTAAAATAATCCATCAAATCCCGGATTTTGCCGATACAAGGCTTCAAAAAAAGCTTGATTTTGTGTTTTTATACCTATACCAATGAGATCATCAAAAATGGTTTGGGCGTTACGTCCATTTTTTGCCGAAAAAAAATACTGGCTCATTTTTACCGTCATCGCTTTAGTGGTGCTATCGGGTAGCTTATTCGATCCCCAGGGTGGTAAAATCAGCTACAACGATCAGGTGAAACCCATTCTCAACGCCAAATGCATCACTTGCCATGGCGGAGTGAAAGAGAAAGGCGGTTTCAGTTTGATGACCCGCGCCGACGCGCTGAAGCCCACCGATTCTGGGCAGCCAGCCATCATCCCTGGTCACCCCGAGAAAAGCGAAATCATTCGGCGGCTCACTGTTTCCGATCCGGAAGAGCGTATGCCTTATGATCATCCGCCGCTCTCCAAAAAGGAAATCAACATCCTGCGCGATTGGGTGGCGGAAGGCGCTAATTGGGGCATGCATTGGGCGTATTTGCCCGTAAAAAAAGTCAATCCTCCGCGTTTAACTGGCGGATTCCTCGGTCTTTTTCCGGCCAAAAACAAACGCTGGATCCACAACGACATCGATCGTTTTATCCTCGAAAAAATCAATACAGCTGGACTTTCACCTTCGCCACAAGCCGATAAAGCCGCACTTTTACGCCGTGTCAGCATCGACCTCATTGGCATGCCCGCGCCGGATCATTTGGCCAAGGCTTTTTTGAAAAATGACCGACCCGATGCTTATACAAAATTAGTAGATTCATTGTTGGAAAATAAACATTTTGGAGAGCGTTGGGCGGCCATGTGGCTTGATTTGGCGCGTTATTCCGACTCAAAAGGCTACGAGCGGGATTATTCGCGCTCCATTTGGCCTTACCGCGACTGGTTGATTCAGGCATTTAATCAAGACATGCCGTATGATCGTTTCATCATCGAGCAAATTGCCGGCGACTTACTCCCCCACCCTACTGACGCACAGTACATTGCCACTGGTTTTCACCGCAACACGCCCACTAATGATGAAGGCGGCACCGATAATGAAGAGTTCCGAGTGGATGCCGTACTCGATCGGGTAAATACCACTTGGGAAGGGCTGATGGGAACTACTTTTGGCTGTATCCAATGTCATGGTCACCCTTATGATCCTTTCAAACACGAGGAGTATTACCAATTTATGGCGTTTTTTGACAATACCCGTGATGAAGATACTTATGATGAATACCCGGTACTCAAGCTTTTTTCCGCTACTGACAGTACTGCTTTTTTGGAGCTCAAAAAATGGTTGGCCAAAAACACATCATCTCAACGCGCTGAGGAAGTCGCTACCTTTGTCAAAACCGGTGAACCCTCCATCAATTCCATTCAGGCCGATCAATTGGTGAATGCTGCGTTGTACGATACCAAATGGCTCGCCCTGCGCAATCATGGCATCGCCCGTTTGCCGCAAGTGAGCTTAAGTGGAAAAACGCAACTCATCGTCAGGTTGCAAACCAGCAAAAATCGCGGGGTTTGGACGCTACATCTGGATGCGCCAAAAGGACCGGTTTTGAGTACCATTAAAGTCAAAAACACTGAAGGCAAGTGGAGTATCCAAACCTTTGACCTTCCCGCAACAGCCGGGGTACACGATCTTTTTTTCACCTATGAAAATGCTACGGAAAAAGACTTAATGGTGCCTTGTCTGCAATTCGACTGGTTTCATTTCACCCAACCTTTTCCTGGCAAAGGAAAACCTGGTTACGAACAGCAACTGGCGCAGTTTTGGAACCTCGTCAACCTCAATCCGCGCTCTACCATGATCATGGTGGAAAATCCTAGCGATCAACGCCGGATTTCACATGTTTTTGAACGCGGCAATTGGCGGGTGAAGGGAAAAGTGGTGGAACCGGCTACTCCGCGTATTTTGCCGCCATTCCCAGCAAAGGCGCCAAAAAATCGTTTGGGTTTAGCACAATGGCTCACCGATCGACAAAATCCGCTCACGGCCCGCACCATGGTCAATCGCTTATGGGAGCAGTTGTATGGCCAGGGTTTGGTGGAAACTTTGGAAGACTTAGGCACCCAGGGCATTCCGCCTACGCACCCCGAGTTACTCGACTGGCTAGCCTGGCAATATATGAATGATTGTCAATGGAGTACGAAAAAGATTTTGCGCACGATGGTGCTTTCCTCGACCTATCAACAAAGTGCGAAAATAACGCCCGAAGCAGAAGCCAAAGACCCATACAACCGGCTTTACGCTCGCGCGCCCCGCGTACGCCTAAGCGCGGAGCAAATCCGGGATCAGGCCCTAGCGGTTAGCGGTCTACTATATGAAGAAATGTACGGCCCCAGCGTAATGCCCTATCAACCCGACGGCATCTGGAGCAACCCTTGGTCGAGTGAGGCTTGGCAGCTCAGCGACGCCAAAGAACAGCATCGCCGCGCCATTTACACCTTCTGGAAACGCTCAGCGCCCTACCCTTCGGCCATGACGTTTGATGCAGCTGCGCGCGAGGTTTGCACCGTTCGCCGGGTACGCACCAATACGCCGCTCCAGGCGCTGGTGATGATGAACGATCCTGTTTATTTCGAAGCTGCCGAACATTTGGCGCAACGTATGGTGCGCCAAGGAGGGAAATCGCTGCGCAACCAAATCAGTAAAGGCTACGAACTGGCCATTGGCTACCACATAACGGCCAACAAATTGGCGGTATTGGAAAAACTCTACAACCAGGCGCTGAAAGAAGATGCCAAAATCAAATCCAATACCAATCCGGCGCAAAGCGCGCTTACTTTGGTGGCCAACGCGATTTTGAACCTGGATGAGTTTTTGTGCAAAAGTTGATATTAAATAATAATTCACCACAGATTCACAGATTCCACGATTACAAAGATAGAGCTAATGCCCAATCTGGGTAATCGTGCTTACGCCGCAGTCGATAAGAATCTGTAAAATCTGTGAATCTGTGGTGAATTAAATCAAATTTAAAATGTGGTTGCTAATCTCAAAAATTGACGATGCGCATTATTAAAGCCATTTTGATCGAAATTATTAATTTGAAGATCAACAAAATATGCAAAACGGAAAACGTTTAACCATAGCCGAAGAAGCCCTCCAAGAAGCCTTAGCCCTGAACACGCGGCGTTTATTCTTGAAACAATGCGGCATGGGGCTGGGCGCAGCAGCCTTAGGCAGTTTGTTGGGAAGCTGTGTACGCGGCGGGAGTTCTACCGCTTCTACCCTCTTCAATCCCGAAAACCCTTTGGCTGCTCGGGCGCCGCAATTTGCTGGTCGCGCCAAAGCCGTTATTCATCTCCATATGGCGGGCGCGCCATCCCAATTGGAGTTATTTGATTACAAACCGGCTTTACACAAACTCGACGGACAAGATTGCCCGGCGTCCTTGCTGGAGGGCAAGCAGTTTGCTTTTATCCGCGGCGTACCTAAAATGATGGGACCGCAGGCCAAATTTGCTCAGCATGGCGATTCTGGCGCTTGGGTATCGGAGTTGCTGCCGCACTTATCAACCGTAGCAGATGAAATCTCTTTTTTGAAAGCCGTCAATACCGATCAGTTCAACCATGCTCCGGCGCAATTGCTGATGCACACGGGCACGCCGCGCATTGGCCGCCCCAGCATGGGCGCCTGGGTGACCTATGGCCTAGGATCGGAAAACAGTAACCTTCCCGGGTTTGTCGTTTTGACTTCGGGCGGCGCCAACCCCGATGCGGGCAAAACCCTTTGGGGCAGCGGTTTTTTACCCTCTGTTTACCAAGGCGTACAATGTCGTTCCAAGGGCGATCCGGTTTTGTACCTTGGCGACCCGAATGGTGTAAGTAGGGATTTGCGCAAATCTTCGGTAGATGCCATCAACGACATCAACCGCATTACCCACGAGGAATTCAATGACCCCGAGGTGCTCTCGCGCATCTCACAATACGAGATGGCTTACCGGATGCAGGTTTCCGTGCCAGAGGTAATGAACATCGATGATGAACCAGCCTATATCCATGAATTGTACGGCACTAAACCTGGGGAAGCCAATTTTGCCAATAATGTGTTGCTGGCGCGTAAATTGGTAGAAAAAGGCGTGCGTTATGTACAACTTTTTGACTGGGGCTGGGACAGCCACGGCACGGGCAGCGATTTGGCGATCGACATTGGTTTTGTGAACAAATGCCGAGGAATGGACAAAGCCGTTACCGCTCTTTTGCTCGACCTAAAACAACGCGGTTTACTCGAAGAAACCTTGGTAGTATGGGGCGGCGAATTTGGTCGCACGCCCATGCAGGAAAACCGCAACGGGGTAACCATGCCCTTCAAAGGGCGCGATCACCATGCCGATGCCTTTACCATGTGGATGGCTGGCGGCGGAATCAAACGCGGGCATTCCCATGGCGAAACCGACGAGATTGGTTACAACCCGGTCAGCGGCAAAGTATCGGTTTACGATATTCAAGCCACTATTTTGAATCAATTGGGTTTCAACCACGAGCAATTCACCTATCCATTTCAAGGTCGCAATTTCCGACTTACCGATGTGCATGGGCAGGTGATTCGCGAGGTTGTAGCCTAGAGTGTGTTTGGATTTTTAGTTCGCGCTGCAAATGGCCAAAATTCACCCCAACTTCGTTGC
>JBBANM010000023.1:0-1795 GCA_040401995.1 Saprospiraceae bacterium
CTGAATTTTAGTAGATTGCGTAGGTGTTTTTACTAAATGGACAGACACTAAATAGCCTGAAATGATATTATTACTTGCCTGCGGCAATGCATTATTATTCAAAAAGAGGAAGAAGAAATTTAATAATCTTTTGGTATTATCATCATAAACTAAAATCGTTTTTTCACTTGGTTTTACTTTTTCATCAATGAGTTCAAGCATGTTTGACATCGAAATACAATCAAAATAGTTTTGAATATCCAACCTGATAACTACTTGATTGTCTCTTATTTTTGCCGTTTTCCGAATGTCTTTTTTAAAAGCTGAATAATGACTATTGTAAAGTGTCGTATTATTATCAACAATAAGTTCGCCTGAACTAGTGTGAAATTTCAAATCGCCACCATATCTTGATAAGTTGTAACCTTTTTTATTGTCTGAAATAAACTGTGAGGTAACTTTCAATAAATATAATCCAATACTATAGTAAAGTAGTTGCATTGGGTAACTAAAAAATAGATATGCACGCAAACCCATGCCTTGTTTTGGTGTAGTATATTTAAAAAATGAAAACTCTTTTTCTAAACCGTAAAATGCGTTGTTTAAAATTCTTTCCTTAAAATAATTCTGTGTTTCTGTCTTTTTTGATTTAGAAAATACCTTTCTAAAATAATAAAAATTCAGAGTATTGTAATATTTAAATTTCGATGCAATCTGAAAATCCAATAATTTCTTTGCTTCTCTCCAAATATCATAATTCAGGAAATGCTTAAATAGGAATTGGTCAAGGTTAGACATATTTTTATTCATTACTATATTTTTACTTTTTTGATTACTAACAATGTATTTTACCCAGAGCAGACGACTAACCATAAATCATATTCAATCTTTGTACTTAATCGCCTGCTCCAAGTAATTTCGATTTGTCCTCCAGCTTCAAACTGCAAGATCCAAAATCTTATCATTCTATCTCATACGAATATACCAACCCATTGGTTACCAAACAAGCAATCATTAACGTTTTAAATCATCCATAGTACAATCAAACCACCCCAGCCATCGTATTACCCCCTTTTTTTACCCAAAAAACCGCCAACTACAATCACCCGCCGCCAAAAAACTTTTCTACCTTCCCCCAGTCATCCGGGAGCCTTGAAAATAGGGCGTCCCCACGTTTTTCCACGTCAAATTTACCAACCACCATGACCAACACCATCCACCAACCCTTCCCAGCCGCCTACCTCGGCATCGACCAAGCCACGCAGGAAAACGGATTTACTATGCCTTCGGATGTGCTGACCTGCTCGCTCCTGCGTACGCTCGCGGCCGCGAAACCGCACGGGAAGTTTCTAGAGCTAGGTACAGGCACGGGGCTCTCCACTTCCTGGATATTGGATGGCATGGATGCGCATTCCACCCTGGTGTCGGTAGATCATGACCCGGCGTTGTTGGCCATTGCTCAACAATTTTTGGGGGAAGATGCACGCTTGCACTTGCTGGAAATGGATGGCGCAGCCTGGGTGCACGCCAACCATGGTCAGCAATACGATTACATTTTTGCTGATACCTGGCATGGCAAATATTTGTTGTTGGAGGAAGTGCTGAATATGCTGAAGGTTGGCGGGTTGTATATTGTGGATGATATGTTGCCGCAAGCCAATTGGCCGGAAGGGCATCAGGAAAAAGCGATAATTTTGTACATTACTTGGAAAATCGTAGTGATTTGGTACTCACGAAGCAGCATTGGGCTACGGGGATTATTATTGCGGTGAAGGTAAAGTGATTGGTAGGAAACGCATCCTATATCATGGAGACA
>JBBANM010000023.1:1895-78943 GCA_040401995.1 Saprospiraceae bacterium
CATTGCAATGTGGCTCTACCCAGATTGTGCTCAACCACTTAAAGGGTGGGAAACGGCTCCTATATCGTGGAGACACATTGCAATGTGGCTCTACCCAGATTGTGCTCAACCACTTAAAGGGTGGGAAACGTCTCCCATATCGTGGAGACACATTGCAATGTGTCTCTACAACATCGTGCTGATTTGCAATTATTTAGCTCGATTCCGCAATTGCTATTTTGTGGATTTTGTAGAATGTATTCAGTCAAATTGTAAATAAAAACCAACATGTCAACAATCAAATTTATTGGGTTCTTTTCATGCCTCATGCTTTTATCCTGCTGCTCTTTTGCGCAAGGAAACAAGCCAAAAGATAAGTCCGAAAAGGAAGAAAAAGTACCTATGGTAGGCGGCGATCGCGACAGTCATGGCTGTATCGGCTCCGCAGGGTATCAATGGTCGGTACTCAAAAACGAATGTGTCCGGATTTTTGAAGCGGGCATCGGTTTGGATCCAAAAGTCACCACCTTTCCCAAAACATCGGGTTTGTTTATTGTTTTTAAATCAGCTGCGGATGATGCGAAGGTGGAAATCTTTATGCCAAATGGGAAAGCGTTTTTGTTGACCAAACAGAAAGGTGCATCTTATGGGTTATGGAAGGATAAAACCTATACATTGAAATTGATCAAAGGGGTTTACGTTTTTGAAAATGTCAAAAAAACCTTGGTGTACGAAGGGAAGGCAAAGTAATATTTGGTGAGCGGTTCCAACAATCTTATTAGGAATAATTGATCTAATAGTTGTTTTTCAGCACAATGTTGTAGAGCCACATTGCAATGTGGCTTTACGGTATTGTGGGCTTACCCTTTTGAGTGGAGGTTGAGTACGATGTAGGTAGAGCCACATTGCAATGTGGCTCTACGGTATTGGAGCTTTACCCTCTAGAGTGGAGGTTGAGCACGATATAGGTAGAGCCACATTGCAATGTGGCTCTACAGTATTGGAGCTTTACCCTACTCACTTCACCTTATCCCTTAGCCTTTTCAATTCCCGCCAAGTTGTAAGGATAATGCCATTATCCGCCAGGTATTTTTTCAATTCGGGCGACTGCATCGCCAGCATATCTGCTCTTCTCGTTGTACCAGAATTAGAAATGTGCTCAAACACCTCGGTAGGCGAGGTGCAGTGCATGATCACCATCGTTACCCCCGGTCGCAATTGTTTGAACGACTCGATGTACTGCGCCGCCGCAAGCGATTGCAATGCTTTATCGCTCAGTTGTTTGCCCTCAGGGTATTTGAAATCATAGCTGATGTTGTGCAGATCTTCGAGTACTGGCAAACCGGCTGCCCACAATGACTTGCCAATCGCCGTGGTTTGCTCGATTTTCATACCTGTAGCGTTCTCTTTCAAAATCATGGTGTTATGCCCTCCGGGAAACATCACCGGAATCTTCTGTTCCATGCCCAACTGCAGGTATTTCTCCAAATAGGCTGGCGAGGCAAACAAGGTACCCATGTGCGAATCGAGGTGGGTAGGCTCAAAACCCATGCTGCGGGCGCGTTCCAGCTGACTGCGAATCTCCCGGTCTACTTCTTCGGCTTTGGCGTGTTTTACCACATCGGCTACGTTGGACCATAACGCTCCTTCCGAATCTACCAATCCAGGCACCGCAGGTTTTCCGGAAAGCGGTCCCCAGCGATAGTCTTTCCATTCCGAAGTCAGGGTGAGATGCAAACCGGCGTCAATGTCGGGGTGCTGTTTGAAGTAATGCACAAACGCCGGCACCCAACTACAGGGCATCATCACGCTCATCGAGTTGGCGACGCCTCCTTCGGTGGCGTTGAAAGCGCCAATGTTGGAATCATAAGACATCCCCACATCGTCGACATGCAATATGATGACTTTAGCTCCTTGGGGAAAGCCTAGTCGCTCGGCATAGGTTTGGGCTTGGACGGAGTGGGTTATGAGGATCAAAAAAAGCAAGAGAAGATTTTTCATGGACTAATTTTTTTTAAATGGCTAAAAATGGGTTTCCTGCATAAAATTTAACCCGGTACCAAGATATTTAAAGCCTTTTTAATAATGGTAAAAACCGCAGGAGTTTCGCCCAGAAACTCACCGTCAGCCTCCACCAAAACGGTATCGTTTCCAACCGAATTTACGGTTACTTGCTCCGTTTGATGGATCGTAATCTGCGGATGCCGATCCAGTGTACCCGAATAAAAGCGCGGCGTATTGGTAATCACTTGCCAGCGCGGCACCTTGCGCGCGATGGTGAGGGCCAGCAGACCGTCGTCGGGTACCGCGTGGGGCGCAAATTGCATACCGCCGCCGGAATATTTACAGATACCTATATTAATGGTGTAGCACAAATCTTCTACCATTTCGCCATTGAATTCAATCCGGGCTCTAGGTAGTTTGAATTGAAACAAACACTTGATGATCCACCACAAGTACAAAAAGCGGTTGGTGACTCTGTGTTTGTTGCTTTCGATGGCCTCTACCACAAAAGCATCGTAACTCAAACCGGCAACATTGGTAAAAAAACGTTCGTGGGTTTGTCCTGCTGCTTGGTAGCTTACTTTGCCAACGTCTTGCCAGCGGGCGACGGCTTCGGGGATTTTTTCCAGCCATTTCCGCCAGTTGTTCGGAATGCCGTACATTTTGATCCAGTCGTTGCCCGTACCTACGGGAAGGAGGGTGTATAAAAAATCGGTGCTTGGCGCAGTGTGTTGGGTCATGATGCCATTGATCACCTCGTGATTGGTACCGTCGCCGCCGATGGCCATAATTTGTCGGTATCCTCCTTCTGCGGCCTCTTGCACGAGCGCGCTAGCGTGCCCCTGCGCTTCGGTGAAACGGTAGACGTATTCCCAACCCAGCTCCTGGAGTTTTTTTTCAATGTCCGGCCAAATGCGCCGAACCATACCGCTACCGGCCGCGGGATTGGCAATGATGAACCATGTAGGCATAGGTAAAAGGTGTTTTTTGGGGTAAGTTAGGGTTCTAATTTATTTTTTGCGTGAAAATTTAGCACCTCGCCTTCGGCGATGCGATGAGGCAATTTTTTAGCCACAAATTTCACAAATTTTCACAAATTAAGGCACGAACGCCGTTCGTGAAGCGGCTACAAACGCCAGTTTGTGAGCTAATTGATGAAATTTTGGGCTACATTTTTAAGTCACTCCATCAAGGATAGTGTGCTGAATTTTTCCTTTTTCGAAAAAAAAATACCGAATCCAGGAACGCTTCCTTTCTGCTACAACACTTCCTTTTGTAGAACGCAGTAAAGATTCCCTAACGTCAATCAAACTGCCCGCTCAAGCCGACAGCGGTTCACCAAGTCGGCACTTAAAACCTAAAAACTCTATACCATGAAATCCAATTTTTTTGCCAACATTTGCTCTTTTACTTTGATGTTGTTTTTTTCACTGGGATTGCGCGCGCAAGTCATTTCGCCGCTGCCGCCCGAAATCAGCGCCGCTCGAGCCAACGCTCACATTTTTTCACCTAACCACCTACGCGGAGTAGTCATCGACGGACAAGAAACCGAAACTTTTTTGCCGATTACGCTTCGTCAGTTGCCAGTATTTCGCATCCTTCCGCATTTGGATGTCGATGGTTTTGGCAAAGAATTTCACGATAAAATCAAAGATCAAGTCAATGGTTATGCCATGCAATTGCGCAAAAATGGCGCTCCGGCTTATACTCTAATCTGGAACTGGGCACGCACCCCCAACGATGGCGGAAAAGGTTGGACCCTCGACACCCGCATGCACATTGCCTCAGTGAGTAAGTTCATGACGGCGGTTGCCATGATGAAATTGCTGGATGAAAAAGGCATTTCTTATGATGCAAAAATTGCCAATTACCTGCCTGCTTATTGGGCCAAGGGCGGCAACATCGGTCAGATCTCTTTCCGCAACTTGTTTACCCACACTTCGGGTTTTTCCACCGGGACTTCTAGCTCCGATTTTATTTTCATGAAAACCAAAGTTGCCCAAGGCGTGCCCGGGGTAGGCGGTTACGGCTATGAAAACATGAATTTTGGGTTGTGTCGCATCTTAATGGCGGTCATCAACGGCAATATCAATGTGAACATGAACTTTGGCCCTATCAATGACCAGATCTGGGACATCATCACCGTCAATGCCTACAGAAGTTATGTACAAACGAAAGTGTTCACGCCCTCAGGTGTAGCCAATGCCAGCTTTGATCCTTTGGCCAACTATCCCAACGCACTGGCTTACAAATTCCCGAATATGAACGAAAATGGCTGGGACTCTGGCGATCTGACTTCAATGGCTGGCGGTGCAGCTTGGCGACTATCGGTAAACGAGGTGTTGAAAGTATTGGACAACGTTCGCCGTCGCAACACCATCTTGCCAGCGGCAAAAGCACAATTGTTGCTGGATAGCTACTTCGGTATCGACCAAATCATTGATACGCCTGCTGGTAAGTTGTACAATAAAAACGGCGCCTGGGGCAACAACGGTCGCAAAGAACAGTCGGTCATCTATTTCCTTCCAGAAGGCATGGAACTGGTGGTGTTTGTTAACTCAAAAATCGGGCCACAAGATGCTTCTTTGCGCGGCTTGGTAAAAGATGTTTACTTGAATAACCTACAAGGCAATTGACAAATCTCAAAGATAACAGCGTAAACAACCTTAACTGCCTTATCCCAAAAACCAAGTATTGTGCTTCATTGCTAGAAAAATAAGGTAGAATTTGAGAGGCTGTCTGCTCCTTAATTGGAGTAGATGGCTTTTTTATTTAGCATTATATGTCGACACCTCGCCTTTGGCGATGAGGATTTTTTTTAGCCACAAATTGCACAAATTATCACAAATTAAAGCTCGAACTTCGTTCGTTTAGGAAAGACAAATGCGAGTGTATTTTTATTAATTTGTGCCTAATATTAAAAAGAACACATTCGCCAAGGGCGGGGTGGTAACCTTTTAAGAAAAAGCAATGATTGGACTTTATCTCATGGCCGCATTATACCTGACAGCTGGTTATTTGCATTTTGCGCGTTTCCGATTTTTTTATTGGATCATGCCGCCTTTTGTGCCCTTTCCAAAAATGGTGGTTTACCTCAGCGGGGTAGCGGAAATATTAATTGGCGCGGCGTTGTTATTCCCCATTACGCGGTCATACGCCGCCTGGACCTTGATGGTTTTTCTGGTACTGATTTTTCCCGCCAATATTTACATGTGTTTTGGCGAAAAATTTAGGAAAAAAATCTCCCCCTGGCTGCTGTGGTTGCGCTTGCCAGTGCAAGGAATACTGATTTGGTGGGCGTATCAATATGTTTGAAGAGGTATTAGAAAAATTTAGCACCATCATCTTCGATGGAGTGGTTTTAAAAAATGTAGCCACAAATTCCACAAATTAAAGCATGAACGCTGTTCGTGAAGGGAGCACAAACGCCAGTTTGTGTCCTAATTTGTGAAAATTTGTGGCTAAAGATTTGTTTATCGCCGAAGGCGAGGCACTAATTACAAGATATTTAAGGTTTAGCCTTTTTACCCGTAATTTCTTGCCCCATTAATTTTAAAATCACGCCTGTCACCATTTTTGTGGCCGGATCGCGTTGAAAAACATAGATGCTACCATAGCTGCTGGTGGATTGAAACGTATCGGCATCTTGTAAAGCGATCAGTTTATTGCTGCCATAACTATCCACTTCAGAAAACAAGGAATTTTCCTTGACGATTACCGTCGCTTTGGTCAATTGCCCATCAAAATTGTAGATGCCAGCGTATTGCTCCAATCCTGCGGTATCGATGGCAGGGGAAGTAGTTGGAGCATTTTTGGCCATTACAGCCGTCAAAATCAACGATAAACCAAGGGTGAATAAGATCTTTTTCATAAGAATAGAGTTGAGAGTGTGTTTTGATTTTTAGTTCGCAAGCGAAAATGAGTCAAAATTTGCACCAACGAAGCGCGAAAAACGGAGTGTAGCAGCGCTACATGAGTATTTTCGCAATGAAGTTGGGGTGAATTTTGGCCATTTGCAGCGCGAGAAAAAAATCAAAATACGCTCTATGAAAAATTTACACAAAATAACTTAAAATCAGCACCATAATCAACCCCACGGTCCCAATAATGCTTTCCATCACCGTCCAGGATCGCAGGGTTTGCCCGATCGTGAGGCCAAAATATTCTTTGAACATCCAAAAACCAGTATCATTGACGTGGGAACACATCAGGCTTCCCGCTCCAATGGCCAGTACCATCAGTTCTGGTGAAAAAGACATGGTGGCCAGCAAGGGTTGCATGATTCCGGCCGCGGTTAGTCCGGCGAGCGTGGCAGAACCCAGCGAAATCCGAATCAACGTAGCAATCAGCCAACCCAGCAACAAAGGCGACAAAGGGGTGTTTTGCATCAATGCCGCCAATTGTGCGCCGATACCTGAATCAGTCAGTACCTGTTTGAACGCCCCGCCGCCGGCAATGATCAACAAAATCATCGCCACACTTTCCACGGATTCTGCTACCCGATCCATCAAACTCGCAACCGTTTGACCGCGCCGCAGCAACAACAAGGCCGCGAGTACCGCAATCAACAAGGCTACCCCAGGATCTCCGATGAATTTCAAATTGCGGTGGAGTGCTTCGTTGTCTTTGAACCAAAAATCACTGATCGTAGCTACCGCCATCAGCAAAATGGGAATTAGAGCCACCAACAAACTCAAAAAGAAGCTGGGTAAGGGGCGCTCGGGGTTCCAAGTGGTATTGAAAAGCTTCTCCGATGGTTTTGCCACCAGGTTTTTTAGAAATCTAGGAAGTACCAATCCTCCTAGTACAATTGCGGGAATGGCTACGATGATGCCGTAAATCAAGACTTTACCGGCATCGGCTTTGAACAACACCGCGATGGCGGCCGGACCAGGATGCGGTGGCAAAAAACCGTGGGTGACCGATAGCGCTGCCGCCACTGGGATGCCAATTTGCATCACCGGAATTTTACTTTGTTGGGCAACGGTAAAAACCAAAGGCAACAGCAAAATAAACCCGGCATTGTAAAACAGAGCAATACCAATGATGAACCCCGTTAAAGCCATGGCAATACGGATGCCTTTGAGTCCAAATAAATCGATCAAGCGGGCGCTGATTTGTTGTACTGCCCCCGTTTCGGAGAGCAATTTGCCCAACATTACGCCAAAACCAAGGATCATGGTCAATGAGCCAAGGGTGTCACCGATCCCTTTTTGCGCCGATTTCAAAATGGCGTCTACGGGCATGCCCATACCAGCGCCTACCAAAAAAGAAACAATGACCAAGGATAAGAAGGCATTGAGTTTCAAACCCATGATGAAAAAAAGCAGCAGGGCAATGCCTAAAAAGAGGATTAGTATAAACATGGTAAGTTTGGTGTGATTTATAGGTGTCAAGCTCGAATTCAGCTGGAAAATACCAGAATAATTCAAATTGACCAAAAATTATTTGTTTTTGAGTTTTTATAGTATCTATTGATTTGGTTTTATGCGAATGGCGACTACTATCAAGTCAGACGGGTTTTTAAAAAAAAATTAGCAAATACTTAGCATGGAATTTAACAAATAGTAAAAAAGGTTTCAAGATCTTTAAGGCTTTCTATACCGCCCCAATTGGTGGGGTCAATTGGTTCTGGTTTTAACCCCGAAGGGGTGACAGGATTATAGAAAAATAACCGTGTTTATTTCGTTAATAAAACCCCGAAGGGGTGGCATGATGAAATAAACAGGATAACGTACGGTCAAATGGACAAATAATGTCACCTCTACGGGGTTCACATACACCCACATGCCATTTTTTCTATAATCATTTCACCCCTTCGGGGTTTAGAACTGTGGTTATTTTAGAACCAATCGACCCTGCCCAATTGGAGACTATACCCACTGCTTATGGTTTTTGATCGAGATTATGTTTTGTGTGAAGGCGCTTTGGATCGCTTGATACATTTGGTGGAAGGTTTGGAACCGCAATATGAAATTGCTGTTACCAGTTCGCCCGCCATTTGTTTGACCATGCTCAAAGCTGAAGACTCTGTGGAGCACCAGCCTTTTTTTCTCGGCGAAGCGCTGACCACTGAATGCGAGGTGGCCATCCAGGGCATTACTGGTTTTGGGGTGGTGCTGGAAGATCAACCACAGCGGGCGTACTGCTTGGCGGTGGTCGATGCTTTGGAAAAAATACGCGACCACAACTGGCCAGCAATCGAATCCTTTTTACAAGCTGAATATGCTATTCTGGTAGAACAAGAGGCCGCCGCAGCCAATCGAATTCTTCAATCTACGGTTGATTTTAAATTGATGGAAGAAGTATGATCCGAGAACGACACTACGACCCGATAGTTGATGCGCAACGTCATTTTCGACTATTACTGGCCGCTATGGCCAATCCGGGGAAGATCGAGAAATTGGCGCATCCTAAGCTAAACGCTCCTGCTAGATGGCATCCAGTTACCGCTTGCATCGCTTTTGCTTTGCTCAATGCCGATGTCCATTTCTGGGTAGATGAAACGGAGCAAGATTTTATCGCCTATCTGGGACTCAATACGGGATCAAGTTGGAGCAATCCCGCTACGGCTGATTTTCTGTTTTTTATGTCGCCCCCAAGCGCTGATTTTATCCAGCAAATTCAAACTGGAACCCCCGATTATCCTGAAACCGGCGCTACTTTGGTATTACAAATAGAAAAAATAGCCAGTTCTATGTTTGAGGGCAGTTTACAATTGTTACTTCAAGGGCCGGGTGTGCCAGGAGAAAGACCGCTTTTTTTGGAAACAACCAACGCTGATTTTTTTCAAGAAATTCAAACCATCAACGCGGAATTTCCCTTGGGGGTGGATCTTTTTTTAACCGATACTGCAGGTAATTTGGCGGCCATACCACGTTCCAATCAGTTCATCCTTAAAGCATAGCGTTTATGGGTTACATTGCCGTAAAAGGAGGCACCAAAGCCATTCAACACGCCAATCAATTGGTGGAATACTTTCGCTTGCACGCCAAAACGCGCCCCATTGAAATAGAGCAAATTCGCCAACAATTCCGCCTGGGCATCGATAAGGTGATGGGGGAGGGGTCGTTGTACTCAACCGAGTATGCCGCATTGGCGTTCAAACAATCGGAAGGGGATGTGTTGGAAGCGGCTTTTGTGCTGCGGGCTTTTCGGGCTACCCTGAACCGACAATACTACTCCGATACGTTGGATACCAACGATATGCAATTGGTGCGGCGTATTTCCGCTTCTTTTCGTGAAATTCCCGGCGGACAAGTGCTTGGCCCCACCCGCGATTATTCTTTACGGATGTTAAACACCGATTTGGCCGTGGAAACCGAAGCGGAGGTGCAAGCTTTTTTGCAGTCATTTGAAGCCAATTTGGCCGATCTGCCTACTATGACCGAAAAAGGGAGTACCAAAATCATCCACATCCTTCAGCAACAAGGGTTGCTCAGAGCTGTAGGAAGTGAAGAAGACACCCGCTTGGTCGATATCACCCTCGAGGCGGTGCGTTTTCCCGCTCCGCGTTCCGCGCGTTTGCAGATGCTGGCGCGCGGGGAAACGGGCGGTTTGATGGCCTTAGGCTATAGTGCCATGCGCGGCTATGGCGCGGTGCATCCTACTGTTGGGGAGTTGCGGGTAGGCTATTCCAAAGTCTACATCACTGATCGGGGCGGACGGCGCCGCTACATCGGTAAGGTAATGCTTACTGAAGCGGAGATCATCTCCAAGGTGGAAACGGTGAAAAACGATCCCATTCCGTATGTCGCCATTGGCTATGGATTGTGTTTTGGACAAAACGAGACCAAAGCCATTTGTATGGGGATTTTGGATCGGGCCATGCGCATGCAACCAGCGGATGCGCCCGCGAGCGACCAAGAATTTACCCTTTATCATACCGATGGTGTGGAGGCAATGGGATTTACCAACCACTTGAAACTACCGCATTACGTTACTTTTCAATCTACTTTGGATAACCTACGCAAAGCATTGGAGCGACAATCGCAGGAAAACAATGTCGAGAACAACGCGATAAAAACCGAGGCACCATGATTGAAGCGAAAAAATTTCAACGCAGTTACAATTACGCTTTCATCGACGAGACTACGAAAAAAGAGATACGCCGCAAATTGTTGAAAGCAGTTTGTATTCCGGGGTATCAAGTGCCTTATTCTTCTCCAGAAATGCCGATTGCGCGGGGCTGGGGTACGGGAGGTTTGCACATTACCTTGGCCATCATTGGTCGTGAAGATGTGCTCAAAGTGATTGATCAAGGCAGCGACGCCAGCGTGAATGCTTGCAATTTGCGCGATTTTATCCAATCTACTGCCGAATGTGCAGTTACTTTTGATGCCCTGGAGGCATCGATCATCCAAACCCGCCACCGCATCACTGAAGAGCGTTTGCGCGCCGATCAGATCCTGGTATTTCAAGTGCCGCTCCCGGAACCGCTGCGCGATGTGGAACCTTACGAAAAGAAAACCCGCGAGATGCACGCGGAGATGGATTACGCCAAAATGTGGGTTTCGCTCTATGAAGCCTATGTGCAATATGGCGCATTGATGGATGGTGCAGGTTATCCGGTTATGGTCAACGGGCGCTACATCATGTCGCCTTCGCCCATTCCCCGCTGGGATGTGCCCAATTTGCACCACAGCGATTGCATCTACCTTTTTGGCGCTGGTCGGGAAAAAAGACTGTACGCCATTCCGCCGCATACCCAGGTGCAGCCTTTGGAATTTGAAGATGTGCGTTTCCACATCGAGCGATTTTTGGGAACGCCTTGCGCGCATACGGGCGAGGAAATCGCGTTTTTGGATGAACTTTACAACGATCAAGGCGAAAAAAGCCACGTCATCAACGACAGCAATTTTTTGGATAAACTACAAGCGGGCGAGGTGGTTTTTCAACACACCAACCCTTACCTAACTCAAATGAAAGATGAGCGCAACGCAAACGGCTAAGTCCTGGCAACTCAAAGTGCAAGGATTGACCAAAATCTATGGCGCTTACAACGAGCGGTCGGTGCAATTGACCGGACCTGAATTTGACCGCAACATTTGCCCAGAAACTAACTGCATCGTTGCTTGTGCCGATATCGATTTTGAATTGTTTCCCGGCGAGGTGCTGGGCATTGTTGGTGAATCGGGTTCCGGAAAAAGCACCATCGTCAAGCAATTGTATTTTGACTTGGAAAACACCGCTGGCGCTGCTTTTTTGGCCAAATATGGCGAAGGCGACATCAATATTTTGCGTGAATCCAACGCCAAAAAACGCTTTATCCGCAATCAGCTGATGGGGATGGTGTATCAAAACCCGCGCGAAGGACTCAATTTTTTGTTTTCCTCCGGGGGCAATATTGCCGAAAAACTCCTCATGGCCGGGGAATTCCATGTCGGAAAAATTCGCCAGCGGGCTTCCACCTTGCTCGAACGCACCGAGGTCTCAACCGCCCGAATGGACGACTCGCCCAATCATTTCAGCGGCGGTATGCAACAGCGGGTGCAAATTGCCAAAGCTATTGCCAACAATCCGCCCATCTTGTTTTTGGATGAAGTCACTACAGGCTTAGACGTGTCGGTACAAGCCAAAGTGCTTGATATGATTCGGGAACTGCAACGCGATTTGCACATCTCCATGTTGGTGGTTTCCCACGATTTGAGTGTGATTCGCATGTTGACGGATCGCACATTGGTTATGAAAAACGGGAGAATCGTGGAACGCGGATTGACCGATCAAATTTTGCAAGACCCCCAGCATGCGTACACCCAATTGTTGGTAAGCTCCTTGCTGTAAATAATAAGGACATGGAAAAAATATTGGAAGTCAAGGGTTTAGAAAAACAGTTTTTGTTGCACATCCTTAACAACAAAAAAATACTGGCCCTGAATGATATCCATTTGACCCTACATCAGGGCGAAATCATTGGGTTGGTGGGCAAATCAGGCTCTGGCAAATCTACCTTGATGAAGTGCTTGTACCGTACATACTTGGCTTCGGCGGGGCAAATTGTATTTTTTTCAGATTCACTTGGTCCCATCGATTTAGTTCAAGCCGATGATCATTCGATTTTGCAGTTGCGGAAAAAAGAAATCACCTATTGTGCGCAGTTTTTGAGCGTCATTCCCAGGGTGTCGGCTTTGGATGTTGTTGCCGCAGGTTTATACGGCAGGGCTTTACCCGATGGCGAATCAGCACAAGCAGCAGCTCGCAGATTGCTGGCGCGTTTGGAGTTGGCTCTAGATCTTTGGGATGCCTACCCGGCCACTTTTAGCGGCGGCGAGCAACAACGCGTCAATGTGGCCAGAGCGGTTATCGCCAACCCCCGTTTGTTGTTGATTGATGAACCAACGGCATCTTTGGATCAAAAAACCAAAGACATCGTCATCGATCTGATTTTGGAACTCAAAGCACAAGGCGCTGCCGTGTTAGTTATTTCCCACGACGCCTACACCTTAAACCGACTGTGTGATCGACAAATTGAGTTGAAAAACGGACACATTGAATCACCAATTTTTCATTGATATGCACCCAACCCTTATCTACAATGCCACCCTTGTTACCCTTGATGAGGTTATTCCAGCTGCCGCATTGGCGTTCAAAGAAGGCGTGATTACGGAAGTGTTCCGCGCTGCAAATTGGCCCGACTTGGATCAATATCCGGTAACAATTGATGCCAAAGGGAGTTTTGTTTTTCCAGGCATCATCGATTTGCATACCGACGCCATTGAGAAAGAGATTAGCCCTAGACCAGGAGCGAATTTTCCCGTTCCCATTGCTTTTAGGGAATTGGAGCGCCGCATGTGCGCTTCGGGAATAACCTTGGTGTACCATTCGATTTATTTGGGCTACTATGCCGTTGAACGCAACGAACTCATTACCCGCCGCGAACTGTTCAATACCATCGGGGCATTGTGCCAAACTCCAACTGTGATCAACAATCGCATCCATTTGCGTTATGAAATCACCGGAGTAGGGGATTTTGATACTTGCATCGAGCTGATTGAAAAAGGGTACGTACAGCTTTTGTCGTTTATGGATCATACCCCTGGGCAAGGGCAGTATGGCATGGAAACATACGTTCAATACCTTCGTAGCCAAGAAATACCCGAAGACGAGATCGAAAAACATTGTTATGAACTGCTGCATCAACCCCGTCTCAGCACGGTTCAAATGCAAACAATCACCGATCTCTGTCGGGTAAAAAACATTCCTATTGCTTCCCATGATGATGATAGTCCGCAAAAAGTAATCGACATGCAACAATGGGGAGCTACCATCAGCGAGTTTCCGATCAATGAAACTGCTGCGCAGCAGGCTGTTGATTTAGGTTTGTACACCATTGGTGGCGCTTCAAATGTATTGCGGGGCGGCTCTTTGGGCGGTAATTTGCAGGTGCAATCGGCCATTGAAGCGGGCTTGATCAATGTGTTAGGTTCCGATTATTACCCCCCGGCCATGTTGCATGCGGTATTCAAACTGTACAATGAAGGAACTTTGTCGTTACCGGAAGCACTAAAATTGGTTACCCATCATCCCGCCAAAGCCATGGGGATTGATCGTCAGCAAGGTGATATTGCGGTTGGTAAAAACGCGGATGTTATCGTTGTAAAGATGATTGAGGACACGCCAGTAGTGACCCATGTTTTTATCCAAGGAAAAAAAGCAGCCGAGTTTTCTTTTCAACCCGGCTGACATAATAGTAGTGATGATAACAGTCAGAAGATAATATGGAGTAGGTGATAATCTATTCTGCGGGAACTTCAACATGCACTTTAGGCACAACAGCCAGCGGCGCCCAACGCAGGTACGTACCCGAGCGCCAAAGCCATTCGAGCGGGCCATATTGGTATTTTGACAACCAATATTTGCTAAAATACAATTGCGCAATAAACACCACATTGGCAATCAAAAAAGCGATCGAGGCGCCAAAATCCCCTAGTTTTCCGAGCCCCCAACCAAAGAAAATAAAAGTGCCAATGACCGATTGCATGAAGTAATTGGTAAGGGCCATTTTGCCATAAGGCGCCAATTGGCCCAGAAATGCTCCGCCTTTTTTGGTCATAAAAATCATTAAAAAGCCAGATACGATGAATGTGGCAAAGAGATTGTTGACCAAATCGCCAAAAGTCCAGCCAATCATGGCTTGAATGGAAGGAAATTTAACGTCTTTGCCCAAAATCAAAAACAACAAGCCCCCCAAGGCAAAAATGACCGGGAAAGTAGCAATGAGGATGATGCGCATGGTTTTTTTGTAATCTGCCAAATGCTCAAAAAAGCGAATTCGGCCAAAATACATGCCCAATAAAAACAAACCCATTGAAATATAGCCGCGACTAGGAAAGTCAAACTGGAACAAGAATTTGGTTTGTAATCCTTTACTGAAGTTGATCCAAAAAACATCCAGCAAGCTGCCGTGTTTAACGGTTTCGTAGTAAATGGTTTCAGCGGCCTCTTGTGCGGCCTGGTCATCGGGCGGGAAGCCGTAATAACTTCGCCAGGCAAAAATCAAAAAACGCGGTCCGCCCAACAGTAAAAATGCCGAAAAGCCTAACACCACGCTATTGGGCGTCAGGTAAAAGAATACGAGAAATAAACCCAGTGGGGCAAATACATTCAAAATATCGCCGCGATAAAAAAGATGGTGGATAGTGCCAATGATCATCAGCAACACCAGTCGCCAGATAAAACGCCCTAAAAAGTTGACTCCTTTTTGGGCAGCGCTGTCCATTTGCAGAAAAAAGCTAAGACCAAATAAGAAGGAAAAAATAGCAAAAAACTTGCTGCGGATTAAAACATCGGCAAAACCCATGAAGATTGGATCAGGCATATCGCCTACGGCATAATTGGCATGGGCTTGGGGCGGTCCGCCGGCGTAATATTGTTCGAGCATGTGAACCACCAAGATTCCCCAAAGCGCAAATCCGCGTAGGGCATCAACGGCTTCAATGCGGTTGGAAGTACCTAATAATTGAATAGGTGCAGTCATAGGGTGATGTTAAAGAGTACAGCAATAAGATGCATTTCAACTTAGATCCCCCTATGATCAAGAAAAATAAAGATGACGCCTATTTTTATCGTCCAAAACGAATTATCCCTAGCTTAATGCCGATTTTAGGTAAAAAATAGCCTTAAAATCACAGCGTTTCATGTAGCCAATTCTGCATTTTGCGGGCTTCTTGATGCCCAAAATTCCGATCGCCAAACAATTTTACCCATTTTATTCCGCTGACGGAATTGGTGAGCAGCACCTCGCTGGATTTGCGTAAATCGGCTGGTCGCAAGGGTTTTTCGATGATCGACCAACCTGCTTTTGGTGCTTCTTCCAACAAAAAACGGCGCATCACCCCATCGATACAGCCTTCGGTAAGTGGGGGAGTGGATAATTGTCCGTCGGCAAATAGAAAAATATTGGCTTGGGAAGTCTCGGCCAATCGTTCATGTTGATTGAGGAGCAAACAATCGCCCAATTGATTGGAATGATTGAACAATCCGGCCAAAACGTAAGGCAAAGCATTACAACTTTTAATGTTCGACAAGATGTTATCGGCTTGCAAACGCACCGTGCTGCAGATGGCCACGCTGAGTCCGGTTGGTTCCCATTGATAAGCGGGAAGTTCATTACTGGTGGCTTCCAATATAAACTGGCCGGTATTATCAGTGGGGCGATAATCGCCGCCTTCGCTGCGAAAAACGGTAAGCCGAAGCAGGGCATTGTCCATGTCTTCGCTGACCATTTCAAACTGGCGTTGCCAAAATGACAAGGTCCATTCAGCTGGCAATTTGATTTGTAAAACGGCCGAGTTACGGTACAAACGTTGTAAATGGTAGCGTAGCAGCGGGAATTCGCCTTTGGTTTTGCAGAGGTTTTCGATACAACCGTCGCCATACCGAAAGGCGCGATTGCCAGCAGATAAAGTCAAGTGACTTCCTGCATGTATTTGACCGTTGAAGTTGATTCTATGACTGATCAATGGATTATAATTTGACAGCTGTTTGGGTGAAAATGACTAAAAAAAAAGGTTTAAACTGAAAAATAGGATCACCAATCGGTAAAAGCAGCGTTAAAAATATCTTCCATCAACTGTTTGGTGATGACGCGGAGGGCTTCATCTTGCACCGTTGCCAATTCTTTTTCCGGAGAAAAATCGTAAAAGAATTGAAAGTTGCGTTTCCAAACTTGTTTTTGGGTGAGGTTGTTGAAGTACTCTACCGCCAAAACAATGGTTAAACGGTTGATGGCTGTAATTTCACCGGGTTTGGGCGCTTCAGCCGTAATCCGGTAATCCACCAAGGTTCCTCTCAATTCGATATCTGGTTCTTCTGGTTTGAACAACAAACGCGATTCCAAACGAATTTTATCTTTCAGCGCTTCGGTAAGTCGCGGCGCCAAGTTGGGCAAGGCATTTTCAGCGGTACTTTCAAACTGTGGAATAAAGTAGGTACGCACCGTGGGGTCGATACTTGTACTTTTTAACGAATAACAAGCCTGTAGCATAAGGCTCATCGACAGAAAAAGGGTTGCCCAAATACAACGTTGATTCCTGGTCATAGCGCCTAAAGGTTGTATTGTTTGATTTTGCGGTACAAAGTGCGTTCAGAAATACCCAACTCTTGAGCGGCTTCTTTCCTGCGGCCTTTGAACTTACGTAAAGCCTTGGTAATTAAGTTTTTTTCGTGGTCTTCCAATCGCAAGTTTTCATCTAGAATTTCTACACTATTGAAGCCATTGCTGCCGGGTATGGTGTCCAATTGCGGCGGAATGATAACGGGGAGGTTGGAATCTGATCTGGCATGGCTATCGGGTTCGTCCGTATCGTAATCCGGTAAAACGGAGTAGGGGAGTTCCTGCATCATCGTCCGTGCGCCATTGGCGGAGCTTGATTTTTCCATGGCATTCAAATTCCGGTTGTCGGCCACTTGCAAATCGTTGTTGCGAATCAATTCAAAAACCAGCGATTTCAAATCGTTCATATCGTGCTTCATGTCAAAAAGCACTTTATAGAGGATATCTCGTTCGTCGAGGTTGCTATTGCGGGTATTTGAGGTGATCATCGGCAAATTGCGCTCCTGAATATTGGGCACAATGTCCAACAATTTTTCGGTGCTCAAAAAACGGTCTTCAGATAGCACCGATACCTTTTCGGCTACATTTTTAAGTTCGCGTACGTTGCCTGGCCAGGAGTAATTTTCAATCAGCAGCCGCGCCCGATCTTCTAATTGGATGGGTTGCATGCGGTATTTTTCGGCAAAATCCACTGCAAACTTGCGGAAAAGCATAAAAATGTCTTCCTGGCGCTCGCGCAAGGCGGGAACGCGAATCGAAACCGTATTGAGGCGGTAGTAGAGATCTTCCCGAAATTTACCTTTTTTGATGCGGTCTTCCAGGTCTACATTGGTGGCGGCAATAATCCGCACATCGGTTTTAAAAACTTTATTGGAACCAACGCGGATGAATTCCCCGCTTTCTAGTATGCGTAAGAGGTAAGCTTGGGTATCAAGCGGCATTTCGGCAACTTCGTCCAGAAATATAGTGCCGCCATCATAAGCCTCAAAATAGCCTTTGCGATCGGAATTGGCGCCGGTAAACGCCCCTTTTTCATGACCAAACAACTCGGAGTTAATGGTGCCTTCCGGTATCGCGCCACAGTTGATGGCGATGAATTGGTTGTGTTTTCGTGAACTAAGCAAATGGATGATTTTGGAAAAAACCTCTTTACCCACCCCGCTTTCACCGGTAATGAGCACCGTAAGATCAGTTGAGGAGACGCGAACAGCAGTGCTGAGCGCCCGTTCCAGCAACGGCGACTGTCCGACGATTCCAAAACGCTGTTTGATGACTTGGAGGTTGTCCATTTTTAATTTCTGCTATTGGAAAAGCGGCAAAAAACGAATGATGTTTTGCAAGCGATCCCCTTTTTTTCTCAAAACTCTTAGTTTAGCAAACTTTAGACAGCAACTCCCAATAAGGTTGCGCTAGTTGCTTGGTGCACTTTTACATCAATGTACTGCCCTGGCTGATAACCGGCCACCTTGGGGAATACAATCATTTTATTTTGGGAATTGCGACCACAAAAATCAGCACTCGATTTTTTACTATCGCCTTCGATCAAAACTTTAAAGGTTTTGCCGATATCACGCCGATTGTGTTCTAGCGATAATTTACCCTGTAAGTTGATGATTTCTTGCAAACGGCGTTTTTTTACCTCCAGGCTGATGTCGTCTGGATATTTTCGGGCAGCAAGCGTACCGGGGCGCTCCGAATAATAAAACATGTACGACATGCTATAATCCGAAAACTCCATGATGCTTAGGGTATCCTGGTGTTCTTCTTCGGTTTCGGTACAAAAACCAGCAATGATATCGGAAGAAATGGCACAATCTGGCAAAATACGACGAATGGAGTGGATGCGATCCATGTACCAATCGCGATCATAGGTGCGGTTCATCAAATCCAGTACCCGGCTATTGCCCGACTGTACCGGAAGGTGAATGTAATCGCAAATATTTTCGTATTTGGCCATGATGTGGAGCACATCGTCGGACATGTCTTTTGGGTGCGAGGTCGAAAAGCGAATCCGCAGATCCGGATGTACCAGGGCTGTCAATTCCAATAAGGCCGCAAAATTGACCAATGATTCGGTATCGGGATTGATCCATTTGTAGGAATCTACGTTTTGTCCCAGCAAAGTAACTTCGCGGTAACCCCGATCATACAGATCTTGCGCCTCAGCGACGATGCTGAATGCGTCGCGACTACGCTCGCGCCCGCGGGTGAAGGGAACCACGCAGAAAGAACACATGTTGTCGCAGCCTCGCATGATGGAAATGAAGGCGCTCACGCCATTCGAACCCAAACGGAGTGGACTGATATCGGCATAAGTTTCTTCGCGGGATAAAAAAACGTTGACGCCTTTCTCGCCGTCGGAAGCTGTAGCCACCAGTGCTGGTAAATCGCGGTACGCATCGGGGCCAACCACCATGTCCACCAATTTTTCCTCTTCCAGGAAACGGCTTTTCAAACGTTCGGCCATACAACCAAGCACGCCAACGAGCGTGCCAGGGCGTTGTTTTTTGGCGATGTTAAACACTTTGAGGCGTTTGCGCACCGTTTCTTCCGCTTTTTCGCGGATCGAACAAGTATTGATGAGGATGAGATCAGCAATATCCAAGTTGCGCGTAGGGCGGAAACCCACCTCGCCCAATATCGAAGCGACGATTTCGCTGTCGCTAAAATTCATTTGACACCCATAGCTCTCGATGTAAAAATGGCGGGTTAGTCCATCTGGACCATCAACTGGAAGTTCCTGAAAAAAAACGGCTCCTTGTTGATCTTCGTTGATTTCCTTTTTCAACAAAGGCGCTAAGGTTGGATTATCATCGTAAAGCTGCATAAGACAGGTACATTTTCATATTGACGACGCTGGTAAACGGTGTTTGCCGGCGCCGAATGACTAAAAACAGGAGCAAGCGGTGCTTGGTTGAAGCAATTGTGAAAATCAACTTGCGCTGGCTTGCCAATAGCCTACAAAGGTAAGCTTAATTTTGCATCTGCGTGCCAGAATGTCAGTTTTTTTGATCTATTGAAACTAAGTTTGCTCAATTTTTGGGTAGAGAGATTTATCAACTTGATAATCAGCGAAAAGAGAAGACTAAATGAAAAAAGTATACATTTTTTTGAAAAAAAATAGGGTAGGGGGTTTGAAATATGAAAACAGCCCTTATATTTGCCACCCGAAAAGCAAATATGCGGATGTAGCTCAGTTGGTAGAGCGCAACCTTGCCAAGGTTGAGGTCGTCGGTTCGAGCCTGATCATCCGCTCCACAGGGAATCTTCGAAAAGAAGGTTCCCTTTTTTATTTTAACCTGAATTAGAGGATTATCGATGGCTTTGATCAATGTTCGTGCAGTCGCTAGCGTGGCTTTGATGCGAATAAAGGGCGCTAGCCCTGTTTCCGTCTATAGGAAATTACAAAAACAAGGCTCCTCAAGCCACGTAGTGGCGACACGATTTGGTTTGTTATAGCCCTTGAATCCATTTCAATATCTGAATTCTCGTTATTTTACGAAAATTCGAAAATCCGATTGCGGCGATTGAGGTAATAATGCCAGAGTAAAAATACCGCGGTGCTGCGGTGGGGTTGCCAAGATTTGGCGCCAGCTAAAATTTCTTCCTTCGAATTCCACCCTTTAAGTTCTTTCAAAGTGCGCAAAACGGCAATATCCCCGAGTGGCAACAAATCCGGCGATTGCTTACAAAAAAGCAAATACACATCCACCGTCCAGTTGCCGATTCCTTTAATCTGGGTCAAAGTCTGGCGCGATTCCTCCTCATCCATTAGGTGCAATATTTCAAAATCCAGTATTTTTTCTACCACTGCGCGGGCGAGCGCATGCAGATAAGCCGCTTTTTGCCGACTTACATAGCATTCCCGGAGTTCTGCAACCGATAGGCTTAGAATGGATTCAGGTGAAAAAAGCGTTAGTTTTTCCTGAAGTTTAAAAAAGCAGGCATTAGCAGATTCCAGGGAAACCTGTTGTTCCAAGATGATTCGCGCTAGGGAAACAAATCCAGGTTCCCGCTGCCAGTTGGGCGGTACTCCATATAAGTCGAGGATGTTGCTAAAAACAGCATCTTTGCTACACAACCACTCCATGGATTCCGAATTGACGATTTGCTTCATGAGAAAAAAAATTAATAAAAATGGCTAACCTCTAATAGTTTTGTCGAAAATAAGTATTTTTGAAAAACGGAGAACGGTTTAAGAGCAGGAAATGAAAAAGCTATTGTTGGGTTTATTGGTTGTACTTTATTGTAATGCGCTATTTGGAGTTTGTTACGTGGATACCATTTACATCCAAGAAATACTCGTCAACGGAGAACCAAAAACATTATCTGCCCAAAATACAATTGAATTCGCAAAAGGCGCCGTCGATTTGATCATAAACCTTGATTCTTTTCGTCTTGGAGATACCTTGTGTTATCAACTAGACGGGTTCGATAAATATGAAATCAAAAGCAAATTCCCCCAAATAAGATATACCAATATACCAGGGGGAGCTTATACACTGGCGTTTTACTTTATTCACCCTAATAAAGAAAAAGGTAAGCCTAGAAAAATTACCTTGAATAAAGAAAAAATTTGGACTGAACAGTGGTGGTCAGTGCTTGTTGGGGTTTTCTCAATTTTTATCTTAGCTGCCATAATAGCTTTTTCTTGGGCTTTTTATTACCGCTGGCAACAGCGAAAAGAACAGAAACTACGGGATCAAATTTCCAGTGATTTGCATGACGAGGTGGGTTCTTCTTTAAGTAGTATCGCTTTTTCAATTAAGAGCTTGGAACGTAAAGTCAAAATTAAAGCGCCCGAAACGTTACCCATTCTTGATGACATCTACGCCTCGTCTTCTACTTCCATTGATAATTTGAGGGATGCAGTATGGGTGATAAACCCTAAAAACGACTCCATCGGTGAACTTTTGGATAAAATGCGATCGTTTGCCTACGTGTTACTGCCTGCTGCTGAAATCCAATTGGAATTTGACAATGCGTTTGACCGTTTGGGTAAAGACCCTAATAAATTGAAGATCAATACCAAGCAACGAAGAAATGTTTATCTCATTTTCAAGGAGTCACTCAATAATATAGTCAAACACGCCTAGGCTAAAACTGTGGTGATAAATATAGAACGAGAAAGGAACGGCGTCAAAATCTTCATCAAAGACGATGGGATAGGTATGGATCTAACAATAGAATACAAGGGCATTGGCATCAAGAACTTTATGAAAAGAGCGAAAGAAAGTTTAATTGATTTGACCTTGAATTCGCAACTTGGAATAGGCACTTCCATCATCATGTTCATCCCTGAATTGTGATCCCCCTGAATTTGGGGATTTTATGTATCAGAAACTGACCGTATTTTTGTCAAAACTAACCAAAATGACGAGCGCCTTTATTGTCGACGAAAATGCTAATTTTTGCAAAAGTTTGACCTTGTATTTTGAAGACGATCAAGATTTAACCATTACCAATGCTTTTCAAGATTTAGAAAGCGCTTTCCAAACGCTTCAAACAAATCAACCCGATATAGTGCTCATTGATGGGAAATTATTGGACAACGAAGGGCAGAAAATCATAGAAATCATTAAAATCCAATACCCAGTAATAAAATGTATTCTTCTGACTAGTTTTTTAGACAATGATAATCATACTAAAGCGTTACAGTTGGGGATTTCTGGATATCTGATCAAAGGAAACGATCCTGAAGTATTGAGATCGGAAATTTTAAAAATAGCTAAATAAGTGTCAGGCCATTTACAACTCGAGAATAATGAAGAAGATTAATGTGCTCATGTTTGAAGACAGCCCTGATTTTACCAAGGGTATGACCAATTATTTCGAGGATTCAGCAGATATTGAAATTGTAAAAATCATCCCTAATGCCATTAATGTAGTGGCTGATGTTGAAAAAAATGATCCAGATGTTGTAGTGATGGATTTTCAAATGCCAGGGGGAACCAACGGCGTCAATGCCATTGAACAACTTAAAATAGCATACCCGGAGCTGAAAATCATGATGTTGACTACCTTCATGGATAAAGATGTAATTTTTGGAGCCCTAGCTGCGGGTGCTAAAGGATATGTTGTTAAGAGCAACGGTCCTGAAGCAGTAGAGACAGCAATAAACGATGTAATTAACGGCGGCGGATATTTTTCTCCGGAAATTGCTATACGTATTGCGGCTTCCTTTGAAAAAGATATCGTAAAAAAGCAAGAAAAATTTGTGGATTTAACCCCCCGCGAAAAAGATGTATTGATAGAAATGTGTAATGGGAAAAGTAGGAAGATGATAGCATCAAGTTTAAATCGATCTATTTATACGGTTGGAGAACACTTAGATTCCATTTACAAAAAACTGCATGTCAATTCTGCGCCGGAAGCGGTAAGGGAAGCCATCAGAAGAAAAATTGTTTAGCCATGCTAGCGCGTAGCCTTCAGGAATCCTTTTTAGAGGTTCCTCTCATTTATCAACAGGATAATACTTGGTGTTGGGCGGCTTGTATGGAAATGATTTTTAGATATTTTGGCGAGCCAAAAAATGAAAAAGGTGAAATTTGGTCGCAACAGGAGATTGTTTTTAAATTTTTAAATCGCGATATTGAATCCGTAAAAAGTCTTGAGAGAAAGACCATTAAAGCGGGAATTACAGAAACCAATTTATTGCGTTTATTGCAACTGAATTTTGGTTTTTCCGAAGCAAAAATGGAGACGCATTTGGATTGGGCAGAAATTAAACAACAAATTTGCGTATTGCGACGACCGGTACTACTGGCCGTAAATGAAAAAGCAGATTTATTGAAATCGCCCGATCATGTTGTGGTGGTCATTGGGTGTGTGGAGGAAGCCAATGAACATTGGTTGGAGGTGTTGGATCCAAAACATCCCAACTTACAAACTGGGAGTAGGTATTCAAAAATCAATTTTTTACCAAAAAAAAGTACAGGAAATAAAATTTGTCATTTCATATATAATTTACATCCAATTAATTAACCATTAATCCATTCTTTTATGGGAGTTTTTGAAAAAAGCCAGTACATTGTACAAAACGGAACTGGACCCTGGCAATCGGGTTCAACCATTACTACTGCAGAACGCGACGAATTGCTCACCGCCTATTGGGGCGCAACGAAAAAGAAATTCGCCTTAATCAGCGAAACAGAACTTACTAAACTACAGGATGCTTCATCAGATGGCACTAAAAGAGTGCTGGTGGTTGTCAAAAATATTGATAAACCTACTGAAGTTGAAATTGCCTGGCACAAGTATGATCCTAACATCATCGAAGGTCCTGACAATTACTACATCATTAGCGACAAATATTTTGACGGCGACAACCCAGTTGACGAACCCAATGGTATCTTTGGCACTACCGGCGACATTATCGGTGTTACCATCGGCGCAAGTAAAGACCAAAAACAAATGGGTGTCATTATCAACCAAATTGATTTGGTACTGGTCGACAAAGGCGGTATCCACGGTGATCCCCCAGGAGTAGGTATTAAAATTCCTGCCTGGTAGTCTTTTATTTAAATAATTGCATAGCGTGTCTGAACAACAATACTCTTTATTGCTATTTTATTCAATCTGTTTTTCTTTTATTTTCACAGTAATGCCGGTGTTTATGGCTATTGTGAACTGGGAAAATTTGAATAGACTGCTAAAATTATTTTTTTGGTATTGCATGGTCGCATTGCTTATTGCGGCCATGCATATCCTTTTTATTTGGGCTACTTCCAGTTCTGGGTATTACGAATATTTGAGACCACTCTTGAAAAAATGGCAAATAGGCGATACTAACTTTATGTCTATATTAGCCTATCTTAATACCTATCTTATTCTTGGACGATATTTTAGCGAGGAGATTCAAGAAAAAAAATACCAAAGACAAGTTCTTCTATTGTTTAGCTTAATTGCAGTAATTGGTGTAATTGATTACCTTTTTTTTACAGGATTTAGAAACTATGGCTATTTCAACCCGATTGCAAGTTCAAGTTTAGCCATCGTTTTTTCTTTGATCAGTCTACGCATCATTTTTCAAAAAGATACTCTTGTACCGATTGCCAAAAACTCGTATTTCTGGTTTGCACTTGGCATTTTAGTGTACAATTCGATTGGATTGTTTCTCCGCTTGGCAGGCAATGCAATTTATGGTGATGATTTTATTCTGTATTACAAGGTAAGCATGGCAAAAGATCTTTTTTTTGACATAGCCCAGATCCTGATTGTGATCGGATTTTATCGATCAAGATTTGTAAAATACCTTGACAACCAAGGTAATGCCTGACTTTTTCGCGATTAATACATCTCCCTTCATTACATTTCTCATTCCACCCCCCCTAGTTTAGGGGGTATGCTAAATTGGCTTAATACTTAAATCCTGCTTAAATTGCCAACGGTTTAGATTTAGAACGCTGTAACAAACTATTGTAATTCATTCCACGGCCCTAAGTAGCAACCCCATATAGGACAGCACAGCTATGCATTTGGGGACGGTTCCTTTGGGCCGTCTTTATTTTTTAGAGCTTGTTCAGGATTCTGGTTCGATGGCAAAAATGAGCTAAAATTCGCACCAATGAGGCGCAAAAAGCGTTGAAAATCCCGACAAAGTCGGGAGAGTGTATCCCGACTTTGTCGAGGACAGGTCAGCGCTACATGAGCATTTTTGCAACGAAATTGGGGTGAATTTTGGCCATTTGTAGCTCGAAGCAGAAACCTGAACAAGCTCTTAGAGTATGTTTGGATTTTTAGTTCGCAGGCAAATTTTGGCCAATTGTAGCGCGAATAAACAATCCAAACACTCTTTTTGACAGATTTATCGACAAACATTCCCTTGACATCGTTTTTTTATCCATTGTTTCTGCACTTTTGTATCTTGCCTCTCGTACAAAGATTAACGGATACGAAGTAGATACCATGACCATTACTTTCCAAATTCACTACCTCACCGCTTGGGGTCAACAACTCGCCATTACCGGAAATTTACCTGAACTTGGTAATGGAAATCCCGAGCAGGCCTTGCTGATGCATTACATTGGCGGCGGCATTTGGCGGGCAGCCCTGCCATTCAACAAAATTCCTGCCTCCATTGAATACAAATATTTACTTCGCGACGACAATACCAAATCCTTCGTTGCCGAATGGGGAGACAGCCGCAAAGTTAGACTCTCGCGAAATGCCGGGGAATCTTTATTTCTTAAGGATGCTTGGCGACCCACAGATCACCCGGATCACCCTTTTTATTCCGCTGCATTTGAAAAAGTGATCTTTAAACCCTCTCAAACATTCAAAAGTGTTGCTGTCAAAAGTGGTTCTGGTTTGTCGGTTCGGTTTCAAATCCGCATAGCACAGTCTATACCAGGTCTGCAACTCGCCATTTTAGGCAATATACCAGCATTGGGCAGTTGGGACCTCGCAAAGCCTTTGTTGTTGGGCAACCAAGAATACCCGCTCTGGAGCAGCGATTTGCAACTCAACGAACCAACGGACTTTGAATACAAATATGGCTGGTATGATCCAAAACAAGGGCGCATCATTGAGTTAGAAGAAGGTGGTTCTAACCGTCGATTGGAAGGCGCGGCTTTGGATGAAGGCGTTTCCATGTTGTTGGTCAATGATGAGTATTACGCCAATCCTAAAGGCAATTGGAAAGGAGCTGGAGTTGCTATTCCGGTATTTTCTTTGCGCAGTGAACAAGGATTGGGGGTAGGCGAGTTTTTGGACCTTAAACGTATGGCCGATTGGGCCAGTAAAGTTGGGTTGAAATTGATTCAAGTATTGCCAGTAAACGATACCACTGCCAATTTCAATTGGATGGATTCGTATCCTTATTCGGCCATTTCAGTTTTCGCTTTGCACCCTCAGTTTTTAAACTTGGAAGCATTAGGCGAAAGTGCGCCAAAACGCAAGATAGCTGCGGCTAGGAAAAAATTGAACGCTTCAACCACCGTTGACTATCCTGAAGTAGCGCGGATCAAGACAGAAATTGCCCGCGAAATATATGCTAAGGATAAAAATGATTTCCTGGCAACCCCCGACTTTCAAACTTACTTTAAAGACAACAAACACTGGCTCGAGCCCTATGCTGTTTTTTCCTATTTGCGGGATCTCAATGGCGCGGTAGACTTCAACCTATGGGGTGCTCACGCCAAATTTTCGCCAAAAATCATCAAAGAATTGGCCGCTCCGGAGTCAGCTGCCTACGATCAAGTTGCTTTCTATTACTTTGTTCAGTACCACTTGGATAAACAACTTCGGGAAGCATCTGCGTATGCCGCTTCTTTGGGCGTTGTTCTTAAAGGTGATTTACCCATTGGGATCTACCGCTACAGCGTTGATGCTTGGGTAGCACCACACCTCTACAATATGGAGGGACAAGCGGGCGCGCCGCCCGATCCATTCTCCGACAACGGCCAAAACTGGGGTTTTCCTACCTACCGCTGGGAAGTCATGGCGGAAGACAATTACCTCTGGTGGCGACAGCGAATGCAGCATTTGGCGCGGTATTTTAGCGCTTATCGCATCGATCACATTCTTGGTTTTTTCCGGATCTGGGATATTCCATACAAACATATCGAAGGTTTACCCGGCGTTTTCAACCCAGCGATACCGGTAGAGCGGAGTGAATTGGCCTCAAGAGGCATCGATTTTGATTACCGTCGTTTTTGTATGCCGCACATTACGGAATCCGATTTACAAGAGTTATTTGGCGAACATATTGATTTTGTTAAGCAAACTTTTTTTGGACCAGAGGAATTTGGAACCTATTCCTTTTTACCACAATGGGAAGGTCAGCGTGCGATTCAAGCATTCATTGAAAACCCTGAAAATAATGCCTCTGCCGATATTCAAGCGGGTTTGTTTGAATTGGTAGCCAATGTATTGTTGTGGGAAGTGCCCGGAAGCGATCAGCAATTGTTCCATCCGCGGATCATGATGGATAATACGCGTTCGTTCAAAAAACTGCCTTATCAGCAACAGCAACGTTTGTTTGATTTGCACAACGATTATTTCTTTCGCCGTCAAGATGAGTTCTGGAAAATCCAGGCGATGAAAAAATTGCCGGCCTTGAAAGCGTCGACCGATATGCTCATTTGTGGTGAAGATTTAGGCATGGTTCCTGCCACCGTTCCCGGCGTAATGAAAGAATTGGGCATTCTTAGCTTGGAGATTCAACGGATGTCGAAAAACCCAGCTACAGAATTCTTACAAGCAGTTGATATTCCCTATTGGTCGGTTTGTAGTCCTTCCACCCACGATATGTCTACTATCCGAGGTTGGTGGGAAGAAAGTGATCGGGAGCAAATTCAACGTTTTTTTGAACAAGAATTGCATGGCGTAGGCGAAGCACCCATATCTTGCGAACCAGCAATCGCCCAAGCCATTATTGATCAGCACCTCGATTGGCCTAGCATGTGGTCTGTTTTTCCATTACAAGATTTGCTGGCAATAGATGGTGAAATTCGCCTTGCTAATCCGGATGACGAGCGCATCAACGTGCCGGCGAATCCTAAGCATCACTGGTGCTATCGCATGCACTTAACACTAGAAAACCTGATTGGCGCCAAAACTTTCAACGATACATTGGCCGAGATGCTGCAAACGCATGGACGGAGTTAGTGCATTAAGAGATTAGTATGATCACGACAACACAAAAACACCTTTTTGATCTTCCAGATGACGTTACTTACCTCAACTGTGCCTATATGTCGCCACAGTTATTGGAAGTAGAACGCATTGGGATCGAGCAAGCAAGTCGAAAAAACCAGCCTTGGAATATCAAAATCGATGATTTTTTCCAACCTGTCGATGCTTTGAAAACCGCATTTGCACAATTGATAAATATTGCTGAAAAAGACCGCATTGCCATTGTTCCTTCAGCTTCTTATGCTTTGTCCAGTGCTGCCGCGAATTTAAAGTTGCAAGCTCACCAAAACATCATCGTTGCTCAAGAGCAATTTCCCAGCAATTACTACCCTTGGCAACGGGTTGCTGAGCAATCGGGTTGCGAAATACGAACGGTAGCACTACCGGATTCGCTGAATCGTGGCCAAGCCATGAATGATGCTTTGTTGAATGCCATCGATGAACATACGGCCATGGTAGCCTTGGGGCATATCCATTGGGCTAATGGGGTGAAGTACGACTTATTATCCATCCGGGAAAAAACGCGCCAAGTTGGTGCTTTACTGGTAATCGACGGCACTCAATCAGTTGGGGCGCTGCCATTTGATGCCAGTGTGATACAACCTGATTTGCTGGCTTGTGCCGGTTATAAATGGTTATTAGGGCCTTATTCTTTGGGGGTAGCTTATTTCGGACCGCATTTTGACAACGGCGTTCCCATTGAAGAAAACTGGATCAATCGCAAAGACAGCTATAATTTTCAAGGTCTGGTCAACTACGATGATCAGTATCGTCCGCTAGCTGGTCGTTATTCGATGGGTGAGCAATCCAATTTTATCCTGAGTCCCATGTTGCGCACCGCTATTGAACAGTTGAATACCTGGGGCGTTGACAATATTCAGCAGTATGCCCGTTCCATCAATTCTTCGGCCATGGAATCGCTGCAAGAAATGGGTTGTTTGGTTGAAAACATTGAGGATCGAGCCCATCATTTAGTCGGCGTAAGGCTTGGCTCGCGAATTGACGGCGCTTTATTGCAAACCCACCTCAGCGAACGAAAAGTATTTGTATCTCAACGGGGAGATGCCATCCGGATTTCTACCCATGTTTTTAATACGGCCGAAGATTTGGAAAAACTGGTCTCTTGTTTTAAAAACAGTTGGAAATAAAAGTTTCACTTACTGCCAAACAATCCAATCCGCCAGGGTTTCCAAACTGCGGGGATCAATGTAACCGCTTGGTGAGTCATCAGCGCCGGATCAAAAAACAAAATGCCCAAATGCCATAAATCAACGGATAAACGTACGCGTTGATGTTGCTTGATCTCCTCCCAGCAGTCTTCCATTTCGGGCGACCAATGGATATCGGCAATGACAACAATGCTTTTTTCATGAATTTTAGTTAAGCACTGAGCAAAATAAGCGGCACAGGCGCCTTTTTGATGATCGCCGTCGATAAAGACCAGGTCAAGTTTTTCCATTTCGGTCAAAAGGGGCGGTAAAACCTTCTCAAACGCGCCAACCAACAAATGGATATTTGACATGCCCATGGTGTTGAAGGTTTGCTGGGCAACTGCCGCCGTTTCTGGACAACCTTCAATAGTAAATACCTTGCCTTGATGGGTTCCTGCCGCCAAATGAATGGTGGAAATCCCCAATGAGGTACCCAACTCTAAAATGGTTTTAGGTTGATAGTGAATGACCATCTTGAAAAGCCATTGTGCGGTTGGTTCAGAGATGGCACTGTGCGCGGCGATGTCTTTTACTAGGCGTGTTTTTTTAGAATTCACCTTGGAGCCCGCCCCCAAATCCGTTACTTGAATGGCCCGTGAATCGTGTAACAAACGATGACGCATTCTGTTGAGCTCAGGAAAAGCATAATAAAGCCGCCTATCTTCCAAAACATACTGAATAAAATCAACAACAAAAGGAGAATGAATGTCGTATTTTGTTTTTGCCCTAATGAAATAGCGAATCAGGCTAGAAGCGTAATGACGGTAATGACTCAATCTGGACATCAGCTGCACTTGTAGTATTGGTTAATGCTTGGGTTAGGTTGGGAATCACGCTCCCTTTAGAGTGTGTTTGGATTTTTAGCTCGCAAGCGAAAATGAGACAAAATTTGCACCAACGAAGCGCGAAAAACGTGGTACATCCCGACAAAGTCGGGAGAGTGTACCCCGACTTTGTCGGGACAGGTCAGCGCTACATGAGTATTTTCGCAATGAAGTTGGGGTGAATTTTGGCCATTTGCAGCGCGAATAAAAAATACAAACACACTCTTAAACGAAGATAATAGACTTTTTTTCTTCTGAAGCGTTTAGGTAGAATATCGCCTTTAAAAGTCGTTAACTGTATTACGATTAGAACCGTTTCTTACTACCTTTCTTCGGCAATTCAATGCAATTGGTCGATTCCTAAGGTAGGGTAGTAGTGAACATTGGGGTTTTACGTATCTTTTACACCATTATTCAAAAAATGAACAGTATCATGAATTCAAAATTAATGCTTTTGTCGCTTTTGGTCCTTTTGACCGGCGGATTGGCCGCCCAGACAGAGGCGCCCGCAAATTGGTTCAACCTAGATCCCTCTAAAGACGGTGTACCTGGGTTGGGCACCGAATCATTATATCAACGTCTAAAAGGAAAAAAAGGAGAAACGGTAGTCGTAGCCGTCCTAGATTCTGGGATAGACTATTTGCATGAAGACTTGAAAGACGTGATGTGGGTAAATCCAGGCGAAATTGCCGGTAATGGCATCGACGACGATCACAATGGTTACATCGATGATGTTCACGGTTGGAATTTTTTGGGGAACGCCAAAGGTGAAAACGTAGTACACGATAACCTGGAAATCACGCGTCTTTATGTGCAGTACAAAAAACAATTTGCTACTGCTGATCCAGCAAAATTGGGTAAAAAAGATAAAGCGCTCTATGAAAAATATCTAGAGTACAAGGACATCATTGAGAAAAAGCGCGAGTCGGCTTCTAAGAACTTCGCCATTTTCTCAACTTTGAAAGATCTTTTGGGTAAAATAAAAGCATCCATCAAAAAAGACGAGATCACCCTCAGCGATGTTAAAAAATTCAAAACCGACGACGATAAAATGAAGCGTCTGGTAGGCGTGCTCAAACAGCAAATGGAGCAAGGCCTGTCGTTTGAAGAATTTGACAAAGAGGTAGAGGAAGCTTACGAACACTATGACGGAGAGTACAATTACAACTATAATCCCGATTATGATCCACGCACTCTTGTTGGCGATAACTACGCTGATTTGACCCAGCGTTTTTATGGAAACAATGATGTGAAGGGGCCTGATGCGCGCCACGGTACGCACGTAGCCGGAATCATTGGCGCCAAAAGGGGCAATAACATTGGTATGGATGGCGTAGCTGACAATGTTCGCATTATGTCAGTACGCGTAGTGCCTGATGGCGATGAGCGCGACAAAGATGTAGCCAATGCCATCCGTTATGCCGTAGATAATGGCGCAAAAGTGATCAACATGAGTTTCGGCAAAGGCCAATCGCCCAATAAAAAAGTGGTGGACGAAGCGGTAAAATATGCCATGAAAAAAGACGTATTGCTGGTACACGCTGCCGGTAACGACGGTAACGAAAATGACTTCACCAATAATTTCCCCAACGATCTTTTGGGTAAAAAATATGCCACTAATTGGATTGAAATTGGCGCGTCCAATTGGGTAGGCGGCGATCATTTGGCGGCTAATTTTTCCAATTACAGCCCTAAATTGGTTGACGTGTTTGCTCCAGGCGAAGCGATATACTCTACTACGCCAGAGAATAACTATGAAAATCTGCAAGGAACCAGCATGGCTTCTCCAATGGTTGCTGGGGTTGCAGCAGTATTGCGTTCTTTTTTCCCCGATTTGACGGCGGTACAAGTAAAAGACATCATCGACGGTTCATCGGTAAAGCAAGTCATTAAAGTGGTGAAACCGGGTACAGAAGATGAAATGGTTGATTTCAGTACCTTGTCTACTTCTGGCGGCACTGCGAATGTTGAAAATGCAGTAGAATTGGCCATCAAAACAGTGGGCAAAAAGAAAGGCGCTAAGCGTTATTTGACCGCGGCTGACGTACAGCCAAAACCAGTTATAATTCCTTAGGAACGGGTGAATAATAAGTGGTCGTTATAGCCGCCGCTATTTTGCTGCCAATCAACTATCTTTTGAGGCACAATGTGGTGCATTGTAACGAAAAAGATAGGAAGAGTGGCGGTAAAAGAGCAAGGTAAAAGCGAGCACTTATTGTTTAACCGTTCCTTAATGCAATAAATCGCAAAAAAAACGGCGTCACTGGAAAAATCCAGGACGCCGTTTTTTTTAATGCAAAATAGATTTACCTACTGCACCGTCTTTTTGATCTCCTTCAAAATGATGGCATCAACTCCTTTGTCTTTTACCAAGCGGTTGAAAGCCGGAAGTTGTTCATCTCTTACCTTGCGGTATTTGACCAATTGATCATCGATTTTCTTGGTCATTTCATCCTTAACCTGGTAGGCTTGTTTGGTAGGGCGGTTGTCGCCTTGGTTAGAAACCATGCCTACGTGAGCCAGTTTGTTGTTCAACCTGATGGGGAAGTTGAGCGGATCCTGGTTGCTACGGTTTTTGGTTTGGTACAGTTCGTTCTCGATTTCGCCGATTGATTTTTCCATATCATTGGCTTTTTCGATCAATGGTTTCATATTACTGTCATCCTTCCACAAATCTTTAAAATTGCTCAATTGCTTGCGGATGGTGCGAATATCGGTAATGGTTTGGTGCGTTTCAGAAAGTTTATCGCGTACCGAGATCAGGAAGTTGAACTGTTCTTGCATGTCTTCATTGCTGGCATCAGCCCTAGGGTCTTTCAAGATCTCAAACTCTTCTTCCTGCGTTTCTTTTCCAACGGTTAGGCGTACTTTGTATTTACCGGGTACCGCTTTAGGACCGGTCACACTACCTGCCCACATGATCATGCCTTCAAATTTTTTGGCATCAGGGTAGCGCATGTTCCAAACGTACAAATTGCCGCCGCTTTTCAATTCAGGTAGTTTGTCAGCTTCTTCCTTGGCTTTGCTGGAAAATTCTTTGATCAGTTTTCCATCTTTTTCCAAAAACGCCAATTTTACTTCAACGGAATCTGCCGGTTTTGCTTTGAAATTATAATGTACCATCACGCCGCCAGGGTGATTCATTCCCTCGGTTTTAGAAGGACGCCCCGGGAAACCATCCATACGGTAACTTGCCAAAGGCTTGTACAAATTGAATGGTTTGGCCGCAACGGCTTCATTCAACTGGTGCAAAGGAGTGATGTCATCAATCATCCAAAAACTACGACCCTGAGTTGCAACGATCAAATTATCGTTTTTCAAGATCAAATCCGAAATCGGTACAAGCGGCAAATTGAGCTGGAATGGCTGCCAATTGGCGCCATTGTCAAAAGATACGTACATGCCAACCTCGGTACCCGCATACAACAACCCTTGGCGCTTAGGATCAGCACGTACTACCCGGGTAAATTGATCAGCTGGAATGCCATTCGTGATTTTAGTCCAGGTTTTACCGTAATCTTTGGTGTGGTACAAGTAAGGGGAATAATCTCCCAATTTGTAGCGTGTACCGGCTAGATAAGCACCGCCTTTATTGAACGGATCGGCATCAATGCTATTGATCATCATCCATTCGGGCATATCGGGCGGATTCACTTTGCTCCAGTTTTTGCCCGCATCGCGAGTAACGTATAGCAACCCGTCGTCAGAACCCGTCCAGATCAAGTCTTTTTCGTAAGCAGATTCGCAAATGGCAAAAACGGTGCAGTAATATTCCACTCCGGTATTATCTTTGGTAATTTCTCCGCCTGAGGAAACCAATTTCGCTGGATCATTGCGCGTAAGATCAGGGCTGATGTTTTCCCAAGAACGACCACCATCATAAGTGACATGCAGCATATTGGAGCCTGCATACAATTTTTTTGGATCGTGAGGAGAAAACAAAATCGGGAAGTTCCACTGGAAGCGGTATTTCATGCCTTCAGCGCCAGATCCCATGGGGTTATCTGGCCATACGTTGATGCTTTGTTCTTGTTTGGTGCGGTGATTTACGCGGGTTAGGTAGCCGCCATAGCTACCGCCATACACCACGTCATTATCAAGTGGGTCAACCGCTAAATGCGCGCTTTCACCACCAGCCGATGGTTCCCAATCGCGTTCGCCAATGCTGCCGCCGTCGGTACGATGGGCAATCCGAACCGTTGAGTTATCTTGTTGTGCACCATAAACTCGGTATGGAAATGCATTATCGGTAACAACGCGATAAAACTGTGCAGTTGGTTGATTGATGTAGGTAGACCAGTTTTGCGCGCCATCAAACGATACTTGCGCGCCACCATCATCGGCGATGATCATGCGTTGATTGTCTTCCGGAGCGATCCACAGATCGTGGTGGTCGCCATGAGGCGTATCAAAAGAGGTAAACGTTTTTCCGCCATCGGTTGAACGATGAAAATCAACGTTCACTACGTAGCAAGTGTTTTCATCCTTGGTATCTGCGTAGATCCGGGTATAATACCAAGCCCGTTGGCGCAATGAACGATCTTCATTGATGCGTTTCCAGGTGGCGCCCCCATCTTCAGAACGGAAAACTCCGCCTTCCGCAGCTTCAATAATAGCCCATACCCGTTCAGAGTTCAAAGGAGAAACAGCCACCCCAATGATGCCAATGGGACCTTTGGGTAGGCCTTTTTTGTCCATAATATTGACCCAGGTATCACCGCCATCGGTACTTTTCCAGAGTGCAGAACCTTCGCCGCCGCTTTCCAAGCTGTAGGGCGTGCGGCGTACCCGCCAAGTAGCAGCGTAAAGGATTCTAGGGTTATTAGGGTCAAGAACCAGATCCATCGCTCCGGCATCGGCATTGGCGTAAAGAATACGTTCCCAGTTTTTTCCGCCATCCTTGCTGCGGTACACACCGCGTTCTTCGGATGATTTGTACAGATCACCAAGTACGGCTGCATATACCAAATCAGGGTTCTTGGGGTGAATTCTGATCCGTGGGATGTGCCTAGATTTTTCCAAACCACTTTTTTGCCAGGTTTTACCCGCATCTTGTGATTTCCACATACCGTAACCAGAAGATACGTTGCCGCGAACGGTAGATTCGCCTCCGCCAACATAAATCACGTTGTTGTCGGATTCTGCCACGGAGACAGCGCCGATTGAACCGCCAAAAAAGCCGTCGGAGATGTTGGACCAAGTTTGTCCGCCGTCTTGTGTGCGCCATACGCCCCCGCCCGTGGAGCCAAAATAGAACAAATTGGGTTTGCCGGGTACTCCCGTTACTGAACCTGAGCGACCACCACGGTAAGGGCCAATGGGGCGCCATTTAATGGAGTTGTAAAGACTTTCATCAAACCCCTTTTTGCTGGCCGTAGCTGGCGTTGTAGGTTCGGTGGTTTTGCTTTTAGTTTTTTGTGCAGAAAGGAAGTCAGTTGGAGGTACAAACAGAAGGAGCAGAATGATTATTCGCCCAAACGTTTTTTTGAGTTTTTTCATACTTGAAAAGTTTTGAGTAGTCATTATCGCAAATAGCCAGTGAAAAATATGGATTGGGAGTGAAAATACAAAAAAAGCTACACCTGATTACAAGTGTAGCTTACTGACTATAGAGAAAAAACCTCGCCTAAAAGAATTGGGAGTGACGAACGACAAGACCTAAAGGACGAGTGTCGTTCTGAACATGACAAAAAGCATCGATTCCAGAAAAAGAGTCGTATCAGCTAATTGTCGGTTTTTCACCCCTTGGGTTATAAAAAAATCATCAACGCAGGTCTGAAAATCGATGCTATTGCAGCAAAACGATTTTTTTGCTGGTACTTTTATCATCTTGACGAATCTCGAGAAAATACACCCCGGCGCCATTTTGAGAAATGTCCACATCATCAGAAAATGCACCACTAAACGCGCCAAGATCATATTCGTAAATCATGCGACCGGTAGAATTGTAGACATGAATAACGGTGTTTCCTTTTTCCGGCAGCTCGAATTGCAACTTGAATAGTCCAATTGCTGGATTGGGGAACAACTGCATTTTCTCAATTTTCAGATTGTTCGCTCGTGGTAGATCGATGTTGTATTGCGTCTTCATTTTATCAAACTCCGCAGTTTCCATATCTGCGATCTGAGTTTTTAAATTTTCTGGACGTACCCGAGTGGCCTGATCAACCTCTGGATTGTTGGAGCGGCGGTTGCCTGATCCTCCGATCAAAGACCAAGTGTTGGACCAATTTTCATTCCATTTTGTATCTTTTGATGACTTGATGGGCTTACTTGCTGAGCCTTTTTTGCCCTCGCGTAAGTAATCAACGGTTACCGTTTGGCCGGGTTTAAGCGTGTTGACAGCAGTACTGATATCCGACCAATCTACAATGCGGTTGCCATTGATGGCCTCAATTACGTCGCCGTCTTTTAGTCCCATTTCTTCAGCCGTAGTGCCGCTTAAAACATCCACGGCTACCCCTTGATCGCTGGAGTTGTGCCATTCTTGAACACCTAAAAATGGATCGCTGGATTGAGAAGATCCAATGTTAAAATCTTCAACCCGTTCTCCCACTTCAAAAGGCAGTACCATTTCTTTACCCATGCGGATGAGATGAAGCGAAGCTTTATCGCCAGGTTGGTATTTGCGCAAAATAGAGGTCAAAGTTTGGTCGGCACTGGCGCGGTGATCATCCACACCGAAGATGTAGTCAAATGGCTGGATGCCTACTTTTTCAGCAGCAGATTTGGGAATGACTTTAGTGACATAACTGCCATAGGGATTTTCAAAACCGATTTTTTTGGCCTTATCGCGTGAAATTTCATTGGAATAGATGCCTAAAAAACCCGAACGGCGCTGGGTATAATTCCTTTCGCTGTTGTCTTTCCAGATATAGGAAGAGTAAGATTTTTTGGTATTTTCTTCTCCATCGCCTTTCTTGCCAATTTTACCCATTTTGGTAAATTGTTTGCCTTTGCGATCCACCTCGATACTAACATCGCTATCCGGAGCAATACTGCTTACGGTAGCCGTAAGATCGGTCCAGTCAACGATCGGATAGCTATTGATGGTCAGGATGATATCGCCGTCTTCTAATCCCATTTTTTCTGCGCTACTGCCATTGACCACCGAAATTTTCACTCCAATTTTTGGATGATCGTCGTCATCATCGTTATCACCTTCTTGATTCACGCCTAGAAAGGTTTTTGAGCTAGTATAACTGTCGTTTTCATCCACAGGGTTACCAAAAGTGACTTCCGCTTTCATGGGTTTGCCCAAACGAAAAAAATGAACCGTAGCAGTTTGTCCGGCGTCAAATACGTTGAGCAGATCGCTAAAATCACGATTTTCATTTACGCGGATGTTGTCGATGCCAATCAAGTAATCCAATACCTTAAGACCTGCTTTTTCCGCGGCAGTACCCTTGATTACTTTGGTGACATAGCTGCCGTTGGGATTGTCCAAACCCAAAATTTTAGCTTTACCTTCAGAAATATGTTCAGATTCAATGCCTAAAAAAGCTTCTTCGGCACGGGGATTGTATTCTTTTGTTTTATTGGAAATAGGAGCTGCCAAAATGGACTGAACAAGCAAAGTAGGCAGCAAAAAGAAAATGGCTAGGTTTTTCATATTCATGTTGTCGATTGTTTTAGGCCCAAATGAAATAGAATAGGAATTCATGTTGTTCCTCAAGAGAATTGCCAAAAAGAGACAGTTTTATTTTATTTGGGTTGCATAGCTGAACTGAAGATTAAAAAAATTGGGGTCAATTCCTAATAAATGGGAAGATATCGAGCTTGAAAACCCTTTGAAATGGGCTTTTTTTGCTGCTTCTTCGGACTCTTACAATAAGCATATTAGGTATTTGCTTAATTTTGTATCGAAAAATGCGTTATTTGTTTGCTAAGTTGTGGTTTGATGTGCTTTTGTGACTGTTTAGAGTATCAAATTTTCAGAAAAGCCAGCTTTTACCTGACTTTTTAGCGATCAAACAAGCGTGTTTTTGTTTTGTAAAAGTTTAGGTCGCTCGCATTTCGACCAAAAAAGGTCAAATTTCAGCTATCCTTCGCCTCTTTTTTCAGCCGATGCCCTGCATCGCCTTCAAAAAGGAGGCTTGCCTAGCTAAAATTTACCTGCTTTTTTGGTTCGAAACCGCTGACCTAAACTTTTACGTTTTTTTTCATCAAAAAATAAGCCCATGAATATCCGCCCTCTGCTAATTGGCCTTGTCGGATTTTTTTTATTGTTAGGTTGTAAAGAAACAACCAAAATTAAGGGTCCGGCTGAACTTTATAGTGTCTCCATGGAAAACACAAGATCTTTGCTGAATATCCCTGTTGAGTTGAATGTCAAAAGCTTAGAAGCTTCGCTTAATGATGAGCTTCAAGGCGTTTTGTTTGAAGACCGCAATTTTGACGATGGCGACCGCATGCAGTTGAAGGCTGTAAAAGCTGGCCAGATAACCTTTAAAGCTGGTGCGCAAGACATTGCCTATTCCCTACCTTTGTCGCTGACGATGCGCTACAATACTGGTTTTGGAATTTTAGATGCTGCCGGCGACATAGCCCTTGATCTAAAAACCAGCTATCTCATCCAGCCCGATTGGTCTATTCAAACCCAAACTGAAATTGTGAGTCACAAATGGCTCAAAAAACCAATTTTACAAGTAGGTAGTTTGAATGTGCCCATCGGTTTTGTGATTGATGCGGTGTTAAAAAACACCCGAAAAGCGCTGGGGAAAGAAATTGATGAAATCGTTGGCGAGACATTGGGACTAAATAGGGTAGTGGCCGATACTTGGGACATGCTGTATCAACCCCTGCTTTTGGAGCCCCAATACAGCGCTTGGTTGCAAGTTAACCCAACTAGCATTGGCATGACGCCGATCACCTTGCATCAAAATGTGTTGAGTGCTACCGTGATTGTTGAAGCCAAACCTTTGGTGAGCATTGGTCCGCGGCCTGCTGATCGTAAACCAGATCCATTACCACCATTTACCCAATACAATGCCACTACTCCAGGCTTCAATTTGATCATAAATACCTCCATCAATTGGGAAGAGGCCGAGCGCATCGCTAAAAAACAAATGCTAGGTGAGGTATATTCTGCTGGAAAACGAAAAGTGAAAGTTGAAGACCTCAACTTATACGGAAACGCCGATCAAGTAGTGATTGATACCAAATTATCTGGCAGTTACAATGGCAGTATCTTCTTGACGGGAAAACCGGAGTACGATGCTTTCACAAACCGCATTTCTATCCGACAATTGGATTATACCCTTGATACCAAGAATTTTTTGGTCAAAAGTGGCGGCTGGCTCTTGCGTACCACCATCAAAAACCGCATTCAAGACAATTTGAATTTCTTGTTGTCTTACAATCTGTCGGAAATGAAAAACATGCTGCAATCGGAGTTGAACATGTATAAGCTGGCGCCTGGACTGCGCATGGAGGGACTGATGAAAGATTTACGTATTGGCAGCATCGTTCTGACCAAAGAAGGCATTCAAGTGGGTGTGCAACTGGAAGGGAATTTGAAAATAATGGTATCAAAGTAAATACCTATAAACGATAGTATATGAACCACCAATTGACCATTGAAGCTTGGACGCCGCTTTTAATGTCTATTTCGGAAGATGTATCCCCAAAATGGGGGGTGATGCGGCCTCAAAATTTGATTGAACACGTGAGCGCAACTTTTGCCATCTCGAATGGAAAAATCAGCGCACCGGTTGTTACGCCGCCTGAAAAAATTGAAGCACGTAAAGCTATATTTTTTCAGGAGGAAACTCCCTTTCCACATGGTATAATTGCGCCAGGCACCGATCCTGGGCAACCTAATCCTTTGCGTTATGCGTCACTTGAAGAAGCAAAATTGATTTTACAGCAGCACATTGAGCGTTTTTTCAATTTTTATGCCGAAAATCCTGATGCAACGCCTGCTCATCCTTTTTTTGGCCCATTGACCCAAACGGAGTGGTTGATTTTTCATGTCAAGCACTTTCGTCATCACTTAACACAATTTGGCTTGTTGCCAGAAGTGCCGTCGCCCACCGTATAGTTTTTGCTAATGGCCGACAATTTTCGTTGGCAGCCCCCTAATGATTTGTTTGCTTTTGAATACTTGGTTATTTTGTCGTGAACTTAGCCCGACACGATATTGCTTGTCGCAGCTTGAGAAAACAACGCCACATTGGTTTGGAATTTCGAATTGGATGCAGCTGGTTCCCTCAATAAGCTCTTAAACAATTTTTTTAGTATTTTTAGTCAATGCTGTTTCTATAGATCCTATGGGATGTATATATTCGAAATTCATTCCAATGAAATAAAATCTCCCTAGTCATGCGCCGAAGCTATTGTTGGATGATTGGACTGGCGCTTTCAAGTCAGTTTTTTAGACTGGAACCTTTTTTGGAGCGCCTTAGTCTTCGTTCAGAATACTTGGAAAAAGTAGATGAAATCTGCGACAATGGCAAGGATGATGACGGCGATGGTTTAATTGATCTCAACGACCCAGATTGCGACTGCCCCATATTCGGCCCTGAGTCGTTGATCCCCAACCCTTCCTTTGAAGAAAAAAACTGTTGTCCGCAAGGAGTGAGTGAACTCAATTGCGCCAAGACCTGGATTCAAGCCTCAGAACCTACTACCGACTATCTGAATACTTGTGGCTGGTTTGGCTGGCCCAATCTACAGCCGCCCAAACCCATTCCTGACGGACAAGGTTTTGTAGGATTTAGGAACGGCCGTTTTCGTGGAGGGGGCACCAATGCCAATTGGAAGGAATACGCCGGTGCTTGTTTACTTTCGCCCATGAAAGCCAATACACAATATCGATTGCGGTTTAAATTTGGATTTGTCAATGAGTTGAATTTCCCGCCTACGAATATTACCCTTTTTGGTACAACTGATTGTAAAAACTTACCATTTGGGGTTGGTAATCCAGAATTTGGTTGTCCCACCAATGGCCCAGGCTGGATAGAATTAGGCAGCGTATATGGTCAAGGCAATCAAAATTGGATCTCGGTCGACATCAATTTTACCCCAAAGTCCAATATTTATGCCATTGCTTTAGGACCGAGTTGTGCACTGGTAAGTTCCGAAGGGGATATTTACTATTTTTTGGATGACCTGATTTTGGATGAGCTCAAGTCATTTGAATTTCAAATCACCCCATCAGGAAATCCTTGTGGCAGTGATTATGCGCTAGAAGTACCCATGCTTGAAAATGTACAATATCAGTGGTACAAAGAAGGTATTGCTCTTCCAGGAGAACATAACAATAAGCTATATCTCAAAACTGGCCCAGGTGATTATCGTGTCAGGTTGACTGGTAAAAATGAATGTAAATTGATCCAGCCCTTTAATTACCAAAAGCCAGTTTACGGTGTTGATGTGAACAAGACTTTGTGCTTCGGGAAATCGACTTCGTTCAACCGAAAACAGATTTACGATGCTGGCACCTATTTTGATACACTGAAAACCAAACAGGGGTGTGATAGCATCGTAAAATTGGTTTTAAAAGTAGCGACTGATCTAGCTGATACAGTACAAGCTGGTATTTTACCTGGGGAATCCTTTACTGTCGCCGGAAAAAAATACCAAGAGCCAGGTAAATATCAAGTTCCAGTCAAATCCCAAGATGGCTGTGATAGTCTGGTTTATCTAGAATTGTCATATTTGAATATCTACGTTCCCAACGCTTTTTCCCCCAACCAAGACAATGTCAACGACGTTTTTACCATTTTTGGCGGCGATGATTTAAAAAACATCGTTGCTCTAAAGGTTTATGATCGTTGGGGCGGCTTGGTTTATTCTGCTAAAGACCTTGCCCCTAATGACTTGACCAATGGCTGGAATGGACAACGGGCGGATCACGCCTTACCAGAGGGGCTGTATACCTATTGGGCCATCATTTTGCTAAGCGATGAATTGCAACATCAGATTCAAGGCGCTGTCCAATTGCTCCGATAAAAAATTATTGGCATCTACTTGATCCGCGCCAACTTCAAAATCCGATCTTTCCCGCCATCCCGCATTTTTAAATGCAAAGAATCATGCGAAAGCACCATGATTTCAACTGACTTTTCACTGGATGCTTTGTTCAGTGTATCAGTGGTAATTAGAGAACGGTGATCAATAAAATAAGTACCTGATTCTTCGTAGTTTAGAGTGCTTTTGAAGTAATAACCGTCTTTTTTATTGAAATTAAAGCGGATAATCCGCGGATCAATCTTCAATGTATCGCCTTCTTCTAATACGGCTGTACCGCGCCAGGTACCCACCAAATCCTTGGTTCGATAGGTTGAACAGCCCATCAAAAAATACATTCCACAACTGATTAGAACGATAAACTTGCTTGGAATAAAAATACGATTTGCCTTAAAAAAAATTCTGCGTAAGCGTTCACTACTGCTTCTCATCTGTTTGCTGGTTTCCTTTGATTCTTTATAATGTGCTTCAATCAGCAAAGTTACGACAAGACGATCATAACCAGGGAATGCTTATTTGAATTAACAAGAATTTAGGAGTTAGGGAGGCTGATAAGGCATATAAGCGGACTATAATTGGAAGAGAGGGGCTAAAATTATCCCCTCCCCAAAAAATCCCATGATTAATTCCCGAATTCCCCTTATTTTTGCAGGCTTAAGAAAGCACTATCTAATTATGGCAAAAATTGCTGACATCGATTTGGGTTCTTTTCCGCTCTTGCTGGCGCCGATGGAAGACGTTAGCGATCCGCCATTTCGCGCTTTGTGCAAACAACATGGGGCTGATCTGATGTTTACGGAGTTTATCTCGGTGGAAGGTCTGATCCGCGATGCCACTAAGAGCTTGCAAAAACTCGACATCTACGATTACGAGCGCCCGATTGGTGTGCAAATTTTTGGTGCAGAATACGACTCGATGATGAAAGCCGCTGAGATCGTTGAAGCGGCTCAACCCGAAATATTGGACATCAACTACGGTTGCCCCGTGCAAAAAGTAGTTTGCAAAATGGCGGGCGCTGGAATCTTGCGCGATATAAATAAAATGGTGTCACTCACCAAAGCCGTTGTAGATTCTACCAAACTCCCCGTTACCGTTAAAACGCGTTTGGGGTGGGATTCGTCAACCATTTTTATCGAAGAAGTGGCGGAAAGATTGCAAGACATAGGCATCAAGGGCTTGTCCATCCACGCGCGTACCCGGCAGCAGATGTACAAAGGGGAAAGCGATTGGAGTTGGATCGCTAAAGTGAAAAATAACCCCCGGATCCACATTCCTATTTTTGGCAACGGCGATATTGATTCTCCCCAAAAAGCTAAAATTTATCGGGAACGATATGGGGTAGACGGCATTATGATCGGTCGTGCTAGTATCGGTTATCCTTGGATTTTTCGGGAAATCAAACACTATTTTGCAACGGGCGAAATATTGGCGCCACCCACTATCGAAGAAAGGGTACAAGCTGTTAGACAGCATCTACAGCATTCTATCGATTGGAAAGGCGAAAAATTGGGCGTAGTTGAAATGCGCCGGCACTATACCAATTATTTTCGGGGACTGCCCAGTATCAAAGAGTTTCGTTCTACGCTGGTGACCGAGGAAACTCCCAGCGTACTTTTTGAGGTGTTGGATCGCATCCAAGAACATTACAGCGATGTGGTGTTCGAAGCAGTTGTACCTGCTTAAACAACCCATTTTGCTTCTAAGTGCCTAACTTTTTGCCCGTGGTATTCAAAATTCAAGATAGCGAAAGAAAAATATTGATGCTCGTAAGCGAGGTGGCGCAGTCGTTGGGGTATCCAGCCTATCTCGTGGGCGGGTATGTGCGCGATCGTTTGCTGGCGCGTAAGTCTAAAGACATGGACATCGTCTGCGTGGGCAATGGCATTCAGTTGGCAGAAGAGCTTGCTGCGCGTTTGCGTCCCATTCCCCGATTGGCAGTATATGGTCGTTTTGGAACGGCCATGCTCAAACATGGTGATATCGAAATTGAGTTTGTAGGCGCACGAAAAGAATCGTACCGCTTCGATTCTCGTAAACCAACGGTTGAAGACGGATCACTGGAAGATGATCAAAATCGCCGCGATTTCACCATCAATGCCCTGGCAGTGAGCCTCAATGAGGTAGATTTTGGTACCCTTGTTGATCCATTTAATGGTTTGGAGGATTTGGAAAGAAAAACCATTCGTACACCATTGGAACCGGGTAAAACTTTTTCCGATGACCCGCTGCGCATCCTACGCGCCATCCGATTTGCCTCCCAGTTGGATTTTACCATTGAGCCAGAAACCCTGGAAGCCATTCATGCTTTCCGGCAGCGCATCAATATCGTTTCTAAAGAGCGAATTGCTACCGAGATCAATAAAATCATGTCGTCGCCTAAGCCATCAATTGGGTTTAAATTGCTATTCGACACGGAGCTACTTCACCAAATATTACCAGAAGTAGCAGCGCTACACGGTGTTGAAATTCGCAACGGACGGGCGCACAAAGATAATTTTTACCATACACTGCAAGTATTGGACAACCTAGCCCGCAAAACCGATAACTTATGGTTGCGCTGGGGAGCCTTATTACATGATATTGCCAAACCGCCTACCAAAAGATTTCACCCTGAACAAGGGTGGACATTCCACGGCCACGATGCACTCGGCGCCACCATGGTGCCCACTATTTTCCGCCGACTACGCTTGCCCATGGATGCGAAAATGAAGTATGTCCAGAAACTGGTACGACTACATCTTCGCCCCATCAGCCTCACCAAAGAATCGATCACCGATTCGGCCATTCGCCGTTTGTTGGTAGATGCTTCGGAGGATTTGGAGGATCTAATGTTGCTTTGTGAAGCCGACATTACTTCCAAAAACCCCGATAAGGTCAAACGATATTTGGAAAATTATGAGTTGGTACGCGATCGACTCAAAGCAGTTGAGGCAACCGATAATCTTCGGAATTGGCAGCCGCCCATTACCGGGGAAATCATTATGAACACCTTTGGTATTCCGCCTTCGCCGAGGGTAGGGGAGATCAAAGAGGCGGTGCGAGAGGCCATATTAGATGGCATTATCCCCAACGATTATGATGCCGCTTTTGAATTCATGAAGGAGCAAGCCAAATCCTTAGGGCTGCATCCAAAGGAAGTTTAGTTTCTGGTTTTTTGCCATTTTTCACTCCAAATGTAAAATCCTTATTTAATTCCCTGCTTTGTAGCTTCTACCGTCTAAAAATTTTTATTTTTATGAAAATGTGATAAAAAATTCGGATCGATTTTGCGTGTTTTGATAACTGCAAAAATTGGAACCTGTTTTTGATTTTTTTTCAAAAAAAACATACAATCGTTAAGGAATAAATAACTATTTTAGGTCTCAGCCATTGTATGGGCAATACGATTTAAAGTTACACAAGTGCCTTGTGGAGCCATTGAGAAGTGAAAAAAACGGCGGAAAGATGAAACAAACGAACACGGATAATGTCTCGATTTTTGATGATTACCAGGTTCCCAAATCCTTTTTTGATGAAGCTTTTGATGAACAAGGACAAGTAAAAAGTGGATACAACAGTCTTTTTCAGTTGTTCAGCCGTTTGGGTAGTGATGCTTTTTCCCAGCTAAATGAAGAGGCTAGGCGCTCTTTTTTTAATCAGGGAATTACTTTTGCTGTCTACAACGAACCTTCCAATCCGACCGAGAAAATTTTCCCTTTTGACCTAGTTCCGCGTATAATAGATACCCAGGAGTGGAATTACTTAGAGAAAGGTGTACTCCAACGTGCAACCGCTATCAACGAATTTTTGTGGGACATTTATCATGATAAAAAAATCTTGCTGGACAAGGTCGTTCCTGTAGATCTTATCATGACTTCCCAAAATTACCTCAAGGCCATGATTGGCGTCAATCCGCCGGGAAAAGTGTACAATCACATCTCGGGGACGGATCTTATTCGCCATGTGGATGGTAAATACTATGTACTGGAGGACAATCTCCGCTGTCCTTCAGGGGTAAGTTATGTTTTGAACAACCGCATCGCCATGAAGCGTTTGCTCACCAGCGCTTTTTCTGATTTTCGTTTGGCATCTATTGTGGATTATTCCGAGCATCTCTTAAGCATGTTGCAATCGGTTAAACCTTCTTCGACTGATGTTCCGCGTTGTGTGGTGCTGACGCCGGGAGTATACAATTCAGCTTACTTCGAACATGCATTTTTGGCGCAAACGATGGGTGAAGCCCTAGTGGAAGGCCGCGATCTTTTTGTCGACAACGGTTTTGTTTACATGAAAACCATCCATGGCCCCCAGCGGGTGGATGTCATTTATCGCCGGGTAGACGACGAATTCCTAGATCCTTTGGAATTTCGGGAAAATTCTATGCTGGGCGTACCCGGTTTGATGAGTGTTTATCGCAAAGGAAATGTCACGATTGTCAATGCCCCGGGCAACGGTGTAGCGGACGACAAAGCAGTTTATGCTTACGTGCCGGATATCATTAAGTATTACCTCAACGAGGAACCTATCTTAAACAACGTGCAGACCTACCACTGCGCCCGTCCTGATGATTACAAATACGTGATGGAGCATGTTCATGAATTGGTGGTCAAACCAGTTGATGAATCGGGCGGCTATGGCATCACGATTGGACATACCCTGACGAAGGATCAGATCAAAGAGGTTCAAGAACGGATCAAAGCCAACCCGCGGAAATACATCGCCCAACCCGTGATGTCGTTATCGGTTTTGGCTACTTATATTGAAGAGGAAAGTCGGATTGAACCGCGGCATATCGACTTGCGTACTTTTACCTTATTGGGCAAAAACAAAAGCTACGTGCTCAAGGGCGGGCTCACGCGCGTTGCGTTGCGCAGGGGGAATTTGATCGTCAACTCTTCGCAGGGTGGCGGTTCAAAAGACACCTGGGTAATGGAAGATGTTTAGCGACTGCTTGGTGAATTTTATTGATGTAAACAAAATTATCTAAGTGTAAGATGTTGAAAAAGTGAATCAAGTAAGGAGTTAGATGGAGGGTTTTAAATTTATGCATGATTTTGGACGAAGAGTTAGGAAAACCCACCACATTCCTTGTACTTTTGAACAACTTTCGCTTGGGAAAATAAGAGTGGATGTTTGAAATGTAGTTTTTTGATGCTACAGCTACAAAACAAAAACTCTAAAGAATTGAAGGTCTATGATGTTAGCAAGAGTTGCCAATGATTTGTTTTGGATGGGTCGTTACCTTGAACGAGCAGACCATGTGGCACGCTATAGTAAAACCAATTATTTTTCCTCCTTGGATGCACCCAATAAAATATCCAATTCCCGATCATTTGTATTGGAATCTATTGGGTTGATGACTGGGATTCCGGTTGAATTGCCTGCGGAAGAAAAAAAAGTGCTTTATGCGGTGGCTTTTGATCGGGAATTTTCTTCGTCGATCATCAGTTTGGTCACTTCGGCGCGGCAAAACGCCCACGCAACCCGTTTTTTATTGTCGACCGAAGTATGGGAAGCCATCAATAAGTTCTATCACTTTGTCAATCAATACGATAAAGAAGCCTTTTTAAATACAGGGTTATACGATTTTACTTTTCAAGTGTCGGAAACCTGTTCAGCGCTGCGTAGTAAATTGGTTACTACCTTGTTGCATGACGAGGCTTATTCGGTGATCATGTTGGGTACTTATTTGGAACGCGCCATTCAGGTACTCCGTATGATCAATACCAAAGTGATCGATGTGCAAAAAATTCAGAAAGCCAATGATCACCTCGGCGATTACAATTACGAATGGACTACTTTGCTGCGTTGTGCCGAAACCTTCGACATGAGCAAAAAGTTTTACAAAAAAACACCCAATCAGCTGGAAACCATCGACTTCTTGGTGTTGCAACGCATCAACCCCAAATCGATTATCCATTGTTTGGAACATGTACGCAGCCATATTCGTCGCATCAGCGTCAATGCCCAATTTGATCGCGACGGTATTGATTTCCGGGTTGGAAAAATTCTTGCCCATTATCAATATTTGACCATAAACGAAATTGAATCGGATCTTCCCGGTTTCTTGAACGATGCGTTAAGCGTATTGGGAGAAATTGGCATGAAGGTTCAGAAAGCCTATTTTAGCTATTGATTATGAGTTTGGTATATAAAATTTCTTATCAGTCCAGCAATCGGTATGACCAAGGTGCTAATGGCGCCATTTGGCGTTTGTTGATTTTGCCTTGCACTGATCGTACCCAGCGCTTGAACAGCATGTCATTTCAGTGTTCTTTGCTCAACAAAGAAACGGAATTGATGGAAAACCCGTTTGGCTTCTCCTACTACTTGATTTCCCTGCAAAAATCATTTGAATCGGTGGATTTTTCCCTCGAAGCAGTGGTGGAAAAAACCTTTATCAATCCCTACGAATTTCAGATGGAATGGCCAGGGTCGGAGGAATGGCGCTATTTGGATTCCTTGGAGTCGCAAATTGAAAATCATCTTTTCTTGGGAAATAGTCCGTTGACTCAGATCGTTTTGGATACCCCGATTTTTGTGTTTGATCGCAAACGTCGCGTGATGGAAAACCTGATCACCTTGAACCAGTTGCTTTTCGATCAAATTCAGTATGTTTCGGGTTCAACCAATGTTAATACTACGGCCAATGAAGCTTGGCAACAGCGCCAAGGGGTATGTCAGGATTTTTCCCATATTTTTTTAAATATTGCCCGTCAGAACAAAGTTCCAGCACGTTACGTTTCCGGCTACCTTTCTCAGGGGCAGCAATATCGGGGCGCGATGCAAATGCACGCCTGGGTAGAGGCTTTCGTTCCTGGTTTAGGTTGGAAAGGTTTTGATCCCAGCAATGGTTTGTTGGTGGATCATCAATACATAAAAATAGCTCACGGCGCGGATTTTTCCGATTGTAGCCCCCTCAAAGGCATCGTTCAAACCGTTGGCCAGCAGCATACTACTTACCATGTTTCTGTGGCTAATCAGTACCAGAATTTGAAAAACCAATAATCGACAATGACATATTGCATAGCGATAAAGCTTAAGCGGGGGCTGTTGGCCGCCGCAGATACCCGTATTACCTCTGATGTAGGGATTTCGACTGCCCGCAAAATTACTTGGCACAAAGAACCTGGGAGTACCTTTTTTTTGATGACTTCAGGTCTGCGCTCTTGCCGCGACAAAACTCTTGCCTATTTTGAAGAAGCAATGGTGCATCCACCCGAAACGCTGGAAAGAATGCATCACCTAGCCAATCTTTTGGGGCAGCAGATCAAAAAAGTATCCGGGGAAGACAAAAAAGACCTGGAAGCCAACGGTTATCACTTTAATCTGCATGCAATTTTGGGCGGCCAATTTAAAAATGAGCCAGAACCTAGGCTTTTTATGTTGTACCCCGAAGGCAATTGGATTGAAATTACGGAAGAAACCCCATTTGGCGTTATTGGCAATTCAAAATTTGGTATCCCTTTACTCAAAAGAGCATTGACGGTGGAATCGGATTGGCCAGAGGCTTTGAAATTGGTTTTCCTCTCCTTTGATGCCACTTATCGCAATGCCAATGACGTCGGTTATCCGGTAGATGTAGCACTTTTCCCCAATAATAGTTTCGAAGTTCAGGAAAAACGTTTTCACGAAAAAGACTTACGCGATTTTACCGAGCAATTCAACCAAGGTATTCTGGATTTAGTACATGATCTTCCTAGTGATTGGACGAAAGGGCTGCCCTCGAGCTAAGCTAAGGTTTTGTTAAATTGTTCTTTTTGGTTGGAATACAGTTGCGTTTCAATTGGCTGTCGCGTTGTAAAAAAGGTTGGTTTTCACAACTTTTCCTTCTCTTTTTTTATTCTTAATTAAAAGCAACACCATGAGCACAACTAAACTCCAACTAGGCTTTGTACTTTCCGGAGGCGCCGCAAGAGGCGCGTATCAGATGGGTATTTGGCAAGCCATTCGGGAATTGGATCTCGAAAAAAATATCACTGTTGTCACGGGCGCTTCCGTTGGCGCGATCAATGGAGCGCTGCTGGTGCAAGGGAATTGGGATATTGCTCAAGAACTGTGGGTTAAAGCCCGACCTGAGGAAGCATTTGATTGCCTGAGCGAAAAAAATAGCTATGGTTATTGGGCTTTGCTGCCCGATGGCTTTCTTAATCGAGGCATTCGGGTCAACGGATTAAAGAAATTACTTCACGAGGCTCTAGACGAGTCCGCCATTCGGGATGCCGATAAAGCTTTTGGGTTGGTGGTTTATAACTGGTCGCTCCGCAAAGGACAATCATTCTTCAAGGAAGAAATTCCACTTGGTCTGTTGACCGATTTCATCATTGCTAGCGCGAGTTTTCCAGCCTTTCAAGCCCACGAAATCAATGGACAAAAATACATTGACGGCGGCATTTATAAAATTCTCCCCGTAGATATGGCTTTTGAGCACCAGCACTTAGATTTGGTCATCGGTGTTGATGTTGCTGAAGCGTCCAAATTTCTGCCCGAAATGTGGAACATCAAGCAAAAATATGGCGATAAGTTGATGTACCTCCGGCCTTCCAAGGCATTACCATCTCCGCTCAATTTTTCCGTTTCCGCTCGCAAATTACAGATTGAATTGGGCTACCGGGACGGTATGGAGCAGTTGTCAAAATTGGTCAATCTGACGACTCCTTTGAATAACCTTGCTTCATAATCCATAGCAATCATTTGTGTATATCAAAAATACGCTCTATATTAGGCGAATTGAAGCATTTCAGCTCACCTAAAACGTTGATTCATGGATAAAAGCATCCTTTACGGGCTAATTGGCGGTCTACTTCCCGACGTCATCAGAATGATTAACAACCGCTACAATCCAAGTTTGCCAGATTATTTGAAATCAGTAAATTTTTACATTGGCTTGGTACTGCTCATTTTATTGGGCGGCGGAGCGGCTTATCTGTTAAAGCCAGATGGAATTATTGAAACCTTGGCAGTTGGTTATTCGGCGCCACAATTGGTGTCTTCGATTTTGGCGCAAAAAACGCCCGTTGTTGCTCCTGGAGCAGAAGACCCTACTTCACGTGGTTTATTTGATGATGCAACTAAAAAACCGATGAATCCTCTACAATTTTGGGGTATGTAATCATTTGATTTTAAAGTAGTAAACAAAAAAGACCTTAAGGCTTATCAGTCTTAAGGTCTTTTTTTGATTTATTTTATCACCCTTTGCTATTGCACTAATGAAGTTCGGACGTAGCCCAAAAATTCATTACGCAGATCTTGGGCTTCAAATGCCCCACTGTACTCCAAGGTAACTGTTGTGCTGGAATCATCCTCGATACCGCGTAGCGATACACACATATGCTTCGCTTCAACAACTATAATGACATCTTGGGTGTCCAATGCGCCCTGAAGGGCCACCAAAATCTGTTTGGTCATGCGCTCTTGCACCTGTGGGCGGCGCGCAAAGTAATCCACAATTCGGTTTAACTTCGATAAGCCAATCACTTTACCATTGGAAATATAGCCAACATGCGCTTTGCCAATGATGGGCAAAAAATGGTGTTCGCAGGTAGATTTAACGGTGATATTTTTCTCTACCAACATCCGGCTGTATTCATAGCCGTTATCAAATACTGAGATCTCGGGCATATTGCCCGGGTTTAATCCCTGGAAAATCTCTTTGACAAACATTTTTGCAACACGGCGTGGAGTGTCTTTCAAGCTATCGTCGGTCAAATCCATACCCAACGTATGTAGGATATTGTAAAAAGACTCCTCAATCGAGGCCATTTTTTCGTCGTCGCTTAAATCGAACGCATCATCACGCAGGGGAGTTTCTAGACCGCTGCCGTAGTGGAAATTTCCATTCTCTTCAGCACGCTCGTTAAAAACCTTCTCAATCGGATTCGTCGTTTTAACCATTTTATTGATCGTTAATTTGTGGCAAATTTAGCTGACTTGGCGACTTTTGGATACGACCAACATTCGCATTTGTCAAGGCACGCTGGTAAGAACAAAAATATGTACTCGGAGTTTCAAAAAACTGAAAAAATGTTGGAAGAGGAGTTAGGCCGAAAAACAAAATTGGATGAGTAGTTAATGATAAAAATAGTTAAAGCTCTGAAAAATAAGCATTTGAAGTATGTTGCTTGAATGAAAATCTACACTCATTTCCAAAGAAAAAGTTTGAATATTAGGATAAAAAAAATTAGTTGAGCAAACAACTTATCTGCTCAACTAATGGAGAACTATCTTTTTCAACCCGAGGGAAGTAAAGCAATTGCTAGTTTTTTCTATATTTTTCCAAAATCACTGGAATCAATTTTTTGATGTTGGCGATACGAGTTTCTGGAGAAGGGTGAGTGGAAATGATTTGTGGCGGACGCGTACCAGTGTTTCCTGCTTCCATACGTTCCCAAAATTTTATTGCCTCATTAGGGTTGTAACCTGCCATGGTCATGAAATTGAGGCCCAACTCGTCGGCTTCTGATTCATGTAATCGGCTAAATGGTAATATGCCAAAAACTTGAGAACCAACACCGTAAGCTACATCAGCTAAACTACGGGTTTTAGCAGGTTCTTTGCTTAGCGCGGCGTCAAGCGCGGCGTTACCATATTGGGCAATCATCAACTCGCTCATGCGCTCGCCCCCATGGTGGGCAATGGCATGACCAATTTCATGACCCATCACCACGGCAATGGCATCGTCGTTGGTACAATAAGGCATGATGCCGGTATAGAAGGCAATTTTACCGCCTTCCATACAAAAGGCATTGGCTTCTTTGTTTTCCAATAAATTCACCTCCCATTTAAAGTCAGTTGCTTCACTTTTGATCTTATTGTCGCGGAGATAAGTTTCAATCGCTGCAATCAAGCGTTCGCTGACGGCATTTATTCGGCGAACATCGTTGGTGTTGTTAGAAAGAGGAAGATCCTTCAATTGTTGGCGATAGCCTTGCTCAGATAAGGCAGCCATCTCAGAGAAAGGAATGAAATTCAATTGTTTACGACCAGTAATGGGCACCGATTTACAAGCGGCAACGCTAAAAATCAGTACAATCAAAGCGATTTTTTTAAACATAACCTATATTTTTTAACGTAAAAAATCATTTGGTTTGGAGGAGCAAAAAGCCAAAATTCGAACAATTACAAGACAACTGTAGAGCTGAAAAAGATCTACGTTTTGCCAATATTCCTATAATCAAGGATAAATTTAGCTCATTTATTAATCTTTAAACGCATGCCTTATCGTTGCGTCACTTACAAGCCGCTATTTTTAATGATTCTTTAATAATCGGCTCTTTTAGATTTATTTTCAATTGATTTTGAAACTTTTGTAAGTCGAGTTGTATTTTATAAAGGATACCTAAAAACTGTTTTTGGATTTCTAGTTTGCTTGCAAACTAGAAATCCAAACTCTCTAAATATTGGCAATACGAATGTTTCGTCAACTGCCATCACCCAAACCAACTAACATGAATGAGAATATCCCAAATTTAGTAGGTCACCCCAGAGTCGTCATTATTGGCGGCGGATTTGCGGGTCTGGCTACAGCCAAAAAATTGATCCGCGACAAATTTCAAGTGGTGTTGCTTGACCGCAATAACTACCATACCTTTCAACCTTTGCTGTATCAGGTAGCAACGGGGGGATTAGAACCTGATAGCATTGCTTATCCCATTCGTAAAATTTTTCAAGGATCCTCTAAGCTGCATTTTCGCTTGGCGGAGGTGGAAACGATTCTGCCTGCTCAAAAAATGCTACAAACGTCAATTGGGGCAATCACCTACGATTACTTAGTTATCGCATCAGGTAGCCAAACCAATTTTTTCAATTTTGCCGATCAGGAAAAGCACTTGCGTTCATTGAAAAATGTACCCGACGCGCTCAATCTGCGCAGCTTTATCCTGCAAAATTTTGAAGAAGCGACGACAACCGCTGATCATAAAGAACAAGATGCTTTAATCAATATCGCCATTGTAGGTGGCGGCCCTACTGGTGTTGAATTGGCGGGCGCACTAGGAGAAATGAAAAAACACGTTTTCCCTAAAGATTATCCCGATTTTGATACCAGTAGAATGCGGATTGTGCTTTTAGAAGCCATGCCCCGATTGCTTGGCGGGATGGATGAAAAAGCTGGGCAGCGGGCATTGAGTGATTTACATAAAATAGGAGTAGAGGTTAGGCTGAACGCCAAAGTATCTTTTTACGATGGTAAGGTTTTAAAAACCGAAGACGGCTTCGAATTGTCTACTGAGACCTTGATTTGGTCGGCAGGTGTAAAAGGACAATTTCCGGCGGGCGTACCAAAGGAATTAGTAGTTCCTGGTAATCGATTGCGGGTAGACGCGTTCAACCAAGTCATTGGCATGGAAAACGTGTTTGCCAATGGCGATGTGGCGGGGATGATCCTGCCTGATTTGCCACGAGGTTATCCCATGCTAGCGCCAGTAGCCATCCAACAAGGCGAACAATTGGCCAGGAATTTGATTCAGACCGCTAAGGGGAAAACATGGCAACCTTTTCATTATTTTGATAAAGGAACAATGGCAACGATTGGTCGAAATAAAGAAGTGGTCAATGTAAAAGGTATTATGTTTGGCGGAGTGATTGCCTGGTTGGCCTGGATGTTTATCCACATCATGTACCTCGTCGGTTTTCGGAATAAGATAGCTACTTTGTGGGGATGGGTATACAATTATTTTACCTATGACCACGCTTTGCGACTGATTATCAGGCCGGTAGAAAAAACTATCAACTTGCCTGAAGTAGAAGAAGTGGCGTAATAAATGCTGTAACTGAATGAAGATAAAGTCTAAAGCGCTAGGAACACTTGTTCTTAGCGCTTTCCTAGACTAAAACAGACTGTATTTCAGCGTCATGATGTAACTTTTCAAAAACAAGCCCTTGTTTTTTGCACATTTCAGCTAACTTTGCCCCGTTTGAACAAAAGTGCAATTAGCGCTTCAACTTTTTTGACTTTAAGTAAAATCATTTCCCTGTGGAAAACAGCCATAAGAAAGTTACATTCGCCAGTCTTATCGTCACTTTAGGTATAGTTTATGGCGATATTGGTACTTCGCCCTTGTATGTAATGCAGTCAATAGTCGGTAAAAGCATTTTGACTTCCGAGTTGATCTTTGGCGCACTTTCTCTAGTGTTTTGGACGCTGACCATCCAAGCTACCTTTAAATACATTTTCATCACCCTCAACGCCGATAACAATGGTGAAGGTGGGATTTTTGCCTTGTATTCTTTGGTACGCCGCCGAACACCGAAGTGGACGATCTATGTGGCGATCGTTGGTTGTGCTGCATTGATTGCCGACGGGATGATTACGCCGGCCATTTCGCTCTCATCCTCCGTTGAAGGTATAGAACGCCTGGTAAAGGGGTTTCCAGTGGTGCCTACTGTAATTGGAATTCTCCTTCTTTTGTTTTTATTTCAGCAATTTGGTACCGACGCCATTGGCAAAGCTTTTGGTCCCATGATGCTGATTTGGTTTACGATGCTTGCCGTTTTAGGCATACAAATCATCATCATCACCGGGCATTGGCAAATATTTTCCGCTTTTAGTCCGCATTATGCCGTTTTGTTGATTCGCCATCACCCCAACGCCTGGTTGGTAATTGGGGCAGTGTTCCTATGTGTAACAGGAGCAGAAGCTCTTTACTCCGACTTAGGGCACGTAGGGCGCAAAAACATCCAATTATCGTGGATTTTTGTCAAATCAACATTGCTAATCAATTATTTTGGACAAGGGGCATGGTTGTTGAACAGTATTGGCAAGCCCTTGGCGTCTAATCCTTTTTACAGTATCATGCCACATTGGTTTTTGCCTTTTGGCATTGTCATCGCTACTTTTGCAGCCATCATAGCCAGTCAAGCCCTGATTACCGGTTCATTTTCCTTGATCCATGAAGCTATACGCTTAAAAACGTGGTTTAGAATAGCGGTTTATCACCCTTCAGCGCACCGTTCACAGATGTATATTCCTTTTGTAAACTGGATGCTGTTTACGGGGTGTGTATTCATCGTTTTTCATTTCCAAACTTCCTCTGCAATGGAAGCGGCGTATGGGATTGCGATTACGATTGCGATGTTATCGACAACAATTTTGTTGTTTTTTTACCTCAAATCGCGCAAGGCCATGCCTTTGGTGCTCATCTATTCGTTGATTGGCCTTTTTGTGGTCGTAGAAGGCATTTTCTTTTGGGGTAATGCCCAAAAACTAAGCCACGGCGGCGGGTTTACCATTATGTTAGGCGGGGCTTTGTTTTCCATTATGTACATCGTATACAATGCAAAAAACATTACGCGTCACAAAAGGCATATGGTTTCTTTGAATCATGCTTTACCGATTATTCAGGCGGTTAAGGACGACGAAGAAATTCCCCTATATGCTTCGCAATTAGTATTTTTGACTACTTCTAAGAAAAAAGATGTGGTTGAAACGGCCATCTTGAAGTCTATTTACGGTAAGCAACCCAAGAGAGCGGATGGATATTGGTTGCTCCATTTCTCGGAGGAGGATGAACCATTTACTACATTCTATAAATTCACGGAAGTAACGCCGGGATTGATTTATCGCCTAGATTTTCATTTGGGTTACAAGATCCACCCGGATGTCAGCGAGTTTTTTCCACGCGCGCTCAAAGAACTACAGCAACAAGGCAAGCTCAAAATATCTAACCACTACAATATCTTGCGTGAACACCAAGTAGCTCCAGATTTCCGGTTTGTACTACTAGATACTGCTTTCCGGATTTCACCAAAAATGACCTTGCGCGAGCAGTTGTTGCTCAAAGGCTATCTTTTGCTAAAACGGATTGGTGTTTCATCGGAGTCGCACTTTGTGCTGGAACCAGGTAGCTGGGTAAAGGAATCTGTTGTGGTGAATTAAGCAAATTTGTAAGGGTTGAATGAAAAACGGCGTTGAAGGGTTTGCCTTTCTACGCCGTTTTGATTTAAACAGAAGGCGTGGTTAACCCGGTTTGTTGGGTAAATTCATTGATAAAAGTGCCTTTTGGATTCAGTTCGAAAAAAATGTTGCGCCATCTTGGTAACATAGGGTAAAGCTCCTTTAGAAAATTAGGATCTTCTTGTATTTTTTGTAGTAGCACATCATTTTTCTTACCCCAATGCGGTCTTCCGCCGCGTTCCAAGAGCAATTTTTGATACTTCTCCAGCAATTCATCAGCGCCTGGCTGAATCATGAAAAAAGGAAAATCCATCACCACATAAGGCTGGTCGCCATAATTGTGTGCCAAAAAAGCTTTTGAACCTGTGATGAAACGAAAACTGTTGGGCGAAGTTTGGTAGTATTTTTTGCCATCAACACCTTCGGCATATTGTTGGGTAATGGCCATTACTTCTTCCATAATGTCGATGTATTTGCAATCGGCATCCACTGGAAAGGCAAAAGCACAATCATAAGCCCTTTTCTTAAGCGGTTTATATCCCTGGAAAAGCACTTTATGCGAAATATCCACGAAAATTTTATCTCTGATCGAGCGCAAGGAGGATTCAATAAGTTGCGGCGTTTTTTCAGGATGTTTTTCAATTTTATTTTTGATGAACCAATAAGCGATTGGGATGGGAAAGTTTCCCACCAGCCAACTCGGTAAATTGCGAAACAACATGTTGTAAGTCCAGTTGCCGGGTTTGGGTTCGTCGATCTTTTTTTGAATTACTTCGATGCAGCTCTGTTTTCCGGGGTTATCCTTGTTTAATTTGTACGGGCTAATAAGTAGGGTGACACTGCGGATGTCGGGGTTGAAATATTCGCCAGAACGCAATTTTTCCTTGACATTGTCCCATATGGTTAGGGTTTTGGACTCCATGAGGTAATAAAGATCTTGGACCTCTAGGATCAAGGAATAAATAATCCCCATACTGCCAAAACTGACGAGGATGCTATAAAAATAGTCGTCGTTTTGGATCAACTCGATGCCGGGGTCAGAAAAATCAGTTGAAGTGATGCCGTCACTAGGCTCTACACGGATTGTGCGCCCCTCGCCGGTTACCAAAAGAATCGAACGAACCAACCCTGCGATTGTCGGCAATCTGATGCCAGAACCATGCGTGTTGGTAGATACGGCGCCGGCGATCCGCTGCTCGTCGATGGCGCCCATGTTTTCCAAAGCTAAGTTGTCGTTGGTCAGTAAGCGATTCAACTTTTCGATGCGGATTCCGCTACCTACTTCTACAAATTTACGTTGCATATCAACGGAAGGTTTTAGCCGCTGATGATCTAAAATTTGGTATTGCTCCATACAATCGGGGCCAACCAAATAATCATTTGTTTTTGCTACTTCAGAGTAGGAGTGCCCTGAGCCCACTGCACGTACCCGTAAGCCTTTTTGCTCCGCTTCACGGACAATGTTTTGGAGGTCGGAAATTGATTCAGGTGAAAAAAACTTCTTAGGGTGGGCAGTTACCTTATTGATGGTATTGTTCCAAACGTAGTTGGTTTCAATCTTCATAGGGTTGGTAATTTAAGGTGTTGTGATTAGGCTACTATACTTCCATCCCGAGGGAACTATAACTATATTGTGCTGAATTGGAGCAATTTTAAACAGTTCTGTGCTTTTTTGTATAAATATTTTAGAGAAAGATAAAATACAAATCAATTCCAATCTGCTGTTTTAGGTTAAGTTTTCTTAAAGTTCAGGTTAAGCAGTTAAAAATTCAATATAATTTCTTGATTTTTAGCGCAACAAAAAGAAGCAAGATGTCTATTCCTACCATAAATTCGAAAGTTGCCCAATCAACACATCCAATTTTATTGACCCTTTGGGCTTGTATAGCCGCTTTTGGCACCTATGCATGTATGTACGCTTTGCGCAAAGGGATTACTGCTACTACTTTTGAAGGTATGGCCTTTTGGGGGGTGAGTTATAAAATACTATTGATTACAGCCCAAATTTTCGGTTATGCCTTATCCAAATTGATTGGTATTCGAGTCGTTTCGGAAGCCAAACCTCACCAACGCGGCTGGTACATTGTGGTATTGGTTTCAATTGCGGGATTGTCGCTTTGGCTTTTTGCAATCGTTCCAGCACCCTATAATATCGTCTTTTTGTTTTTGAATGGATTGCCTTTGGGGATGATCTACGGTCTGGTATTGGGGTATCTGGAAGGCCGTAAGCAAACCGATGTGCTAGTCGCTGCCCTTACTGCCTCGTTTATTTTTGCCTCAGGATTTGTAAAAACCGTGGGATTGACGGTGCTAGGATGGGGGGTAAGCGAATTTTACATGCCTTTGTATACGGCATTATTGTTTCTACCTTTTATGGCGATTTTTTTGTTTATGCTCATCAAATTACCGAGGCCCAGTGCAGAAGACATTGCTTTGCGCACAGAAAGGTTACCAATGAATAAGGAACGACGCCGACATTTTGTGCGCTTATTTTTGCCAGGAGTGTTGCTTTTTATTTTTGGTTATGTGCTATTGACGGTTTTGCGCGATTTTCGGGATAATTTTGGACCGGAAGTATTGAAAGAATTGGGCGTAGCTAATGCTGGGGTGTTTACCAAAATTGAAACCCCGATTGCTGTTCTGATCTTAATCATTGTGGCTTCTTTGGCACAAATCAAAGACAACTTCCAAGCTTTTACCTGGGTGAACTTGATCACTTTTTGCGGGGTAATAATGGCGATTGTTTGCACCTGGCTCTTCCAGTTGGGACTGATCAACCCCATTACTTGGATGTTGATTGTCGGCGCGGGGATGTACATGGCCTACGTTCCCGCTAATGGGATCTATTTTGATCGCTTAATGGCAACGTTCAAGTACCCTGGTACAGTAGGATTTATTGTCACCATGGCCGATTATTATGGTTACATGGGCAGCGTGGTTTTATTGCTGTACAAAAACTTTGGACAAGCCAATATTAAATATTCTACATTTTTGATTTATGCCGTATACATCGTTTTGGGATTGTATGGTTTGTCGATGACGGCAGCCTATTTCTATTTCCGCAGGGAAGTGCAATCACGGAAATTCGTGATGGGAGGAGACCCTATACAATTAAAAGTGTAGTAAAAAACAAGGAGAAAAATTGTGCCCGGAGCGGGAATCGAACCCGCACGACCTTTTGGGTCACAGGATTTTAAGTCCTGCGTGTCTACCGATTTCACCATCTGGGCTTACGGAAAATGAAAAGCTTTTTTTCATTTGAATTGCGAAAGTAAAGAATCGCAGCACAACGCGCAACTTTTCAAGGTAATTAATTTGCAAGTGGCGTTTGTATGGCGGTTCTTGTTACCCGAATCATTTTCTTTTCAGCACCATTAACCGTGCTGAATCCAAAAAGTTCCCATTGACTATCCTCTTGTTTTTCTTCTTGAACGAATTCCACTTGGCTAATCGATCCTAGTTGCTGAAGCCGTAAAAGAAATTGCTCAAACAGCTTTTTTTCAACGCCTTGCTGAAGATAATCGGGATCTACAACCAGGCTAAAATTTGAAAAAATACTGGAACCTGCTTCATCTGGATAGGCGTGAACCTCGCCAACCACTTTGCTCAAATTTTCGCCGTCAACGGCAACCAGCATAATACCATTTTCCAAACTGGAGTCAATCCATTGCAGTACTTGCTCCAGTACAATGGGCTGAGCAAATGGCTGAAAAATCCCAGAACGGTTACATTCGAGGTAAATGGCTCGAATGTAACCGCCATCCAAAGGATTTGCTGAACGTATTCCTATCGTTACTGACATCTTAGCGGATCAATGTTACTTCGCCGCTACGGTTGAAAGTAGTCCCATCAGGGTAACGAACGATGATTTTATACAAAAACACATCGGAAGGAGCAGGTTGACCGCCATTGGTGCCGTCCCAACCCTGTTTGTTGTTGCTGTTGTTGTAAACCTGTTGTCCCCAGCGATTGAATACCTGAAAATCAACAATTTCTACATTGCCTGAGTAAACAACGTTGAAAAAATCGTTGCGGTTATCGCCATTGGGGGTAAAAGCGTTGGGGATATCATAAGTTGGCGCTAACACGGGTATGGGTAGCGTATTGGCTTCAACAACACAATTGGAAGTTGCCGTAGTGATCCGCAATTTGTATACCGTTGGGTTTGCGGTTGGACTATGCTGGATCGTTAGGGTATTTCCAGTGATCGGTTGATCATTGGCGAACCACGTATAAGTTACGCCATTAGGTACTGCTGGTGAAGTATTGGCAATGACCTTGATGCTGTTGCCTAATGGTATGCCTTTGGTGGCTGCATCTGCTGGATCAAAAGTGAAACCGGTGATGCTTGGTACGGTAAAAACATTGACATTGACTGACCTTGTGATCGTACCGCAATTTGGCCCCCAGGTATAGGTCAAATCAAAGCGGGTGTTTGATCGCACGTTGCTGGCGGTAACAGTTACTTGATTAGAAGTTTGTCCTGCATATCTCCAAGTATAAGTTTGATTGACCCCTGCTGGTGCGTTGCCAGCAGCAGTTAGAGTAACAGAGGTATTGGGACAAATAGTTTGATCAGCAGGTACCGTAACGGTAGCAGGTTGGATCACCGTAACGGTTACATCACGGGTAACGGCAGTACAATTTCCGCGTTGAGCCGTAACCGTGTAGGTAGAGGTAACATCCGGACTCACCGAAAGGAAGCCAATATTTGAAGTGAAACCATTAGGGCCCGTCCATCGATAGGTAGTTGCGGGGTCGGCGGAAGTGTTGATCAATACGCTACCCCCTTTACAAACTACAGGGTTATTGGCCAGCCCTAGGGTAGGAGCTAGTAAGACTTGAACTTCGCGCGAGGCGCTTGAAGGGCAATTTTTTTCCGTAACGGTTATTGTGAAAGTGGTAGTGGCTAATGGCGTAACGGTAGGGGTTTTACAATCAGTACAAGACAAAGTTGCAGTAGCTGGACCCCACTTAATGGTTCCTTCGCCTTTGTAAGAAGCGATGAGTTGAACCGATTGACCAGGACAAAGAATCGGTTTTTCGGGGACAATGGTAATAACCTTAGGTTTGATCACTGGAACCAGAATTCGAGCAGTATCCACACATCCGCGGTTTTTGGTAGCACGAATCAAATAGATGCTATCAATTGTTCCAATAACCAGGTTCCAAAGCGAATCTGGTGTTTGAAAGTCTACTTTTGGCGCATTGGGTCCATAAATCAGCGGCCCCCATTTGTGTTTAATGAAAGGATAAGCCCTACTCTCAAAAACATCCGATTTGAGGATTAAAATTTCACCTTGGCAATACACTTCTTTTTGGGGATCGATGGTAATGGTTTGAACAGGTAGGGAGTCAATAACTACCACTACTGAATCCACCGTAGTACATTGCGAGGTAATAAAAGTTGCAAAATACTTGGTCGTTATTTTGGGCTGAACAGTGGTATTGATCACATTGCTAACGTTGATGCTTTTGTCACTAGCCGTCCAGGTTAGGTTATTAGGGCTGCCGGTACTAGTAATTGCAAACAGTATAGGTTTGGTGCCTTTACAAGCAAAAACGGTATCTGGATTCTGAATGTCGGCACGCTGGGGCGCAATGTTGACGGAGATCGAAGCACTTGCCTTACAGCCCGTTACATTTACAGTAGCTTGATAGGTAGTCGTGAAACTGGGTCGAGCAGTTACCAAAGCAGCGCTTGTGCTGCTCAAGCCTGCTGCGGGCGTCCAGGTAATGCCTTGCCCTTGCGTATTCGTCACCGCTAGTAGGCGCACGGGTACGCCGCGACAAACCGATTGAGGATCCAAGGCTTGGAGCGCAATGCTGGGGCGAACGATCACCAAAAAAACTGAGTCGCGCTGTTTAATGCCATTGACAAAGCCATCGACGTAAACCCAAATGTTTTGAGTGGGTTTTACCTTTACTTTAGCAGCAGTAGGTAGATTGACAATATTTGCCGGCGACCATTGATAATTCACCCCGCCATTGGCTTCTAGGGTGATGCTACTGTCAGCGCACACGAACAAAGTATCTTTGTCGGGTAGTATTCTCAAACGCAAGGCATTCGGCGTAGCGTTACGCGAGTTGGCGAAGGCGATTCCGCCAACTAAAATCAAGAGTAAAGTCAACCAATTCTTCATATGTTCGATTTATTCGAAAGGGTTTTTACAAACCTACCGAAAAGTAGTAATTCTCCGCTAATTGCGGCAATGGATTGCGGAGAAAATAAATTAGCCGACAAAAGATCGCTATGCATAGGGTATCGCAAGCAAGAAATCTTCCCATACCAAGCAGTCTTAATCCAATGGGCATTTTTCTAACGCAGCTTGTACGGTTGTCATTTTGGTATAACCCAGATTATTTTCCCAAGTATGGCTGACATAATTGATTATGTTGGCAATTTCAATATCGCTCAACTCTGGTATAGCGGCCATTTTTTGGTTGTAAGTCTTACCATTCACTACAACTGGACCTTCCAATCCTTTGCGGATAATGCACACCATTTTGGCTGGGTCGTCGCGAAAATAATCTGCTTTAGCCAATGGCGGGATCAAGCCTTTCAGTCCAGTTCCATCTTCCATGTGGCAATTGGCGCATTTATTAAGGTACAGCAATTCACCTTGTTGGTACACATTATAAGATTGGCACTGCCACAAAAAGGCGATTAACAACAATAGTAGCGGTAAAAAGATTTTAGTTCTCAACACCATCAATAAGTTTTGGTCATGCTTGTTATTACACAAATGGTGAAATCGGCTTTCTTCTGATTTTCCGGAAGAATGGCATCTAATTTGTCTTGTTCCACCGTTGAAATGGTGACAATGTCTTGTTTTGGCTTATATTGATTGAGGTGCCATAAGATACCTTCTTTGGAATCAGAATGGTACGATCCATTAAAATGTAGAAACAAATGGCCTTTTTTTAAGTTTTGGCTGATGAAGTAGGCCATGGTGGCATCCTTTACAGCTTGCGCTTTTACAATATTTTCTTTGTCAGCGCCGCCATGAGAACCCATCATATCAATCATTGCTTTGTAGGTGGGGAGGTTAGCGTCGTAGGCGATGGGAAGCGGGGCGATCCAGGCTTTAGCTTCAGCACTCAAGCTTTGTAAGCCATCAAAACCTTTGCGGAAAACGAGATTGGCATACCGCCGCGGAATGTTGGTGGCAATGAAAGGCAATTTTTCGGATTTGGCCAATTCCACCAAGGGGCGGTAATCGGTGGCATAGTTTTTCCAAACCCTTGATTCTTCTTCAAAACTTTTTTGATTGATTGCGCCACTTAAATATTCATCAAGCACCACTTGGTTGTCGCGCTCAAACATTTCGGCGCCAAGGATCAGCTTGCCTTTTTTTGCCTTGAACAAGTCATTGGCAATTTCGATTTCAAACCAGTGGGAGATCGGGTTGTTATGTTCTTCACCAAAAAAAACGACATCGGCTTTGCTGGCTGTTTTGAGCATGTCTTCATAGCTCACTACTTTGCCTTTGGCATCAAAAATGCGGTATGCGGTTTTTTCTTGAGCAGATAAAGAAAAAACGCTTGAGAGGATGATAAAAATGGCAGTGAAGCACTTAAAATTGGGCATCTTCATAAGTATTTTGTTCATTTGGCTGACACGGTTAGGGGGTGATTCAATCAACAAAATCACAAAATAAGTTTTTTTTGCAGCATCTGATTCTTCATTTAATCCTCTTCCTGTTGCGGCGGGGGAACCTTTTTGCGGTTTGATTTTTTCTCGCTGGTGATTTTTTTGATTTTTTTGCGTTTGAAGGGGTGAGCAACCAGCCGTTCGGGGATCTCTTCCCGCTCGGGTTCTGGTTCCAACGATTTTTCCAGCAAGGCAAAAAAACGTTTAATAGCCAGCGTTCGATTGGCGGCTTGCGATCTACTTTCTTGGGCTACCACTATAAGGTGGCCTTCTTTGGTGATCTTATTGGGCAGTCGTTCAGCCAGCAAGTTTTTTTCTTCTGGAGTTAATCCATGGGATGCAGCGGGTTCGAAAATCAATTCCACCCGGGTTTCAACTTTATTGACATTTTGGCCGCCGCTTCCGGAACTCCGTGATGTTCGAAATTTCAGTTCTTTTTCTATCTGTAATTGATCCATTTCTTTTTTTGGGTTTAGAGCTTGTTTAGGATTCAGCTTCGAGCTACAAATGGCCAAAATTCACTCTAATTTTGTTACAAAAATGCTCATGTAGCGCTGACCAGTCTCCCGATGAAATCGGGAATGCACTCCGCTTTTTTCGTCTCATTAGTGTGAATTTTTGCTCATTTTCGCCATCGAACCAGAATCCTTAACAAGCTCTTTAAAATATCGACAAAACAACAGTAAATAAAATTAGTTCCTGTGCATAAAAATTCAGAAAAAATTGAAACTTCGCACCTATGCTTTTGTTCCACTTTCACCAATCGCGCTAAGTTACAACCCCCAGAGTGTGTTTGGGTTTTTAGTTCGCAAGCGAAAATGAGTCAAAAATTACACCAACGAGGCGCGAAAAACGGAGTGTAGCACCGCTACATGAGTATTTTTGCAACGAAGTTGGGGTGAATTTTGGCCATTTGCAGCGCGAATAAAAAACCCAAACACACTCTGGATCTGATTGGCTAATAAATCAACCGAAGTTATGCGTAGAAGAGCAATAGTATGGTTTAGACAGGATTTGCGGCTCCACGACAACGAAGCTTTGCAAGAGGCCTTGGCCAATGCCTATGAAGTGATCCCTGTTTATGTTTTTGACGAACGTTTTATGTTGGGCGAAACCGCTTTTGGTTTTCGCAAAACCAATAAATACCGCGCCCAATTCCTCATCGAAAGTGTTGCTGATTTACGCAAAAACCTTCGAAAACTCAACAGCGAGCTGATTATCCGAATTGGGAAGCCAGAAGAAGTAATCTTTGAGTTGGCCAAAGAGGTCAAAACAAGTTGGGTTTTTTGTAACCGCGAACGTACCGATGAGGAAGCACAAGTACAAGACGCGCTCGAGAACAATTTATGGTCGATAGGGCAAGAAATTCGCTATTCACGTGGCAAAATGCTTTACTATACGGCCGATTTGCCTTTTCCGATCCAGCATACGCCGGATGTATTTACTCAATTTCGCAAAGAGGTTGAAAAGATAGTGCCTGTTCGCGAGCCTTTGCCACGACCTGCAAAGTCATTTAATCCACTGCTCGTGGACGTTCCAGCAGGCGAAATGCCAACTTTGGAAGATTTTCAGTTGGAGCCTTTTGAAGTTGACTCTCGGGCGGCTTTGGTCTTCAAAGGCGGTGAAACGGAAGGCCTGAAACGACTCCATTATTATTTTTGGGAGTCGAGCAAAGTAAAAACTTACAAAGAAACCCGCAACGAACTGATTGGCGCAGATTATTCTTCAAAATTCAGTCCTTGGCTGGCGAATGGCTGCCTTTCTCCCAAGCAGATTTACCATGAATTGAAAAAATACGAAGCCGCCAAGCGTGGGAATGAGTCGACTTATTGGTTGTTTTTTGAATTGCTATGGCGTGACTTTTTTCGGTTTATGGGCAAAAAATACGGCAACAAAATTTTTCAGAAAGGAGGCCCGCGCAATAACATTCAGCCGAGATGGAGAGATGATTTTCGACTGTTGCAAAAATGGATCGACGGACAAACGGGCGTCCCATTTATCGACGCCAATATGTTGGAACTCAAGTATACCGGCTTTATGTCGAACCGGGGAAGACAGAATGTGGCCAGTTTTTTGGTGAAAGACTTGCAAGTTAACTGGCAAATGGGCGCTGAATATTTTGAATCAATGTTGATCGATTACGATCCATGTAGCAATTGGGGTAACTGGAATTATGTGGCCGGAGTGGGTAGTGATCCCCGCGAAGATCGTTATTTCAATATCCTCACTCAGGCGCGCCGCTATGACCCAAACGGTGATTATGTCAAATTATGGCTACCCGAACTGTCCGATATACCTGCCGATAAGGTACATCAACCTGAATTGATGACGTCTACTGAACAGCAATCACACCAATTGTTTCTGGAAGCTAATTATCCCAAACCGATGATCAATACGCAAAAATGGGTGAAAGGCTAAGAGCTTGTTCAGGATTCTGGTTCGAAGGCGTAGTGAGCTAAAATTCACACTAATGAGACGCAAAAAGCGGAGTGTATTCCCGATTTCATCGGGAGACAAGTCAGCGCTACCTGAGCATTTTTATAACGAAATTAGAGTGGATTTTGGCCATTTGCAGCTCGAACCAGAATCCTGAACAAGCTCTAACAAGCAATTACTTGTTTTTCAATGCATTCGATCGCCGCGCAGCTCCAGGTTTTCCATGACTTTGGCTTCAAAATCGAGGTATTCTTGCCAGCGTTTGCGTACTTTTGCTTCGTCGTTGTACAGTTTGGCCAATTCGATGAAAAGCACATAATGACCGGCCTCGGAAACCATGAATTTGTGGTAAAAATCACGAAGGTACTCATCATTTAGATGAAGCGACAACAAACGGAACCGTTCACAACTTCTTGCTTCAATCAAAGCACACAGCAACAAACGCTCCAAAAGACGGGATTCAGGAGAGCCGTCTTTTATTTGAAACTCCATCAATTGATTAACGTAGAAGTCTTTGCGCTGTTTGCCCAGGTGCAGACCTCGTTTTTCCATTTCAGCCAATACCATCCGAAAGTGCCCCCATTCTTCAGTAACAACGGGCGCCAACTCCTTGACCAATTCCTTCTTGTCGGGATAAGTCTGGATCAAAGCGATACAGGATGATGCTGCTTTTAGCTCACAATAGGCATGATCGGTAAGGACTTCATCCAATTCTATCTCAGCAAGGTTGACCCAACGCGGATCGGTGGGTAGTTTGAGCCCCAGCATTTGTACTGCTTGGAGCTCTTGTTCTTTAGTAATCGCTGCCATACACAACACATCATTTAATGATCCAAACAAGCAATTTGACGGGTGAAAAAATCCAGATTGTATACTTCATACTCTTCATAACCGCTACTCCAAAAAACCCTTACCTTATCCACTTCACTGCGCTGCAAAAAAGGCAGTAAGGAATAATCAATCGGGTATTGTACGCGATAGGTCAATAACCCATTTTTGGTGTCATAACTGCCTCGGTCCATGGCGCCGCTGGTGAGGTTGACAAAATTGCCATCGAGCAATTTGATGCCCAACATGCTTCCTTTTTCAATAAAACCATAAGCTTCGCGCGCATTGGGCGAGGCAAAAGTAAACTCCAACGTTAACACCCGAAAACCGCCGTCAACAGCGCTTAAAAAACCTTGACAACGCAAGTATTCTTTGTCTTTTAGGAACATCCGCAATTTTTCATCGGTAAAAGTGAAAAGTGGTTGGGGTTCCAAATCCCGACGTACACGATTGGTTTTTGCATCAACGCCTTCAAAGGTGTAGCGACAATTTTTTTGTGGAATCGTTCTGGGAATTGGGCTGGCGTTGAACAGATCAGAGTAATAAGGCGCTTGTGGCGTCATGGCAGTAAGGAAATCAGCTGAAAAACCGTCTGATTTGGGCAGGTTAATGGCTGAAGCACGACTGGTTTGCGCTTTTTTGAATTCTTGCAATATACTGCCTTTTCGCGTTAGGCTTTCCGCGTCAACCAATTCTTGATCCGCCATTTGGGCTTCTTTTTTGGCTTCTAATTCAGTACGCCGTGCAGCCCCCAAGCGCAAATTGAGCTGTTGGGTTACGTCGCCTTTTTCGCCTTCAATTTCGGTGTTTTTTTGGAGGTCAGTTTCCAATTTAGCCCGTTGTTCTTCGGCTTTTTCGGCACGTGAATGTGCCAGCGAAGTGGCTTCCTTGGCTAAAAGGGCCCGGCGATTGGCTATTTTTCGGGCATCTTCCTCGGTCAACAAAACGGGGTTGTCCATTGGGCTGACGGTTCCTGTATAAACGGGATAGTTGCCGCCGCCAGCTTCTTTGTTGAAATACCGCCATGAACCATCGGGGCTTACGATGATCGTTTCGCCTTTTTCATTTTTACGGATTTCTTGAGCAATAGCGGAATGGGCAAAGAATAGCGCACCAAAGAGAAGGATGGAAATTTTCAGATTTCGTGTGTTCATAGGATACTGACTTTATAATGGGATTACTAGCATTCGCATTAGTGCTTACAAAATTAACGAAAATTCCTACACAAACGTTACTTCAAAAGAGATTTTGTAAGTTTGACACCATGATTACAATGTTTAAAATAGGTTTCTTGCCAATACGTATTTGGGATTTATTGGATATTCTGATAGTCGGGTATCTGATTTACATCATTTATCGCTTGTTGAAAGGGAGCATCGCGTTTAATATTTTTATTGGGTTGATGACGCTTTACATGGCTTGGTGGCTAGTGGATCGCTTGCGGATGGACTTACTCGCCAACGTGCTCAAGCAGTTTGTCCAGGTTGGGGTGATTGTGATTGTCATCATTTTTCAACAAGAAATCAGAAGTTTCCTTTTGTTTTTGGGGAAGAGTACCTTGACGCAGCGCTCCAATTTTTTGCTGCGATTGTTTGATCGGAATGTGGAGCAAGTGAAGCAAGACGATCCGATGATTGCCATTTTAAAAGACACTTTACTCAAACTCAGTGCACAAAAAACCGGCGCCTTGATCGTGTTGGTCAAAGAAGCCAATTTTCAGGGTTTGTTGGGCGCTGGGGCCGTTTTGGATGCCAATTTAAGCGAGGCGCTATTGCTAAGTATTTTCAATAAAAACAGCCCATTACACGATGGAGCCGTGTTGATTAAAGAAGGTAAAATAAAAGCCGCAGGTTGTGTTTTACCAGTTTCGGAAAACGTAAATCTACCCCAAACGGCGGGTTTGCGACACCGTGCCGCGCTAGGAATAACCGAACAATTGGAAGTAGCGGCTTGGGTAGTATCGGAAGAAACAGGGAATATTTCCTTGGCTTACGATGGCGAGCTGCATTTTGACATCGCACCGGAGGATTTAGAAGATCAATTGAAAAGTCATTACTGAATATGATCATAAAACGCATCGAAGAATACCTCTTGACGCAAGATACCCATCAGGCAATCCAATCTTTGCTGCGGGAAGGTTTTGGACAATATCCAGCCGGACGTGATTTTTTTCGTCAATTGCCGGCATTTCGATTGTTGGCTTGGTCGGATCAGCAAGAACTTATTGGGCATATGGCCGTTGAACACCGACTGGTGAACAACCAAGGGCAGTTGTTGCGCATTTTTGGCGTTGCGGATTTTACGGTAGCCACGGCGCATCGGAACCAAGGAATAGGCACTACTTTACTTGAAGCTTTAACTGATTTAGGTCATACCTCGGAGGTAGATTTTTTGTTACTTTTAGCCCACGAAAGCGGGTCGGTTTATGCACTCCAAGGTTTTGTACCCATCGATGCACAATGCAAGTGGTTGATGATCCAGCAAGATCAATCATTGGGCGTGCTCAATCGCTTTATTGCCGGGAGTTTGATGATTAAACCAATCAGTACCGCAAGCTGGAAAGAAGGAAACCTCGATTTTTTAGGACATATTTTTTAGCCTTAATCATATGCAAAAGACCAATCACTACATTCAACAAAACCATGATCGCTTTTTGGAAGAATTGCTGGATTTGCTCCGCATTCCATCCGTTAGTGCTGATCCTGCTTTTGCACCTGATGTGCAAAAAGCTGCTCAATTTGTAGCCGAAAAATTAACCGCTGCGGGCGCTGATGCCGTTGAGGTGGTTCCTACTGCAGGGCATCCCATTGTTTATGGCGAAAAAATGATTGACCCCAGTAAACCCACCGTTTTAGTTTACGGCCACTACGATGTACAGCCCGCCGATCCTATTGACCTCTGGCATTCTGGGCCTTTTGAACCGGTGATTCAAAAAACCGAATTGCACCCGGAAGGCGCCATTTTTGCCCGCGGCTCGGCCGATGACAAAGGGCAATTTTACATGCACGTAAAGGCTTTTGAAGCCATGTTGGCCAATAATGAGCTGACTTGCAACGTGAAATTCATGATCGAAGGGGAAGAAGAGGTGGGATCAGCGCACTTGGCTGATTTTTTACGTGCCAATCAAACCAAATTAGCTTGTGATGTGATCCTCATTTCCGATACTGCCATCATCGACAACAACACACCATCGATAACCGTCGGTTTGCGTGGCTTGTCTTATGTAGAAGTGGAAGTAACGGGGCCTGATCGCGATTTGCACTCGGGGATTTATGGCGGAGCAGTAGCAAACCCCATCAACATCTTGTGCAAAATGATTGCTTCTATGCACGACGAAAACAACCACATCACTATTCCAGGTTTTTACGATACCGTTGAAGTCATTAGCACCGCTGATCGGGAAGAGATGAACAAGGCGCCCTTCAACGAAAAAAACTACATGGAAGATCTTACTATAGGATCGGTACATGGTGAAGCAGGCTATACCACACTGGAGCGCACTTCCATTCGCCCAACCTTGGATGTCAATGGCATTTGGGGTGGTTACATGGGAGAAGGGGCAAAAACGGTACTTCCTTCCAAAGCTTATGCAAAAATCAGCATGCGCCTAGTGCCAGATCAAGACCCTGATGCGATCACCGATTTGTTTACGGAGCATTTTAAAAGCATTGCACCGCCATCAGTGAAAGTAAAAGTACAACATCACCATGGTGGTTTACCTGCGGTTACGCCAACCGATACGCCAGAATATTTGGCGGCAGCTAAAGCCATGGAGCAGGCTTTTGGGAAAAAACCTATTCCACAGCGCGGTGGGGGCAGCATCCCCATTGTTGCTCTGTTTGAACAGGTGTTAGGCGTCAAAACCGTGATGATGGGCTTTGGGTTGGATAGCGATAACATCCATTCTCCCAACGAGCATTATGGCCTCTTCAATTACTTTAAAGGGATCGAAACCATTCCTTATTTTTATTTATATTACGCAGAAATGAAGGCTTAAACCGCGCAGGGTGTAGATCAAAAAAGGAGCTACACCCTGTAATTTTTCCGACAGCTTCCTTCTCGCCAAATTCAAAATCCGGTTGATCTGTTCATTGACTACCGCTCGTCAGGAGAGCAGCTTATGTCGTTGCTTATCATTCATTTTAATACTTGAAATTTGGATAACATGTTTACAAAAAAAATGCTTTGTTTCTTGTTGGGTTGGACCATCGCTACTTGCGCTACTTATGGCCAAGCTGATGTCTACCAGCAAATTGATAAATTAGCGGATGCGATTGACCCCAAAGTGATCGCCTGGAGACACGATTTTCACGAAAACCCCGAACTGAGTAATCGGGAATACAAAACGGCCGAAAAAGTTGCGGCTTACCTGAAAAGCTTGGGCTTGGAAGTCAAAACAGGTATTGCAAAAACGGGCGTAGTGGGTATTTTACGCACCGGAAAGCCCGGTAAAGTGATTGCCCTTCGTGCGGATATGGATGCCTTACCGGTAAAAGAACGCGCTGATCTCTCTTATGCTTCAAAAGCAAAGGGCAATTATCAAGGAGCAGAAGTGGACGTCATGCATGCCTGCGGGCACGACACGCACGTGTCCATGCTCATGGGCGCGGCCACGATCCTGACTCAAATGAAAAACCAGTTGACCGGCACAGTGGTGTTTATTTTCCAACCAGCTGAAGAAGGCGCACCTCCAGGAGAAAACGGCGGTGCTGGCATGATGATCGAAGAAGGCGTACTCAGCGATCCCAAAGTGGATGCGATTTTTGGCTTGCACATCAACTCAGGTACCGAAGTGGGAACGATTAAATTCAAATCTGGCGGTGAAATGGCCGCTGCGGATCGCTTTGTGATCAAAGTTAAAGGTAAACAGACGCATGGTTCTACTCCTTGGACGGGTATTGACCCCATCACCGTAGCTTCGCAAATCGTGATTGGTTTGCAAATGATCATTGCCCGCCAAACGGATCTCACCAAAGAACCTGCGGTGATCAGCGTAGGTAAGTTCTCGGCGGGCGTTCGGAACAATATCATCCCTGAAGAAGCAGAATTAGTGGGCACCATCCGTACGCTGGATGTTGGCATGCAAAAAATCATCTACGATAAAATTCGCCTAACTGCCACTAATATTGCTGAGGCTGCTGGCGCTGTAGCGGAAGTGGACATCCAGGTTGGCGTACCCATCACCTACAACGATCCAGCCTTGACCCAAGCAATGGGACCAACCATGAAACGGGTAGTTGGGATTGACAATGTGGTGCTCACTCAGGCCATTACTGGCTCGGAGGATTTTTCCTTTTTTGCCAATAAAGTACCGGGATTGTTTTTGTTTGTAGGCGGAATGCCGAAAGGGCAAGATCCTAAAACTGCTGCTCCGCACCATACGCCCGATTTTGTGGTGGATGATAGCGGTATGAAAACTGGGGTTCGCTTGTTGTGTAACCTGACCGTGGATTACGGAAAGAATAAATAGGGTTTTTAGGGTAAAAAAAAGAATCCAAATGTGGTAAGTTGCTTCATTTGGATTCTTTTTTTATCCCAAAAACCAATGCAAGAAATACGCCAAACCAATGCCCGCATAGTTCCCAATGGCTATTCCCAACAAAGCGGTAGCAATACCTGGAAAAATTACCTTTGGGTTTTTCATGGCACTGGCCACTTGGGCAATGAATGGCGGGCCAAAAATAGTAGCCGTTGAAGTAATCAAAAAAGTATCGCGGTCAATACCAAATAGTCGCGCCAAACCTAAATGAATGAAAATCGAAGCATACATGGTAAGTGCCGAAAAAAGCAAAATAACGCCCCCTTTTCCAGCAATCTCACTCAAATCGGCTAGCATACCCAAGCTGATGCAAAAAATGAGCAACAGATACTCGCCAGTTTGAAAGGTATCGCCTAGCTTTTTTATCCAAGGAGAACGAGCTGCCAGGATACTCAAAGTAGTCAAGGTCAGGATTAAAAAACTGGTGGAATTGAGATTGCCAAAAATAAGATAGGTTAATCCAGCCGCGCTGCCACTTATGGCGATACTGGAGAGCAATTGTAGGAATATCTGTGGAATGGAATTTTTTTCAGTCTTGCTTTGCGCTTCTTGCTCGAGATGAATTGGATCTTGATCTGAAAAATCTTTCAACACAAATCGCAACAGGCCATGCACTACGGAAGTGAGCAACAATAGATAGCTGCCACCAATCAAAATATCTGCAGCGTTAAGCATTACAAAGCTGGATTCTGATGCTTGTAATGCAATGCCAATGGCTTGCATGTTGGCCGTACCACCGATGAACACACCGGCCAACATACCTGCGGCTTGCCAAACATTGGGCAAATACGGCTGAAAAAAATAAGTCAAAACCCCCAAGCTGATGAAGCTGGCAACTACCGAAAGGACAAAAGAGAGGATGAATGGTTTGGCGTGCCGCCCCGCAAATCGCAAATCTGTAGAAAATAACAGTAAAGGCAAAGCCAATAAGATGCTGCCCTGACTAAATACTGTGCATATTGCCCTATTCAAAGGAAAAAGTTGCAGGTTTTTGATCAACATCCCCAAAGCATAACACAAAACTACCGGACTCAAAAAATCGCCGTAACGGGTGCTGGCGCTAAATCTCCGACAAGCATAAGGGGCAAAAAACAATACCACCAATTGTAAAACGATACTCAAATACATAATAATCACAGTTCTTCTTGACTTATTGGCTCGATGAGCAAAATACCGTTGTAATCAATTTTGAGCAGCAGCCCTTGCGCAGTCGGGTTGTCGAGCAACCAACGGGCAATGGAGCTGGTAATGGATTGCTCAATGGCGCGTTGGAGAGGGCGTGCGCCATAGCGTTCGTCAAATCCAATTGCGGTCAGGTAATCAATGACCCGATCCGAGAATTCCAAACGCAGGTTGCGTTTGGTAAATCCTTCGCGCTTGGCCAGCTCTTCCAATTCTTTTTTCGCTAGGTTGCGGATATCGTTTTCAAACAAGGCGTCGAAAATCACTAATCCGTCAATACGGTTGATGAATTCAGGGCGAAAATGTGCGGATAAGGCCGACAAATAACGGTTTTCATCACTGGTAGTTTCCGAAAAACCAATACGCTGGCGGTTTGAAGCCCCCAAATTCGAAGTCATGATGATGATGGTGTTTTTGAAATGCGTAACCCGCCCATAGCCGTCGGTCAAAATACCTTCATCCAGCACTGCGAGTAAGGCATCAAATACCGAAGAGTCAGCTTTTTCAATTTCGTCCAAAAGCAGTACCGCAAAAGGTTTTTCGCGGATTTCTTTGACCAACAAACCTGGTTCAGCCCCCGATCCAAAGAGTTTGCCCAATTGATAAGGGTTCTGGTACTCGCTCATGTCGATCCGGATCAAGGGGGTGCGTTTTTGTCCTTCCCCAAAAAAATAATCCGCTAAAGCCTTGGCGCTAGCGGTTTTACCAACTCCCGTCGGACCCGCAAAAATCAGCGTAGCAATGGGGCGATTGGGATTATTGATGCCCGCTTTGAATATTTTCACCAGGTTGCACAGTTGCTGCACTGCCCGGGGTTGCCCTAAGATGCGGGAACTAAAAAAACTGCGTAAAGCTTCTTCATCCAGCTTTTTTTGATCGTTGACCAGCAATTCTGGCAAACCCGTTTGCTGAATAAAATGCTGGGTAACATCGGCTAAGGTGATCAGTTCTTTTTTGGCCATTTTAGCATCTGATAGGCATTTGCCTAAAAACTTGATGGCTTTTCCCGGAAAGCTTTCATAAGGATAATAGCGCGACAACAATCGATAGCTCATGTCTAAGGCCTGGGGTTCAATCTGGACTTGATGAGCTACCCGGGTATAATTGCTGTATTTTTGCAGAATGGATTGGATCTTTTCCTCCGGTAATTCTTCGATGCGCACAATGCGGAAGGCGTCGACAAAACTTGGCAGCAAACGCCGCATACTTTCCAATTCTTGAGGTGTGGCCTCGCCAATCATCTGCAAACGACCTTGTTGTAAGGCGGTTTTAAAAAAAGCCGCTACGCTATCTTCCGCACCTACGCCGCCAGTCATCATCAGTCGCACCAGAGAAACTACCCACAAAATGCCATTGGTGGTTGCCAGCTCGCTGATGATTTCTTCACAAATTTCTTCCCATTCGCCCAGGTATTTGGCGCTACCGGTAATGCGTTGGGGCAAGATGCGCCAAAAACTAATCCCCAGTCGGGCGTTTTTAGCGCGGTTGGTCATTTTGCGGATTGCTTGTTGCAGTACCGCACTTTTCCCTGACCCCGGAGGACCTACCACCAATACATTGCTGCGTGAGCTCAATACTTTTTCCACCACTTCGTCGACTTGTTGCTCGCGTTCCCACGCCGCTTCGGGCGCAACTTTTTGTAGCCGCCTTACCGCTTTGGTGGCCGGATATTGCTCGGCAATCCGACTCAAAGTAGCATGCTGCCGTCGAAACATGGCTCCACGATCCCAAGATGGAGAAAAACGGTCTTTAACCCTTAATTCGATGGTTTCGATTGAAGGGGTGCCATATTGCATCAGTTCAATGACCTGCTCTGGCGAATAGGAATTTAAATATGATTTGGCAATGTAATCAGTCAGCGGCTCAAAATGAGCAGGAGAAAAATAGGGGAAATGGTCGTCAAAAAAAGGCAGATAGCAATAGTAATTCCCCAGCGGGTTTTCACCAAAAACTGCCGGAATGGGAACCTGCAGTGTGTAGGGTAGGGGGTAAACGCCACTACCGTTGCGGTACGCCGGTTGAAAAGGAATGGTAAAAACTTTCAGTTGTGGATCACGCATCCGGATATCGGGGTAGGTATCAAATTTTTTGTACTCCTTGCGCAAAAAATCCAGGAACTTCAGCTTAAGTGCGCCAACATTGGCGGCGATGGCCTGATGGCTGGTACCCACCAATAGCCCCATAACCTGATCACCCGTCAGCCGAAAATAAAGCAGTGGAAAATGGATGCGTTCCATAGGGTTTTGCTTTTAAGAGTGTGTTTGGATTTTTAATTCGCAGGCGAAAATGAGTCAAAATTCGCACCAACGAGGCGTGAAAAACGGAGTGTAGCAGCGCTACATGAGTATTTTCACA
>JBBANM010000024.1:0-76786 GCA_040401995.1 Saprospiraceae bacterium
GGAACTTTGGCGTCAAAGCCGCTGCTTAGATGCTTTTCTTTCACGGACTATTGTTGTTACTATTTATATTTTTTTATTATCTTAGCTCATCAACATTTTCCAACCAATCTAAATCAAAAAAAAGATGAGTAAGTTCTTCCCATTTCTATTGGTTTTCTTTTTTGCCACCCTTCTTATCGTTTCATGTGAAAAAAACGATGCTTCCGCCCCTGCTAATGATGTGGTTTCACCAGCTGCCATTAGCTTGATCAAAAAGCTCGGATTTGGAACAGCCGACTTGCAAAAAGTAGATGGCGGTTACCTGGTAGAAGGTGACATTTTTCTTTCTGAAAATGATTTGAATCGCACCTTTGCTTACCAATTCCTTAAAATTGCGGAAACAGAACAGTACCGCACCACCCAATTGGTTACCGGCTTGCCGCGAACCATCACAGTATCTTTAGATAGCCGCCTAACGTCTACTGCAGGTTATGTTGCTGCTTTAGATGAATTGGTTGCCCGCTACAATGCACTCAACTTGACCATCCAATTCTCTCGGGTGGCTTCAGGAGGAAATATTATTTTCTCTAGAGGCAATGGTAGCTATTTGGCTTCGGCGGGATTCCCAACAGCTACTGGGGCGCCTTACAACTCAGTGAAAGTCAATTCTACTGCTATCGGCTCAGGTACATCAACTACTTTCATTAATTATTTAGCATCTATTTTAGCACATGAAGCAGGTCACTGCATTGGCTTCCGTCATACCGACTTTGCTGATCGCTCTTACAGCTGTGGAGGGGCGGTTACCAATGAAGGCGCTAGTACCGTAGGCGCTATTTTGATTCCCGGCACTCCTTCTGGACCCGATCCAAATTCTTGGATGTTGGCCTGTGTAGGCGCTAATCAAAACCGTCCGTTCAATGCGAATGATATTACGGCTTTGAACTTCTTGTATTAGTAGATTCAGGAGCAAGAATTTATTGCTCGAATATTTTTCGATATGCTGCTGCCTTAGCGCAACGCAGCTAAAAATGCTCTTCTACTTTTTAAAAGTGGAAGAGCGTTTTTTATTTTATTGATTGTCAATAATCTAGTGTCAATTCCAAATGAAATTCTCTTTTATAGGCATAAAATATTAAATCCCCTCTTGAAATTAATCAAACGATTGTTTAATTTTGCCTCGTCAATTGAAAACTATGCAGGATAAAAGAGGACATTTGATTGAAGTAGCGGAGCAGCTCTTTGGGCAATACGGCTTTGAAGGCACTTCGATTAGGCAATTGGCCAAGGAAGCGGGCGTGAACATCGCCATGATTTCCTATTATTTTGGCTCAAAGGAGAAATTGGTACAAGCAGTTATTGAAACCAAAGGCCAAAAATTTCAAAACTTTATTCGCGCTTTGGATCCAATCGAAAATGCCGATCCGTGGAAAAAAATTGAAAAGGTGATCGATTTCTACGTCAACATGATCTCGCACAACCACCATTTTCATAGCATGATTTTCCGGGAAGTGGGCTTGGAACAACGCAGTGAAGTAGCCGAAGCCATTGCCCAAATGGTGGTACGCAACATGAGCGCCATCCGCGATATTTTAGAAGAGGGCATTCAAAAAGGCGTTTTTCGCCAAGTAGACGTACCCATGACGGTAGCCATGATGGTGGGCACCATCCGCCACGTACTCAACTACCGCCGCATTTCGGATCAAATTTTGGTTTTTTTTGAACCGGAATCAAAAGAAAAAGTTACCGATCAGATGATCAAAGAAAGGGTTTACGCTTTTTTGATCGATCTGTTTCAACAGCATTTAATTGTTAAACCATAACGATAGTATCACCGACTAAGGAATTTTCAAGACTAAATTTTTTTTATGCAACCATTAATCAATCGTTTGATCAAGATCTGTTTGAGCTTGATCTGCTTAGCCCCGCTGATGGGCTCGGCCCAAACGCTGAAGCTCGATGAAGCCATAAAACTGGGCATCGACAACAGTCGTCAGTTGGTCGTTTCAGCGTCCAAAATTGCCGTTGCTGGTACCCGCATCGACCAAGCGGAGGCCGGTAAACTCCCCCAGGTAACTGCCAGTTTGGCTTACAACCGCCTCAGTAACAACGTTGACCCCTTCCGGATCAATGTACCCGGCGGACCAGAAGGCGGCATCATTGTATCGCCGGTATTGTTGAATCAACAGTTCAACCGCATTTCGGTTAATGAGGTGATTTACAACGGCAACAGGGTCCAAAACACCATCAAAGGCGCGCAACTCCAGGAGCAAGCTGCCCGCTTGGACTATGCCAAAGACCGCGAGGATGTGAAGTATTCAATCATCCAGGCCTATTACCAGCTCTACAAAATGAACGCTTCACAGCGCTTGTTGGAAGAGAACTTGCGTTTGTTGGATGAAAACATCCGCGATGTGGAAAACGGCGTGAAATCGGGTATCGCCGTTGAAAACGACGTATTGCGCATCAAACTGCAACGCTCCAACACCGAGTTGTCGTTGATTGACGTCAAAAACGGCATCAATGTAGCCACCTTTAATCTTAACACCTTGATGGGCCGCCCCACCGAGCAACCCATTATCGTTGATACTACCTTGACTTTTGAAGGCAATAAACTTTTGCCCCGGGAAGATTACTTCACCCAAGCTGCGGCTAACCGCAATGATGTCAAAGCCAATGAAATCCGCAAATTGGCTGCTCAAAACAACATCGCGATTGCCAAAAGCGCGATGTTTCCAACCTTGAGTGCAGGGGGAACGGTTTTTTTGGACAATCCCAACCAACGGGTAGTACCGGCCAAATCTTTTTACAAGCAAACTTGGCAAATCGGTATTTCACTCAACTACAACCTGACCGGAGCCTATACCGCCAAACGCCAAATGGCCGAAGCACAGGCCCTAACCGATCAAGTATCTGCCGTTCAAAACCAATTGGGCGACGCCATTCGCGTGGAAGTCAATCAGGCTTATTCCGGCGTCAATCAAGCATTGGGACGCATCGGTGTGGCCAAAATTGCCGTCAAGCAAAGCGCCGAAAACTACCGCGTAACCAACAACCGCTTCAAAGCAGGTTTGGCTACTCTGACCGATCTGTTGATCGCCAACGTTGCTCAGTTGCAAAACCAAATCAACTTGCTGAGTCTTCGTGTTGACGCCGAGCTTGCGCTCTACCGTCTGCGCAAATCAATTGAACAATAACCAACCTGAAACCGAGGCCTAGCGCCCGCTTCACTCAAAAAATAAACACATTCCTGATGGAAACGCAAGCAGCACCAAAAAAACGAAATTTTACGCCTTTGATCATCTTAGGCATTCTGGCTATAGCGGGTAGTATTTATGGCTACCGCACTTATGTCTACAACGAAACCTACGAAACAACGGATAACGCGCAGATCGACGGCAACATCAGTCCGGTACTGCCCCGCATCGCTGGTTACATCACCGAATTGGACGCCAAGGAAAACCAAAATGTTACTGCCGGCGATCTTTTGGTAAAACTGGATAACCGCGAATTGATCGTAAAGGTAGAGCAGGCTGAAGCAGCATTGCAAAACGCCATTGCCAACGTGAAAGTGGTTCAGGCTAATGCCAAAGCAGCATCTGCCAACGCCAATAGTGTGGGATCCAACATCGCTACCGTAGGCGAAAACATCCAGGCTGCGCAGGTTCGCCTCGATAAAGCGCAGTTGGAATACAACCGCTATCAAGAATTGGTAGCTGAAAAATCGGCTTCGCAGTCTTTGTTTGATAATGCCGATGCCGAAAAAAAGGCCGCAGCAGCCCAAATCAACATTGTACGCAAACAGCTAGATGGCGCCCGCAAACAATTGGAAGCAGCACAATCACAAGCTAACGCTGCCGAACAACAGATTGCCTTGGCCCAAGTAGCCGTATCCCAGAAAAAAGTGGAAGTAGACTTGGCTAAATTACAATTGTCGTACGCCACTATCACCGCGCCAGCAACGGGTAAAATTTCCCGTAAAAGTGTACAAATGGGACAATTTGTAAGCACCGGTCAATCGATGATGACCATCGTTAGCGACGGCGACGTATGGGTGACCGCCAACTTCAAGGAAACCCAATTGGAAAAAATGCGCGAAGGTCAGCCCGTGATCATCAAAGTGGATTCTTACCCCGAAGTAAAATTTGAAGGTAAAGTAGAATCCATTGCTGGCGCAACCGGATCCAAGTTTGCCTTGTTACCTGCCGACAACGCCAGCGGTAACTTCGTAAAAGTAGTACAACGCGTGCCTGTTAAAATCGTTTTTGCCAAACAACCCTCTGCCGAATACCCGCTGCGCGCCGGTATGAACGTAAAATTGGAGGTCAAAGTAAAATAACCCAAAACGCATGGAACCAACATTTGAAGTAGGTTATCGCAAATGGATCATCGCCGTGACGGTGATCATTTGCACCCTGTTGGAGTTGATTGATACCACCGTGGTAAACGTGGCCCTAAGCCAATTGATGGGCAACCTGGGCGCCACGCTAAGCGAGGTGAGCTGGGTGGTGGCTGCCTACGGGATCGCCAACATCATTGTCGTGCCCATGTCGGGCTGGTTCAGCATCCAATTTGGCCGTCGCAATTACTTTGCCGGTTCGGTTATTCTATTTACCGTGGCCTCGTTTTTGTGTGGCAACTCCACCAGCATTTGGGAGCTGGTATTTTTCCGCTTTGTACAAGGCATTGGCGGGGGCGCCTTGATGGCCACCTCACAATCCATCCTGTACGAATCGTTTCCACCCCATCAACGCGCCTTGGGGCAGGCCTTATTTGGCATGGGTATCATTTTGGGACCCACCTTTGGCCCTACGCTAGGCGGTTACATCATCGATAACTACGATTGGCCTTTGATCTTTTTTGTCAACGTGCCGATTGGCATCGTGGCAACGGTCATGGCCTTTACTTTTATCCGGGATATCAAGTACGACGTGGTCAAACAAACGCTGGATCAAGTCGACTGGCTTGGCATAGGTTTGCTCATCCTCGGCATCGGCTGTTTGCAAATGGTACTGGAACAAGGCGAGCGTGAAGAATGGTTTCAATCTCGACTGATCGTGATGGGCGTTATCGGCGCAGTAGTTGGCGTGGCAGGGTTTATTTGGCGAGAACTCACCTATAAATACCCCATTGTTGACCTGCGCATCCTCCGGAACCCCAACACCGCCTTTGGTTCCTTTTTGACCTTTATTCTGGGATTTGGACTTTTTGCCATGGTGTTCACCATTCCCGTATTCACCCAAGGCACCTTAGGCTATACCGCCATGCAAACCGGTATGTTGTTCATCCCCGGCGCTTTGCTGACGGGTTTCAGCATGCCGATCATGGGTAGGTTGTTGTCGCAAGGCGTACAACCAAAAATATTGACCCTCTTGGGTTTTATCTTTACCCTGATCTTTTTGGTATGGATGATGAACCTGCTCACGCCCGGCACCAGCGATGGGGACATGTTTTACCCCCTGCTGTTTAGGGGCTTGGGCTTGGGGATGTCTATGGTTCCTTTGATGACCTACACCATGGCCGGGTTATCAGGCGCGCAAATCCCACAATCAACCGGGTTTACCAGCATGATGCGCCAATTGGGCGGCGCCTTTGGGGTAGCGGTCGTCTCCAGTTATGTGACCAACCGCATCCAGGTACACCGGGGGGATTTGGTGCAAAACATCACCGCCACCAACCCATTGGCCACCGAGCGTCTGAATTTTTTGACCCGCAGTTTTGTTTCCCGCGGCGCCAGCTTTGACTTGGCGCAGTTGCAGGCCTACAAAGCCATGGAAGGCATGGTAATGAAACAATCCGCCTTGTTGGCGTTTAAAGACGTCTTCCAGTTTGTGGCGTTTTTCTTCCTGGCTTGTGTGCCTTTGATTTTGTTTATGCGTGGAAATAAGGCCGCAAAAGCTCCGGTAGTGACGGATGCGCATTAGGTAAGCCAGTTATGACCAAGATAAATCGAACCGCTTAGCGGTGGAATTATGGTAGAAAATTGATTCGTTTGGGGTTTCAGAACCACGTAGTGGTGACATTATAGAAAAATAATGCCACCACTACGCGGTTAAAGTTGATAGGTTATACCCTTTAGTTATTCTATTTCCGTATAAATTTAGCACCCCATCTTCGATGGAGTGGTTTTTATAATTTGTGGCTAAACTTTTGTTGAATAGTTCGACGAAGGCGAGGTGCTAAACTTTTACGCAGGTATTCAATTTATGTCCGCTTACACAGAGAAACACCCTCTTTACATAAAATTGAAAAATGGATGCTCTAACTGAAAAAATCAAAAAATACCAAACCATCCTAATCGGGTACCTAGAGGAATTAGCCGATGAGCGTAACAATGCTTCTGCTCAGCATTTGGAATACCAGGTGATAGCTGACACCACCCGCAATCACTTTCAATTGGTGCGTATGGGATGGATTCAATATCGGTATGTGCATTTGGTATTGCTGCATTTCGACATCAAACCCGACGGTGAAATCTGGCTCCAATTAAACAATACCGAAATATTGGTAGATCGCTATTTGATCGCCTTGGGCGTTGATCCCGCAGATTTTGTAATAGGATTTCAACCAGAATACGTTCGACAACAAGCGGTGCCAGGGGCGTTGTAGAGGCGCGATTCATCGCGACTCAGCGGTAACATTTTAGCTCAATGCCTCTTGGAATTCACGCCTACCTTATCTCATTTGATTCAGATAATTGATCATTTCTTCCAGCCTGCCGTGGAATGAGAAAACGGTATTGGCGCTGTGTACTCTCATTTTATAGTCGTCCAATAGCTTAAGATAACCGCCATAATAAAAAATCGGGAGAGTGGTTTCACCAAGATAGTACTTCAATAAAGCATCTTGATCTACATCAGAATTATGGGGCTCATTATCAAAAACGATGAGGTCAAATTGGTTGACATATTCCGTTTCAAGCGGCTGCCCCGAAGCATTGAATTCGGTTGCTTTCCAGCGCTCAGCAGGGAAAAAAGAACGCATGAAACTTTCGCGTTCGGGCACTTTGCAGATGACCAAGATCTTTTGAAATTTCGATTGAGATAGATTATAGGCTAAAGCATCTTCCTCGGTTATGGTGTCGATAAACTGTAGGATCCGGTCGGATAAAATATTATTACTGGATTCAAAACTGCTGTCTTTTAGACCTCTAAGTTCAGTATTCAATAATTCCTCATGCTTTTGACTGAATAGAATTATCGTGTTGATTTTCTCATTATTCGTTTCAAAAATCTTTTGCAAGGTTTGTAATACCTCGCCTCTTTTTTTGATAAGCTGCGTTTTGAGGGCTAATTTTAGTTGATCGTTTTGCATGTTGTTTTATTTGAACATATCCAAAATATTCTGTTCCAATCTTCCTAGGCTATTGGCAAAACCTATTTTACCAAAATCTTTTAGTTCGCTTTCCCAACGAGCGCCACCTTCCGCCGAGAGGTAGAAAAAATGCACCATGTTCTTGTACTTAGCAACCACCTCATCCATTTGCTTTTGGGTGATTTTACCACTGCGGTTGTCAAATAAAAACAAATGGAATGGCTTAACCTCTACTTGAGAAAAAGCAGTAATATCATAAGAGTCCAAATGTTGAAAACCCAACTTCTCGAAAAATTCTTTCAAATGAATGTCTTTCTCCGTAGGGCCAAGAATGGCAATGTGTTTTTCGGCTTTAATTTTTAATTCTTGCTCGTAGCTTTTTACAAAGGGATACTCCATGAGCTTTTTCTTGACTAGCTCTTCGGCCTTTTTCTCAATCGATAGTTCGGCATCTTTTTCAATGATTTTATTGACTTTGTCTTTAATGCCTTTCCACCACATATAAACTGCCCAAATTGTAGTCAATCCAAAAAGCGGAATGCCTATAAATTTGATGTAAGCCAATAAATCTTCCAGTGCCTTTACCCGATCAGATAATTGTTGGATCTCTTTATGGGGATCACTAAAAGCAAATAGTGGAAACGATAGCCCTAAAATTAGAAGGAAAACAAGCCGCTTTTTCATGACAATCTATTGTTTAAACCTTTTCCATATATCCATATCCGACTGCGGTTTTAGCGCCGATTCCATGCTCTGTTAATGCCTGATGCATGGCTTCTGAGGCAATGTTAAGCAAGTCGGAGGCCACCAAACTTTGATTCAAAACTCGATTACGGGTAGCCACTAAAAATTGAAAAGGAGTACCAACCGCAACTGCTAAGAAAACGATTGGGTTGGGATTTTGACTATCGTTTGGACCTGATTTTCCTTGATAATAATCAGGATAATGAACATTCATGATGTCCTCTTCTACTTTTGGAATCGCTGTTGGGAAGGCATCAAAAAATACAATGTTGCCAACCCGATCGCCATTGTCGGAGGGGAATTGTTTATTTGCTGCATACCAGCTTTTTTGAACTACATTTTCCTTGTCTTTCCACTCCCCTGGGCAACCAAATAGATCGCAAAACGCTCGATCTTGCAAAGCTAGCGTCTCAGAACCCTCATATTTAGAATTGATCATCCAGCTTCGGGTAATACCTTTGATGCTTGAAGCGGGAATATACGGGAACCCATATACATGATGCAAAGTAAATCCCACTTCAAAAACGCTCGCCCCGCCGATCCCGGTTATCAATCGATTGACGGTTTGGTATTTTTGTTCAACCAGGTTTGGATAAAGCTCCTGGGCCGTATTTAATTTTTCCTTTGCAAACGCAGCAAAGGGAAAATGACCGTAGTTAAATGCACCTTTGGGCAAATGGCGCATGGTTTCTTCGCCAGTCCCTTTTTTACGATTGGGTTTATTGACCTGATATAGCGTTGCTTTGTTTTTATTGCCTTCCCAAAAATTGACGCCTTTCATTACCCGCAAAGATAGATTGTCAATTTCATCAATAGTATCCTTTGTTAACAATGCTCTAGTATCCTTGGGGAGTTTGCTCAATTGGTTTATATCAAATACTTCCTTAGGTTGTGGAGTTGAGGACTGGTTTTGCTGTGATTGATTCTGAGACTGTTTCCGTTCCAGCTCAGCTTGTTTATTGCGTTCTTTTTCTTCCTCTTGTTTCTTTTGACGTGCTTCGGTACGCATTTGTGCCAAAGTATCATCAATTGGTATCGCTTTACCATTTACTACAATTGAAGTAATGATGCCGCTTTTGTCGATTTCATACTCGCATTCCTGGTTATTCAGCTCTTTTTCAAGCTTGAAATGCAGCGGAATACTGACTTGTTTACTACTGGATATTTGGATAAATCGCGTCAAGCTACCATTCTCGCGTTCCCGGATTTTTAATTTTCCTTTTGGCATAATCCCGCTCTTTTTTATTCTAAACCTTTGGCAAAACGGCGCAACCAAGTTACATAAGCCATGATCTCAAGGAGAACGGCTTTGTACTCCATAGAACTGCAATTGGTTAACTCCGTACTTAATCTTCTTCCCTCTTTTAAATTGATCAAGTGTTGATTTTCTTCTCTGCGCAGCCAGCGTTCCAATTGCGTATACACCGTTTTTGAAGCGGCATTTTTGTAGGTTGCAAAAACGATAGCAGCGCCCAGGCCGTTGACTTTGATCAGCATGGGGAGTTCGCTTACAAAGGAGGAATACTCTTTTTTATGGGCAGTCATTCCTGCTTCTGCATCTTTATAGGCTGATTGAGCCCGATCTTGCTCTACTGAATTGCGTAAGGTTGCTTGTTGATCTTCCATGAATGCCAGAATTATTTAAGTAAAGCAATGCGGATGAGCCCTTTCCCCAAAGTTGAATTGGCGCCAACCTGTAATCTACTTTTGCCTTTAGTCACCAGTATGTCTTCAAAAAAATTCATTACCCCTTGAGCATCTGTTGATGAAGCAGCATAATCTCCCGAAAATTTGTTCTTATTCTCTTTATCATTTCCAGGGAAAACAGGACTAGCCAACACCAAACTGTACAATACGGACGATTCGGGTAAGTATTCCTCAGTGAAGAGCGCGCCATCCGCTACCGTACCTGTTTCATTGTCGATTTTTGTTCGGGTAATGACCTCGGTCGATAAATTGGTAAAATCGCGGAAATCATCATCGTGGAGCAATACCAAACTGGTGCCCATTTTTTCTAACCACCAAGAGCTATCTGTAAACAAGTGACTCAACAACCAATTGCTTACCGCCGATAAATCGTCGTCTTTGGTAGCTTCGAAGGCATATTCTTCCAAGATGATTTTTCCATTACCGATGAGCAGATCAGCGCTTTTGGTTATGTAAGCTTTGCCCACTTCAGGAGCAGGTATGTCAAATTCGGTTAAGCCAACCTTGTTGGCAATTTCCGCCGTTTCCAAATCACGCAAAAACCGTTTCAATACCTGCGGGCAGGTAACCCAGGCAAAAACCCCTTTCATGCTTTTGACCGGAAAAAGCAACAAACGGGCATCGGTAAATCCAATTGCGCCAGCATAATTGTCATTTCCATCTCCTTCTGGCCCAAAAGTAATGTAGACATTGTTGTCTTTATCCCCTTTGACAATTTGTTCGGCGCGTTCACGGATCGCACCTTTTAGGCTGGATCCTTCGATTTTCGGAAACTGCGTATGGCGCTCCCGTTGAATCGGCAAATCGATCACCCCCAATTCGCTCCCAGAGCCAGCATGTAACGGGGTTTCGCAATAGAGAAACAATGGTTTGGCAATCTGATACATATGGCTTATTGCTTGTTTGATGATGGAGAAGAGGTAGTTTTATGGGCAACACCAACATAGGCCAATCCAAATCCTTCCTGTGCTTTGTTCATTTCAGAAATACATTGGCCGTGGAAGGATTGGACGAGTTGATCCATATTGGCATCTGTTTTAAGATAGTAAACTGCTCCAGCAGGTACAGCTTTGCGCATTGGTTTGGGGCTGCGGGCTTTCATATCGAAACCCCCAAGATATTGTGGTCGATCCATCGCCACCGCGATGATTTCCACCTGGTGACCAAGCCAGCTTCCGCTTAACGTACTGGGGTTTATCCCATTTGGCAACCAGCCTTGTTCAAAAAACGTGGGCGTGGCCAGTACGATTTTGCAATAGTTGCCAGTGATTTTTGGCGCATCAATCCGAATGGCATCCTTGACGGAGTCATAATGGACAGATTTGGCCTCTCCGCCCATATTGAAAAACCCTTTTTCGGGTAAGGCTATGGGCAATGTATGGGCGTTGGTATCCACATGGATGCCTACGTCCGGTAGCGGTCTGAAAAGTTCAACGCGGTATAGTTTCCCTTCTTCAGCACTTCCGGTAAGCTTACTACGGGTAAGCCCTATCTTGGGCTCGCGGGTGAGAAACGCTTCAGTTTTGGTAATCGTTGGTGTTTCACCGGCCAACAAATATGCTTGAAATGAAGCTGCATCAACATAACCTTTTCCACCTAAAGGGATAGCGGGTGCGAAATCATCGGCAACTTTTAAAACGTGAGAGGTAGGAAGGGAACTGGCAAATTCCGCCGCTTCAAGATTCAGAATGCTTTTAGCTTCATTGGCTTTCGGGTTTTTACTGGCTACTACATCATATGGGCACGGCAGATAAACGCTTGTTCCTTTTTGCAAAAACACCCCCTTTAGCTGTAGTTTGCTGGTGAAATCACTACTGGTGCCCGCCTGAGCCAAATCAACCAGATTTCTGCTCCATAAAGCAGTGCGCAATGCCCCGTAAATAACGCTAGGCGGCGGTGGAAAAAGACCATTCGCCCATACCTCCTCCCCACTGGAAAAAGGTTTGCCATCGCGAAAAAAAAGCGTATCAAAAGCGGTTAACTTAATTTGCATGATCTGGTTGGCGGTTTAGGAAGTCAGCAATTTCAAGAAAATGGAGCGCATTTTGGTACTTGTGTTCGTGGGTTCGATCCCGGAACAACAGCAATACAGCCTGTTGCATTTTATCCATTACACTTTGGGCGCTTTCTTGTGGATTTGCCTGTAAGTATTGGTGAAGTCCTTGATCTATGATGGATCTTTTTATCAAGCGTCTCAGTTCCGTTTCAATGATGGAGCTAAAGTCGGCTTTAAAATCTTTACTGCGCCCCAACAAACCCATCAATTCGCGATTGATGGTTGTGATGAAGGTATTGGAAAAACAGCCTTGTTGTTGGTAAAGTACGCAGGTACGAAGCGCTTCCAAATACATTAATTCATTTTTTGGAATGCCCCAGCGGGCGCTCGCGCGCTGAATTTCTCCCGATCGCTTCATTAGATAAATACAAAAGGCGTTGCGCTTAGCATCTTCTTTGGCGTGATCTTGGGCTTTTTGGGCACTGCGCACCACTTCTCCCAGCGGTGTTTTGTAATGCGCGATGCAGATCCCCGCCGAAAAAGTAATTTCCATTTTGGTAGGCAATTGTTGACTTACTTCAGTGCGGTACAAGTTGCGCAGGTACTGCAATACTTCAAATAAATACTGCAAATTGACAAAACCGGTAAAATCATCGCCGCCAGCATACACGGCTTGCCCGCGTTTTTCCGAACCGCCTTCAAGAAAATTTCTAGCCTTTTGGGCAAAATGGTACAAACGCTCCGCCAACTGCGACTGAAATGCTTTGAGATCAGCTGCTTCATCCAGATACGCGGCATCGCCCGACCAAATGCGACCCATACTGTCGCCATCAAAAGATAGCAAAGCATAATAGGGGGAGCGGGTTGGTAATTGGGCGGCTTTGCCTTTTTTCCAGATCTCGCTTAGTTTTTCTTGTAGATTTTTTAGGTACTCTTTGGGTTCGTATTTTAAGCCGTGTTTTTTAAAATAGTCTCTGGTTAAGTTTTCGGGGAATAGCAACTGTCCATCCCAATCCTTAGTGTCATAAAGGCCTTTGTAATACCCATAATCAAAACCTAAGGGGCTGGTTTTGACCTTTTCGCTAAAAGTTAGAATGGCAATGTCGGCGGTTGATAAGAATGGCTTGTTGCTATAAAATCTTTTGGTAGCAACGACTGCAGAAAGCCCCTCTCTTTCACTAAGTTTTACAGCATCTACATGGACAAATTTTGGATTGCTTTTGTCAATAAAATAAGGCGTTTTAAAATTTTTATTGGCACTAAAGATCAAGGCATCCCGTTCACCAGTCACTGAACATTTTCGGCCACTTTCGTCAATCGGTAAGGGATCAAAGGTGCGGGTGTTTTTGATTGCCGAAAGCCGCGATTCGATGTTTTTATAGGCCTGGCGGTAGTTGTCAGGGCTACTCAGTGGTTCAAAAACCCAATATACTTCCAAATGGGAACGGATTTGTTCCATAAAACGCTCCTGAAAAATAGCATCAGCAGGGCGGATCTTTAATTCATCATAAGCGTCTTTGGCAAAAGCCTCTAACGTTTCACGAACACAGGTTTCTATGCCAACACCCATGGCCTTGGCATCTTGGGCATTGATGTCTACTTGGGCTAAAAACTTATTGGGTAATGATTGAGCCTCATTGCCAGTTGGGATAAATGGAAAAATGACCTCCGCTTGGTATTGGGTTTGAGCCAAACGAATGGCTGCAAGAATCAATTCTGAAAGGATATCGCTTCCGGCCTTTAGGTCTATTGTTTTGCGTGCCTGGGCAATGAATGATTGTACCGGGCCAATGGTGAATAGAAAAAGGTGGTTTGCCATAATTAAATTTTTATATTCAGCTTCTACATTGTTCCGCGTTAAAGGTATTCCTGGCGGAGATACGTTATGATAATGCCGCAAAAGGGTTCGAATTTTTCATCTTTTTTTTCCTCAAAACCAGCAATCAGCGCCAATGCCTCGTCAGTAGATCCCACATCCAAAAAACCAACTAAGGCTTTTTTTCGACTTATTTTGAGCGACTTATGATTTAGGTTGAGTACTTCTTCTACGGATGCACTAACTTCTAGTGATTTTGAAACTACCTGCCCTTCAGAGGTTACTAGGAGTTGGTTTTCACAATTTGGATTGGTTGGTTTTAGATCAGCGTGCAAGGAAAGTCTATCCTTTCGAGGGTCACAGTGGATGTCTCGAGGCGGTAAAGCTTTTTCATTGCCAAAACAGGATCCAACCAAATTGTGATAATCAAAGATCTTTTCTTTGTGGGAGGATCTCGGATCCACATGATCTATTCGCATTTGTGAATCATCACTTGGCAAACCTTTGTGGATGGCGCTGTTACAGTAGGCGCAAATGTAACCTTGCTCTTTTAAGAGGTCATCTTGTAAATCCTTTTTGATAGCGGAAGCATTTTTTCCAAAAAAATCCCAATGCTCGTTACTTTTTTTAGCGCCTAAAATGTTTTCATTTTGCTTTACTCATTCTATTAATTTTGAATGGGATGGGGCGTTGTTTTGTTTTTGGATGTATTTCATTTGCCAATTATTCTTTTTCTTGTTATAAGACTTTTTAATTTGATGATATCAGGATGATTTTCCCCATGATCCCCAGAAGCATTGATTTCTTTAATCAAAAGATTGATTTGTTCTTCGGCCTCATCTTTGGAATCAAGAGTGATTAATTTACTTATCTGGTCAATTTTATAGGAAATTTTCCCTGGCTCTACATCCATTGTAGTTTCTAAGATGTCGGATGCTTCCCGAGCATAAGTATCGAGTACATCATAAATTTCGCCATTCTCCAAAGTTTTTATGTGTTTGGAGCCGATATTTCCCAATACCAAGGGGCTATGGGTAGTGGCAATCAACTGAACGTTGGGGAAAAGCTTTTTAAATTTTGGTAAAACACTCATTTGCCAGGCAGGATGCAAATGCACATCTATTTCGTCTATCAACACGATGCCAAAACCTACAGTTAAAGGGCTACCTTCTCCATAGGAAGGATTGTTGTCAATTAACGCAATTGCTAAATCCGTCACTATTCCCAGTAGTACGCGCTCGCCAGAAGAAAGCTGGCGGATGTCCAAAATGGATTCTTCGTTGTCGCTTTTATTGCGTTTTGTGATGCACAATCTTTCGTTTTCTAAGTTGTAATCAATGGATAAATTTGTATAATCATAGTGCTCATCAGAAAGAAAATACGCCACCGACTCAGTAAGCCAGTCGAGGTGTTTTTTTGCTATAGCATTGTTTTTTTGGTATCCTACCTTTTGGCGTCGATCTATCCATTTGAAAAAGGTCTCAAAATTCTTATCTGCCTCGGTTTTGGCCATTTCGCCGGGCTTGTAATATTTTAATACTGGGCGATTATCGATTTCAGGCCGCAAATACTGCTGAAAATAATTACTCAATACGGATATTTCAAACTGGTCTTCAGGCTCGCCAAATTCTACGTCTTCTAATCCTATTTTGGAGTTGATGGATGTTTTTACAAGGATTTGGGTATTGGGGTGTTCTTGTATAATGAATGAGCTTCCAGATCCATCCTCTTCATTATGGTCAATTGAGTTGTCAGATTCATTTTCTTCATTATGGCCAATTGAGCTGTCAAATTGATCTTCTTCATTGTGGTCAATTGAGTTGTCAGATTCATTTTCTTCATTATGGCCAATTGAGCTGTCAGATTGATCTTCTTCATTGTGGTCATTTGCCTGTTTTTCGAGTATCTGATATGCCAATTTAAATTCAACGCTTAGTAAAGCGGCATACTGACCCACTTTTACATCTTTTGAAGATAGGGTTGAATGGGAATTTGGGTAATTAAATGCGTGGATCGCTAATTCCTGAATGGTTTCATAAACCGCGTCTAAAAGGGTAGTTTTACCACCGCCATTTCCAGCAATAAAAACCGTTAATTCTGGATCAAATTCTACTGCCACGAACTGAAAACCTCGAAAGGAATTCAACTCCATTTTTTTTACTTCTACTTTAAATTGTACAAAATCGGTTGCAAATAATGACATCTCGGTTACAGTATTTTTGATTTAAAAGTTTGCTGCACATTCAAACTGATCAAGTGCACATCACGATCAGGAACGGTATTCAAGGTAGTGATGATGGGGCGACTATCCGCCAAAACAGAAACATAAACAGGGGATGCAAAACGCCCATTGAACGAATGCCCCAGCGAAGGTTCATATTCTCGGGTATGTTTCTGTTTTACATCATGCGTTGCATCACTGATTTTTCTGGTCAAAGCATCGACTGAATTTGTTGAACGACCAATCTCGATTCGCATGATCCAGGGGAAACGTTCCATTCTTCCGGTGTAGGTATTCTGAATGATGCCATTGGAAAGCAAGGAGTAGTTGGGCGAAAACTGCCCAACCAATTGGTGCAGATCTGCAATGCTGGGTTGAAACAATTCTACTGTGTTATCGGCAATAGATGAACGAGCGCCTACAACCTGAAAACTACCCATGCCGCGTCTAACTCTACGGCCCAGCCCGCCAAGAAAAACCGTGAGTTGAAAGAGGGAAATGAGCTTTTCGCGGTTAAAAATTTCGGTCTTCACATTGTTGACCGGCGCTATCACCGAGTAATCTCCGCCAGTTTGCTGAATGCGGAATATTACTTCGAATTGCGTTTTTTTATCAAAGGCTTTCCCTTTGAAACCGTAATCTTTGTGAGGAACCAATTTGTGTTCGTGAAATTGAGCGCCAGTTCCTGGCTTGACTTGCAAGGCAAAACTGCTGCGTTTACCATCATTCTGGGCTGCGCCTGCGCCGCCAAAAATGTCTGCTTCTTGATCGCGTAGCCCTTTAGAAATAAAGGTGATTTTTTGCTGTGGAGTATTCGATTTTAGCACTTGACTGTCGATGGGTAAATGGCCGTGTAGGGCACGCCACCAAAAACGCATGGCGCCTTTGATGCTGCTTGCCCTGAATTCTGGGGTGGATCCGTCTGCGCCGGCCAGAAACATCGGGGTGATGGTTTCACAGGTGAAAGTTATTATCTCCATTTTAACTTTTTCTTGTGAGCTAATGTAGGGAGATTTTTAGCAATTTTCTATTCCCGTATGAAAATAAAAAAAATAATATACTGAAGACCTGCTTCAGTATAATGGGTTGCTCATGAACCATTTGATCAATTTGTGATTGAATTTTTCATCCAATAAACTAAGATTATTTTCCATGGGATATTCAATGAGCCGGGTGTCAAAATTTTCCTTTGGCTGTTTGAATAGATAAGCAATGCACCATTTGGGGCGGTTGCCGCGCGATATGCCAATGCCATATCCATACAGCTGAAAGTTGGTTTCCTCGTCATCAAGCAGAGTCGCAGTCCCCGTCAGTTTTGGAATGCTCGCCTACCCGGAAGGTTCATCGGCAATCTTTTTCTGACCTTCGTCGCAGTCCCCGTCATTTTTGGAATGCTCGCCTACCGCACTGCTGTTTCTGGCGGCAGGCCTAGAAATTGTCGCAGTCCCCGTCATTTTTGGAATGCTCGCCTACAAGGAAAAGTTGAGAATCAACGACTTGAACAATTACGTCGCAGTCCCCGTCAGTTTTGGAATGCTCGCCTACTCTGACATTGATAGCAAACTCAAAAATACCTTGATTGTCGCAGTCCCCGTCAGTTTTGGAATGCTCGCCTACTCATCAACGAATCAGATGATAAAGTTAGGGAGATCGTCGCAGTCCCCGTCAGTTTTGGAATGCTCGCCTACCTGGAATGCAACAAAAGCCGAAAGAATAGATTGTCGCAGTCCCCGTCAGTTTTGGAATGCTCGCCTACAGATTATAATTCGCCGAGAGGGAAAGCCCGATTCGTCGCAGTCCCCGTCAGTTTTGGAATGCTCGCCTACTCAAGGAGATAACCAAAGAAGAATTTGACGCTTTTATAGTCGCAGTCCCCGTCAGTTTTGGAATGCTCGCCTACCTCATCGTTAGAAAAACCAGAAGCTGCAACAGCAGTCGCAGTCCCCGTCAGTTTTGGAATGCTCGCCTACGAAAAATCAATGGCGGCATCTTTTCCGTGCTTCTGTCGCAGTCCCCGTCAGTTTTGGAATGCTCGCCTACCAAAAAAGTTAGGAGATAAAATTGAAGAAGCAGGAGTCGCAGTCCCCGTCAGTTTTGGAATGCTCGCCTACACTCAATCGAGGCGTTCACGTTGATCATGAGTGGCGTCGCAGTCCCCGTCAGTTTTGGAATGCTCGCCTACGCAGTACAGTATTGATAACGACTGCCTAAGAATGTCGCAGTCCCCGTCAGTTTTGGAATGCTCGCCTACAAACAAAGTTTATTATGAAACAGATCATGTTTCTGTCGCAGTCCCCGTCAGTTTTGGAATGCTCGCCTACTTTCACTTAAAAAAAACCAAGATCATGGCAAAGAAAGTCGCAGTCCCCGTCAGTTTTGGAATGCTCGCCTACAGATTATAATTCGCCGAGAGGGAAAGCCCGATTCGTCGCAGTCCCCGTCAGTTTTGGAATGCTCGCCTACTCAAGGAGATAACCAAAGAAGAATTTGACGCTTTTATAGTCGCAGTCCCCGTCAGTTTTGGAATGCTCGCCTACCTCATCGTTAGAAAAACCAGAAGCTGCAACAGCAGTCGCAGTCCCCGTCAGTTTTGGAATGCTCGCCTACGAAAAATCAATGGCGGCATCTTTTCCGTGCTTCTGTCGCAGTCCCCGTCAGTTTTGGAATGCTCGCCTACGATTCAAGTTTGCCACTTCCACGGGTGTGTGGCCGTCGCAGTCCCCGTCAGTTTTGGAATGCTCGCCTACGTTGGCAATTGTTAACCGCAAAAAGCATCTCAAAGTCGCAGTCCCCGTCAGTTTTGGAATGCTCGCCTACTTTCAAACTTACTCAAAGGCTGGGGTAACAAAGCAAAGTCGCAGTCCCCGTCAGTTTTGGAATGCTCGCCTACCCACCTAGAACAGCGACTGATACGATCCCCGTAAGTCGCAGTCCCCGTCAGTTTTGGAATGCTCGCCTACCAGCCAACGTATTAGAACGATTAAAGAGTTTGTAGTGTCGCAGTCCCCGTCAGTTTTGGAATGCTCGCCTACAAACTGAACAATGAAAAAAGAAGCTATTAGTTGTCGCAGTCCCCGTCAGTTTTGGAATGCTCGCCTACTAACAACAAAACCATTTTTCATGAAAAACCGAATAGTCGCAGTCCCCGTCAGTTTTGGAATGCTCGCCTACTTAAAACCAAGATCATGGCAAAGCAAGAGCCAAAGTCGCAGTCCCCGTCAGTTTTGGAATGCTCGCCTACTCACCAGTTAAATTTTTCTAAATTATGTTCAATTTGTCGCAGTCCCCGTCAGTTTTGGAATGCTCGCCTACCCTAAACATACAGTAATGTTAGTAAAAATGATTGTCGCAGTCCCCGTCAGTTTTGGAATGCTCGCCTACCCCACGCAGCGTCTATAGTGGCGAAAGCGTGAAAGTCGCAGTCCCCGTCAGTTTTGGAATGCTCGCCTACTTATTCAATCATAAAATTCAATTATCATGCTAAGTCGCAGTCCCCGTCAGTTTTGGAATGCTCGCCTACTGAACGTATTGCTGTTTTGGAGGCTGCAGGAAAGTCGCAGTCCCCGTCAGTTTTGGAATGCTCGCCTACTTGGAATTGAAAAATACATTGAAATCAAGCCAATGGTCGCAGTCCCCGTCAGTTTTGGAATGCTCGCCTACTGTGCTTAGCTGCGAATCGCGCCCACGACTTTGGTAGTCGCAGTCCCCGTCAGTTTTGGAATGCTCGCCTACCAAGGAGCAACTAGTACAGGCTGCAATTGATCTTGTCGCAGTCCCCGTCAGTTTTGGAATGCTCGCCTACACGGTGGTAGTGGGCGACACCACCAAGCGCCAAACGTCGCAGTCCCCGTCAGTTTTGGAATGCTCGCCTACCTAATGGCACAGGGCGGGATCGTGAGTATGGGTGAGTCGCAGTCCCCGTCAGTTTTGGAATGCTCGCCTACGATATCACCCTAATGGCACAGGGCGGGATCGTGAGTCGCAGTCCCCGTCAGTTTTGGAATGCTCGCCTACTGAATAACGGGACTTATGTAGGACCCGGCGCAAATTGTCGCAGTCCCCGTCAGTTTTGGAATGCTCGCCTACTTTCCACAAACTCATTAATTAATTTACCATGAAAGTCGCAGTCCCCGTCAGTTTTGGAATGCTCGCCTACCAACTTACAAATTGCGGATTACGAACCACCTCTAGTCGCAGTCCCCGTCAGTTTTGGAATGCTCGCCTACGGAGCAAGAACGGTGAAAACAGGAGGATATAACGTCGCAGTCCCCGTCAGTTTTGGAATGCTCGCCTACAGAAGAGTGCAGGAGATGCAGAGAAGAAGGAAGGCGTCGCAGTCCCCGTCAGTTTTGGAATGCTCGCCTACAGGAAAAGTGAGAAAAATGAGAAAAAGAAAAACGTCGCAGTCCCCGTCAGTTTTGGAATGCTCGCCTACTGTAAAAGTCTCACTAGGTAGACGAAGAGGGAGAAAGTCGCAGTCCCCGTCAGTTTTGGAATGCTCGCCTACCCTTACTTTCTTTAAGCCATTGTATTACAACCCATTGGCGTTCAAAAAAACCGCGTTTTTTGTCATAATACATGTATATGGGTATTTTTGCATTCATAAACTATTGATAAAAACAGGCTCCTGTGGTACGCGAATCAATGGCGAAAATTGGAACAACCTGTTTGTAAAAATAAGTATTTCAATGCATTACGTCAAATATGTGCCAAAAAAGCGCTTTAAAAAAGGCGCTAAAACCACCTTTTTTGAATCTGCCCTAAATGCTTATGCGTATGGCGCTCACAATGAATTTTTTGTAAAAACATATTATAAAAAAGTCATCAAGCCGCTGGGCTTTTTAGGGCGTTTTTTTAAAGTATTTGGCTTCTACTCCCGTTTTTTTCAAAACCCAATTGTCAAAGAACAGGTATCACTCATTTTTAAAATTGGCATCACTGACCTTCCATTTGTGCTTGTTGTCGTGCCGCGTGTCGTTTTCCGGCAGGTTGCGCCGCTGGAACCATCCACCCAAAACCATGACTTACCGCTTTACCCAATCCCATCCCTAGCGGCAGGTCTACATTGGTGCTAAAGACCAAATCAAATGCCATTAGCCTTTGTCCGTGATAGCTTACCAGTTGGGTTTTGCGCAAAGCTTGGATACGCACCACTACTTCCTCGTCATCATTCCAACCTAGCCCCCAGATGCCCGCTAAAAGATGATTGCGCAAAAGCGTCTCCAGCAGTTGAACGCGCTCCACCAGCCCTTCCAGCGATTGCCATAAGCGGTAGTTTTCTTGGTTAAAAGGGAGGTATTTGTGCAAAAGGTATTGCTGGGGCGCGCCGCCTACCTGTAGCAGGTGTTGCTGCACTTGTGGCGACTGACTCATCACCAGTCGGCGGGTTTCTCCTTGCCAGTTACATTGCCAGTTGCCAGCAAACAGTGCTTTTTGTACGGCACTAATGCCATCGTTCAAGGCGAATACTGCGGCTTGCCCGTCGCGTACGCGGTACTGCACCAGCGGGTAGCGATAGCGGTAGGCTTCAGCAGCGGTATGGTTGTGGAGTAGGTCGTTTTCCCAGCCGGCCATTTCGGCAAAAGCGCCGCGCCACTGGGAGATTTGCCGTGGGTAAATGGGCAACTGAAAGGTGATGAGCATAGATTCAACTGCAACGGGAGTCATCATGGTGTCCAGGTTTAGAAGGTATTTTGAAACTTTTATTGGGCTTGTTTTGCGGGCTGGAGGGGGCTCAAATGGTCTTTAACTTTAATTTTTGAGCTCAATCGCAACCTGCGCAGCAAGTTCTATCGGTCGTCAGCTGAATCAGTGCATCGACCAATGTAGCTCAATATACAAATATATGTTTCACGACTACTGTTTTCGCGGCTAGCTATTCAAAAAAAAAGCCCGGTTGCTAGGGCAACCAGGCCAAAGACCAGGCGAAAGGCGAGCATGTCATGAGGGGCTACCGGCTACGGAAGGTCAGACCAATGGCCGAGCGGGGGAAGCCGTCGATCTGATGGCGATTGCGATGGGCGCGGGCTGCTTTGCGGTTGGAAAATGGGCCAATCAGTACTTTCCAGGGGATCATAGCGCCCTCATCAACGGCCACGTATACGTTTAATTTCGTTTGACTGCGCCAGTCGTCATAGTGTTGGAAGGCGTGCTCCGCGGCTTCAAAGGCATTGACTTGGATGAACCACTTCAACTGGAGCGAAGTGGAAGGCACTCGTTGTGCGGTTTTGGAGCGGGGTAGGGGATCGGGTTGGGTCGGCACAGGTGGTAGGGGTTCGGGCTGCTCAATGACTAGGGAAAATGGGGTTTCTTGCTCGATGGGAGTTCGTGGTGCTGGCGGTAATGGCGCAGATTCAAGGGATTGCAGCGTTTTCTTTTTGCTCCAAGCCGTTGGCCAAACCGTATTGAGCCACCAATAGCTCATTCCGCTTAGCAGTAGGGTGATGGCAATACCCACGCCCATGCTTACTTTGGCCAATCGGGATAGAAAGTTTTCCGCCATTCGGTCTTTCATGGGGACCATTCTGGTGAAAATTTTGCGCACGGGTGCACGCAGGCGCCGGGCGAGCAGGGCGCTAAGGGTAACGCATAGGCCAATTTTGACCCACAAAGAGATGATTGCTATACTCATAGAGATTGATGATGGAAGGTGAAGAAAAATTTACACAGATTCCTCAACCTTTCGCGCGGTAGGTGTTGCTTTATGGACGGTTTGAAGGGGGCAAAACTTTCAGAGGGTGGTGGTTTTTTTGGTGGGTAGGATTAAGTGCTGGGATGCTCCGCCAAAATTAAACTAGCGGTAGGAAATGCTTAGGTAAAGTGAATTCAGAGATTCTCGATGGCTGAATCAATGTTCATGCGGTGGCTAGCGCGACTTGGTACTAAAAGATGACCATCTTTTATATATGGATTCGCCACTAGCGTGGCTTTGGTGCGACAGAAGGGCGCTAGCCCTGTATCCGTTTTTAGAAATTTTGACCATTGGTTCTTTCGAGCCTCGTAGCGGCGGCACGATTCGGTTTGTTTTTATAACGCAAACCTGCAAATAGCCAGCTATACTTTGTTAAAATGAAATAACAATTCAAGAAATTTAATCAATTTCTTTGCGCGAAATCAATTGAATATCAGTTGTATAGATTAATTATTAACCTCGATCCTTTGTCTAAAAACAGGAATTTTCGGTTTTTTTTAATGGTAATTGAAAGTTTTAAGGATTTCATTTCGTCTTATGTGCAGATACTTAAGATAATTCGTAGGAAAATATCCATTCAGTCAACAGAAGTTTTTAACATGCGTCCCTAGCCCGTAATTCCTGCTTTTTCAGGCATTTCGAACCCCCGAATTGGATTCTTTTTAGCGCCAATTTGGATCAAAACCAATTACATGACCAGGCCAGCTTATCCAAAGTTACCCACTTCAACGACTAGTACGCTGGAGGAGGTGCTGCGCGATCTGGTACCGCAGGCATTAGAACAACCTGCTGCCCATCGCGCTATCCGGCGTTTTGTTTTCAAAAAAACGACAATTAACCGCTACCGCGTCTCTCGGGTGCAAAAGGCAATTTTTTACAAACACGCATTGCCTTGCCCGGAGATGAAAGACATTTTGACCACGACCCTCATCGGCGCGCAACGGTATGCCAAGGAACATCACCTTGCAAATGCTGAAGAAATGGATCAACACCTACAAGCACATCAAGAAAAATTTGCAAAGCTGATTGAAAAACTGAAGGAGCAGTAAAGACCGTTCCATTATTTTTAATTGAAGTAAAAAATTGCACATCACAAATCCAGTGAAAAGAGGCTTTCTCCTAGTAGAAGGCCTTTTTTGTGTCCATTACCTGCCATTTTTTTTTCGCTCTATGAAAGTTTATAGCCCTATTCAACGTCATCTAAAAGGTAGTTTCATTTTTAACTTTTTCAAATAGGAGCTATGTATGCCACTTTCCCACATTCCGCCTTTTCAAGCGCTGAAGCTTTCGTCCAGGAAGTTTACAAGTGCCACAAACACTGGACGCTTTTTCTCTACGGCCAGGTCAACAAAAACCAGCGCCACCTGGTCGATGATGTTTTACAAGAGTTCTACATCACGGTATTTAGAAAATGGAATCAGATTCCTCACGGGAATCACTCCCAAATGTTCTCTTGCCTCTACAAAATGTTGCGCAACGAGCACATCAACCTACTGCGTCGAGAACGAAGTTGCGACCACCTCGAAGATCTATCCCCGCCCAATCAACCGGCAGGTCCTATTTACCACCTTTGTTATACGGACTTGTTGGAGGACACTTTCCGGAAAATAGAACAAATGGTGACTCCGCAAGATTTTGAAATCCTGCAAATGAAAACGCTGGGTTGGCCCAGCGAAGACATCGCCGAAAAACTGGACGTTAAGCGGTCTTTTGTTGATGTACGCCTGCACCGCACCAGAAAGAAATTGTACCCCTATTTTGACTGAAATTGGCGCTCAAGATCGCTGTAAATCCTCAAGTAAAAGGATAACTAAACCCTATTCTAAACCCCCTGAACCCCTTGATCTCTCGCTTCGATCAATCAATCTTAGTTTGGTATTTTGACTACAATCGGGTGTTCTTCAATCGGGCTTTTAAATTGAGCTTTGGATTGAACATGCTAGAGTAAGCTAACAATATATGGTTGGTAATACTGCCGCATCATGCGGTTGGTATACGGCACCTCAGCGAGTTATTAACATACGTGAATGCTGATATTATAACTGCATTTAAGGGCTGTAACCAACCTTGTAGAGGCGCGATTAATCGCGACTTGCTTCCTTCTCTTCCCCCGTTCTCCCCATTCATTCTTCACCCATCAATCCCAACACTGTTATGGAGAAAAAAACCAAACAACAACACCAGCAAAACAAGGCGGTGTTTTGTAGCATGAATAGCCTCAATGAACTGGCCAGGTTATTGCGTACGGATCAACGCAAACTTCAGCTCATGTCTTCCCAACCCAGCTATACCTCATTTTCGATTCCCAAAAAAGGGGGCGGCGAGCGCCAAATTGAAGCGCCGTCCGAAGAGCTAAAGAAAGCCCTGGGTTTGCTCAATCGCTATTTGCAAAGCGTGTACCTGTTTGAAAAAACCAATGCAGCTTATGGGTTTGTAGTAGGCGTGAAAAACGACGACGACCGGCGCAATGTGCTGACCAATGCCCGCAAACACCTCGGTAAACCCTATCTGCTCAACATCGACCTGGAAGATTTTTTTCACACCATTAGTCAAGAGCGGATAGTGAAGCTGTTCCAAGGGTCGCCCTTTGGTTTCAAACGCGACTTGCCCGATATTTTAGCCAATTTGGTTACCTATCATGGCCGCTTACCGATGGGAGCGCCCACATCGCCGGTATTGTCGAACCTGGTATGCCGGGAATTGGATGAAGCATTGATCGCTTTTTCCAAAAACATGCTTTGGACCTACACTCGTTATGCCGACGACATGAGTTTTTCGGCCAAATTGCTGATTGCCGAGGAAAAGATGGAATCGGTTTGTAGCATTATTGAAAAAGAAGGTTTCAAGATCAATGGCCGGAAATTGAAATTATACGGCCCCGATGAACCCAAAATTGTAACTGGATTGCTGATTGAACAAACCGATGTAACGCTAGCACCTGATTACCTCGATCTGTTGACCACTGAAGTAGCGCGGCTCGAAGAAATTATGCGCGCCCAAAACGAACAAGGGCACCTGAGTACCCGCTGGGTAGAACAGTTTAAGTTGCAAATCCGCGGAAGGCTCAATTTTGCCAGTTTTGTGCTCAAAAAAAATGATGAACGCGTAGTAGCTATTAAAGACGCTTTTTACCGCGCCGTCAATCCGCCGCCAGAAGAATTTGGAGCGGTCAGCTGGCGGAGTTTTCCTTATAATTTTTAGCACATGGCGGAACTAGTTACTATCCAAACACACTCTAAAATTCCCGAAGGGAATGTATGTTTATAGCAGATAGTACCAGTGTTGTCCCAATCCTGAAGGGATTATATGTTTATCCTTGGCATATAAACATATAATCCCTTCAGGATTGGGGAAAAGCCCCTAGACCGTGCTATAAATATACATTCCCTTCGGGAATACAATAGCGCCTGGATAGTTGTGGTTAAATGTTATGTTTTTTGTATTGATAATCATATTTTTGTGTTGGTTTAAAATCCCCAGCCCCTAAAGATGAGCCCAGTGTGCTAGACTTTAATACCGTACCTTTTTTCATTAAGAAGCAGCTTGCGAAACTTTACCGAGAATAGGAATTCTCCAAACCGACTTTCTCCTGATCCATCTTCCATTCTTCGCCTTCAAATACCATCTCCATGCAACTCATTTTAGATTCCCGGGGCTTACAGCTTCAAAAAAAGGGCAACCTATTTGAAGTAGTAAGCGAAAAAGGCAGTCGCAGCATTAGCCCGGCTAAGCTGACCAGTATTGCCATTACTTCCACCGTGGTTTTACATACCGATGCCATTGTGTTATCGATCAAAAATAAGATCCCGATCCTTTTTTTTGATCGAATTGGCAAAGCACGCGCACGGTTGTGGAGCCCTTACTTTGAGAGCATTGCCACCCTGCGCCGCCAGCAGGTACACTTTGCCGAAACCACCGAAGCCACCAGTTGGATGGTGGATTTGTTTTTGCTCAAAACCGATAGTCAAATCGCCAACCTCCGTTTTTTGGCGACAAAAGTAGGCGGGCAACGCACCACCCTCGATTCGGCGGCGGATCTTATAAAACAGCAAGCCCGCCAATTTGAACAGTTTCGGGAACAACTCATTGAAGAATGTCGCAACAATATCATGGGTACCGAGGGCGCTATTGCCCGCATGTATTGGCAAGCGCTCGGCGGAGCCTTGCCTCGGCAGTACGCCTTTACCAAACGCACCCGCCAACCGGCTGAAGACATCTTTAATGCTGCGCTGAATTATTGTTATGGCATGTTGTATAGCATTGTAGAAGGCGGGGTTTTTGCGGCCGGTCTTGATCCCTTTCTAGGCTTGCTTCATACCGACGAATACCGCAAACCCACCCTGGTGTTTGACCTGATCGAGCCATTCCGAGCCTGGATAGATCGGATTTTGATCCAAGAATGTTTGGAAAACCGCCTGCAAAAAGACTTTTTTACCCGCAATCAACACGGCATCTACCTCAACAAAGCCGGCAAAGCCTACCTTATTCCTTTCTTTAATGATTTTTTGCGCTCCGAGTGCAATTACTTTAGCCGCGATTCCAGCGTTCGCAACCACATTTACTACCTCGCCGGTTTATTGGCACAGCGGATTCGCTCAGCTCAAGAGGCCTGATTGCATGGTTTTTAACTTACAGCAACGTAGTTCATTTACTTGCTAGAGTGATAATCTTTGACGGTCCCTGCCCAACCATTTAAATCCAACCGCTGTCATGCATGATTTACTCCAATCCCTTCAAACCAGCCCGCCTGGCTCGGTGCTGCTGCGCAATTGGCAAGTAGGCCGCTACCTCCATCAGCAGCTGGTGCAGTCGAGCCAACCCGGCACGCTACCAGAATACAACAAAATGCTAGCGCCTACGCCTATGCGCGGGATGGCCGCGCAACTGGAACGATTTTATCGATTGTACCCGAGTGCCGAATCGTTGATCCCAACCCTATCCTGGGGGCACTACCGGGCGGTATTGCGCCTATCCGATAGCGCACAACGCGCGTTTTACCTACGTTGCGCCCAGCAAGGATACTGGAGCGTGGGGCATTTGGAACGGCAAATTAAAACCGATTGGCAACTGCGTCAATTGCCCCCGCCTGGCGATGTAAGTACTGATCAATGGTCATTGGACTGGCTGCGCAAACCCGTGGTATTGGATTTTGTAGCGCCAGGCAAAATAACCAGCGAACGGGACTTAGAACAACACCTCATTGACCATCTGAGTCTTTTTTTGTTGGAATTGGGAACTGGATTAGCCTTTGTTGCCCGTCAGATGCGTTTGCAGGTATCAGTCGGTAAAACCTACGTGATCGACCTGGTTTTTTACCATTACCGCCACCGCCATTTTGTATTGTTGGAACTCAAACTTGGCGAGCTCACGGCCCAAGACATCGGCCAACTGGACACCTATGTTCATTTTTTTGACGATCTCTGGAAAGCGCCCACCGATGGGCCCACCATCGGTATTTTGCTATGCCGCAAGCTAGATGAAAACCTGGTGCAACACTCCCTACTGCACAACAGCCGTACTCGATTTGCGCTGCCGTATCAATACGGTTTGGCGCGGCTATGACCCTTTCTTCCATTCTTTAAAACCATCCAATTTATGCCACACCTCATCTGCTACGACATCACCGCTGACGGCCTGCGGGCCAAGCTCAGCAAAAAGATCAACGAAAGCGGTTTGGATCGTATCAACAAATCAGTATATTTAGGAACCATAGGAGACAGTTCATTGAATATGCTGGAACAAGGCCTGGCCAAACTGGTACAGGAGCAAGGCGGCGCCGACGATAGTTTAATCGTGCTCCCCGTTACGATTCACCAAGTGGAAGAAATGCGGATCTATGGCCGCATTGACCCCGAGCGGGAGGAATTGACGGGTGAAAAAAGTACCCTAATTTTGTAAAACGGGCATAAAAACGTCAACCCGGAGCATTGATTTTTTATCATATGTTTTTGCAAAGAATTGACGGTTAATTTGCTACGTATTATCATTTAGGGCAGATTCAAAAAAGGTGGGAAACGGCATTTTTTGAATCTTATTTTTGCGCCTTTATTTCGTATAATGAATTGAAATTCTTATTTTTAGAGACAGGTTGTTCCAATTTTCGCCACTGATTCGCGTACCAATGGAGCCTGTTTTTATCAATATTTTATGAATGCAAAAATACCCATATACATGTATTATGACAATTCTAGCCGTTTTTTGACGATGCAATTGTTTGTAATACAGTTGCTTGAAGAAAGTAAGGGTAGGAGAGCATTCCATTTCAGATGGGGACTGCGACTTCTCTTGTCCGTGATCCCACTCAACCTTCGACCTGTAGGAGAGCATTCCATTTCAGATGGGGACTGCGACTCTTATCCTTGTTTTCTTTCTTCCCTTCTTTGTTGGTAGGAGAGCATTCCATTTCAGATGGGGACTGCGACCTTCTCTCTTTTCTCTCCTTATCTCTTCTTTTTCCGTAGGAGAGCATTCCATTTCAGATGGGGACTGCGACTTAGAATTTAACAGCAACCTCATTTGCTTGAAAAGGTAGGAGAGCATTCCATTTCAGATGGGGACTGCGACTTGCTTTTTCGGCGGGATTCTGCGCAGTATTGACACGTAGGAGAGCATTCCATTTCAGATGGGGACTGCGACAGTACGCGATGCGTGTTTTCATAGTAAATTAATTAAGTAGGAGAGCATTCCATTTCAGATGGGGACTGCGACTCTTATTGTCCCTTCATTTCTTTTTCTTTTTGTTGTAGGAGAGCATTCCATTTCAGATGGGGACTGCGACTTAATCTCCAAACTTGCAAGGCTTCGGTTGGCTGCGTAGGAGAGCATTCCATTTCAGATGGGGACTGCGACTTCCCTTTGTCCTTCTTCTGTCTTTTTTCTCTGGTAGGAGAGCATTCCATTTCAGATGGGGACTGCGACTTTAGCTGCATCCATTGAATAGCAGCAGGCCTGCTGGTAGGAGAGCATTCCATTTCAGATGGGGACTGCGACTTGTTGTTTTTAGCGCCTTTACCCTTTTTGGGTTTGTAGGAGAGCATTCCATTTCAGATGGGGACTGCGACGTAATAGCGAACCGCTTCAAGGTCAGCTATTTCGAGTAGGAGAGCATTCCATTTCAGATGGGGACTGCGACTTTTGCCAAAGCCAAGGCTCAGCAGGGTCGTAGTCCGTAGGAGAGCATTCCATTTCAGATGGGGACTGCGACTTTAATTTTGCCATGATTAAATGATTTAAACCTCGTAGGAGAGCATTCCATTTCAGATGGGGACTGCGACGGAAACGAGGCAACGATAAAGCGTTCCATTGCGTGCGGTAGGAGAGCATTCCATTTCAGATGGGGACTGCGACGCTAGAGTCCGTTCTGGATGCAAATGTGTCGAACTGTAGGAGAGCATTCCATTTCAGATGGGGACTGCGACTGTTGGTGGTGGTGTCGTCGCTGTCGGTAATCTCGTAGGAGAGCATTCCATTTCAGATGGGGACTGCGACAATGGTGTTGCCGTCTTGGGTGGCAATCACATCGCATAGGAGAGCATTCCATTTCAGATGGGGACTGCGACCATTGCACGTAGGGCTTCCTTGTTTTCTATACGGTAGGAGAGCATTCCATTTCAGATGGGGACTGCGACTTTGACCGTTAAGTCCGTTGAACCAAGAGAAACTGTAGGAGAGCATTCCATTTCAGATGGGGACTGCGACGGTTTGGTGGTAGTGACGATATCCACGATAGGTGGTAGGAGAGCATTCCATTTCAGATGGGGACTGCGACGATCACCTTGTCCTCAACGAACAAAGGTGCGGGCGTAGGAGAGCATTCCATTTCAGATGGGGACTGCGACCTTCATTGGTTTCCCATGGCACTGTTACTGTGCTTGTAGGAGAGCATTCCATTTCAGATGGGGACTGCGACGTAAGCGTCGCAATCTGCAAATACATCTTGCCTTCGTAGGAGAGCATTCCATTTCAGATGGGGACTGCGACTTTTCTTTAAACCAGTAAACGCCGTCTGCAATTACAAGTAGGAGAGCATTCCATTTCAGATGGGGACTGCGACATATTAAGGGGTAAATAAACTAGTATGTATATAGTGTAGGAGAGCATTCCATTTCAGATGGGGACTGCGACTTAGTGGAGGGGGGGCATCAGCAATGCGGCTTTTGTAGGAGAGCATTCCATTTCAGATGGGGACTGCGACTTCCTATTTTTCCTCATATTTCCATTATTCTTTCGTAGGAGAGCATTCCATTTCAGATGGGGACTGCGACGTTGAGAGTTATAAAATAACTTCCACTCTAGCCTGTAGGAGAGCATTCCATTTCAGATGGGGACTGCGACGGTAAGCAGGCCGAAGATTTTCAACGCCCCATTCAGTAGGAGAGCATTCCATTTCAGATGGGGACTGCGCTTCAGAAGGGACTAATTCCTGCTGTTTTTGTTTTTTTCGCTTGAAATGGCTTTTTTCCGGTGCTACGCACCTCCCCCGCCACATCCTGCCCCTTTTCTACAGATGTTTGGCGGCGCTGCCGCTGGGCCTTGTGCCTGGGTTTTAGGGGTTGTTATGGGCAATTGAGGCAATGGCATAAGAGGATGAAAAGGGGTTGTTTTTTCCATGCGGTCAAAAATTCCGAGGGAAACAAACGAGGTATATCCAGGTCATTGTCCTAAAGTGGAGCAGATTTTTTTGGGTTAAGCGATAGAGCCTATTGTCTGGAGAAAGGGGTAGAAAGTTGGTTTTTGCAGGCTGGGCGCCCTTTAGGGTTGGGGTTTTTGGAAGCAATGCACGCCGCCAAATTTTACCCCAAAATACCACTGTAAATGGCGGTGGTAAAGGGTGCTGAGCAGCGGGCAAAATGGGGTGTTTATTTCCTCTGCCTGATGTTTTTTTTTTGTACCGTTTAGTCGCGATGAATCGCGCCTCTACAGAGCCAAATCCCACCCCCAAATACAACAGTTTTTTGTACCTTCCCCAGGCAAATCAATTGTCGCAACAAAAGCTCGTTTATGAACACCAAATCTTGGCTGTTGGGCATCGCCCTGCTGGGCAGCCTTTCCCTAATCAGCGCGCAAACTCCCAAACGCGCCGCCCTCTCCATCGATAAAATCATGCTAGGCGATCGCTTCGTGGGTTTTTTACCGGATAACATCAATTGGAGTGAAGACAGCAAAACGGTCTATTTTACTTGGAATCCCAAAATGGATACCTTGCGCAGCCTCTACAAAATAGGACTGGGCGCCGATTCCAAACCCACTCCGGTTTCCTTGGAAGAACAAAAGGAACTGGCTTTTGGCGGGGCTTACAACCGCAGTTTTTCCAAACGGGTGTACGCCAAAGATGGCGACCTCTTCCTGCAAGACATCGCCGCGGGCAAAACGCTGCAAATTACCAATACGGTGGAGACCGAGTCCAATCCGCAGTTTTTGACGGATGATAGCAAGATTGTTTACCTCTACAGCGGCAATCTTTTTTTGTGGAATAGCGCCACCGGTAGCACCGCACAATTGACCAATTTTAAAACGGGTACGGCCAAAAGCGATAAAAAAGCTTCCGATTATGAGCAGGAGCTCAAAGAGGATCAGCTGGAATTGTCGGAAATGTTGCGCTTACGCAAGGGCCAGCGCGACATCCGCGAGCGACAGTCCAAAGCGCTGGCGGCCAAACGCCCCAAAGAGGTTTATCTGGGTACCAAACAGGCTACGGGTTTGCAGCTGAGTCCGGATATGAAATTTGTCACCGTGCGCTTGGTAAAACGCGGTGAACCGCGCAGCGCCGAGGTGCCCAACTACGTCACCGAATCGGGTTTTACGGAAAACATTACCTCGCGCAGCAAAGTCGGCTCGTCACAGGATACTTATGAAATGGGCATCCTGGATTTGTCGCGCGATACGTTTTATACCCTCGATACCAAAAACCTGGAGGGCATCCTCAATAAACCGAAATTTTTGGATGCTTACCATACGGGCAAAAATCCCTACAAACCACAGTACGAAAAACCGCGCGAGGTCAGTTTTCAAGGCCCCGTTTTTTCGGAAGACGGCAAGGCAGTGTTTGGCGCCCGCTCGCTCGACAACAAAGACCGCTGGATCCTGCTGCTCGATCTAGCTACCGGCAAATACAAACAACTGGATCACCAACACGATGATGCTTGGATCGGCGGTCCGGGGGTGGATAATTTTTTTGGCGGCAATGCCAACATCGGCTGGCTGGCTGATAACCAAACGGTGTGGTTTCAATCGGAAGCTACCGGTTTTTCACACCTCTACTCCGTCAACACCGCTACAGGCGATAAAAAAGCCTTGACGCAAGGGCAATTTGAGGTGATCGAAGCGCGCCCTTCGCGCAACAAACAGTTTTTTTACCTCACTGCTACTGCTGAAGGGCCGCACCAGCGCCATTTTTACCGCTTGCCAGTGGGAGGCGGTAAATTGGAAAAAATCACCACGCTCACCGGTGGCAACGAAGTCAGCCTCTCGCCCAATGAGCAATTCCTGGCCATTCGGCATTCCTATAGCAACAAACCTTGGGAATTGTACATGATGGATAACCAGGCGGGGGCAAAACCGCGTCAGGTGACCCAGTCTACCACCGCGGATTTTCAGCAATACCCTTGGCGTGATCCGGAGATTGTATGGTTCACGGCCAGCGACGGGGTGAAGGTTCCGGCGCGTTTGTACCGTTCGGCGCAAAAAAGCAAACAGCAACCGGCGGTGATTTTTGTGCACGGCGCGGGGTATGCGCAGAATGTGCACCAGTGGTGGGCAAGTTATTTCCGCGAGTACATGTTCAATAACCTTTTGGCCGATCAGGGCTATACGGTGTTGGACATCGATTACCGCGCCAGTTCGGGGTATGGTCGCGATTGGCGTACCGCCATTTATCAGCATATGGGTGGCAAAGACCTGAGCGATCATGTGGATGGCGCCAATTACCTGGTGAAGGAATTGGGTGTTGATCCGCAGCGGATTGGCATTTACGGTGGTTCTTACGGCGGGTTTATCACCTTGATGGGTCTGTTTAACGCGCCGAACACCTTCAAAAGTGGTGCGGCTTTGCGTCCGGTGACCGATTGGGCGCATTACAACCACGGGTATACCAACAACATTTTGAATACCCCTACGGAAGATAGTCTGGCGTATCGCCGCAGTTCGCCCATCTTTTTTGCCGATGGCTTAAAAGGAAATTTGTTGATGTTGCACGGGATGATCGATGTGAACGTGCATTTTCAGGATGTGGTGCGTTTGTCGCAGCGTTTGATTGAGTTGAAAAAAGAGAACTGGGAGCTGGCGGTTTTTCCGCTCGAAGATCACGGTTTTGTAGAATCCAGCAGTTGGACGGATGAGTACAAGCGGATTTTCAAGCTGTTTGAAACGACGTTGAAGAGGTAGATATGCAGGTTGAAGATGCCGTTCTCACGGAACGGCATCTTCATAGCCGGCTCTGGACCAGCAGTCCTAGCCCTGTAAGGGCGTCATCCCATAACACAGGGTGTAGCCCTGTGGAGGTCAGCCCCTGTGGTGGTCAGCCCTGTGACAGTGCAGCCCTGCAGAGAGACATGTCCATGACAGATAAGCCATATAAACCACCCACCCCACTACTAACACTAAAAGCATTAGTAATCCCAGCACAAAAACTTGAACAACTTATTTTTTCCCGTATTTTCGCCAAAGACATAAAAAAGAAACACCCAAACACCGTTCCTTACCTAAAGAAAAAAACGATGATCGGATTATTGCAAGTTGTCATAGGTATTGTATTCATGCTGCTCTTACTGAGCTTGCTGGCCACCACCATCATGGAACTCATCAATTCCATCCTGGCCTTGCGTGGTAAAAACCTGGAAGCTGCCCTCTGCCAAATGCTCGCAACCGCAGATAAAGAAGGCGAAATCTACCGGGAATTTAAAGACAATGCCCTCTACAAACAGCTCTGTCAAAAATATGGCATACCAAAAAACGGTAAACGTCGCCCACCCTCGTACCTCAATCCCGAAATTTTTCACTCAGTGCTGATGGCCGTGGTGTTGAAAGGCGATGAAGCCCAAAAGCTTCAGGAAAAAATCAACCTGCTACCCGACGAAGACCTTAGAAAAGTGTTGCACCAACTGCTCCACGATGCCGATTACGAATTGGATAAGTTCAAAGACAAGGTCCTAAACTGGTTCAATGATGTGATGGATCGCGCTTCGGGCTGGTACAAACGTTTCACCCAGCAGATCATCGTTGCGGTAGGCATGATCATTGCAGTAGGACTCAACGCCGATACCATTGCCATTTACCAGCGTTTGGAGGCAGATCCCGTGGCTACTCAACAGCTGGTAACCATGGCTGAAAGTTATGTCAATGCCAATGACAGCCTGCAGATTCAAACGAATGCTGATACCCGTGCGCAAGTAGCGGTGGTGAATGATTTGGTAGTCAATCAGATTGCCCATGCCAAATCGCCGCTGGGTTTGGGTTGGTACCCGGATGAAATGAAGGCGCTTACACCAGCCGATTGGGGTTTCAAAATTCTGGGTTGGTTGATGACTGCTTTGGCGATCTCGCTGGGCGCGCCTTTTTGGTTTGATGTATTGAAGCGGTTGGTCAGCATTCGGTCGTCGGGAGCTGTGCCGCCTAAGGCATAAGATGAGTCGTTGCTATGCTTAACGTTGTCAAATTTTCAGCATTATCTTTTTAAACGCTTAAAAATTGACTACATTAAATGATCATCGACCACAGATGCACAGATTCCACAGATTCTTGTGATGTCATCACAAGCACGATTCCACAGATTGGGGATTCGCCCTATCTGTGGAATCGTGCTTACGCCGCTGGCGGTAAGAATCTGTGCAATCCCCGCCATCTGTGGTGAATTTTAAAATGACAACAGATTCAAGCGTGGAAAGCAAAAAAGGGGTATAAAGATTACCTAAAGCACTGAAATTGTGTAACCTTTAGCAAAATGGGAAGTTAAATAAAAACCTTACAGCGTCACTAATTCGTTTTAAGAGCGTCTATAAAAACATACGGTCAACTATTTAGTGCCCAGCAAAAACATACTGGATGAAAATTATCCAAATCACCGATATGCACGTAGGACGAGAAGGCGAAGACACCTTCGGAATCGATGTACGTGCTAATTTTCTCAACATTTTGCAAGCAGTAGCCGAAAAAAAGCCCGACTACCTGGTGCTTTCCGGTGATTTGTGCTACAACCAGGCTGATCCCCTGATTTATGCTTGGGTCAAAGAACAAGTGGATCAACTGAATATTCCCTACGAAGTCATTCCTGGTAACCACGATGAGTCAACGCTTTTGGCCAAAGCGTTTGGCTATGAAAATGACTTGGTTGATGGACAAATGTACTACACCCGCGAATGGGGCGGACAAACCATTCTATTTATGGATTCTTGCCCCAATGAAGTGGGCGCTACTCAATTGGATTGGTTGGAAAAAAAATTGCAAACCCTGCAAACTCCCCTGCTCTTGTTTATCCACCATCCGCCGGTATTGGCCGATGTGCCATTTATGGATCGGCACCACCCTTTGGAAAATCCCAATCGCTTGCGCAACCTCCTTGCGGACTTCCCGCAATCCATCGATATTTTTTGCGGCCATTACCACGTCGATAAGTTTGTACACTGGGGCAAACACATGATTTACCTCACGCCTTCGGGTTATTTTCAGATCAACCAAACGCTCGAAACCTTTCAAGTGGACCACGATCGGGTCGGTTTTCGGGAAATCAATTTACAAGACGGCAGCCTCATCACCAGCGTTTCCTACCTCGAGGGCACGAAAATTCAAAAAGAAAACTAATTTTGTTCCAATGGGCGGGAAATTCGTCCCCAAAGGGAATTTTTGCAGCATGCCTTTGGTTATGCCTGTTTTCCCATTTTAATCCTTTTTGCTATGACGATAAAAGAAGAATTCAATACCTGGTTGGCAGGTTATACCGAAAAAATGACCCGTTGGGTGCCTTATTACCAGGAGTTGTTGCAGGCGCTGCGACAAAATCTTCCCTCCGGATTTCAACCTGGCAACATCTTAGATATTGGTTGCGGCAATGGCAACGCCACCACCCAGGTGATGACGGCCTTCCCCAATGCGCATTATGTGCTACTAGATGGCTCCAATGAAATGCTTGATGCTTGTCGGCAGCGTTTTGAAGACAAAAAAGACATCCAATACGTGGAAGCCTACTTTCAAGACGCCGATTTTCCCGACCATAGTTTTGACCTCATTACCGCCGCTTTTGCCTTACACCATTTAGATAGCGCCGAAAAAGCGGCAATTTTCAAAAAAATGTACCGCTGGTTGCGTCCAGGCGGGGTAGTCACCAGCTCCGATCTTTATGGAACCAAACGCGACCCCACTTACCCGCAGGAAATTTTGGCTACCTGGAAAGCTTTCGCCATGGAACACGGTACACCTACCGAAGAGTGGGACACTCTAATGGATCACCATGCCGAATACGATAAACCCGATACCTACGCCGACCAATTGCAGTGGCTACACGATGCCGGTTTTGGTGAAGCCCGCATCGCCTGGCACGTCGATCAATGGGGCAATATTCAGGGAATAAAATAAACGCTTTAAGCACAATAGGCATGTCAGTAGAAACCATCCAGGCTCTAAAAAACCGAATCGCTGAAGGTCAGTTGGAAGTTCCGCTTCATGATTTATGCGATTTTTTGCGTCAAAAAAACGACCCTTTGCTGGATGAGGCTCTGGCTTTTAGCGCTCAATGGCTACAGGTGGAAAAAGAGCATGCCTTGAATACCATCGCCTACGAGGCTTACGCCCGCATCATCAACAACATCACCTACGGTCTCTTGCGCCTGTGCACTCAGGTGATGCGCGGGGAGAAAAGCCAGGAATCGCTCCTGCCGGATCCCCAGGCTTTGTCGATCGCAACCCAACTAACGGGTAAAGAAAGCGATTGGGTGAAAAAAGGCAAAAATGCTTATGCAGCTAAGGATTACGCTGGCGCAATAGCTGCTTTTGCGAGCGCCGTTGCCGAAAACCCACAGGAAGCCGAGGCGCTGTTTTATCAAGGGGTGATCCAAGAAGAATTGGGCGACATCCAAACCGCCATCGAAAGTTACCAAAAATCGATTGCGGCAAAAAGCGATTACAGTCAGCCCTACAACAACCTGGGCGTTATTTTTGTCCAGCAAGAACTTTGGGAAGAAGCCTTGCAACACCTGAATAAAGCCATTCAACTCGATCCAGATTTGGCCACCGCTTTGCTCAACCGCGGGTTTGTTTTTTACAGTTTGGAATTTTATCCCGAAAGCTTGGCGGATCTCCAAAGTTGTGCCCGAAAAGGACATTACCTCAAGGAAACCTTCATCCTGATTGGCTTGATCGAGATCAATCAAGGCGATTTTCAAGCTGCGATCGACAACAGTCAGCGGGCCCTAAAAATTCATCCCGATAACCACATTGCTTATTATCTCTGGGCTTTGGCGCTTTTTAACCTTGATCGCTATCGGGAATCGATTGATATCATGGAGAAATCGATTGAATTGAATCCGAATTATCCGGGGAGTTTTAGTTTGCGGGGCATGGCACGCGCTTTGGTGGGCGATTACCCCGCTGCGCTTGCCGATATAGAAGCGGCGCTCGCTACCAATACCGATGATGCAAACTTGCACTTCTGGATGGGTTACATCAAAAAAAACACGGGAGATCCCGCCGGCGCGGTACTGGCTTACCGGTCGGCCATTGAAGTTGATCCCACCCACAAAGCTTCGTACGCCAATTTGGCCCAAATCTGTATTGAAAACGGTTTGTACCAAGAAGCGTTGGATTATTTGCACCAAGCGCAGGAAATTGATCCGCATTGGGAAGCGCTTCCGCCCTTGATTGCTGAAGCCGAGAAAAAAAAGAAAGGCGGACTTTGGGGAAAACTGTTTTCCTAGTCCTTCAAAACCACTATCCATGAACAAGGCCCTCCAGGAACGCAACGTCCATAAAGTAAATGACCAAAAACGAACGGCCTTCGAAGATGTACTGGCCGTGGAAGAACCCCTGGAGATCCGCTTGGGTTATGGGCCCTCGCAACACCGGCAAACCAAAAGTCTGGCCGTCACCATGCGTACTCCTGGCGCCGATTTTGATTTGGTGGCCGGTTTTTTATATACTGAAGGCATCATCAATAGTCGCCAAGATATTTTGCAAATCCGTTTTGTCGGCGATCAACTGAGCCCGGAAGCCCAGGAAAACGTAGTACAAGTTGATTTAAAAGCAAACGTGCCCATCGATTTTGAAAAACTGAATCGCCATTTTTATACTGCCTCCAGTTGCGGGATCTGCGGCAAAGCCAGTTTGGAGATGGTACAAATGGCTTGCCCCTTTGTTTTACTCGGCGATCATCCGCAGGTGGATTCCGCAGTGCTCACCAGTTTACCCGATCAATTGCGACAACAACAATCCCTATTTGCGCTAACTGGCGGCATCCATGCCTCGGGGCTGTTCAATCCGGCCGGCGAGCTGCTTTATCTTCGCGAAGATGTAGGCCGACACAATGCCCTGGATAAAGTGATCGGCGCAGCAATGACGCAAATGCCCTTACCTTTAAAAGATACCATATTATTAGTAAGCGGTCGTGCCAGTTTTGAGTTGGTGCAAAAAGCCTTGATGGCGGGTATCCCCATATTGGCAGCAGTAGGCGCCCCATCTAGTTTGGCCGTAGAATTGGCCGAAGCCTACAACATGACCTTGATCGGTTTTTTGAGAGGGAAAAACTACAACGTTTACAGTGGTTTGGAGCGTTTGAAAATGTAGAGGCGCGATTTATCGCGACTGCATCGGAATGGCATCTTGGCATAAGATACCGGTCCGCTGGACCGGGTGCGTGGGCTGCATGATATGCTACAAAGATATCGTTCCTACGGAACTGGGGTGGTGAGTTCAAGGTGGTCGTCATTGTCGTTCCATGGGAGGGTATTTTTACAGCAGAAAGCCAAGGCCATGATTTCCGTTCACTCGGAACGGTATCTTTGTAGCAGAGAGTCAGGGCCATGGTTCCCATTCCATCGGAATGGCATCTTTAAAGCAGCGAGTAAGGGACATGATTTCCGTTCCATCGGAACGGTATCTTTGTAGCAAAGAGTCAGGGACATGGTCCCCATTCAATCGGAATGGGATCTTTATAGCATAGAGTCAGGGACATGATTTCCGTTCCGTCGGAACGGTATCTTTGTAGCAGAAAGCCAAAGCCATGATTTCCATTCCCTCGCAACGGTATCTTTGTAGCAAAGAGCCAGGGCGTGATTCCCGTTCCATCGGAACGGCATCCTTGTAGCAGAGATTCAGAGGCGTGATTCCCGTTCCATTGGAACGATATCTTTGTAGCAGAGATTCAGAGGCGTAGTTCCCGTTCCATCGGAACGGCATCTTTGTAGCAGAAAGTCAGAGGAGTAGTTCCCGTTCCATCGGAACGGTATCTTAAGAGGCTTATCATGCCGTTCCACTAGAACGGAAATTGGGTTTATCAGGCTGAAGTTATAAAGATAACTTTCCTACGAAACCGGGAACCACGTACCGTAGTGACCCAAACATCCTACCCAAAAACACTCCTACCCGTAGCCAAAACCTTCCCGTCACTGATGCGCGCCAATTGATGCAGAAAAGAACCATCCGCTTGCGCTTCAACCTTAGACTTCACCATTTCCTTCCATTGCGCTTCCAGCAAAAAAATGATCTCCATTTGTCGGAGTATACCCTGATCCAAAATCGCATCCGGTAAAGTTTCCAACATCCACTCGATATAGGTTACATTATTAAGGTGAGCATTAAAATCGAGATCGTGCCAGTTGACGCGAAAATCCAAAGTTTGTAAAGGATCCTTAAGTGCAGGCAACTTATCGGCAGCATGGGGTAGGGGAGTACGCCCTTCTGGAGCGGTAAGCGGAATTTTTTGCGCAATCTGTTCCGGAATGCGCGCCATGCGCCGCGAACGCGTATCCATCAGCAGCCAAGTAGTGGCGGCAGTCGCCAGGATTTCCCCTTTTTCATTGTACATATAATAATCGCGGAAAGTAAAAAAGCGATCGATGCCCGAGGGATAAGTAAGTACCTCAATCATTTCCCCCAGTTCAGGCTGTTTTGTCACCTCCACGCGCATGCGCAGGAGCACCCAGGCGAGGTGTAAAGGCTCGAGATCGAAGACCGAAACTTCCAATTTGCGTACATGACCCATTGCGGTTTCCTGAAGAAGCCGGATTAGCGCCGGTATCGAAACCTTTTTATGCCGATCGGTGGCAAAAGCAAATATTTTAAACCATTCGCTATGTGTAAACTCCAACATTCCTTGTATATTTGCATCTCCTTTTAAAAAGCGGTCTAAAAAAACGGTTTGGCGAGAAAAAAGGCGGGTTAAAAGCCAGTGTTTTTCCGTGTTCCGTTGGTCAAAAATAGGAATTGAAATTGGCTTTCAAGATTTTTTTGAAAAGCTTGTTTTTTCAATTGATAATTTCTACTTTTGCAGACGCTTTTGAGAAGGGCATATTTTGCCCTGTTTCAAGGGGTTTTTTGAGAACTTTGTTTTTAAATTTAAGAAGTATATGCCTACTATCAACCAACTGGTACGCAAAGGTAGAGAAAAGGTGGTCACCAAGAGTAAATCTCGCGCATTGAACGGGTCACCCCAGAAGCGTGCGGTATGTACTCGTGTTTACACGACTACTCCTAAGAAGCCTAACTCGGCTCTGCGTAAAGTGGCTAAAGTACGTATGGTGAATGGTTTCGAGGTGATTGCTTATATTCCAGGTGAAGGTCACAACCTTCAAGAACACTCCATCGTGTTGATCCGCGGTGGTCGTGTTAAGGATCTTCCAGGCGTTCGTTACACGATTGTACGTGGCGCGTTGGATACCGCAGGAGTAAATGATCGCAAGAAGAGCCGCTCTAAATATGGCACTAAGGCGCCTAAGAAGTAATTATGTTTCCCAAAGAAACCTCTAATTCAAAGCAATGAGAAAAAGAAAACCAAAACTTAGAATCGTTCAGCCAGACCCCCGCTACGGCGATGTAATGGTCACACAGTTTGTGAATAACATGATGTGGGAAGGCAAAAAAAGCACAGTTTACCAGGTATTCTATGAAGCCATGGACATTGTGCGGGATCGTATGAAGCAAGACGAGCATGGGCTGTGGAAAAAAGCCCTAGCTAACGTTATGCCTCAGGTTGAAGTACGTAGCCGCCGTATTGGTGGTGCTACTTTCCAGATCCCTACTGAGATCCGCGCAAAGCGTAAGATGTCAATCGGCATGAAATGGTTGATCCGTTTCGCTCGTCAGCGTAGTGGAAAAGGAATGGCGGATAAGCTTGCCGCTGAGATCATCGCAGCAAGCAAGGGCGAAGGCAACGCAGTAAAACGGAAAGAGGACACCCACAAGATGGCCGAATCAAACCGTGCATTTGCTCACTTCCGGGTATAACCGGTTATTTTTTATAATCCATTAATCAAACTCTTTTTAGAGGAGCTGCCATGGCAAAAGATCTTAATTTCACCAGAAACATTGGTATCGCGGCACACATTGATGCCGGTAAGACTACCACCACTGAACGTGTATTGTACTATACCGGGATCAGCCACAAGATCGGTGAAGTACACGACGGTGCAGCAACAATGGACTGGATGGCGCAGGAGCAAGAACGTGGTATTACCATTACTTCTGCTGCAACTAAAACCCACTGGGTATGGAAAGGGGATGACTATGCAGTCAACATTATTGATACTCCAGGGCACGTGGATTTTACCGTTGAGGTAAACCGCTCGCTTCGGGTATTGGACGGCTTGGTTTTCTTGTTCTGCGCAGTGAGCGGGGTAGAGCCACAATCTGAAACCAACTGGCGCTTGGCAGACAACTATAGAGTTCCACGTATCGGTTTCGTCAACAAAATGGACCGTTCTGGTGCTGACTTTTTCAACGTTGTTAACGACGTGAAAACGAAATTGGGTACACTGGCTATTCCTTTGCAGGTTCCAATCGGCGCCGAAGAGAAATTCCGCGGTGTAGTCGATTTGATTACCAACGAAGCCATCATCTGGAACGATCACGATCAAGGTATGACTTACCAAGTGATCGAAACACCAGAGGATTTGGTAGAAACTGTTGCAGAGTACCGTCTACAATTGTTGGAAGCAGTTGCTGAGTATGATGATCAGTTGATGGAGAAATTCTTCGAAGATCCTAACTCAATCTCTGCTGACGAAATGCGCATGGCCATCCGTGCAGCGGTTTGCGATATGAAGTTTGTACCAATGATGTGTGGTACTGCTTTCAAAAATAAAGGTGTACAAGCGGTATTGGATGCAGTTTGCGCATTCTTACCTTCTCCAATGGACATTGAAGCTGTAAAAGGTATCAACCCAAAAACGGATAAGGAAGAAGTTCGTGCTCCATCGGTAGATGAACCGTTTGCAGCTTTGGCTTTCAAAATTGCTACTGACCCATTCGTAGGCCGCTTGGCGTTCATCCGGGTATATTCAGGCGCCTTGGATGCAGGTTCTTATGTGTTGAACACCCGTTCCGACAACAAAGAGCGCATCTCTCGCTTGTACCAAATGCACGCCAATAAGCAAAACCCAATCGACCGGGTTGAAGCTGGTGATATTGCAGCAGCAGTAGGTTTCAAAGACATCCGTACGGGTGATACTCTGTGCGACCTAGATAGGCCGATTATTTTGGAAAGCATGGTCTTCCCAGATCCGGTTATCGCCATCGCAATTGAGCCAAAAACACAAAAAGATTTGGATAAATTGGGTATGTCTTTGGCTAAATTGGCTGAAGAAGATCCAACTTTCCGAGTGAAATTTGACGAAGAGACTAACCAAACCGTTATTAGCGGTATGGGTGAATTACACCTTGAAATCATCGTTGACCGTTTACGTCGCGAATTCAAAGTGGAATGTAACCAAGGTGCACCTCAAGTAAACTACAAAGAAGCACTTACCACCACTACATCACACCGTGAGCGCTTGAAAAAGCAAACGGGTGGTTCGGGTTTGTTTGCCGATATGGAATTTGATTTAGGACCTGCTGACGAAGATTTCCTCAACAGCGACGACTTCAAAAACGGTAAAGTTAAATTGCAGTTTGTTTGGGCCATCGTCGGTGGTTCAATCGATAAAAACTACGCTAAACCGATCCAGGATGGTTTCAAAGCGATGATGGACAACGGCATCTTGGCCGGTTACAACATCGAAGCCATGAAGGTTCGAGTATTCGATGGTTCTATGCACGCAGTGGACTCCAAACCGGTAGCATTCGAATTGTGCGCCAAAGAAGGTTTCCGTGCTGCAGCGCCAAAAACACATCCCGTGTTGATGGAGCCCATCATGAAATTGGAAGTTATCACACCAGAAGACTATACCGGCGCCGTAATCGGTGACTTGAACCGTCGTCGTGGTTTGCCAAAAGGACAAGAGACCCGCATGGGCGGCGCTATCGCCATCCAAGCAGAAGTACCGCTTTCAGAAATGTTTGGTTATGTAACACAGTTGCGTACCATCACTTCTGGCCGCGCCAGCTCCACCATGGAATTCTCACATTACAGTCCAGCACCATCCGGTGTTGCCAAGGATGTAATTGAAAAATCTAAAGGTGCAGTAAAAGCATAATCTGTTGAATTGTAATTGATTGTGGTTGCCCGGGAAAGTGCCGGGCAACCTTAATTTTTCTTGACATAATAAATTAGATTTTCAGGCATGAATCAGAAAATCCGAATTAAGCTCCGGTCTTATGACCACAATCTGGTCGATAAGTCGACGGAGAAAATAGTGAAAACTGTACGCAATAGTGGGGCCATAGTAACTGGCCCGATTCCGCTGCCCACTGAGAAGAAAATCTTTACCGTGCTCCGTTCTCCGCACGTCAATAAGACCTCTCGTGAGCAGTTTCAGTTGCGCACCCACAAGCGCCTGATCGAAATCTATACGCCCACCCAAAAGACAGTTGATGCACTGTCCAAATTGGAACTGCCAAGCGGTGTAGATATTCAGGTTAAGTTGACGTAGTTTAATTGATTAAATTAAAGAAGTGATGAACGGACTGATCGGTAAAAAGATTGGGATGACCAGTATTTATGATACTACTGGTCGCAACGTTGCTTGCACCGTTATTGAAGCGGGCCCTAACGTGGTTACACAAGTAAAAACCACAGAGACGGATGGTTACAACGCCATCCAGCTGGCTTACGGTGAAGCAAGAACAAAAAATACTACGAATCCCCTCCTCGGGCATTTCGAGAAAGCCAATACTGAGCCAAAACATAAATTGGTTGAATTTCGCAATTTCAATGCTGCTCCTAAAGCATTGGGTGAAGAAATCAAGTTGGAAGAGATCTTCAAAGAAGGCGACGAACTCCACGCAGTAGGTACCACTAAAGGTAAAGGTTTCCAAGGTGTTGTTAAACGCTACGGTTTTGCCGGGGTAGGTGGACAGACCCACGGTCAGCACAACCGCCAACGTTCTCCTGGTTCGTTGGGTGCATCTTCTTTCCCTTCTAAAGTATTCAAAGGCAAGCGGATGGGTGGTCGTACAGGTGGCGATCGCGTGAAATTGAAGAACCTGAAAATACTCAAAATTTTTCCTGAGCAAAATCTTATCCTGGTCAAAGGCGCCATCCCCGGACATAAAGGGGCTTATGTGATCCTGGAGAAGAAGTAAATCGGTTCATGGCGTCCTGTTGAAAGGACAAGTTAAAATTTAGGAAAAAATGACAATCGACATTCTCAATATTCAAGGCGAAAAAACCGGTAAAACGGTTGAACTGCCCGCCAATATCTTCGGCATAGAACCGAACGAGCATGTGCTCTATTTGGCAGTTAAACAATACTTAGCTAACCAACGCCAAGGTACGCACAAAGCAAAAGAGCGTAGCGAAGTAGCTGGTTCTACCCGTAAGTTGCACAAACAGAAAGGTACTGGTGGTTCGCGTAAAGGGGACATCAATAGCCCCTTGTTTCCTGGTGGTGGTCGGGTTTTTGGTCCGCGGGTTCGCGATTATGAGCAAAAACTAAACAAGAAGGTCAAGAAATTGGCACGTAGATCAGCACTGAGTTCTAAAGCAAAAGCTGGCGCTATCGTGGTTGTAGAAGATTTTACCTTCGAATCACCAAAGACCAAAGATTACTTGAACGTGTTGAAAAACCTTAACATCGACGGCAAAAAATCGCTCGTAGTTACTGCAGAGTTCAACCCAAGTGTTCACTTGTCGAGCCGCAATTTGCCTTCTTCACGAGTAATTAGAGCGCAAGACTTGAACACGTACGAGATCCTTAAAGCAAACGCCATCGTTTTGGCTGCAGGATCCATTGAAAAGTTGATGGAATCATTGGCATAATTTAGGCTTTCGTTAGCCTTTTAGAATCGTTATAGCAATGGCAAAGAGAATTATTCTGATTCAACCGCTGATCACCGAGAAATCGGAAGCAATGTCGAATACCTTGAACAAATACTGTTTTAAGGTAGATCGCAAATCGAACAAGATCGAGATCAAAAAAGCGGTAGAAGCAATGTACAACGTAGCGGTAAATAAAGTAAATACCCTCGTTGTTCCTGGTAAAGTAAAAAGCCGCAGCACCCGTACTGGTGTAGTGAAAGGCATGAAATCTGCCTATAAGAAAGCATACGTAACCCTTGCAGAAGGCGAACAAATTGATTTCTTCAGCGACTTGTAATTGATTGTAGCAAACATGTTCGAGTCCCTAGCACAATTATGGTCGTGCTAGCGGCGATGAACTAAATGACCATAAAGTTATGTCAGTAAATAAATTCAATCCGGTTACTCCCGGCACGCGTTACCGCGTGGGGAATACCTTTACGGAGATCACCACCGACAAGCCACAGAAAAGCTTGTTGGCGCCGATCAAAAAATCAGGCGGTCGTAACAACGACGGTCGTCGTACCATGCGTAACCGCGGGGGCGGTCACAAACGTCGTTATCGGATCATCGATTTCAAACGCGACAAATTTGGCATCCCTGCAGCAGTTAAAACCATTGAGTACGATCCAAACCGCACCGCATTCATTGCTTTGGTAGAATATGCTGATGGCGAAAAACGCTACATCATTGCACCCAATGGTTTGAAAGTAGGCGATGAAGTGCTTTCAGGTCCTGGCTCGCCGCCAAACATTGGTAATTCATTGCCACTGAAAGAAATTCCATTAGGTTCTAGCATCCATGCCATTGAATTGCAACCTGGAAAAGGAGCAGCTTTGGCACGTAGCGCTGGTACTTACGGTACTTTGGCTGGTCGGGAAGCAAAATATGCCTCGGTTAAATTGCCTTCTGGCGAATTGCGTCGCATCTTGTTGGTTTGTCAAGCTACCATGGGAACTACCTCTAACCCCGATCACGCATTGGAAGTGATGGGTAAAGCAGGTCGTAACCGTTGGGCAGGTCGTCGTCCACGCGTTCGTGGTGTAGCGATGAACCCAGTCGATCACCCCATGGGTGGTGGTGAAGGCCGGGCAACTGGTGGTCACCCACGTTCTCGCAACGGACAAATGGCGAAAGGGCAGAAGACGCGCGATCCGAAGAAATCTTCGAATAAGCAAATTATCGCACGCAGAAAGAAATAAGTATTCCTAACATCGGCGAGTATTTTTGGCAGATAATTTATCACCATCAAGCTTGCCCGGGAAAATAGACCGATCATGGCAAGATCAATTAAAAAGGGACCTTACGTGTTCCATAAATTGCTGGAGAAGGTGGCTGCTTCCAAGGAAGCAAAGAAAAAATCGGTGATCAAGACTTGGTCTCGCGCATCGATGATCATCCCCGATATGGTAGGGGAAACCATCGCAGTACACAACGGCAAAACTTTCGTACCTGTATTCGTTACTGAAAACATGGTAGGACATAAGTTGGGGGAATTCTCTCCAACCCGTAACTTTAAAGGACACTCTGGCAACCGCAAGAAATAAAAGAGAGATGGAAGCAGTAGCAAAACTCAAGAATGTTCCAATGTCGGCGCGCAAAATGCGCTTGGTAGTGGACAACCTGCGCGGCAAAAAAGTGGATGACGCTATCCAAATTTGTCGCTTTACCAAAAAAGAAGCTGCCAGCTGGTTGGAGAAATTGGTTCGCAGCGCGGTTGCCAACTGGGAACACAAACTCAACGGCGCCGAAAGTGCTGATGACTATGATTTGTACGTAAAAACGGCTTTCGTCGATGGTGGCGCCATATTGAAGCGTTTTCGCCCAGCCCCACAAGGCCGTGCGCACCGCATCCGCAAGCGTACCAATCACGTAACCATTATTGTGGCAAACCGTGTTCCTGTTGGCGATGAGTCTGCAGTATATGAAGACGTAACCCAACCTGAACAATAACCATTAATAAATCTCAACTCACACCATAATATGGGTCAGAAGACAAATCCTATTGGTAATCGCCTCGGCATCATCAGAGGTTGGGAGTCAAACTGGTTCGGCGGCAAGGACTTCGGCGCCAAAGTAGTTGAAGACGAAAAAATTCGCAATTACCTTAACGCTCGTGTTAATAAAGGTGGTATTGCTCGCATCATTATCGAGCGTACGCTTAAGCGGATCACAGTAACGATTCATACGTCTCGTCCTGGTATCATCATCGGTAAAGGTGGTCAAGAAGTAGATCGTATCCGGGAAGAATTGAAAAAATTGACCGGTAAGGATGTACAAATCAACATCACTGAAATCCGTAAGCCAGAATTGGATGCTGCGATTGTAGCTGAATCTGTTGCCAAGCAATTGGAAGCACGTATCAACTATCGCCGCGCCATCAAAATGGCGATCCAGTCTACTATGCGCGCCAACGCAGAAGGCATCAAAGTCCGGATTTCTGGACGTTTGAACGGAGCGGAAATGGCACGTACTGAAGAATTCAAAGAGGGACGTACGCCTTTGCATACTTTCCGCGCAGATATCGATTACTCGATCAAAGAAGCACTTACGGTTTACGGTAAAATCGGGATCAAAGTGTGGATCTGTAAGGGTGAAGTACTCGGCAAACGCGAATTGACGCCATCTACTCCAGCAGCTCAGCCTACCAACCAAGGTGGCGGCGGTGGTAACCGTGGCGGCGAAAGAGGAGAACGTGGCGGCAACAACCGTGGCGGCGAAAGAGGAGAACGTGGCGGCAATAACCGTGGCGGCGGCGGTGGTAATAATCGTGGCGGCGGCGGCGGCGGCGGTAATAATCGCGGCGGCGGCGGTGGAAATAACCGTGGCGGCGGCGGTGGAAATGCAGGCGGCGGCGGTAATGCAGGCGGTGGTGCAAGAAACAATCGTCCACGTTAGAATTTTTCAAAAAAATGCCATACCTTTGCCAAACTTTTTTCGGATAGCGTGGCAATATGGCTAATATTCTGAAATTCTGGTAAATACGTAAAACAATGTTACAGCCAAAAAGAACGAAATACCGCAAACAGCATAAAGGGAGGATCAAAGGCATTGCATATAAGGGCGGTACTATTGCTTTTGGCTCCTTTGGTTTGAAAGCCATTACAGAAGGCCGGATAACCAATCGCCAGATAGAATCTGCGCGTATTGCCATGACTCGTTTTATGAAACGGGAAGGTAAAGTGTGGATTCGCATTTTCCCTGATAAACCAATCACCAAGAAGCCTCAAGAAGTGCGGATGGGTAAAGGTAAGGGTGCTGTTGATCACTGGGTAGCTCAGGTAAAAGCAGGAACCATCATGTTTGAAATTGATGGTGTTCCACTCGCAGTAGCTGCTGAAGCTTTGCGTTTGGCCTCGCAAAAACTGCCGCTGCTGACTAAATTCATTATTCGCGCGGACGTTACTGCAGAATAATTTTTTTGTAAGTGTAAACTTAGGGGATAGACATTAGATTTCATTTTTTGGAATCCCAATCTATCAGCCGATGTATTTGATATCCAAGTTTTAATTTAATTGTTACGCCAATGGCAAATAAAACAGTCAAACAATACGGGGACTTCACGGATGTGGACTTGGCCAACGAACTGGAAGGTTCGGAGGTACAGTTTCGTCGGATGAAGTTCGAGCATGCCATCAAAGGGCTTGCCAACCCCATGGAATTGCGTCATCTGCGCCGAAACATCGCGCGCATCCAAACCGAGATACGCCGTCGAGCCATGGAGAAATTCACAGATGAGGATTTTGCATCGCGTACTAAAATCGTTTTAAGACGTCGTAAACAGTAAGGAAAGATGGAAGAACTAACAAGAAATCTTAGAAAAACCCGTGTAGGTGTCGTCACCAGCAATAAAATGCAAAAAACTATTGCGGTAACGACGGAACGTAAACTACGTCACCCTATTTACGGTAAGTTCGTGAAAAGATCCAAGAGCTTTATCGCACACGACGAAAACAATGATGCCAACATCGGTGATGTTGTGAAAATCATGGAAACTCGTCCTTTGAGCAAACTCAAGCGGTGGAGATTGGTGGAGATCATCGAAAGAGCGAAATAAATTATTTGGATTTACGATTGCCGCTCAGCGCGGTGAATCCTCTAAAACCACGACCTTAACATGATTCAACAGGAATCCAGGCTCAAAGTAGCCGATAATAGCGGCGCCAAAGAAGTTCTTTGTATCCGCGTTCTGGGCGGGTCGAAGCGCCGTTATGCTTCGGTAGGCGACAAGATCGTCGTAGCAGTGAAAGACGCTACACCGGGTGGCGTAAAAAAAGGTTCGGTATCTAAAGCCGTTATCGTACGCACGAAAAAAGAAATTCGTCGTAAAGACGGTTCTTATATTCGTTTTGACGACAATGCTTGCGTATTGCTCAATGCCAACGACGAACCTCGTGGTACCCGTATTTTTGGACCAGTAGCCCGCGAATTGCGCGAAAAGGATTACATGCGGATCGTTTCGCTGGCTCCTGAGGTACTCTAAACGTTCATTGGCAGCATCGCTGCATTAATTTTTTTTGACCATGGGTGAGAAGAAATCGACTATAAAAAGACACACTCCCAAATTGAAGATCAAAAAGGGAGATAAAGTGTTTGTCATCGCTGGCGCTTCTAAAGACTTGACAACCCCTAAAGAGGTGTTGGAAGTTTTTCCGATTGAAAACCGCGCTATTGTTGACAATGCCAATGTACGAACCAAACACCGCAAACCTACTCAGGATGCGGCAGGCGGGCTAGAAGAAATTTTTGCCCCCATCCACCTTTCTAATTTGATGTTGGTAGATCCAAAAACTGGAACTCCAACTCGCGTAGGTCGCAAATTGGAAGGGGATAAAGTGGTTCGTTATTCTAAAAAATCTGGTGAAATCCTTGAATGATGAAATACTATCCAAGACTTAAGACCAAATACCGGGAGGAAGTAGTGCCAGCACTGATGGAACAGTTTCAGTACAAAACCATTATGCAGGTTCCTCGCCTGGAAAAAATTTGCATCAACCAGGGCGTAGGCTCTGCTACTCAGGATAAAAAATTGGTAGACATCGCAGTTGCGGAAATCACCCAGATTACCGGCCAAAAAGCGGTTCCTACTAAGGCAAAAACTTCTATCTCCAACTTTAAGTTGCGGGAGAAAATGCCCATCGGCGCACGGGTAACTTTGCGCAATGAGATCATGTTCGACTTTTTGGATCGTTTGATCAGCGCTGCGCTACCACGGGTACGTGACTTCCGCGGTATCAACGACAAAAGTTTTGATGGTCGTGGCAACTATTCTATGGGAGTTACTGAACAAATCATTTTCCCTGAAATCGATTTGGACAAAATCTCACGGATTGCCGGTATGGACATCACGTTTGTAACGACTGCTAAAACGGATGCAGAAGCTTTGGCACTGCTTAAGTTGCTCGGTCTACCATTTAAGAATCAGAAACCAACAACAACCAACTGATACCATGGCTAAGAAGTCAATCATCGCTCGGGAGGTAAAAAGAGCTAAAATGGTCGCCAAATTTGCCGACCTCCGCAAACAGTTGAAAGAGGAAGGCCGTTGGGACGAATTGGACAAGCTTCCGCGTAACTCGAACAAAATCCGCATGCACAACCGTTGTCAGTTGACGGGTCGCCCTAAAGGCTACATCCGCCAATTCGGCCTGTGTCGCGTGAAGTTCCGCGAAATGGCTTTGGCCGGTAAAATACCTGGAATTACTAAATCTAGCTGGTAAGCATATTATCTAACCGTGGTAAGGTTCCAAACCGAATAGCTTTGGAAAACCGGCTGCGCAACAATCATACTGATGGCAGTATCAGATCCTATTGCAGATTATCTTACGCGCATTCGCAACGCGCAACAAGCGGGGCACCGGATTGTCGATATCCCAGCCTCCAAGCTGAAAAAGGCAATCACCGAAATCCTCTTCGATCAAGGTTATATCCTTAAGTACAAATTCGAAGACAATGTCGGCAAAGGCGGTCAAGGACTTATCAAGATCGCATTGAAGTACGATCCTATCACCAAGCAACCTGTTATCCGGGAATTGGGACGTATCAGCAAACCTGGTTTGCGGAAATACGCAAAATCTGACGGATTGCCGCGCATCATCAACGGCCTTGGTTTGGCTATCATTTCAACGTCCAAGGGGGTAATGTCTGAAAAAAAGGCACGCGAACTCAATGTAGGCGGTGAATTGCTTTGCTACATTTATTAATCCGCTCCAAAACAAAGATAAAATGTCCAGAGTAGGAAAAGCGCCAATTGCACTACCCAACGGAGTAGAAATCAACGTCACCAAGGGCAATTTGGTAACCGTTAAAGGGCCAAAAGGTACCTTGACCCAACAAATCGATCCAGATATCACTTTTGAGATCGAAAACGGTGAAATACAGGTTAAAAGACCAACAGATCAAAAGCGTCACCGCGAAATGCATGGTCTTTACCGCGCATTGATCAATAACATGGTGATTGGTGTCACCGAAGGGTTTGTCAAAGAAATGGAAATCGTAGGGGTAGGTTTTCGTGCTTCCAATAACGGCCAATGGCTGGAGTTGTTGCTAGGTTACTCTCACCCTATTTTGTTCAAGTTGCCGGCCGAAATCAAAGCGGAAGCCAAACAGGAAAAAGGGGCTAACCCGATCATCCGCTTGGAATCCATCGATAAGCAACTCCTTGGTGAAGTATGTGCTAAAATCAGAACTTTCCGCAAACCTGAACCGTACAAAGGTAAAGGTATCCGCTTTGTGGGCGAATCAATCCGCCGCAAATTGGGTAAAGCAGGGGGTAAGAAGTAAGCAGCAACCCTGTCGGAGAGAGGATTTTTTCCTCCGCTTATGTTTGTATTTATTTCCATCATGGTTTTTGGGTTTCGCAAACGGTGCGCTACACTAAAAACGAAAATTAGGTTGTCGTCATGAAAATGACCAAAGAAGTAAGAAGGCTCAGAATCCATAATCGGATTCGCAATAAAATGAAAGGTACTCTGGTAAGACCGCGCATGGCCGTCTACCGCAGCAACCGGTATATCTACTGCCAAGTAATCGATGATTTGGCAGGCCAAACATTGGTTTCAGCTTCTTCTCGCGAAGAGGGTGTTCCACAGGATATCAACAAAACCGAGCAAGCCAAATTGGTTGGTAAATTGTTGGCCGAACGTGCATTGGCAGCAAATGTGACGAATATCGTTTTTGATCGTGGAGGCTATTTGTACCACGGCCGGGTGAAAGCCCTCGCTGATGGAGCACGGGAAGCAGGTCTACAATTTTAACAACAACCATTAACTGGATACGATAATGGCTAAGAGAAGTAATAATCGGGTAAAACCCGCCGAAACGGAACTCAAAGAAAAATTGGTTCAGCTCAATCGCGTAGCAAAAGTTACCAAAGGTGGTCGTACCTTTAGCTTTGCCGCAATTGTGGTGGTTGGTGATGGAAAAGGAACGGTAGGCCACGGCCTCGGAAAAGCCCGCGACGTTTCAGAAGCAATTGCTAAAGCAGTTGACGATGCCAAAAAGAACTTGATTCAAGTTCCAATATACAAAGGTACCATTCCACACGAAGTGAAAGGCAAATTCAAAGCGGGTAACGTTTTGCTGAAGCCTGCTTCAGACGGTACGGGAGTTATCGCCGGTGGTGCTATGCGTGCGGTATTGGAAATTGCTGGCGTTCATAACGTATTGGCAAAATCTCAGGGTTCTTCTAACCCGCACAACGTGGTAAAAGCAACCATCGTCGCTTTGTCGCTGTTGCGCGATCCATCCGAAATTGCCCGCCAACGGAATATTTCAATGGAAAAAATGTTCAATGGTTAATCAGCCTAGCTGATTTAGCCTTTTACAAATCATTCAATTTAGAGTATTACCATGGCAAAGGTCAAAATAACTCAGGTGAAAAGCATCATCGATCGCCCCAAAAATCAGAAACTGACGATGGAAGCGCTTGGTTTGCGCCGCATCAGCCGTAGCGTTGTCAAAGAAGCTACGCCGCAGATTTTGGGCATGATCAATGTGGTGAAGCACTTAGTAAAAGTGGAAGAGGTTGCCGAATAAGGCAAGGGTAAAAATTTAATTTTTTACCGCTTACATTCTTGAAGTGTCTTTCCAGAATAATCTGGAATTAAGCGTATATTTAACTTTTTGGCACAAAAAAAATTTGGGCAATGGAATTGCATAATCTGAAACCTGCAGCAGGGTCAAATAAAAAGAGCAAGCGTATCGCTCGCGGTCAGGGTTCTGGCCACGGCGGAACGTCTACTCGCGGTCACAAAGGGGACGGTTCTCGTTCAGGCGCTAAGTTAAAGCGCGGCTTTGAAGGTGGTCAAATGCCTTTGCAGATGCGTTTGCCGAAAGTTGGTTTTAAAAACGTTAACCGCGTCGAATACACTCCACTGAACTTAAATCAGTTGCAGTCGATCTCGGAAAAATTGGGCGTTGAAACCATCGATGTGGCTACCTTGCTTGCTAATGGCTATATCAGCAGAACAGAAAAAGTGAAAGTATTGGGTCGTGGCGAATTGAAAGCCAAATTAACCATTACTGTACATGCTTTTTCTGAGACTGCAAAGGAAGCCATCGAAAAAGTTGGCGGTAGTGTTAACCTTGTTTAATCCTATACCATGAGAAGGTTCATCACCACACTCCAAAACATTTGGAGCATCAAAGAGTTAAGAACTCGTATTTTGTTTACGCTGTTGTTGATGTTGGTTTACCGCTTTGGCTGTTACATTGTACTTCCAGGCGTTATCCCTTCTGTTTTGGCTAAACAGTCAGAAAACAACGGCGGCAATGACCTTTTAGGATTGATCAATGCTTTCACTGGCGGCGCTTTTCAAAACGCTTCATTGTTCGCATTAGGTATCATGCCTTACATCACGGCTTCGATCATCATCCAGTTGTTGGGTTTTGCTGTACCTTATTTTCAACGTCTCCAGCAAAGAGAAGGAGAATCGGGTCGCAAAAAACTCAATCAAATCACTCGCTTGCTTACGGTAGCCATTACATTGGTTCAAGGCGGCGGTTATTTGACCTACCTAAATTCAGCTGGAGCTGTTGATCCAACTATCCCACAAGGAATCTTTTGGTTTTCCAATATCATCATTCTTTCTGCAGGAACGGTATTTGCCATGTGGTTGGGTGAGCGCATCACAGATCGCGGTATCGGCAATGGTACTTCGCTAATCATCATGGTGGGCATCATCGCTCGCCTCCCAGCAGCCATTGTATTTGAATTCCAATCACAATTGTCTTCTGGCGGCTTGCTTTTCTTCGTAATCGAATTCGCGTTGTTGTTTGCCATCATCTTAGTGATCATCATGGTGATCCAAGCAGTACGGAAAATTCCAGTACAGTTTGCTAAGAAAATGGTAGGTCGTACTGCCGGTGCTACGGTAGCACAATCCAGCAATCAAGATTCCATTCCGTTGAAGTTGAACGCGGCTGGTGTAATGCCGATCATCTTTGCTCAGGCTTTGATGTTCCTTCCAGCAACTGCAGCTCAGTTTGCTTCACAGAAAGGCGGTACCTTGGCTAACCCCATTCTGCGGGCTTTGAACGACTTTACTTCGGTACCTTACAACGTCATCTATTTCTTGCTGATCGTTGTATTTACCTATGTATACACCGCTTTGATCGTTAACCCGATGAATTACGCGGAATACCTCAAGCGCAATAACGCTTTCATTCCAGGTATCAAACCGGGTCAGCCTACTGCTGATTTTATCGATGCCATCACTACCCGTATTACCTTGCCCGGCGCTATATTCTTAGGTTTTATCGCCATCACGCCAGCTTTTGCTTCGGCGATCGGCATCAACCGTTCTTTTGCGCTGTTCTTTGGCGGTACTTCAGTACTGATCATGATCTCGGTAATTTTGGATACACTACAACAGATCGAAAGCCATTTGTTGATGCAACGCTACGATGGTTTGGTGAAATCTGGCCGCGTACAAGGTCGGAGCAATACTAGTCGTTTGCAGGGTATCGGTGAGTCGATGTAAAAAAGCAACCACGCAGTTCTTTGAAAAAAAAATTGCGTTACAATAACAGTTTGCTCGAAAGAGAGAAGATTGATTTGTGGTGAATCGCACCCTGTAAACTTTTGAGAATACGCTTATGATCTTCTACAAAACCGACGAAGAGATCGAACTCATCAGGATCAGTTGTTTGCTGGTTTGTAAAACGCTTGCCCACGTGGCCAGCATCATACGACCAGGAATAACCGGCTACGAGATCGATTCAGCTGCTGAAACCTTTATCCGCGATCACGGCGGCGTGCCAGGTTTCAAAGGTTATCGTGGTTTTCCTGCTACCTTATGTGTTTCGGTCAACGAACATGTAGTACATGGAATTCCCACGGAGAAAATGGTTTTTGTAGATGGCGATATCGTTTCCGTAGATTGCGGGGTGAAGTTGAATGGTTTTTTTGGCGATGCCGCATATACTTTCCCGCTGGGTAACGTAGACGACCGAGTAATGGAACTGTGCCGAGTAACCAAAACATCATTGTACAAAGGGATAGAGCAAGCTGTAGCTGGGCAAAGGCTTGGCGACATCAGTTTTGCGATCCAAAACTACGTGGAAAAAGAACACCGATATGGCATCGTTCGCGAATTGGTGGGGCATGGTGTAGGGAAAAACTTGCACGAAGATCCTGAAGTACCCAATTATGGCAAAAGGGGAAAAGGGGTGAAACTGCAAGAAGGACTCGTAATCGCCATCGAACCTATGGTGAACTTGGGCAAAAAAGAAGTGATTACTTCTCGCGACGGCTGGACCGTTTTTGCCAAAGATCGCCTACCTTCCGCGCATTATGAGCATACAATCGTGGTTCGAAAGCAACAGGCAGATGTGCTTTCCGATCATTCTTTCATCGAAACAGCAATCCAGAATAACGCCGAAATCCGTGCAGTTGGGCTCAAATCAGAACCCGTACCGGCATTAGGATGAGGATAATTTTGAAGTTCGGTAATTTTTTTGTCGAAATCCGAAAAAAATAAAATCGGTTGCTTATCTTTGCACTCCGAAATCGGGATTATGGCGAAAAAAAATCTTATTAAACAGGACGGTATTATTGAGGAAGCTCTTTCAAATGCAATGTTCAGGGTGCGCTTGGAAAACGACCACCAAATCATTGCAACCATATCGGGCAAGATGCGAATGAACTACATTCGAATCTTACCAGGCGATAAAGTCTCCGTGGAGATGTCGCCTTATGATCTGACAAGAGGTAGAATTGTGTACCGCTACAAGTAATCATTTTCGCCAGCTTGGTTTGGCATTAAAAACTACTACTTATGAAAGTCAGAGCATCGGTTAAGAAACGTTCTGTAGATTGTAAGATTGTCCGAAGAAAGGGCAAGGTGTACATCATTAACAAGAAAAATCCTAAACTGAAGCAACGCCAGGGTTAATTCCTAAGCACGCATCAGTCAAACTTTAAAAGCAGACAGAAGATGGCTCGTATCGCAGGTATCGATTTGCCTAGAAATAAAAGAGGGGTAATCAGTCTTACTTATATTTATGGAGTAGGAAGTTCTACCGCCAAACACGTGTTGGCTAAAGTAGGTATTTCTGAGGACATGAAAGTTGAGGAGTGGACGGATGAACACATTCGGGAAATTTCACGCATCATTACGACTGAGTTCAAAACAGAAGGTGAACTCAAGTCAGAAGTTGCAATGAATATCAAGCGTTTGCAGGATATTGCTTGTTACCGTGGCTTGCGCCACCGCAAAGGCTTGCCTTTGCGCGGTCAGCGTACCAAGACGAACGCTCGTACGCGTAAAGGTCCACGTAAAACTGTGGCCAACAAGAAGAAGGTAACTAAGTAATCTGTGGCGCTGTTGGGAGCAGCATAACGCTCCTAATAGCCTGATCATTTTAATCAAGTCAAGGTAATGGCAAAGGCTAATAAGAAGGTTAAAAAACGGAACGTAAAAGTAGAGGCGGAAGGATATGCTTACGTCCAGGCTACGTTCAACAACATCATCATTTCTCTTACCAATCGTTCTGGTCAGGTTATTTCCTGGGCATCGGCAGGTAAAGCTGGATTTAAAGGGTCTAAGAAGAATACGCCATACGCAGCTCAAGTAGCAGCTAACGACGCTTCTAAGCTTGCTTATGAAGCAGGTATGCGGGTGGCTGAGGTTTTTGTTAAAGGACCGGGATCGGGTCGTGAAGCGGCTATCCGCGCCATCGATGCTTCTGGTATCCGAGTAGTAAGGATCAAAGACGTAACTCCAGTGCCACACAATGGTTGCCGTCCTCCGAAACGTAGAAGAGTTTAATCCAAAGAAAAAGAATCAACATGGCGAGGTATACTGGTCCTAAGACGAAGAAAGCTAGAACGTTTGGAGAGGCGATCTACGGATACGACAAAAACTTTGAAAAACGCAAATTTCCTCCAGGTCAGCACGGTGCTACACGCAAACGCCGCCAGCGCTCAGATTATGCTGTCCAATTGATGGAAAAGCAAAAAGCAAAATATACTTACGGGGTATTGGAACGCCAATTCCGTAGAACTTTTGAAAGAGCTACCAGTAAGAGTGGGGTAACCGGCGAAGTATTGCTCCAATTGTTGGAAGCACGTTTGGACAACGTTGTTTACCGCATGGGCTTGTCGCCTACGCGCAACGGCGCTCGTCAGCTGGTTTCACACAAGCATATCTTAGTGAATGGAGTGTTGACCAACATTCCTTCATACTCGCTTCGCCCAGGCGACGCAATATCGGTACGGGGTCGTTCTCAGGAAATGGGCATCATCAAGGACAGCGTTACCGCTCGTGCTAATGATGTACGCAAATTCTCTTGGATCGAATTCAACCAAGACAAACTCGAAGGTCGTTTCCTTGATTATCCTTCCCGTGATAGCATCCCGGAGAAAATCAACGAACAGCTGATCGTCGAATTATACTCGAAATAACCACTCCTACCAGGCAGTTTTGGCAGCTCGTGTTCACGGCTGCCTAAACTGTTTTGTAGGTTATAGTGTTTTTAAACGCGCCAGTTTTTGCTGGGCATGAGACCGCGGTCTTGTTTTCTTCTATCAAAGTTCATTTTCAGCATATGAGCATTCTCAATTTCCAGAAGCCTGATAAGATTGTAATGCAAAAGTCCAACGATTTCGAAGGACTCTTTGAATTCAAACCCCTGGAGCCGGGCTTCGGCCAAACCGTTGGCAATTCGTTGCGCCGGGTATTGCTCTCTTCCCTGGAAGGCTATGCCATCTCCGCAGTGCGGATCGCTGGTGTAGACCACGAATTCGGCTCCATTCGTGGTGTTGTAGAAGACGTGGTGGAAATTATCCTCAACCTCAAACAGGTAAGGTTGAAAAAAGTTGGCGGCGATGATGACCTCTCCTCCGAGAAAGTCTACCTCACCATCAACGGCAAGGAAGAATTTCGTGCCAAAGCCATCGAAGAGCAGACTAATGTATTCAAGGTGATGAACCCTGATCTGTTGATCTGTACTATGGAGCCTTTTGTCAACCTAGAAGTGGAATTTACCATCTCAAAGGGCAGAGGTTACGTACCAGCTGATGAAAACCTACCAAAGGATGCGCCCATTGGCGTTATTCCCGTAGATGCCATCTATACGCCGATCAAGAACGTTTCTTACCGCGTGGAAAACACCCGTGTTGGTCAACGTACCGACTACGAAAAACTGACCATCGAAGTAAGAACCGACGGTACGATTCACCCGGAAGAGGCCATCAAAGAAGCTTCGCGGATCATGATCCAACACTTGATGTTGATCACCGACGAAAACATTACTTTCGATGATGCTTCAAGCCGTGAAGACAACATCGTGGACGAGCACATCCTCCACATGCGCAAACTACTCAAAACTTCTTTGGAAGATTTGGATCTATCGGTTCGCGCTTACAACTGTTTGAAAGCTGCCAAAATCAATACCTTGGCAGAATTGGTACACTACGATACGCACGAGTTGTTGAAATTCCGCAACTTTGGTAAGAAATCGTTGGTAGAAATCGAAGAACTGCTTCAGGAAAAAGGCTTGACCTTTGGAATGGATCTTTCTAAATACAAACTCGACGAAGAGTAAAATCTAGCTTGGGGAGTGTCTTTTACGCTCCCCAAGTTATGTTTTTTCATAGCTTCCCAATAGGGTAGTAGCATGTGAAACCGCCAATGTTGGCTCAGGATGGTTTCCTATTTATTTATCTTTTACAATAACCAGCGACAAACGAACGGCCAACTGTTCATCATGTTTTGTCAGCGGTGTTGCGACGTTACTTTTAATACCCAATGAGACACGGGAAGAAGCACAACCACCTAGGGCGGAAATCAGAACACCGCCACGCATTGCTCAAAAACCTGAGCATTGCATTGATCACCTACAAGCGCATCACCACTACTTTGGCTAAAGCTAAAGCATTGCGTGTACATGCCGAGCCGCTGATCACCAAATCTAAAGACGATACGACTCACAACCGTCGTGTAGTATTTAGCTACCTCCAAAACAAAGAAGCCATCAAAGAACTTTTTGGCGTCGTTAGAGAGAAAATTGCTGATCGCCCAGGCGGTTATCTACGTATCATCAAAATTGGTCACCGGAAAAGTGATGGCGCTGAAATGGCCATGATCGAATTCGTTGACTTCAACGAGGTGTACAACTTGGATGGCAGCGGTAAAACAGCTAAGAAATCTCGCCGTCGTCGCGGTACTAGCGGAAAAGGTAAATCTACCGATACTGCTGCTGTTGCAACGGAAACCGTCGTTGACGATGTTGCAGAAACAGTGATCGAAGATTATCCAGTCGATGAGCCTGATGCTGCTGACGAAGCTACTGAAGAAAGCAAAGAGGAAAATCAGTAATGATTTGCTCAACCATATCAAAAAAAGGCGGTACTTCCCTGGAAGTGTCGCCTTTTTTTTGGCTAGATAGGTACTTGGATTCAAAAAAATAGGAATTATTTGCTGGTATCGTCTTATTTTTGTGCCCCGAAGCAAATATTCCGAAAATCTAATTTTTTCACACCCAAACGAAACAAAGACCAAGCGATGAGCGAAGAAAAAGAGTATTCCATCGTTCCCGAATCTCAACCAGCTGTCTTGCTTTTGGAAGACGGAACCATTTTTCATGGTAAAGCCATTGGTAAGATCGGATCGACGATTGGGGAAATTTGTTTCAATACCGGGATGACCGGTTATCAGGAGGTTTTTACAGACCCTTCTTACTATGGCCAGTTATTGGTGACTACCAACGCCCATATTGGTAACTATGGCACCAAAGATGCCGATGTTGAATCGCGCAGCATAAAAATTTCTGGCCTGATCTGTAAAAACTTTACTGTGACCTACTCGCGGATCTTAGCCGATCAGTCCATTCAAGAATATTTTGAATCAGAAGGTTTGGTAGGCATCTCCGATGTTGATACCCGCGCCATTGTACGGCACATTCGCGCCAAAGGGGCAATGAACGGGATCATCTCCTCTGAAGAGCTCAACATTGCTGTCTTGAAGAAAAAATTAGCCAAAGCGCCTTCCATGGATGGTTTGGAACTAGCTACCGCGGTAAGCACCAAAGAAGCTTATCACGTTGGTAACCCAGAGGCTAAATACCGAGTAGCTGTTATGGATTATGGCATCAAGAAACACATTCTGGAGTACCTATCGGAACGCGGTTGCTACCTCAAAGTTTTTCCAGCCCAAACACCCATGGAAACCATCAATGAATTCCAACCCGATGGTTACTTTTTGTCAAATGGCCCTGGTGATCCTGCGGCTATGGGGTATGCCATCAAAACGGCTAAGGCCATTTTGAAAGAAGAAAAACCTTTGTTTGGAATCTGTCTTGGCCACCAATTGCTGGCCTTGGCGTTGGATGTTCCTACTTACAAAATGCACCATGGTCACCGCGGGATTAATCACCCAGTGAAAAACTTGGTCACCGGTCATTGTGAAATTACGAGCCAAAACCACGGTTTTGCCGTTGACCCCGAAGTATTGAGATCGAAAGTAGGCGAGATTGAAATCACCCACCTCAACCTCAACGACGACACCATTGAAGGGATTAAAGTACTTGGGAAAAAAGCTTTTTCCGTACAATATCACCCCGAAGCGGCTCCAGGGCCTCATGATGCTCGTTACCTATTTGATCAGTTTATAAATTTAATGGAGAATTAATGAGCATTACGCCTCGCTTGCCGCTTGGCATGCTTATATTTCGCCTTAGGAACGGTTAAACAATAAATTACCACTTTATCCTTGCGCTTTCGCCGCCACTCTTCCTATCTTTTTCGTGGCAATGCCCCACATTGCGCCTTAAAAGATAGTCGATTGGCAGCAAAATAGCGGCGGCTAAAATGTCAATTTATTATTCACCCGTTCCTCATACGATTATCCAACGAAAACACAACAACAAATGAGTACCATCGTCGATGTTCATGCCCGGCAAATTCTCGATTCCCGTGGTAATCCTACGGTAGAGGTTGAAGTAATGACCGAAAGTGGTTATTTTGGCCGTGCTGCCGTTCCTTCTGGCGCTTCAACTGGCAAACACGAAGCCGTTGAATTGCGAGATGACGATAAAGACCGTTACCTCGGAAAAGGGGTATTGAGAGCGGTAGAAAATGTCAACGACATCATTGCCGACGAACTGCTTGGCATTGAAGTAACCGAACAGGTTTATATCGACAAACTGTTGTTGGAACTGGACGGCACCGAAAACAAGTCTAAATTGGGCGCTAACGCCATTCTTGGTGTTTCGCTTGCAGTTGCCAAAGCTGCTGCCGATGCTTGCGAGCAACCTTTATACCGCTACATCGGCGGGGTGAATGCCGCTACCTTGCCGGTACCCATGATGAACATCATCAATGGCGGTTCTCATGCCGATAACAGCATCGACTTCCAGGAGTTCATGATCATGCCCGTTGGCGCTCCTACTTTTTACGAAGCCATCCGCATGGGTGCTGAAATTTTTCACCACCTCAAAAGCGTGTTGAAGAAAAACGGCTATTCTACCAACGTAGGCGACGAAGGTGGTTTTGCACCGAACATCAAATCTAACGACGAAGCGATCCAAACCATCTTGAAAGCGATCGAAGTTGCTGGCTACCGCCCAGGCGAAGACGTGATGATTGCCATGGATGCTGCAGCTTCTGAGTTCTACAATGAAGAAGAAAAAGTATACCACTTCAAAAAATCTACTGGCGATAAACTGACCGGCGCTGAAATGATCGGCTACTGGAAAGAGTGGGTCAACAAATACCCCATCTTCAGCATCGAAGACGGTTTGGCCGAAGACGATTGGGACAACTGGATCGGGATGACCAAAGAATTGGGCAGCAAAATCCAGATTGTCGGCGACGACTTTTTTGTAACCAATACCAAGCGTCTACGCCAAGGTATCGACAAAGGCGCTGCTAACTCAATCTTGGTGAAGGTGAACCAAATTGGCTCGCTGACAGAAACCATCCAGGCAGTAGAAATGGCTCACCGTGCCGGCTACACCAGCGTGATGAGCCACCGTTCAGGCGAAACTGAAGATACCACCATTGCGGATCTTTCAGTAGCCTTGAACACCGGCCAGATCAAAACTGGTTCTATGTCGCGTACCGATCGGATCGCAAAATACAACCAGTTGTTGCGCATCGAAGAAGAACTCGACGAAGCAGCAATCTACCCAGGAAGAAGCATCCTGAAACGCAAATAAGAGAGTCTGTCGACCTACCGTCGTTTTTTCGGTGGTAGGTCGGCGCTTTCAAAGCAAAAATCTTTAACTTACGCCAAAATAATCTTTGGCACGATGAGTAACCTCCTGCAATCTTTGTTCAGCTACGTTCCAGCACCGTTGCGCAACCGGTACATTTTTGTATTGGCGGTATTTTTCTTTTGGATGATCTTCATTGACAAACACGATGTCATTACCCAGTGGCGCCTCCAGCACACCCTGGACAAACTGCAAAAAGACAAAGCGTACTATTCCAAAAAAATCCAAGAAGCCGAACGCGAACGCAAAAACCTGGAAAAAAACGGCGAGCAATACGGCCGGGAGCGCTACTACATGAAAGAAGAAGGCGAAGATGTTTTCATCATCGAAGAAGAAAAATAATTTTCCAACATCAACCCATTCGCGGCTAAACACAAATGCCCTATGTCAGTTCTCGTCAATAAGGATTCCAAAGTCATAGTACAAGGCTTTACGGGTAAAGAAGGTACGTTCCACGCTGAACAGATGATTGAATATGGCACCCAATTGGTGGGCGGTGTTACACCTGGCAAAGGAGGCGAAACCCACTTGGGTCGTCCGGTTTTTGACACCGTTGCTCAAGCTGTACAACAAGCCGGTGCCGATGTATCGGTTATTTTTGTACCCCCTGCTTTTGCTGCCGACGCCATTATGGAAGCTGCTGATGCTGGCATCAAAGTCATCATTTGCATCACCGAAGGTATTCCGGTACAAGACATGGTGAAAGTAAAAGCTTACATCAACGATTACGATACCCGCTTGATCGGGCCAAACTGTCCGGGCGTCATCACACCAGGAGAAGCAAAATGCGGCATCATGCCTGGTTTTATTCACCGCACCGGAAGCATCGGCATCGTTTCTCGCTCTGGCACCTTAACCTACGAAGCGGTTGACCAAGTTACCAAAGCTGGCTTAGGCCAATCTACTTGTATTGGTATCGGCGGTGACCCGATCGTGGGTACCACGACCAAAGAAGCAGTAGAATTGTTGATGAACGACCCACAAACAGAAGGCATCATCATGATTGGTGAAATTGGCGGCGGTATGGAAGCCGAAGCAGCGCATTACATCAAAGAATTTGGTACCAAGCCAGTTGTTGGGTTTATCGCGGGACAAACAGCGCCTAAAGGCCGTAAAATGGGTCACGCCGGCGCTATCATCGGCGGGGCTGACGATACCGCGGAAGCCAAAATGAAAATCATGGCAGAGTGCGGCATCCACGTGGTGAGCTCTCCGGCTACGATTGGCGAAACCATGAAGAAAGCGCTGGAAGCAGCAAAGAAATAGATTTTATCTTTTTGTAGGGAAAGCGTCTGTTTGGATGGCTGATGGGAAAGTGCAGAAACGCATGAATTTTCATGGGCTAGTCTGGGCAGACGCTTTTTTTGTTCAGCAGTAGGATCAGCGCTATATGAGCATATTCGCAACGAAATGTGTATTGTGTAGACCAACGCCAATGATCCGATTGCTTCAACGATTTCGAGGTTTGAGTTGTAATTTGGGAAAGGATAAGGCTCTATTCAATCAAAATCCTTCTCTTCGTCATAATCCACCAAATACGTTCGGATTTCGACGCCATCTATTGTCTCTACTTCCTCTTGTACGGGTGGGGGATAACGCAGGTTATTGGGGCAAAAAACGAGGTATACTGCTTTGCTTAAGCCCAAGCGCGAGGCATAATAGGCCAATTGGTTTTTGCCCTTTTCAAACTGGGCAAAACCATAATACTTCTTGGCTTCTACGATGAACTCTCTTCCCTTGATATTCAACAACAAATCACTTTTTCCCAATCCAGTATTGGCTTCGCGGTAACTTTTGCCACCGGTTTGCTGCACAAACGCTGCCAAAAAAGTCTCAAAGCTATAAATCAGTCCAGCCTCTTTGATGCTCGTGAATTTACCCTGTTCATCTTTTTCTCGAAATACGCCAAATCCCCTGCGCTTTGCATATGCCTTGTAGGAATCAATCAACAAGTCGAAATTGAGTTGCCCGTCTGGTAGGAAAAAATCAGCGGCATATATCGTTCCACTGATGCGCTCTTTCTCCCCATTGGTGTAAGGATAAAACACATCGTGCAGGCGTTTTTTGTAATAGGGTACCCAAAATTGCACGTTGCCGCCTTCTCCTTTACGGATCAAACCATTGGTATGCAAAACTTTGATGGCTTCGCGGTCAATGCGGAAAGGAATTTCAATATCTGTAAACAACAAGGATTCAATGAACGGACGAAATGCCCTGGCCTGCTTGAGGATGTTTGCGAAGTTTTTGTCGATGGCCTCCGTCAGGTACCATTCTTCTACCGCCAAATAGTCTTGGTAATTGATCAGTGCTTTGTCTTTATTCCGAGTCACCAATTGGTAGGCAAACCCGTTAACCAAACCCGGCTGGTTGGCGGTAATCTCGCTGATTTTTTGAATGACCACAGGCTCAAAATGCTGCCCAGTTTCCAGTTGGTGTTGCTGAAGGAGCTCTACTGTTTCTACATCCGTGAAGTAGGGTACATTCAGGTTATCGGCAATATTGAATGGGCTGGCATTGTCTTCGGCTATCCCAACAATATTGCTTACACCTACTAGAATCACACTTTTTAAACAATGTTCTTGGCGGGAATGGTACAAATTGCGAATGGTGTGTAGGAATTGGCCAAAAAGATCGGGGTTGAGTCCTTCTACTTCGTCAAAAATGAGTACTACTTTACCTGCACTTTGTTGTTGGACAGCAACTGAAAAATCACTATAGGAATGCACGACTCCTAAATTGTAGCCCATTTTTTGAAAAGCAGCAACCAACTCCGCCAACAACGATTGCTGGGTCGTCCCTTTGTAGTTTTCAAAATTAAACTGAGACACTTTATATCCCGTTTGGGTTAAACGCTCATTCAATTGTCTGAAATACGTACTCTTCCCGGTCTGACGCGGCGCCCAAATCGTGAAATACCGATCCCCTTCTACCAGATTTAATCCTGTTTGAAGAAGATCCTCCCGGTACAACGTGTAGTGTTGCTCCGGGAAGTTCGGCCCCGAAGTATTGAAATAACGCATTTGCGGTTTATTTGGGCTAAAAATACAAAAATCTAGTGAGAGCTGAGTGGATAGCTGCAATGCCAGCCAATCTTCACAATAATTTAAACTCCCATTCTCCCGTTTTCACTTCCCGAATTTTTACTTTTGAAAGTCAAAATTATCACCACCTCATCCCGTCGCCATGCAAAGACGCTCCTTTCTCAAAAACTCCGCAGTAATCAGCATTCCCTTTCTCGTTGGGTTCCCCCTAAAAAAAGCCCCAAAAATCCGTATCGGCCTTATTGCCGACATCCATAAAGACGCGATGTATGACGCTAATGAGCGCTTGGCAACCTTTCTCAATACCGCCAAAAATCGCAAACCCGATTTCGTAATTCAGATGGGGGATTTTTGTCAGCCCGTTCCAGCCAACCAGAGCTTTATGGATATTTGGAATGCTTATCCTGGCGCCAAGTACCACCTCTTGGGCAACCACGATATGGATGGAGGAGCCACCCGTGAACAAACCAGGGCTTTTTATGGCATCCAGAAAAGTTATTATTCTTTTGATTTAAAGGGCTTTCACTTTGTATTTCTGGATGGCAACGACCCTAACCCCAAACCTTGGACGGGCTACAACCGGCTCTTGGGTTCAGAGCAACTGAGTTGGTTACAAGCAGATTTGGAAAAAACTACATTACCCACCTTGATCTTTTCCCATCAAACCCTGGAAGACCCTCTTTATGGCGTAAACAATGCAAAGGAGGTTCAAAAAATGCTGGAAACTGTAAACGAAAAGGCCAAATTCACCAAAGTAATCGCTTGCCTGAGTGGCCACAACCACACCAATTACCTCACTCAAATCAATGGCATTTATTATGTCCAGATAAACAGTGCTTCCTACCGCTGGGTAGGCGAAAAATACCAGCGCGTTCGGTTGAGCGAAGCCATTGACCAGCAATATCCTATCTTGCGCAATACCATCCCCTACAAAGATCCACTGTTTACGTTCTTGGAGATCGATCCAAAACGCGGCTTGATTCATATAGAAGAGAAAATGACGGAATTTGTTGGTCCTGGGCCTGCGGAAACGGGGATTGTGCAGACCAACGCCAATGATCCGATTGCTTCGAAGATTTCGGGGTTTGAGTTGTTGATTGACCGTTCCTAAGAGCTTGTGCAGGATTCTGGTTCGAAGGCGAAAATGGACTAAAATTCACACTAATGAGGCGCAAAAAGCGGAGTGTAGCAGCGCTACATGAGCATTTTTGTAACGAAATTAGAGTGAATTTTGGCCATTTGTAGCTCGAAGCAGAATCCTGCACAAGCTCTAATACCCATAAAAAAACAAAGATGCGCTTGTTCCTGATTTTTTTGATCCTCCCTCAATTGCTATGGAGTCAACAAGACTCCTTGCTCCAAGTACTCAAAAAAATAGACTGGCACAAAACGAAAATCGCACCCAAGGTCAGTTGGGAAAAACACCATTTCAACAACGCCGAGCTGTTTCACGCCAATCAAAACATCAATGTCCTCAAGATCAAAAAACACCATCAAAGACTAAAGTTGGCTTTCGGATCCGGCGGCCAATCACTGCTTCCAACCAGTGAACAAGGCAAAAAAGCTGGCGCCATTGCTGCCCTCAACGGCACATTTTTTGACGTAAAAAATGGCGGCTCGGTGGATTTTATTCGCATCGATGGCCAGGTTTTGGATACAACAAGGCTATCCAGTAAAATCCTAGCCGAGCACCAACGCAGCGCCATTGTGATCCACCGCAATCAGCTTCAAATCATAGCGGGAGATAGCATTGCTGGCTGGGAGAAGCGACTACCGGAGGAAAATGTCATGGTTACTGGTCCGCTACTTATCCACAAGGGGAAAGCACTTGCCCTTTCTTCGCGCGCCTTCAACACCACCCGACATCCGCGCACCGCAGTGGGGATTACCAAAAAAGGCGAAATTTTGTGGATCACTGTAGACGGGCGCGCCAAAGAAGCTGCTGGCATGAGTTTATTTGAATTGTCGCGCCTAATGACTGCGCAGGGCTGTGTTGAGGCCATTAATCTCGATGGGGGAGGGTCAACCACGCTCTGGGTTGATGGAACCACCCAAACCGGTATTGTTAATATGCCTTGCGATGATAAAGTGTTTGATGAATTTGGCGAGCGTAAGGTGAGCAATGCATTGTTGGTGAGGCGGCGGAAGAGGTAAGTTTTGCTATTTGAACTGCTTACCCTTAACTCGATGTGGGATAAAAAACTTAAATATTCTAAAAAACTTAAAATGTTACTTTTGGCGGTTTGATCCTCCAAAAGTTATGACTTTTAGTGGATCAAACCGCCAAAAGTTAATAAATGATACCTTGGCAAGCGAAAAGAAAAAGCACCCTCTTCGGCAATCCAGAACTAAAATCTCCTATGGCCTGTTGAAATTGGATAAATAATTCAGCCACTTATTACGTTAGGTAAGCATTTGATCGAAAAAAAACGAAACCACAACAATTTTCAACCCTATAAAAAAACAATCAATGAAGCACTTCACGCTGTTCATTTTGCTCATGGGAATCGGGATCAACCTTTTTGCCCAAGAAAGCACCACTGGTATTGCCTTCCAAAAAGGCGAATTCAAAGCCATCCTCGAAAAAGCCAAAGCCGAAGACAAGTTAGTTTTCATGGATGTATTCACCACCTGGTGCGGCCCTTGTAAAATGCTGGATCGCAACACCTTTTCGGATGCTGAGGTGGGAAAAAAATTCAATGCCCAGTTTGTAAGCTACAAACTTGACGCTGAAAAAGGCGAAGGCATTGACATTGCTGCCAAATACACCGTGGAAGCCTATCCCAACATGCTGTTTGTCAATGGCAATGGAGAATTGGTGCACCGTGTTGTGGGCTACATTCCTGCCGAGGAGCTACTGAAAAACGCTGAAGTAGCGGCTCGGAAAAAGGCCAACATGAAACCGATCTCTTGGTACGAAGCCAATTACGCAGCTAAAAAGGGCGATAAAAACTTCATGGAAGGCTATGTGACCCAGCTTAAAATGGACGGAAAAGACAATGGCAAACAACTCGAGGAATACATCGGCTTGCTAACCCCAGTTGAAAAAAGTGCGCAACCCGCGGTGGATCTCGTGGTTGAAAACCTCCAACAACTGAAAGGGTCAGCTTACGAAATGTTGGCACAAATTGCCCGCGGCGCCGATAAGTACGACGAAGATGTGGCTGGCGCGGCCGTTAATGGCTTGAATAATTTAAAAATGAAAATGCTGGAAACAGCCATCAAAGCCAAAGACCCTAAAATCCTTGCTCAATTGGTGCAAGTAATCAAAGAAACCGAAGGCGAAAACGCCGAAACGCAGGTGGCTACCATTGAATTGGAGTATGCCAAAGGTACCGGCGATACTGAAATGGTACGCAAAAAAACCGAAGCTAAAGCGACCTCTTTGTTGAAACTCAAAGATGCTGATCTTGAAAAAAAGAACCTAGAGTTTTACCAAAAATACAAAGTGCAGATTGAACAGGAATTGCAAGGCCAGGACACTACTTCTGCTGAAGTGAAACAAATGATCAAGATGTACAAAAAAATAGCCTCGTACAATACCGCCAATGAGCTTAACAACTTGGCGTGGAGCTACGTGGAAAAAATGAAAGACAAGGCCGACTGGAGTAAAGCCTTGGAATGGTCAGCTCGCTCTTTGAAGCTCAACCGCGACCCTATGTTCTTGGATACGTATGCGAATTTGCTTTTTCGCGTAGGGAAACAAAAAGAGGCTATCAAAATCGAAACCGAGGCGGTAGCAAAATCTGAGCCTGACCAAAAAGCAAATTATCAGGCTACCTTGGATAAGATGAAGAAGGGGAAGTTGTAGGCATAACTTCTTTTTTGTCGAAACAGAAGGCATCTCTGATCATAGATTAGGAGATGCCTTCTGTTTTTTATTGCGTCTTAAGTACGGTTAAACAATAAAGCGGTAATTTATTCTTAACGTGAATTCGAAATGCTGTAGAGAAGCGATTTATCGCGTCTTTACCTGGCACCCCTCACCCCAGCGAATAAATCAACACGATCGCAATGATCACCAGCACAATGGCTGCCAGAGTAAAATAAAAGGAATTATTCGATCGGTAAGTGTTGTACATGAGTTCCATGGCGTCGCGCCATTCTAGTTTACGGCCTAGCGGCTCGTATACCATCACAAAATATTTGGGTTGACCCAAACGCGCCTGATCACCGTGTTTTTTGAGAACAAAAAAGTTTTTGTCGCTGAAGGCCAGATCGAAAAGCTCGTTTTCTTCGTGCTCCAGGAGGAGCTTATTGGGCGTTTCCATCAAGCGCCAAGAACCTGCCGTTACATTTCCATTGACGGAGCGGAGGTATTCGCCTTCTTTATTGAAAAAATGCAAAACGACATCGTGAAAATCATCATCATCACGGAATTCTAGCCACCCGCGGCTCAAGAAAACGCCTTCTCTGAGATCTTCTCCCCAGGGTTTTACTACCGGGATAAGCATATCCAAATACTTGGCCAGCGAATCTGCATGCGGCATCTCCGAGCTGAAAGCTTGGCTAAGCGTATCGAGCGACTTGAGTTTGAGCAAAAATCTTGGTTTTGTTGAGCCTCAAAGATAAGGAAAATGGCGAATTGCTCAAGTTCAATATCTTGGGTGAAAATTTCTAGTTTTTGATCCAGGTACTGCGCTTGCGGAAATACTTGGGATTGACTATCAACAAGCCAAAGGATTCGCAATCTTCTTTTCCGGTATTAGAATGGTGTGCACCATGTGCCCGCAAAATGGCGCGGGAATACCAAGTATCCAATTGCCGGAACCAATGAAACCGCTGGTGGATGTAGACGTCATGAATCAGGAAATAAATCATGCCGTAAATGGATATGCCAATACCTACAAACAACAGCCAAAACTGCGGCGTAGCCAAGCCTAGGACATAACAAGTGGCACTTGGAACAGCAAACACTAAGAAGAACAAATCGTTTTTTTCAAAGAAACCATGCTTCTCGTGATGTGGACGGTGGTGGTCTTCGTGCCAAATCCATAAAAGACCATGCATCAGATATTTATGTGCCAGCCAGGCCACAAATTCCATTCCCAACACGCTTGCCAGCGTAACCAATACATAAAAAAATGCTTGCATATTCGCTATCGCTATTTGATTGAAGTAATATCAATGATCGCAAAAAATAGAAACTGTAATACCAACAAAGCGACGCCGACTTTGTTCCGAATTTCGCCTTGGGTATAGGCAAAAATAAGGAGAATGGGCAAGGCCACCCCAAACCAACCCAAGAAATTTTGTAGTGGCGGTGCTCCGTTTGGCCACGACCAAAAACCTAGTTGTATGGCTGCGGGTTCAATCAGTACGTCCAACACCACCATCATCGTAGCTGCGGCAATTCCTCTCACTATCCAGTGCGTTTTGGGGAACAGCACATTGGCCGTTGTTCCTGTACTATAACTCAAAAGCATCCAATTGACGCCAATGATCAAAGGGGTGTTCCATATTTTACAACCCAAAACATCGCCATAAGAGTAGGTTCCAAATAACAAACCGGTATTGACACCAAAAATCTCAGCAGCCAATCCGGCAAAAAAACTAAATGCCAGAAAAAACCAAGTCTTTGCACTCCACTGCGGGTGGAACCACAACATAAACACCAAGGAGATCATCAGATTTAATGGCGTAAGCAATATGAAATCTGGATGTAACGGCAATAAAATGCCAGTAATCCCCACCGCGTAAATGATGCAGAGGTAAGCGATCATCAAATCGCTTTTGGGTAAAGACTTGATTTTTTCTAACATGAACAAGATCCTATTTTATAAATAGACTCGGATTGATCGGGTATCGCCCAAAATCCTCGCCGTAGATGGCCAACCCGCCTTCGCCAACAGTCGCAATTTTTACCGTTAGAAAACCTTGAGCCACCGCTTTTTTCAATTCGTTTTTCGAAACGGGCACTTTCACCAAATAGCCATAAGAACCCGCTTCGCGCAATTTTCGATCTTTTAATTGGCTGTTCCACGACAATACTCCGCGGTGATCCGCAGGGTCATCGGCCAAGGTTACCGTTTGGGTTTTGATGCCGTTGAGAAACACCTCCACCGTTGATGGAAATTTTTGCTCATCGGTCATTGGATACGCGTTGGGGTTTTTATGCGGCGACACTTTTGCACCCAACATGTAATCTTGGTTTTTGTTGAAATCGGCCGACTTATCTTTGTCAAAAAGTTGTTTGGCGGAGGCTTCAAAAAGTACATAAGCCTCTTTCATCTTGGCAATATTGGTTTCCTTGCCAATGGGTATTTGGTATTCAAAAAAGCCTTTTCCGGCGCCGTTTACTTTTAAACCTTCCAGTACGTTCCATGTTTTTTGCGACCATTCTGCTTTTGAATAGGCTTTAGCAGGAATTTCAAAAATCTTTACCTGCTCTTTGTTTTTTTCAGATTTTACGACAAAATGGTAAAAATTGTGGTGTAGCACATTGCCTTCGCTGTCTTTTAGCAACAAATGAACGATGCCCAATCCGGCAATTTCCGGAACTTGGATGTTTAGGGAATTGAGCGGTTTTTGCATCCAAGCTTGGTAAGGGATATTGGTTTTTCCTTCGGTGAGCAATTGGTTTTCGCCGGTTTTATCCATGAATTCAACTTTAAACTCCATGACGAGTTGGTTGTTTTTGATGGCTTTACCCGACATTACCGACAAGAAAAGCGGAATCTCCAAGGTCTCGCCACCTTTTAGCGTGCTGCAAATATCGTTGCCAGTTGACAAGTAAAAATCGGAATGAAAATCTTTGTCGCTCATCCCCGGCGACAAATCGCTTAAACCGGTGAATTTTTTGCTGCGGTCAAAACGCCAGTATCCATTCCATTCGTTGATGACGTCGTGGTGCTCGGTATACAACCAACCTGCTACTTTGGGATATTTGCGAAAGGTATTCATCATGCGGTGGTAATCCCAGCTCCAATCCACATCGCCGCTGCTGCCATCATAACCCCATACGTTACCGCATTCCGAGTTGATATTGGGTTGCCCGCCTTGTTTAAAGCCTTTTTCAAAATGGAAAGTGCTGCCCTCGAAAGTGTTTTTATCGATCATTTTCAGGTGATCTTCCCAAGCCCAACCCGGGAGGTATTCGTGCCAGGAATTGATGTCGGTTTCGGTATGCCCTGCTCCACAACAGATGGAGTTGTCTTCCACCAAACGTGTCGGATCCAGCGATTTGGCAAGGTAGTACATGGAAGCAACCCAGTTTTGGGTACGCGGCAAATATTTGGAACTCGTTTTTCCATCTTCGGTCACTTTGGTATGCAGTCCCCAGGTTTCATTAAATGTAATCCAGGAAAAAATCGCCGGGTGGTTGTAATCGCGTTTGATCATCTCGCGCAAGGTGTATTCGGATTCGGCTTGCATTTTTTCGTCGGGTTCTCCCCAGGAATTGGGTAAATCCGACATGACCAAAAGACCCAGTTTGTCGGCCCAATACAGCTTCCTTGGCACATCCACTTTGATGTGGGTGCGAATACCGTTGAGACCAATGTCCTTGCACAGTTTGATTTCGTTTTTCATGAAATCATCGGTGGGGAAAGTATAAAAACCTTCGGGGTGGTAAGATTGATCCAGCGTAAGTTGCAGGTAAATGGGTTGGTTGTTAAGAGCAATATAAGGATAATCGGTATTGGGCAAATTGACCACCGATATTTTACGCATCCCAAAATAGGATTTCACTACATCGTCGTTGAGCTTGATTTCCGTTTCATACAGATACGGGTCATCCAAAGTCCACAAGCGAGGATTGGGTATGGCAATTTCAAAAACGGCGTGATCGCTGTTTTTAGGCACCGCATTTTTGGAAATGATGTCTGCCGTAGGTGTTTTGATGCGGATGGTTACTTCTGTCGGAGTAGCTTGTTCGCTTGATAATACCACTTCGGCTTTGACCACGTTTTTGTCGATATCGGGCGTAAAATGTACCGACTCCAGATAAGTGGCGCCATGACTTTCGAGGTAGATTGTTTGCCAAATTCCGCGGGCATTGCCGTAGCCTTGTTTGCCATAAAGGGTGAAATCGCGGCGTTTGTCATCGACCCGAATAACCAGATTTTGCGGGGTATCGTATTTTAGGAAAGGCGTTAATTCAAATGCGAAAGGCGTGTAACCGCCTTGGTGTTTGCCCAGCAGGTTTCCATCCAACCAAATGGTGGTTTCCCAGTCGGATGCGCCAATGGTCACAAAGGTGCGTTTGCCCGACCAAGTCTTGGGAACGGTAATTGATTTTTTGTACCAAGCAATATCGGCTGCGTCTTTTACGCCGGATAATGGCGATCCCCAAGGAAAAGGGACATTGATTTTTTTGGAAAAAAGGGCTGCCCCGTTTTGCCATTTGGCGGTGGCGCCCAGATTAAGACTGTCAAACTCAAAATCCCAAACCCCGTTGAGGTTGACCCAGGTGTTGCGCTCAAAATCTGGTCGCGGGTGTTCCGGCAATGGAATTTGTTGGGCGCGGGCAAAAAAAGTAAAACAAGAAAAAAGAAGGATGGCAAAGTTGGTTTTCATTAGTAAGAAGGTTTTGGATAACGATTGAAAACCAAGTTAGCAACTAAATCCTATTATTCAAGTAGTAGTGCGCTGAAGCTCTTCATCCACAATTTTTGCCGACAACAAAGCCAAGGGTATGCCGCCGCCAGGATGCACGCTACCGCCACAGAAATACAGATTTTTGATGCGGCTACTAAAATTGGGATGTCGCAAAAAAGCGGCCATCCGATCATTTGAGCTGGTTCCATACAAAGCGCCTAAGTGCGATTGTGTTTTGCTTTCAATGCTACGCGGATCAAGAATGTCCTCACAGGCAATTAAGGCGCTGATGTCGGTACCTAGAATACGACTCAGTTTTGCCAACACATTGCACCGGGTCCTTGGGATGATTTCTTCCCAATTTTGACCGGTATTAAAAGGTACATTGACCATCACAAACCAGTTTTGGCAATCGGGCGGTGCATCTTCCGGTGAAAAACCGGTGGTAAGGTTGACGTACACCGTTGGATCATCAAAAACCTGACCTTGGTTAAGTAAATTGAATTCCTGGTGGTAGTTGTCGCTAAAAAAAATATTGTGCATCGCCAACTCCGGAAACGTTTTTTGGATGCCCCAATAAAAAATCAACGCTGAGGTCGATTTCTCCTGCGCCAGCGTGCGTGCGGGGTGTTTTTCGTTGGGCAGTAATTTTTGATAAGCAAAAAAAACGTCCATGTTGCTGATCACTTGGTCGTAGTTTTTTTCCAGCCCAGCAACACGAATTCCGATAGCCTGACCTTTTTTTACCAAAATCTCCTCCACGGGCGTATTGAAATAAAATTGCGCACCTTTGCGTTGCGCCAATTCAAAAACACTTCTGGTGATGTTGTACATGCCGCCATTGGGGTAATAAGCGCCGATGTGGTGTTCGAAATGGGGGATGATGGTGAGCAAACCGGGCGCACGATAAGGATTGGATCCATTGTAAGTAGCAAAACGATTGAGCAATTGCACCAATTTTGGATTCCCCACCATCCGCTCATGTACCGCGTTCATGGTCGTAAATAAATCAAAAGAAGGCAATTGTAACATGGCTTTGAGCACCGAAAAATTGAGCCAAGTATCGAGTCGGTGCAATGATTTTTCTAAAAAAATGCGGCCAGTCAGGCGGTATTTTCGGGCGCTATCAGCAAAAAAACGTTGCAATCCTGCGACAGGAACCCCCAATTTTTTTTCAATTTCTAAGGCAAAATCATTTTCATCGGCAAAAGCGGAAACCCGAGTTTGATCCTCCCAAAAGTAGTTGCAAATGATGGGCAAACGTTGATAGGTGAAATGTTCCTTTGCTGCTTCGCCGGCAACGGTAAAAAGCTCCTCCACATATTGCGGCATGGTAAAAAGCGACGGCCCGGCATCAAATCGATAGCCTTTCATCTCAAACTCCGATAATTTGCCGCCAGGGTAGGCATTGGCCTCAAAAACATCCACGCTATAGCCTCGGCTGGCCATCCGCACGGCAGCAGCCAATCCAGCAATACCGGCGCCAATGATGGCAATTTTTTGAGGAGTCTGCTCGCTTTTACTCATGTTTAGAGAATTTCGCTAGGTAACAACGAGCAGAAGATAAGGTTTTTGGTTAGAGCTTGTTCAGAATTCTGCTTCGAGCTGCAAATGGCCAAAATTCACCCCAATTTCGTTACAAAAATG
>JBBANM010000025.1:0-24214 GCA_040401995.1 Saprospiraceae bacterium
CACATTGCGCCTCAAAAGATAGTCGATTGGCAGCAAAATAGCGGCGGCTAAAATGGCAATTAATTATTCACCCGTTCCTTGGTTTTTTTGTCGTATTTTGAGCAACAGCAGACAAATTTGTGGTTGCCAAGTATATACAAATACAACTTCAACCGCTAATTTGTAGATCCGTAGTTTTTTAGCGTAGCCTGAAAAAACATACACCGTTTTGTCGTTTTTCAGTCGCTTTTTTTCAAACTTTGGTAAACGATTATTCAGCATGCGGAAAGGCAAGCAAAGTTTTAGCTGCTCCTTTTGTGGAAGGGACAAGACAGAGGCGCTGATGCTCATCGCGGGTATCAATGCGCATATCTGCGAGGTATGCGTGGAGCAGGCCAATGATATTATTCAAGAAGAATTATACGGCAAAAAAACACCGCCTGAAGGTACGCCCGCTGCACCTACCAAAGGAAAACATAATTTCAGATTGACCGCGGGTATTACCCCCATGGCCATCAAAGAACACCTGGACAAATACGTAATCGGACAAGACGAGGCCAAAAAATTCCTCTCTGTTGCCGTTTACAACCACTACAAACGCCTTAACCAAGATCGGGTAGACGATGTCGAAATCGAAAAATCCAATATCCTTTTGGTGGGGAGAACCGGTACTGGTAAAACGCTTTTGGCCAAAACCATCGCTAAATTTCTGAACGTACCTTTTGCGATCGTCGATGCAACGGTGTTCACTGAAGCCGGTTATGTGGGCGAAGATGTAGAAAGCATCCTCAGCCGTTTGTTACAAGTGTGCGATTTTGATGTTGCTGCTGCGGAAAGAGGCATTGTTTATATTGACGAGATCGATAAAATTGCTCGCAAAAGCGACAATCCTTCTATTACTCGCGATGTATCTGGAGAAGGTGTTCAACAGGCTTTGCTTAAAATGCTAGAGGGAACCGATGTCAACGTACCCCCACAAGGCGGTCGCAAACACCCCGAACAAAAGATGGTTAAGGTTAACACCGAAAATATCCTGTTCATCTGTGGCGGCGCTTTTGACGGCATCGAAAAAATCGTAGCCCGTCGGGTCAACCGCCAGGTCATCGGGTTCAAAAACGAAGAAATCAACATCATCGATCGCGATAATTTGTTGCAATACATCAACCATCAAGACGTCAAAACTTTTGGCTTAATCCCCGAATTAGTGGGTCGTATGCCCGTTTTGACTTACTTGGAACCGCTGGACGTGGAGACCCTCAAACGCATTTTGATGGAACCGCGCAACTCGCTCATCAAGCAATACCAGAAGCTGTTTCAATTGGAGAACATCGAATTGGTCATCACGGAAGACGCCGTTGATTTCATCGCCAGCAAAGCGCTGGAATTCAACTTAGGCGCCCGCGGATTGCGCTCCATTTGCGAAATCATCATGACGGATGCCATGTTTGAACTGCCTTCGCAAAACGAGATAAAAACCTTCACCATTGATGCCGCTTATGCCGCCGAGAAGGTCAATCGCTCCAAATTGGCCTTGTTGAAAGCAGCTTAGCCACGCAGAAAAATGAACTTCCCGATTTTGGCTTTTGAATAGGACGCCGAACGGTTCATTTCAAGTGAGCTTCCTATTCAAAAGCCCCTCAAAAAATCGGGAAGTAATTTTTTGCGTCAAACTTAATTGTTATGCCACGTTATTTCATCGAACTGGCCTACAACGGAACCCATTATTTTGGCTGGCAACGCCAACCTTCCAAAATCTCGGTACAAGAGACTTTGGAAGGTTGCTTTTCCACCATCTTGGGTCAAGATATAGAAATTGTGGGGTGTGGACGCACCGATACGGGCGTCCACGCCAAACAGTACTTCGCGCATTTTGATTTTGAAGGTGATTTCCCGATCGCTTTTTTGCGACGCATCAATAAATTCTTACCGAAAGACATCGCCATTTTTCAGATTTTCCCGGTTGCCTGGGATGCTCATGCTCGGTTTGATGCCACAGAACGCAGTTACGAATACCACCTTACCTTTCGCAAAGATCCTTTTCGCCAAGAAACCTCCTATTTTTTTGCTTACGCCGAACAACCTGATTTTCAAAAAATGCAGAAAGCAGCCCAACTGTTGCTGAGCTATGAGCTTTTTGCTCCTTTTTGCAAAACTGGCCATGATGCCAAAACGATGATTTGTCGTTTGCAACGCAGTGAATGGGTGTTTTCTGCCGATGGGCAAGAAGCAGTTTTTCACATCACCGCCAACCGTTTTTTACGGGGCATGGTGCGATTGATCGTCGGAATGTGTCTTCAGGTAGGTTTGGGGCAGAGTACCCTGGAGGAAATCAAATGGGCAATGGAAAATCAAACACCATTGAAAAAAGCCAATAGTGTAGCGCCGCAAGGCTTATTTTTGACGGGAATACGCTATCCTTTTATCGAAAAATAAAATCGCTAAGTGATTTTCACTTGGGCAATCCCGATTTTTTAGGATTGCCCATAGTGAAAAACGGTTATTCAAAAGCCTTGGTAACAATCTCGGCTTGTTGTTTGTCGTGTACTTTCTTGAAGCCGGTTGCTGGTGAAGCACTGGCTTTACGAGAAATACCTTTCAAGTTGTAAGTGTCGTAGTTGATTTTCATGTAATGCCAAGCACCATTGTTTGCTGGTTCTTCTTGCACCCAGAATACCTCCACATCGCCATAGCGGGCAATGGCCTTATCCAATTGTTTGGCCGGCAAAGGATACAACTGCTCGACTCTGATGATGGCTACATCTTCCCGTTGTTTGGCCAGCAAATCGTAGTAGATTTTACCCGTACACAACAACACCCGCTTCACATTTTTTGCATTTTTCGAGCTGATGGTTGCATCGTCAATGATTTCTTTGAAGCTGTTGCCGGTCAAAAAATCACTAAGCGGAGAAACGCATTCAGGGTGGCGCAACAATGATTTGGGCGACATGACCACCAAGGGCTTGCGGAACTGCCAAGTCAATTGACGGCGTAGCAAGTGGAAAAAGTTAGCTGGCGTGGTAACATTTGTAACGACCATATTAAGATCCGCGCAGTTTTGGAGGAACCGTTCCAAACGTGCACTGGAGTGCTCCGGTCCCTGGCCTTCGTAGCCATGAGGGAGCAACAACACTAAACCACTCATGCGCTGCCATTTGCTTTCGCCGGCCGAGATGAACTGATCCACCATGGATTGAGCACCATTGAAAAAATCACCAAACTGCGCTTCCCAAAGTACCAATCCTTCTGGAGTAGCCAAAGAATAGCCGTATTCAAAACCCATTACCCCAAATTCCGACAACAAGGAGTTGAAAACTTGGAATTTACCTTGGTCGGTTTGAATGCCATCCAAACGGTTTACTTCTTGGTTGGTTTGCGCATCGTGAAGAATGGCGTGGCGGTGAGAGAAAGTACCGCGTTGAACATCTTGACCGCTCAAACGCACGTTTCTACCCGCCAGCAAAATGCTACTGTAGGCGGAAAGTTCGCCCATTGCCCAGTCTAGCACGCCGTCCGCCAGTTGTTTTTTCTTAGAATCCAATAAACGATTGACTTTTCCTATTGGATTGAAATTGGGTGGAATGGTCAATAAGTGATTGACGATCTGATCCAATTGTTCTTTATCAATTCCCGTTTCAGGCGATTTTTCAAAATCTTTTTCCTTGGCAAAACGCAACTTAGTCCAGGCTTCTTCCGGTCCTTGCGTCACGTAAGGCAAGTGATTTTGCTTCACATTATCCAATCGCGCTTGGAGTTCGCCCCAGAAATTTTTCTCCAGTTCGTCGGCCAATTCTTTCTGAGCCTCACCGCGTTGGATCAACGTTTTGAGGTAGATTTCCCGAGGATTTTCGTGTTTGCTAATGAAATCGTACATGTCCGGTTGGGTAAACACCGGATCATCACCCTCATTGTGCCCATGGCGACGGTAACAAACCATATCGATGAACACATCGTTGTTGAACTCCTGGCGGTAATCCATCGACATTTCCACCGCAAACAACAAAGCTTCCGGATCGTCGCCATTGACGTGGAAAATCGGTGCGCCTACCACGCTGGCCACACCTGTACAATAAGTTGAAGAACGCGCGTCTTCAAAATCGGTGGTAAAACCAATTTGGTTGTTGATCACAAAATGGAAAGTACCTCCGGTGCCATAACCATCCAATTTACTCATTTGGATGGTTTCGTATACCACGCCCTGTCCGGCTACTGCCGCATCGCCGTGGATAAGGATCGGCAATACCCGATCGTATTCTTTATCGTACAAAAGATCCGCTTTGGCGCGAGAAAAACCTTCTACCACTGGGTTTACCGCTTCTAAATGTGAAGGGTTGGGTACCAATTCAAGGTGAACCGTTTTTCCGGTTGGCGTTTCCACTTGCGAAGAATACCCGAGGTGGTATTTTACGTCGCCATCGCCAAAACTTTGATCGGGGATAGCAACCCCTTCAAATTCAGTAAAGATTTGATCGTAAGTTTTGCGCATGGTGTTGGCAAGTACGTTCAAACGACCGCGGTGTGCCATACCAATCACTACTTCTTTCACGCCTAATTCCGCACCTTTATTAATGGCAGCATCAAGCGCAACGATGGTAGATTCGCCGCCTTCGAGCGAGAAGCGTTTCTGACCGACGTATTTAGTGTGCAAAAACTTTTCAAACATCACAGCATCGTTCAATTTTTCGAGGATGCGACGTTTTTTCTCGAGGGGAATATTATAACTATGTTCTGGTTGGATGGACTCAATTCGGGTACGCAACCAACGACGCTTATCACGTTCGGGGATGTGCTGGAATTCAAAGCCAATATGACCACAATACACCTTGCGCAGATGTGCCACGATATCGCGCAGTGGGGAGGCTTCTTTCAGTCCGCATTCTTTTGCGGCATAAAAAACCGAGTCCAAATCCGCATCGGAGAGATTGAAATCTTCCAATTTAAGGTTAGCGTGACGATCTAAACGCGGACGGATCGGGTTGGTATCCGATTCGAGGTGACCGCGGTTGCGATAGGCATTGATCAACGACAATACCTGAAATTCTTTAGGGTTGATGCCAGTGGCAGTTACCGCTCCGTTGGCATGTCCATTGCCATTAGAAGGCTGGGCGTAGTCAAAACCTTTAAAAAAAGCCCTCCAGCTGGCTTCTACCTCCTCAGGATTGCTTTGGTATTGCGCGTAAAGGGAATCGATGTATTCTGGGTGCGCATTAGCCACAAATGAGAAATCGCTCATGGTGTTCCGTAATTTGTATTATTGAAGTGCGAATTTAATACGTTAAATGGTGTAATCATTAGATAACGTTTAGAAATGCAAAGTTTTGTGAAAATCTTAGACATTGTTTTTGTTTTTTTGAAAAATGGGCTATATTTGCGCTCCGATTGAAGTGGAAGAATTATTTTTAATTTTTGGTAATATATATTTTTTATGGCAAACCATAAATCATCTCAAAAACGGATCCGTCAGGAGTCGAAGCGTCGCATCCTGAACCGTTACTATAAGAAGTCTGCTCGTACAGCCATCAAGAAATTGCGTTTGATGACGGAGAAAGAAGCTGCGGTTTCTTTTCTACCAAAAGTTATCAGCATGATCGATAAATTGGCTAAGAAAAATACTTGGCATCTAAACAAAGCTGCAAACTTAAAAAGCAGCTTGATGAAGCGCGTTCATAGTCTCTAAGCATTACCTTAGCGTCTATTTTTTTTACAAAAAGAGCGAAGCATGTTTGATCGTACGGTCAGCATTTTTCGCTCTTTTTGTTGTTTCATAACGTAGGCTTGATATCATTGAGGGTTGAGCTGAGATTCCCCCTCTATTTTCAAGATTCCCCTTCTTCTTTTTAAAAATTAGCCAGACTGGAATTTTAGTTGGATTTTTCTTAATCTTGCCGAACAAACGTTCATTAGTTCTAACTTGACATGCCGAAGTTTCATTCCTTGCAAATCCGGGAAATTCGTCAGGAGACAACCGACTGCGTGTCGGTCGCCTTTGTTGTGCCTGCAGAATTAAAAGAGGAATACCAATACCTACCAGGTCAGTTCTTGACGCTAAAAACAGTCTTGAACGGTAATGAAATCCGCCGTTCTTATTCCATATGCACCAGTCCACTGGACGATGATTTACGGGTAGCCATCAAAGCCATTCCCGAGGGGCGTTTTTCTCAATACGCCAATACCCAACTGAAAGTAGGCGACGCCATTGATGTGATGACCCCCATGGGCAGTTTTCATCCTCGTCCGGGAGAAAAGGACGGTAAGCATTATGTTGGCTTCGCAGCAGGTAGTGGAATCACGCCCATCATGGCCATTCTGAAAACCATTTTGACGCAGGAACCACAAAGTATCTTTACCCTCTTTTATGGTAATCGCAGTAAAGACAGCATCATTTTTCGAGAAACTTTAGAAGGCTTGAAGAACCAACACCTTCGCCGGTTCAGTTTTTTTCACGTACTTAGTCAGGAAAACCAAGGCATCGAACCGTTTTTCGGGCGTATCGACGCTGATAAATGTCGTTTTTTTCTTGAAAAACTGCTAGAACCGAGGTTGATTGACGAATTTTTTATTTGCGGTCCTGAAGCCATGATCAACGACATCCGGTCAACGCTTTCAGAAAAAAAAGTGGATCCAAAAAAAATACATTTTGAACTTTTTACCACCGGAGTGGATTTAACTAAAAGCCAAAAAACGAAAAAACAAGCGGCCATCAAGGGTTTCGAAGCACAAATCCAAGTCACATTGGATGGAAATACCTTGGTTTTCCCCATGAAAAAAAGCAATGAATCCATTTTGGATGCCGCTTTGCGCGCCGGCGCCAATTTGCCCTACGCCTGTAAAGGTGGTGTTTGCTCCACTTGTCGGGCAAAAATCACTGAAGGTGTAGCTGAGATGGCGGTAAATTATGCCCTTGAACCCGAAGAAGTAGCAGCAGGTTATGTGTTAACCTGTCAAACATACCCGAAATCAGAAAAAGTGGCTGTCAATTTTGACGACTAGAGGATGAACGACTTGGATCTGCCAGGTTTTTTTTGAATACATTAGGAATGGGTAAATAATAAAGTGCCCTTTTAGCCGCCGCTATTTTGCAGCCAATCGACTATCTTTTGAGGCGCAATGTGGGGCATTGCAACGAAAAAGATAGGAAGAGTGGATGTGAAAGAGCAAGGATAAAGGTGTACTTTATTGTTTAACCATTCCTTAGAAACCTTGTTTATGTCAGAGGCTGAAAAAACCAAAAAACAGTTTGTGGTAGAGTCAGCAGCTCGGTTGTTTCGCGACAAAGGCTATTCCGCAACTTCCATGCGTGATTTAGCACAAGCTGTTGATTTAAAAGCATCCTCTCTATACAATTACATCCAATCGAAAAGTGAAATATTGCGGGAAATCTGCTTCGCCAATGCCCATCGTTTTATCGACAGCATGGCGCAGGTAGAGCAATTGTCGGGCAATGCACGGGAAAAGATTGAAGTATTGCTGCGTTTGCACATCCAAGTAGCAACCCAGGATGTCACTAGCGTAATGGCTTTTAACGACGAGTGGCGCCACCTGGAGGAACCGTTTTTAAGTGAATTTGTGGCGTTACGCCGCGATTATGAAAACCGCTTTCGTGCTATCATTGAGCAAGGCATGTGCAATGGAGAATTCAAGGTCATGGACAGCAGCATTCCGCTTTTTACGCTGTTTTCTGCGGTACGTTGGATCCACGATTGGTACAAACCCAATCGCAGCATCACCTCCGCCGAACTCGAGAACGAAGTCATTCGCTTGTTGTTAGAAGGCATCCAGGAGTCTTAATTCCTGATCTTATTCACTTACGAACAAATGTTCGTTTTTAATTAAAAAGCCCTTATCTTTGTTATAAATCAAAGGTAAATTATGACCATGCCATCGTTGGAACATCAGTTTCAAGCTGCTGTTGATGCAGAAAACAAGATTGAACCCAAAGATTGGATGCCGGCTGCTTACCGGCAAACCTTGATCCGACAGATCGCCCAACATGCACATTCTGAAATAGTTGGCATGTTGCCGGAAGCGAATTGGATCACCCGCGCCCCCACGCTTCGCCGAAAGGTTGCCTTAATTGCTAAAGTTCAAGACGAAGCCGGACACGGTCTTTACCTTTACAGTGCAGCCGAAACGCTCGGCGTTTCCCGCCAAGAAATGCTTGAAGATTTACTCTCGGGCAAAGCCAAATACAGCAGCATTTTTAATTACCCCACGCTCACTTGGGCGGATATGGGCGCCATTGGCTGGCTCGTTGATGGCGCTGCGATTATGAACCAAGTGCCGCTGTGTCGCTGTTCTTATGGCCCATACGCCCGGGCAATGACCCGCATTTGCAAAGAAGAAAGTTTTCACCAACGCCAAGGTTTTGAAATCATGCTTACCCTCAGTCAGGGATCTGTGGAACAAAAAGCCATGGCTCAAGATGCTTTAAACCGTTGGTGGTGGCCTTCGCTCATGATGTTTGGCCCGCCAGATCAGGATTCAAAACATACCGCTCAGTCGATGAAGTGGAAAATAAAACGTTTCACCAACGATGAGTTACGACAGCGTTTTGTGGACTACACTGTACCACAAGCTGAGTTTTTAGGTTTACAAATCCCTGATCCAGCGTTAAAATGGAATACTGAAACTGAACATTACGAAATCGGCGCTATCGATTGGGAAGAATTCCAGGCGGTACTCAATGGCAATGGCCCTTGTAACCGACAACGCCTGCAAGCTCGCCAAAAAGCGCACGAAGACGGCGCTTGGGTACGGAAAGCAGCGATGGCCTATGCCGAGAAAATAAAAACAAGAACAAGCGATCAAAACTAAACGCACATGCAAGATTGGCCGCTTTGGGAAATATTTATTCGCTCAAAAAATGGGTTAAGCCACAAACATGTAGGCAGTTTACATGCTGCCGACGCGCAAATGGCGATTGAAAACGCGCGCGATGTCTACACCCGTCGCAACGAAGGCATAAGTATCTGGGTGGTGGAATCTAAACATATCACTGCATCAAGCCCTAACCAAGCAGATTCTCTTTTTGACCCAGCAGATGATAAGATCTACCGCCACCCTACTTTTTATGTTTTACCCGATGAGTTGAAACACATTTAAACTTGCCGCGACTGTGAACCCACACATTGAATACCTCCTGCGCATTGCTGATAATGCCCTTATCCTTGGTCAACGGCTGGCGGAGTGGTGCGGCCATGCGCCAGTACTGGAACAAGACATTGCCATCACCAATATTGCGCTGGATCTGATTGGACAATCACGATCCTTGTTTGCCTATGCAGCCTTATTGGAAGATCAGGGACGCAGCGAGGATGACCTGGCTTTCTTACGTGATGCGGGCGAATTCCGCAATGTGCTTTTGGTGGAACAACCGAATGAAGATTGGGCGTACACCATCGTGCGGCAGTTTTTGTTTGATGTTTTTCACTATTATTTTTTGGAACATTTGACTCCTAGCACCGACGTCCATCTGGCAGCTATTGCTCAAAAATCACTGAAAGAAGTCACCTACCACTTGCGTTTTAGCTCAGAATGGATGATTCGTTTGGGCGACGGTACCGAATTAAGTCATCAAAAAATGCAAACCGCTCTCAATGATTTGTGGATGTACCATGGCGAATTGCATACACCTGATACATTAGATACCGAACTCCAGGAGTTGGGAATAGGAGTGGATCTACTAGCCATAAAAAGCTTACACTCGGCAAAAATAGAAGAGATTTTATCGCGCGCCACCCTTGAAAAACCGGCCTCTTCCTGGATGCAAAGCGGCGGGAAACAGGGGCGACATTCGGAACACCTCGGATATATTTTAGCGGACATGCAGTTTTTACAACGGGCATATCCAGGGCAAAAATGGTGATTTGATAGGGAATGAAAAAATGGTTTAGATGAAGAGCTGATCCGCAAAATTTTGCACGTAGATTAATCTTTTATTGATCAAGTGAAAGCCAAAATGGAGATGACCTAATCTAGGTATTGGATCAACACTTGCCCCGCCTCCTCCAAATCAGCACCAAAAACAAAAATCCCTTCCGGATGGCCTTCCATCACCAGAATTTTTTGCGTCAATAAATCAGTTTCCTGGATCAATTTAATGATAGAATAAGCCATTTCTGGCGAGCCGTAGGTTGCGCTGGCATCGGTAGTTGGAACTTGGTGCAATAGTTTTTCCCATAGCGCCTGACTATGCACGTGAATTACGCCATTCACTTGAGGGCATTCTTGATAAAAAACAGCATGGCTCATCGATTCAGAGGAAGCAATGATCGGGCCCTCGCAGTGTAAGGTATTATTGGCAAGATCTACACTACTCACCAAGGTATAATGTTCGGGTGTCAAAGTGGAAAAACGCCCGGTAGTGGAACCGCTAATGATAAACCTCCCCTCTGTATCCCACCGCTGACTGATATTGCCAAATCCGATTCCATTGGGATACACGCCGATAAGCCCCATTTCATAAAGCTGCTTTCGCCAGCGGTTTAGCTCGGTAATATTTTCCTCCGCAAAAGGCGGTTTTTGCTCCCATACCGCCCGGAATTTGATATAGCCTTCATCAAACATGATCCAGCTCAGGAAAAAGCTTTAAAATACCAGCCTCACTGGCCGCGCAAATCCCACGCTCGGTGATCAAACCTGTTACCAAACGAGCAGGGGTAACATCAAATCCGTAATTTCCAGCCGGACTATTCTCAGGAGTGGTCAATACTTTTTCAATGGCGCCGTCTTTCCAGCCCCAAACATATTTTACTTCCTCTTCGCTACGCTGCTCAATGGGAATTTCCTTCACGCCATCGCGGATGCTGAGATCCAGTGTGCTGGAAGGCAATGCCACGTAAAAAGGAACGCCGTTATCTTTAGCCGCTAGCGCTTTGAGGTAAGTCCCGATTTTATTAGCTACATCACCCTGCCGTGTAGTCCGATCAGTGCCAACAATAACCATATCAACTTGGCCATGTTGCATCAAATGCCCGCCAGCGTTGTCGGTGATGATGGTATGGGGCACGCCGTGTTCCAGCAACTCAAAAGCGGTAATTTTTCCGCCTTGGTTGCGGGGACGGGTTTCATCTACCCACACATGTACTTCAATGCCTTTATCAAACGCAGCATAAATCGGTGAAGTGGCCGTACCATGATCTATACAAGCCAACCAACCAGCGTTGCAATGGGTAAGGATATTAACTGTTTTGCCCTGTTTTTTTGCACTTAGCGCTTCGATGATTGGCAATCCATGTACGCCAATCATGCGGCACTGCTCGGCGCTTTCATCGGCAATGAGGGCGGCTGCTTCAAATGCGGTGGCAATACGCGCGCTGCGATTGGGCGGAGCAACGGCTAAGGCGTCCATTACCCGCTGAATGCAGTAAAAAAGGTCAATGGCAGTAGGGCGGGTGCGCCGCAACCGAGCTGCTGATTGTTCCAAAAAAGCTGCTCCTTCTTCCCCTTCAGGCGCTGCTAAAGCCGCCAGATATAAACCATAAGCAGCAGTAGCGCCAATCAAAGGAGCGCCACGTACATGCATTTCCTCAATGGCAATGGCCGCATCTTCAATTGTTCGCAAAGGTTCGGCAACGACTTGAAAAGGGAAAAGCCGTTGATCAAAAGTATGAACAGTATGCGGATCGTGCGGATCAATCCAGATGGTACGGGTTAATTCACCTTGAAGCTTCATGGCAGTACTTGATTTGCGGGCGAAGGTAAAGAGATTGTTGAATTTTCACCTGTCTATTACCCCGGAATCAACAACACCTTGGTACAGTTCTCTTTTTTTTCGGCAAAAATCTGATACGCTTCAGGTCCTGCCGATAAAGGTAAATGATGAGAAAAAACCGTCGTTAGCAGTTCGGCGTCCTCATGCGCCAGATCTACCAATCGATCCATGTAGTACCGCGCTGGACAGCGCCCGACTTTATAGGTGAGGTTTTTGTTGTAGGCTTCTACTGGCGAGAAAGCCAGGTGCGCATCGGTGCATACGCCCACCGCCGAAAGTGTACCACCCGGACGCAAGAGCTTTATGGCCAATCGATTGGCACTGTGATTGCCAACCGCTTCCATGACCGAATCAGCGCCACGGCCTTGGGTGACAGCGTGGATTACTTCCAGGGGATCTTCGGTACGAGAATCGATGGGAATAGCTCCCCAAGCCTTAGCTTTTGCTAGTCTTTCTGGTGTCATGTCTACGGCGTACAGTTGCTGGGCGCCCAATTTTCGCGCCGACCAAATGGCCATCAAGCCTACCGGTCCGCAACCTACCACCACTTGTACCTGATCCGGATGAATCATGGCCTGATCGGCACAAAAATAGCCGGTAGAAAGGATGTCGCCCAGCAAGAGGGCTACTTCTTGGCTTAGCCCTTGCGGGATTTTGACCAATGTTTGTGCTGCCATGGGCACGCGTACGTATTCAGCTTGCCCCCCGTGGAGGCCGTGTCCTTGTTCGCGCCAACCAAACAACTGCCCATGCACGCAGCGGCAGGTCAAACCTTGCAGACAATAGAAGCATTGCCCGCAGGAGGTTGTAAACGGACTCATCACCTGATCGCCTACTTGAAGTGAAGTAACTGCACTCCCTTTTTCTACAACCTCGCCCACAAATTCGTGTCCCATCACCGCACCGTGATCACAGCCTTTTTCTAGCTCGTGATACACATGCAAATCCGATCCGCAGATGGCGCAGCAGTGAACTTTAAGGATCACATCGGTGGGTTCCACCAATGTAGGGTCAGGAATGGATTCGAAATGAATGTTCTGTTTTCCGTGAAAAGTGAGCGCTTGCATGATTGTGTTTTTACCCGCGACTACTGGTGTGATCGGTTACGATAACCCAGCGACCAGCTATTTTTTTCCAAAGTAAATTGTAATACCCACCAGGTTGATCGGTATCGCGTTTTAGATTCCAAGTACCGATCAAAAAAATGACCTTTTTGCTCAATTTTTCCACGCTGACCACGCCAAATGTCAATTGCCCCATGGCTGAACGGTTGGGATAACGTTTTTTGTAGTTGTCCAAGGTATTTTGCCACCCCAACGTAACGCCATTCCCACCGACAAACTGTAGTTGATCCGATTTCCAGTACGCCTGCATAAAAGCATCGATGTCGCCGCGGTTCCAGGCATCTTGTTGTTGCTGGAGCAATGCGCGAACTTGAACGATATCGGGATCAGTCGCTTGGGCAATAAGCAATTCGCTTGTTCCAGCCCAGAGAAACAACAGCAAAAACAGCACTTTGTAACGCATTGGAATTATATTTTTATTGAGCTACTTACCCGCTTAAAATACCAGAAAAATAAACTTCCCAACCCCAAGAAAAAGATCCCGGCCAGTGCTTGTTCTGGTTTTTCACGGAAAGTATTGATCACGATAAACGCCGACATGGCGATAAACACCAAAGGCGGTACTGGGTAAAACAAGGTATTGTACCCTCTGGCCAGTTTTCTTTTGCGGTAAACAAAAATGGTGGCAGCGGTCAAGAGAAAAAAGCCGGTATCCACAAAAACCACATAGGTAATAAGGTTGGAAAACGTTTTCCAAAACAACAGCAACAGAATCGTCCACAAGGATTGAAAAACAATAGCCCACTGCGGGGTCTGATAGTGGGGATGCACTTCGGCAAATTTTTTGAAAAACAAACCATCTTGCGCCATCGCAAAATAAATTCGTGGCGCAGTGAGGATGTAAATGCCAATGGTTCCCAATACCGACAACACAATCAACAACGATACAAATTTAGCGCCCGCCGTCCAAACAGTAGAAATTGCCTGGGAAGCCACACCGCTGGAACCCACTATTTTTTCAATGGGCAACAATTTGAGGTACGCTAAATTAGTGCAAATATACGCCACACATACAATCCCGATACCTAGTAACATCGCCCTCGGTACTTGTCGGTCGGCGTCTTTTACTTCCGCGGCCAAAAAAGTAGCATGCTGATACCCGCCGTAAGAAAAAGAAACACCAATCAAAGCCAAACCAAAAGAAGGAATTAGCGGCAACCCGCTAGCATTGCCTGGCCAGGTAAAATCAAGCACCGAAAAATGCAAAGTCCCAAACAGGAACCCAATCAAAATGACGATGAGAATTCCCAATAACTTGGCAGAAGTAAAGATGGCGGCAAACAACCCGCCCCAACGCACTCCCGCCACATTCATGATGGTCAACGAGGTGATCGTCAAAATAGCGATACCGGTTTCCCAACTATCTGGGAAGGGCAACAGCGTTTTGAGATAGCCCGTAAACACCAAACTCAGCGCCGCCAACGAACCGGTATTGATCACCAGCAACATCGACCAGCCATAAAGAAATGCAGCCAATTCACCAAAAGCTTCTTTCAAAAAAACGTAAAACCCTCCAGCTTTAGGAAAGATAGAGGCCAATTCCGCAAAAGTAAGCGCACCGCACAAGGCAATTAAGCCTCCGACAATCCATACACCTAACATCCACCCGGAGGTAGGTAAATAACCGGCAATTTCTGCTGGGGTTCGAAAAATCCCTGAGCCGATGCTCGAACCTACGGCAATCATGACGAGGCTATAAAAAGTAATTTGTTTTTTGAGCATGGTCTAAGGTGTTTGAAAATAGAGCCGTTCCTTACCTCATTAGGGCTTTGGATGATATACTTTTTCTTGTTTGAGTTTTTTAGACATATACAACCGCTCGTCTTTCATCAGGGCATTGAAATCTTGCTCCGTAGCCTGTCCTGGGAATGGAGCAAAATAATGACTTAGCCGGGCGTTGCGCCACACCAGCACATAGGCCAGGTTGTAGTTTTTCAAAGTCGCACCCAATACGCTGGTCCACCAATTGGGGAAACCCACCATATCCACGCCTGTTTCGGTGAGCGCAATGATTTTATTGCGTTCTTTACTCAGTTCAGTCATGGTAGTGAGGTCTTTGTTTAAGATAAAACTAAATAACTTGCCCGATTCAGGGTTGCTGCGGTTTTGATGGTACAAATCGTGCCCTAGAATATCGACATAATCATCGCCAGGATAGCAACGCAAGTAATGCTCCTTAGAAGCAAACCGATCAGGTGAGTATGCGTACAGAAAATTGTGAACTCCTCGGTTGCGGAGGTAATCGACCGTCATCTTCCACAAAGCGGTATATTCTTCAGGGGTAGCCAGTTTTTCCCCCCACCAAAACCAGCTACCTGTATTTTCATGATAAGGACGGAAAATGACAGGAATGGCCGTGTCTCCTATTTTTAGCGACAAGGCAAAATCAGCAACCTTATCCAGCCAGGATATAAATTTGTCATGATTGACGCCACCTGGCAAAATGGTGCGAACCGCCATACCGCTGGTATCCCAAGCCGAACCGCCACTGGCCGGATTGTGTACGTGCCAGCTGATGGTGTTTATGCCGCCCATACGGTAAGCTCTTTTGATGTATTTGCGGAGTTTGTTGAAGGGAACCGAGTCGATTTGTTTTTTTTCATTCAACTCAATATGTCCCAAATCCCAACCAAAAACGGCTGGAAAATCGCCAACCGTGCGTTTGATGTCGGAGTCTTTTTTGTGTCCCCTCCAGCCAACGCCGTAAGCCAGGTCATCCTGGTGCCCAAACAGCAGTTTGCCATTATTCATTAAGCTGAAGAGGTTTTTGTAGAGGTTGCGCGTGGCAAGCGTAGCGTCTTTATCAATTGGTGCTTGAGCCAACATCGAGGTGGTGCTGAACCAAAGAAGCGTCAGCAAAAGGAAAAATGGGCGCTGAATTTTCATGTAGGTACTTACTTTTCAGCAAAATAATACAATTTGTGAAAGGTCAAGTACTTGGGGATTTGAAAATGCGCAATTTTCGATAGGTACAAAAATATTTTAGAGCATTTCCGCCAGTTCTACTATTTTGGCCAATGTTTCCAAATTTCGGGTAGTAGCGGATAATTTGAGTTGTTTTTCAAAAAAAGAATTGGAAAAAAAAGTACGGTTGTACCCGCCACGGCAATACAAATAAGCAACATCATATTGCAGGGTTACCTCGTCAATGCTTTCATTTTTTTGAACCATAGCGACCCATTTTTCTTCTAAGGGCTGGCCGCTAAGCAAGGTGAAGTAAATGCGTTCTTCCGGCTGCAGCGGTTTATCGGCGTAGGGGTTTAAGGCCATAATGGTTTTCAGCTCGGGTAAGGATTTTAAAAACACGATCACCTCAAAACCAAAAGTTGCTTTAATGGCGTCCGCTAACTGTGCCGCTAAATTGGCCGTATCTGCTGATTTGCTTTGAAAAACGGCATTCCCGCTTTGGATATAGGTAGCGACTTTGTCAAAACCCAGTTTTTCCAACATATCTTTGAGCAGTGCCATCTTGATGATTTTATTGCCGCCAACGTTGATGCCGCGTAGGAATGCGATGTAGGTGTGCATGGTTTTCGTTTTTCAAATGGAAAAGGCAAGATATAAAAAGCGCCGCAATGAATGGCCAGATTGGCATTTATTGCGGCGCTTTGGGATTAAGAATGGCTACTCTGCTCAGTTTTTTCCCTCGTAATGTTTGCGACGCTGCTCTTCCTCGTCGTCCATTTTGGGTTTGTTTTTGCGCATTTTCTCCGACCATTTGAAGCGTTTTTCATAAGCCTCCATCGCTTTTTTGGTCTCAAAAACGCGGGTGTCGGGGATCACGTATTCATATGGCGCGAAATCAGGCGTGCTAGTGAACAGGTCTTGTAACAAGGAAGCAGTAAGATCATACTGGTTGACATATGGCACACCCAACACATTATAAATCACCTTTAGCAGCGAACCAAAGTTGCCGTGAGTATGCGAGGTATAGCCTTTTTTGATATACGGCCCCGCCATCAACAAAATGGAACGGTGCGCGTCAATGTGATCCACGCCGCCTTGCGGATCATCTTCGGTAACGATCACCAAGGTATTTTTCCAATAAGGGGTTTTCGACAAAAACTCCAAGAGGCGACCCAGTGCCAAGTCGTTGTCGGCCATGTAAGCATGATCCGAGGCAAAACCCGCTTCCGGGCGGGCGCCCGCGCTGTGGTCGTTGGGCAGCTGCATGGCAATCAATTGAGGCATGGTGTCTTTACCGCTCAACCATTTTTCAGTAAACTCTTTTTCAAACTGATCGATGCGCAACTGATCGGGGATGTCCATATCAAAACCGGCGTAGAACCGGGAGGTGCGATCATACACCGCTTTTTGCAAGGGAAAAATCACCGGTTGGCGCGCACCAAACTCCAGATGATCCCATTCTTCGGATACACCCGCGTATTCGTTGCCTTCGCCAAAGTTGTAGAAGGAAATTTTGTTGCGTTCCAAAGCTTCCCACAAACCGCCGATCTCGTTGTAATCTTCGGGATCCATCGCGCCGCTAGCTTTTGGGAAACGACGACCAGGCGCGGAAGAAAATGCTTTGAACGAGCCGTCGGAGCTAGAATTTGCTTCCACCCATTCGTTGGGTACCACGCCCAACATCCAGTGGTGACCATGGATGGAGGCATCAGAATCGCAGTAAAAATTATCAGAAAAAGACCACTGTCGCGCAATCTTGTGGTGATTGGGCATCACATTGACATTTTGGAAGGTATCTCTTTTCAATTTTACGGTAACGCCCACGCCATATTTAGCCAGGCTTACATCGCCTTTGCCTTCGCTGCGCTGACCAAAGACCTCGTCGTAAGTGCGGTTTTCTTTGGTGATGTAGACGATGTGTTTGATCGGGCTTTTGCGTACGCCGGGCGCTGGCGGCAGGGGATTTGCGCCATCGTCATTTACAGTTACGCTTTCGAATGTATTGGCCAGTGCTTGTTGGGTATAGTTTGCCAAAGTAGCCGCATCAGGAACGGGTACACTTTGGAAGGTCGACAATTGAATATCGCCAATGTAGGTTCCTTGTACGGGTCTTTTGAAATTCTTTCCGCCGTTGGGTCCGGCGCCCAAACCGCGTACTGAAGCAATGTATAAATTTTTTCCATCCGGAGAAAGCGCCACCTGTGAAGGGCCCCAACCGGTAGGAATCAGGCCGATGGTTTTGCGGGTTTTTAAATCAATCACCGCTACAGCATTGAAACCCAGCAATGCCACATACAAGCGCGATTCATCAGCGTTCATCGCTACGCCAAAAGGCATGAGTCCGCGGTGTTTATCGAGTTGGCCAGCAACGGTAATCGGGAATTCAGCGGCCATTTTTTTGGTTTCTAAATCCAATACCGAGATCAAATCGTTGGTGGCATTGGCAATGTAGGCATAGCGCTGACCAACGGCAATAGAGTTTGGACTTGCGCCGCCCACAATTTCCGCTTCTTCGATGAATTGACCAATTTGGCGACCGGTTTTGTAAATCCCTGCCACGCGATTCAAGGTAAGATCAATGGCAAAAACGCTCATCGCATCGGGATGCCGCGGATCGCCTAAGCCAGGAATGACGCGGCCATCAGGCAAGGTATCGCCTACAATGGAAGCTTGGGTAAACGTACCATAAGGCGGGAAGGTCAACATCATCGTGTCCTTATTCTGTGGCGTTACTCCAGGAACGGTAGGGTAGCTATACAAACCAACATTGGCAACCAAGGCCAGATCGTGTTTCGGACTCAAAGCAATGTGGAATGGTTGACGCCCCGTTTTGATGGAGGCAGTGATCCGTTTGGTAGCCAAATCAATGCGTACCATGCGGAAATTTCCGCGATCCAGTACCAAAAGTTCGTTTTTGGCCGCATTCAATACCAAATGGGAGGTAAAGCTGTCTTCGTATTTTACACCATTGAACTCGCCATCGAGGTCAATCGAACCTTTTTTGGCCATTTTTTCCAGGTCAAAAATCACCACCTTGCCTTTATCGCCTTGAGAGAGGTAGACAGTTTTGCTATCGGGTGAAAAAGCGACGCCCAGGAAAGACGCGCCATCCAGGATACCGGAAATCTTGCGATCATAAGAAGGAATGCGGATGGGTTTGTCGATTTGCTGGGTGTTGATCACTGTTACCACCCCGTCATGAAGGGTGACCACAGTTTTTCCATCTGGTGATACGGCCATCCCAAAGGGGTCGTGGGTGATGCGCACCACCTTGCCCACGGGCGTTACGCGACGGCCGCTGGCCAGCGTACCGGTCATTTCGAGGGTATCCAATTGGGCGTATTCGTTGCGACCGGGCACTTGCAGGGTAACGACTTTAGCGGGGCCTTGAGCCAGTAGGCTTTGGCAAAAAAACAAGAGCAGACCAAGAGATTTGAGGTAACGCATGACGGTATTTTTTCGTGTGCCTCAAATTTCTTGAATCCAGCGTATTTAATTGTAAAACCTAGATTAAGTTTAGGCTAAGGAACGGTTAAAAAATAAATCACCACTTACCCTTGCTCTTTCACTGCCACCCTTCCTACCTTTTTCGTTAAATAGGGTGGCTATTCGCCTCAAAAGATAGTCGCTTGGCAGCAAAATAGCGGCGGCTAAAGCGGTAATTTATTGTTCACCCGTTCCTAATTCTCCCAGTTCTTCTTTTCTTGTTCGATGTGGTGGAGGTTAATCCGTACGCCGTATTTTTCCTTAAGATGCTTGGAAAGGGCGTCGGCAGCGTAAACCGAGCGGTGCTGACCACCGGTACAACCAAAATTGATGGTCAAGCTGGTAAAACTGCGCTCGATGTAATCTTCCACCGCTGGGTCCACGATCCGACACACGCTGTGCAGGAATTCTTCCATGATGCTGTGTTGCTGTAGGAAGTTGATGACCGCTTCATCCCTACCAGTCAGTTTTTTGTACGGCTCGTAACGCCCTGGATTGTGGATGAACCGGCAGTCAAAAACAAATCCGCCACCATTCCCGGAATTGTCTTCCGGAATTCCGCTGGCATGGTAAGAAAAACTGTTGATGTTGACGGTCAGCAGACTGGTGCTGCTCTTGATTTTATTGAAGGGTTCAAATTTTTTGGAATCGATGATGCGCTGCAGGGCCTCGCGCAAAGCCGGTAGCTCGATGGGCAATTGCCAATTGTCGAGCAGCACTTTGATGTTGCGCAAAGCATAGGGGATACTTTTCAAAAAATGCTCTTTGCGCTCAAAAATGCCGCGGAACCCATAAGCGCCCAGTACTTGAATGTTGCGCATCAGCACGTAGCCGTGGTAAAACTGGATGAAAGTTTCCCGATCAATCGGGGTAAGCTTAGATGCTACTTCGATGTAGTGTTCCAAAAGCTCATTGCGAATATCGGGCGGGATATTGGCTTTGGCTTGGTACAGCAAAGAAGCCAAATCGTATTGCAAAGCGCCCCGGCGCCCACCTTGGTAATCAATAAAAAATGGCTCGCCACTGCGAATCATGATATTGCGCGACTGAAAATCGCGGAACATGAAATACTGATCATCGGCAGTCAGTAGGTAATCTGCTAAGGCATGAAAGTCATTTTCCAGCGACTGCTCGTCAAACCGAACCTTGGTGACCATCAAAAAATGGTACTTGAAATAGTTGAGGTCCCAAAACATCGATTCTTTATCGAAGGTAGTTTTGGGATAAGAAAAACTATAATCCAACTCGGCGCCGCCAATGATCTGCAGTCGCGCCAATTGCTCTACCACCCTTTTATAAATCTGCACCAAGTAATCGGGAAAATAATCCGTTTGCTGGATGATGAAGCTATAGAGCGTGGTAGATCCCAGATCTTCTTGCAAGTAGATCTTCTCCGCTAAGTTTTCGGCATAAATTTCAGGAACGGGCAGGCCTTTGTCGTAAAAATGGCGGCTAAAAGCCAGAAAAGCCTGACTTTCCTTTTCATTTGGACTATAAGTACCAATGGCGGCCTTATCGCCGTGTTGTAAGCGGTAGTAGATACGCTCCGATCCGGAAGGCGCTAAGGGCAAAACCAAATTAGGACTTTCGCCTGTCCATTTTTCGAAAAGATCAGCGAGGGACAATTCTATCTTTTGCGGATTCATACAAACAAGTTTGCCGCAAAGGTAATGAGATGCATTTTTGAGGGAAGAAACGGCTGAAAAAAATTCCTAATTTTTTTCAGCCGATCGATAATGAAGTACTATAATTCAACGTCAATTGAAAAATCATCGTTTTCCAATTCCCAGGCGGCCGAGTCTTCGTCCCACTTTCTACCTTCATCGGGCCCCTCGATGTGCGCTGGATTGTCGTTGCGGGTATCCACATAATTGGGCGGCAACTCGTAGCGCCGCTCCACGTAGGGTTTCTCCACTTCAGGTTCGGGAATATTATTGATGATCGTTTCCCAAAGCAAGTCTTTCAACTCTCCTAAGCCTAAATTGGTCAATGCGGAGATAAAAACATGCGGCACATCGGTTGGGATTTCCGGCATCAGCATTTCCTTGAGTTCGGTATCGATCAAGTCGGCTTTGGTAATGGCCAGCACCCGCGGTTTGTCTAGTAACTCCGGATTGTAAACCTCCAGCTCATGCACCAGGATATCGTACTCCTTGCGGATGCTATCGGCATCAGCAGGAACCATGAACAGCAAAGTTGAGTTGCGCTCGATGTGGCGCAAAAAGCGCAAACCAAGTCCTTTGCCTTCACTGGCATGCTCAATGATCCCCGGAATATCGGCCATTACAAACGACTTATCATCGCGGTAGGAAACAATGCCTAGGTTGGGAGTTAGAGTAGTAAAAGCGTAATCGCCAATTTTGGGTTTGGCGGCGGTGATGACCGAGAGCAGGGTTGACTTCCCAGCATTCGGGAAACCCACCAAACCGACATCGGCCAATATCTTTAATTCCAGGATTTTCCATTCTTCTAGACCGGGTTCGCCGGGCTGGGCATAGCGCGGTTCTTGAAAGGTAGCATGTTTGAAAAACGTATTGCCCATACCGCCTCTACCGCCGGGTACGATGATGCGTTCTTCGCCGTGTTTGGTAATTTCGAAGTGAACTTCTTTGGTTTCCGCGTCCCTAGCGATCGTTCCTAAGGGGACATCAAGGATCACGTCATCCCCGCTAGCGCCGTGTTTGCCGCCACCGCTTCCGCGTTCTCCGGGAGTAGCAATTACATGTTTGCGGTATTTGAGGGCCAGCAAGGTCCAGACATTGCTATTGCCACGCAGGATGATATTTCCGCCGCGCCCGCCATCGCCGCCGTCAGGACCGCCTTTGGTAGTAAACTTATCGCGGTAAAAATGCACAGAACCTGCTCCGCCCGCACCAGAGCGGCAACATATCTTCACATAGTCAACAAAGTTCTGATCAGCCATATTTTCGATTAAGGGTGCAAAAATACGCTTTACTTCGCTGAATTACAAGGAATTTATAATAATTGCTGGATAGGTTCTTAAGCTATCACAACATCCTATTCATCCAAAGATTTTTCAATCTCTGCGCAGATGATTTGAAAAATGTCTTCAATTTCGCCTACGCCAGAAATCTTCACCGCACAGCCATGCTCCTGGTAATAGCCAAATACCGAAGTGGTTTCATTCTTGTACACCACCATGCGGCGGCGAATGATGGTTTCGTCGTTATCGTCTGGGCGACCAGAAGTTTTGCCGCGTTCCAAGAGGCGACGTACCACTTCTTCATCTGGCACATCTAGCATGATGAGCAAATTGATGTGCGCTTTTCTTTCGGAAAGCAGATTATCTAAAGCTTCGCATTGTGGAATGGTGCGCGGAAAACCGTCAAAAATATAGCCAAAAGACATGGTATTGGATTCCACTTTATTGCGGAGCATGCCAATGGTAACAGAATCGGGCACTAATTGGCCTTTATCCATATAACTTTTGGCTTCCAAACCAAGCGGGGTAGCATTTCCGATTTCGTAACGAAACAGATCGCCGGTTGAAATGTGCAACAGGTTGTATTTCTCCACCAGTTTAGCTGCCTGCGTGCCTTTTCCAGATCCTGGTTGGCCGAAGAGAATCAAATTAATCATTTTTAAAGCAGGTTTTATTGGGCAGTAGGCCCTCACTTAATTTACGCAGGTCATAATCCAGCAACGACCCCAGAGTTGGCGAATATAAGCAATCATCAGAGAAATCCCAATACATTAGTGATTCCTCAAAAAAAAGTACGAAACTTTTGGGAGGTTACCAATAAGAAAGGCCTAATTTTTAATAGAATATAAAAACGGAAGTGATTTTTAAGGAATGGGTGCTTTATTGATTAACCATTCCTAACGCTGATCAACATCTGGTTTTACTTCGTCGATACAGATGTTGTCGATTTTTTCCAGTTCCATCTTTTCTTGGGGCGTAGGCACATCCGACAGGGTGTTTTCTAGCGGAGTAGCGTACAATTTAGCGGAAAGTAAGGAGGTAAGAGCTGGAATTTGAATGGTAGGCGCTTGAACTTGGAGGGGTACGGGTAGCGCTACAGCTAGGAGTGGGGTGGTATTAGAAGCTTGGAATTTGCGGTAAGCGAGCACGCCGTCTTCAGTGATGATTCTGCCCATGCTGATGTTTTTTTTCATCCAATAAGCCGATTTTTCGAGGCTTTCAATTGTTATCCCGCGCGATGAACAACTGTGGATGATCTGGATGCCGGTATCATCATTCGAGTAGACCATGGCTACGTGATGAATCCGGCTTCGCGACGATCGTCGGAAAAAGATCAGGTCCCCTGGTTGTGCTTCTTCCTTTTTAATGGATTGGCACTGTGGAGCCTGCGAACAGGCTGAACGGGACAAGCTGATGTTGAAATGTGCAAATACATAAGAGGTAAAACCGGAGCAGTCGAAACCTCCTTTTTCAGGAGTGCTGCTGGCATATACATAGGGAAGACCCAAATATTGCTGACCGTATGCGATTACTTCCGAACGGAACTGTCCTTCTGCTGTTATAATTGGCTTGGGCAAGTTCGTCAATGTTGCGTGAGAAAGCACAAGCCAGGTTGTAAAGATACTTAACATGGATTAACAGTTTGGTTATCAAAAACAAACATGTTATGGGATTACAAAACTATTAAGGGGCGTTAATGAGTGGCTTATGTTTTGATAGGATATGACAAATATAGAGTAAAAAATTTGAAAACTGTGCCTTTTTGGTGCGAAAATTCGCAAGCCAGATATTTAATTAACTGACTTCCATTGTATTATATTGAAAAAAACTTGTAAAATTCACTGGTTTTTTTAGCCGTTTTTGGTAAAAAACGACGATTGGGGGTGAAGTGGGACTACATTCTGGTTGGGGAAATTTGGCGGTTTTGGAACCAGGCCATGGCTACAACATCCTTTTCCAAATTTGCATCTTAACCGATAGGTCTTTGTAAATTGGTTTTTATATGTGCCGAGCCTACGGCTCTCCTTCGTGATTTCTGACCTGATGGTCAACGGGCTAAAGCCC